>NZ_JAKSYM010000240.1 GCF_022829545.1 Methylobacterium sp. J-030 | reverse complement strand
CGCGTCTATCAATGCGCAAACACAAAGCCATTGATCACGAATAGAACGCCAGCGAATGCCTGGGAACGCCCACGGACTATACTTGTGGATATTAGACAATTTGACGGATCCGCCCTATATTTAGCAGATCACAGTCGAGCGGTCGAATGTCGTTCCAAGCTCAACCTGCAAGTCCTCGCTCCCCCAAGCAGCGTTCTGCGCTCGCCAACGGCAGCCGGCCGTTCCTCGTGACCGTGCCGGGCAGCACCGAGGCGGCCAGACACTACAAGTCCGTGTTGGACGAGGTGGAGGCCGAGCGCGGCGGCAAAGCCGCCATGAGCGTCACTCAGCGCGAGGCGGCCCGTGCCTATGCTGGGTTGGCAGTCGAGTTGGCCAAGCTGCACGCGGCCATGGCCAGCGGCCAGAACGTGGATCTGGAGGCCCTCGGCCAGATCGGCGACCGGATGGACCGGCAGGCCCGCAGGATGGGCCCTCCGAAGGCTCCTGAGCGTCCTGGCGTCCGTGAGCGCTACGCGAGGCGCCCGGCATGAACCCGGCCTGTCGCCCCCTCTGCACGATGCGGGAGGCCCTGGCCGATCCCGCCATCTTCGGGGAGATCCTGCCGGGCGAGACCTGGGCGCCGTGGCGCGCCATCCTGACCGCGTCCAGGGGCGAGGTGCTCACCGCCGGCGAGCGGGCGATCTTCACCGACCTGACGCGCCGCGAGCGCGAGCCTGAGCGTCCGGTGGCCGCGTTGTGGGGTAGCGTGGGCAGCCGCGGGGGCAAGTCCCCGGCCTTCCGCGTTCTGGGGCTCTGCCTCGCGGGCCTGGTCGTCCCGTGGACGGGGGTTGGGGCATCTGGGGCCGGCGCGGCGTCAAGTCCGGCGCCTTCAGCGTCTTGGGCGCCTACCTCGCCGG
>NZ_JAKSYM010000238.1 GCF_022829545.1 Methylobacterium sp. J-030 | reverse complement strand
GCCCATGGCGAACCCGGTGGCGGCGGGGTCGAAGCCCTGCTTCTGCAGGTACACGCCGAGGAACGGGCCGAAGCCCTCGCGCGCGCCGGCCAGGGCGAAGTTCAGAGCGCCGAGGCTGAAAGCTGGCTGCATGTTGTCCGTGTTCAGGTGCGGCAACGTCGCCGGATTAAAACTGGCTTGGCCCCAGAACAGGGTGCTGCGCGGCAGGTTTGCGTGATGCCGGCGCATAACCCGGCTCGCCGGAGATATCAGTGCTGACCGAGACTGAAGTTGTGGCGTCACCTGTCGATCAAGGGATGCCGAACCAAGCCCTACGAGCGGTGGTCGCTGTCCCGGTCTTCAATGAAGCCGAACGCATCGAGTATTGCCTCCGCGCTCTCGACGGGCAGGAAGGTCTTGGGGGAAGCGGGCTCGGCGTCCTGCTGTTCCTGAACAACTGCACGGATGGCACGGCCCATGTGGTCGCAGCCCTTCGGACGTCCCTGCGTCGCCCGGTTCGGGTGATCGAGCAAGCGTATGCCGAGGCGAACGCGGGATGGGCACGGCGGGAGGCCATGGAGGCCGCGGCCGCGTGGTTGGAGGAGGGCGGGACGTTGGACGGTGTCATCCTCACGACCGACGCGGATAGCCGAGTTCCTGAGGATTGGGTCGCGCGCAACCTCGCTGCAATCACCGATGGAGTCGATGCCGTGGCAGGCCGGATCGACCTCGATGAGGCAGATGCCGCTCGGCTTCCCGCGTCCTTGCACGCGCGCGGCGCGCTGGAGGGCGCCTACGAGGCGCTGCTCACGGAGCTCGAAGCGCGGATTAATCCGATCGCGCACGATCCCTGGCCGCGGCACTGGACCACCTCTGGCGCGACGCTCGCGGTCCGGCTCGCCACCTATCGGCAAGTCGGCGGCATGCCGCCGCTCGCGGTCGGCGAGGACAAGGCCTTCGTGTCGTCGCTGCTGTCGAGCGACGCGCGGGTTCGGCACGCCCCCGACATCGTCGTGGTCACCTCGGGGCGGCTCGACGGGCGCGCACCCGGCGGGGCCGCGGACACGATGAAGCTGCGCTGCCAAGTGCCGGAGAGCCCGTGCGACCCGCGTCTGGAGCCGCTGCCGCGGGCCCTGTTCCGGTTCGCCTGGCGACGGAGGGTGATCGGGTTACATGCCTCGGGACGCCTTGGTCTCAAGGCGCTCTGGGCTCCGTGGCTCGGCATCCGGACGGATGCAGCCCGAACGATAGCTCACCTTCCCACACTTGGCGCCGTGCTCGCCGCGACGGAGGCGGCCAGCCCCATGCTCAGGTATCGTCCGCTGCGGCCCGCCGAACTTCCCCGACAGATCCTACAGGCCCGCGTCATCCTGGGCCTGCTCAGGTCAATGAGCAAGGTCCTCGGCCGCTCCCGTAGGTCGAAGGTCGTTGCGGTGGATGATGCCTCGCAAACGTCGGCGGAGCGTGCCGGCCATGCCTGAGCCCCTAGCCTACCGCGTGCAGAAGCACGCCGCGCGTCGACTACACTACGACTTCCGGTTGGAGCTCGGTGGCGTCCTCAAGAGCTGGGCGGTCACGCGTGGCCCGAGCCTCGTCGCGAGCGCACGGCGCTTGGCCGTCGAGGTCGAGGATCACGGTCTGGACTACGCTGATTACGAGGGCGTGATCGCGTCGGGCAGCTACGGGGCGGGCGTTGTGCTGCTTTGGGACCGCGGCACCTGGGAGCCGGACGGCGACCCGG
>NZ_JAKSYM010000233.1 GCF_022829545.1 Methylobacterium sp. J-030 | reverse complement strand
TTACCGTCCGGACTCATAACCAGTAGCTGACGGTGGCAGCGATGCAGACGGCAGCGAGATAGTTCGTGGCCGAGCGGTCGTAGCGGGTGGCGATGCGGCGAAAGTCCTTGAGCCGGCCGAACATGCGCTCGATGGCATTGCGGCCGCGGTAGAGCACGGGCGAGAAGCAGGGCTTCCAGCGCCGGTTGATCTTGGGCGGGATGTTGGGTGCGGCCCCAGCCGCTTCGATCTGTCGGCGGATGGCGTCGGTGTCGTAGCCCTTGTCCGCCAGCACGATGCGGCAGGCGGGCAGACGTTCGAGCAGCAGCGCGCCGGCCTTGCAGTCGGCGGCCTGCCCACCGGTCAGCAGGAAGGCGAGCGGGCGGCAGAAGCGATCGGTGAGGGCGTGGATCTTGGTCGTGCGCCCGCCGCGCGGGCGGCCGATGGCTTGGTTCTGCTCCCCCCTTTACCCCCGGCGGCGCAGCGATGCGCCTTCACGGCGGGGGAGTCGATAAGTACCTGGGAGGGCGGGCCACCGGCTTGCGCCAGCGTCCCGGACAAGCGGACGCAGACCCCGTTGGCCGCCCAGCGCACGACGCGGTGGTAGAGGGTTCTCGTCGGTCGTTGAACTCCAGCAGGTGCGCCCGCGTCGCTATCCATCCTCCCCAGACCCCCTTGGCCACCCGGCGCACGCAACGGTTGTAGAGGGTCTTGTTCTGCCCGTAGTCCTCACGCGGTGCGTCCGTCCAACGCCCGCCGGACTTGAGTACATGGACGATGCCGCTGATCACCCGCCGGTCGTATACGCGCTCCTTGCCCCGTGTGTCGG
>NZ_JAKSYM010000227.1 GCF_022829545.1 Methylobacterium sp. J-030 | reverse complement strand
AGCCGTCCAGCAGCGCCTTCAACTCAAACGGACCGCCGCTCGACCACAAAAGGCCGCTCCAAGCGGTGGAAGGCCTATTCTCGCAAGAGTGGGGCGGCACCCCAGCACAAAGCCCATTCCCGGCGTTTTGACACGGCCTGGGTCGGATGCGGAACGTCCGCTTCCGAACAAAAGGCAAAGGTCAGTTGGGTCGGTAGCGGAACGTCCGCATATGCCCCCCCCTCTGGAGCATCGCTTTGGGTGTCTCCTCGCCTCGCCGGCATCAGCCGGCGAGGAGGTAGATTATGGGACACTCTGCATACGATCCGGCCACGAAAGGGCGGCCGGCCTGGAACGCTGGCCGCAAGCTCGGGGCCAAGCGGGCCCTCAAACCTCAGCAGGTCTGGGCCATCCGGTTCTGGCTCGACCGCGAACGGCGCTCACGCGACCGGGCGATGTTCGACCTCGCTATCGACAGCAAGCTGCGCGGCTGCGACATCGTCAAGCTCAAGATTGGCGATCTCGTCAGCGGTGGTCGCGTTCGTAGCTGGGCCATCGTTATCCAGCGCAAGACCGGCCGGCCGGTGCAGTTCGAGTTGCTCGAACCTGCTCGTACCAGCATCCTGGCATGGCTGGAGGCCATGGGTGGAACGCTCGACGATTATGCTTTTCCGAGCAGGCTCGACGGCGTCACACACATCAGCACCAGGCAGTATGCGCGTCTGGTCGATGAGTGGATCACAGGTATCGGGTTGCGGTGCGAGGACTACGGGACCCATTCTCTGCGGCGAACGAAGGCGTCGTTGATCTACAAGCGGACCGGCAATCTGCGCGCCGTGCAGATCCTACTGGGCCATACGAAAATCGAGAGCACAGTTAGATACCTCGGCGTCGATGTCGAGGATGCGCTCACGCTTGCGGAAGGGACTGAAATTTGAGCATTCGGCCCCTCGGCTTCTGGGTCGAGGGGCTTTAAAACCGGCCGGGCAGCTTGGCGCCCATCCCGGTCGTCACGGGGGCGGACAGGCTTCCACAGAGCGGACATGGCCCGTCGTTTGTCTCGCGGATGGATGCGTTGAGTCGCGGCCTCGATCTTCAACCGGAGGCGGCGTTGCGTCAGCGATGTTTCGTATTGGCCAAGCGCGAGCCGGTTCAACGCCCATGGGCTCACATCGCACGGTCCGAACCCATTCGATGCCTAACCCCCCGTCGCCTACGATCGGTCCGGGGCCGAGGGGCGCACCCGGTCCGCCCATCAGATCCGGCTCAAGGGGAAACGCCATCGACCGATACGGACGGGCTGACCCCCGCCGCAGTCCGTTGGGACCGAAGCCCTCCGCCTATCCCGCGCCGGCTGCACTGCGTGCCTGCGCGCGACGATCCACCAGCCAAGCGACGATCATGCGCCAGGCGTGCGATGGCCGCGGACGAGAGCCGACCGCCGGTGCGCGTCGCGTCACGTCCCAAGCGCCTCTGCGATGCTGACGAGATTGGGGCGCATCAGGTCGAAATAGTCGTCCGGCGTGGTGTCGACCTCGCCATGCGGGCCGTATTCCAGCGGTCTCGGCGGGAAGGCGCAGTGGCGGTCGGTCCATCGCCGGATGCCTTGAGTCGAGACGTCAGAACGCGCGTGTTGCGATCGCCTCGACCTCCACGAGGTAGCCGTGATGCAACTGCGGAACCGGCACCACGGCGCGAGCCGGCCTCGCCGGTCCGAACAGCTCGGCGAAGATCTGGTCGAAGACCGACCAGTGTTCCACGCCAACGAGGTAGGCCGTCACGCGCAGCACGTTGTCCGGACAGGAGCCCGCCTCTGCCAGGATCGCCAGCAAGTTGGCGATCGCCAGTCTGATCTGGGCCTCGACTGTCGCGTCGGGCATGTGGCGACCGTCAGGTCGGAGTGGGAGCTGGCCTGAGACGAAGACGAGGTCCCCCCATGTGGTGGCCTGAACATAATGGCCCGCCGGTGCTGGAGCCCGGGCGGTCGCGACATGCTGAACCGATGTTGTCATCGTCGGTGTCTCCTACCAGCCGCTGATACGCGGCCACACAGCGCCGACTTGTCCGTCACCGTCGAGCACATGATAGCGATCGTGCTGGGCGCCGGTGGCGCAGGCATGGTTCGGCAGGATGCGAACCCGCGCGCCGACGGGCAGGTCGGGCAGATCAATTCCGGCGCCCGGGCGGAGGGCGAGAATGCCATGTTCCTGGTTGGCCTCGGCCACGAGCAAATCGGGATAGGGGCGGCCAGCGAGGTCGCAGACAAGGCCGTATCCCTGGTCCACCACCTGCCGGGCCGTGCTCCGGTCCCGTGACAGCGCCATCCAGCCCGCATCGGTAATGATCCAGCCCCTGTCGCGGCGATGACCGATGACGGTGGCAAGCACGCTGAGCGCGATATTCTCGACCGCAACGGAGCCGATCCCTGCCTGGAACAGGTCGCCGAACATGAACACACCGGCGCGGACCTCGGTGACACCGGAGAGGTCCCGGGCCCAGCGCGCGGTCGGGGTCGACCCGACGCTGACCACCGGGCAAGGCAAACCACCGCCGCGCAGGATGGCGGCCGCGGTCACCGCCGCCGCCCGCTCACGTTCCGCGGCCTCGGCGAGCGCCCCGGGTTCGTCGAGGCCGTAGCTGTCGCCGGCGTGCAGCAATACCCCCCGCAGCGCCGCGCCCAACGCGCGTCCGATCGCCAGGATCGTCTGCGCGTCGTCCGGCGTCACGCCGGAGCGGTGTCCGTCAGCGTCGATCTCGATCAGCGCCGGCAGCAAATTCCCGGTCCGAGCGCCCCAGGACGCGACCGCCTCCGCTTGCTCGACTGAGTCGAGCAGCACGGTGAGCGTCGTGTCCCAACGCCGTCGGATCGCGTCGATGCGATCGAGCTTCTGAGGGGCGATGCCGACCGCGTAGAGGATGTCGCGGACCCCGCCTTCGGCGAAGTATTCCGCCTCGCGCAGCGTCGAGACCGTTGCGGGACCCGCCGTGCTGGTCATGGCGAGACGGGCGACGTCGATCGACTTCGCCGTCTTGAGGTGTGGACGGAAGCCGACGCTTAGCCGCCCCAGATGCGCCTGCATCTCCACGAGGTTCGCCCGGAGACGCGGTTCGTCCAGCAGAAGGCACGGGGTCGTGAGCAGGGGCGATGCCAAGGGGGCCGTCCCCGGATTGATCGTGGTGTCGGATCCCGTGCTGAGCACATCCGTCTCCCTGCTTGCCGATCCGTGCTTGAAATCATTGTGGAAGGGAGAACGCCATTAATCCTCACTTCATATCGAGTTAAGGCTGACCTTAATGCTCGACACGGACGATCTCCGCTTCTTCGCCGCAGTCGCGGCCAGCTCTTCGCTCGCCGCTGCCGCACGCAGTCTGAATGTGTCACCGCCCGCCGTGACGCAGCGATTGCGCGCTCTGGAGAAACGCCTGCGGGTGCACTTGGTGGACCGAACTGGTCGCGGCCTCACGCTCACCGACGAGGGTGAACTGCTCGCCGAGCACGGCCGCGACCTTCTCGCCGCCTTCGACGACCTCGACGACGCGCTGGCCGAGCGTCGCGGGGAGGTGATCGGCCACCTGCGGATCGTCGCGCCTTTCGGATTCGGACGCCGGTACATCGCTCCGGTCGTGGCGGCCTTCCGGGTCCAGCATCCGGGCGTCAGAATCGACCTTCTGCTCTCGGACCGCCTCGGCCGTATGCCGTCCGAGATGTGGGACCTCGCCATCCACGTGGGCGAGATCAGAGAAGCGACCCCGAGCCTGACTGTCCGCGCGCTTGCGCCGAACGACCGCGTCCTCTGCGCGGCTCCCGCCTATCTGGCGCAGCAGCGGGCGCCCCTCACGCCCGCTGCCTTGAAGGATCACGTCTGCATCGCGCTGCGCGAGAACGACGAGGATGTCACGCTCTGGCGCTTCTGCTCGGCCGACGACACGGAAGAGCGCGTCCGGATCGAGGCGGGTCTAGTCAGCAACGACGGCGAGGTGGTGCGGAGCTGGGCCCTCGCCGGCCTCGGCCTGATCGTGCGCTCAGAGTGGGATGTCGCGGACGACCTGCGGACCGGGCGGCTTGTTCGCGTCCTCGACGGTCATGCTCTGCCGCCCGCTCCAGTCGTGGCGCTGCTCGGGTCAAAACGGCGAGCGCGTGCGGCGAGGACCGAGAGATTCCTGGCGGCGCTGAGGCAATCGCTCGATCCGCTCCCGTGGCGCGAGCATCGGCATCCCACCGACATGGCACAAGGCGTTTGATCCTGCCCCAGGGAGAAGAACCCACGCCTAGGTGTCTCCTCCCCGGGACCGGCCCGTCCCAGGCAGACCAATCTCTTCTGCTCCGACCGCCTCCGTCCGCAGGAACTCGATGAGCGGGGCCACCAACCTGTGGGGGCGACCCACACCCGAGCGTGCGACGAAGCGCCAGGAGGCGACCCGGGAGGCAAACGGCTCAATCCGCAAGAGGCGTCCGCTGGCGAGTTCGGAATCGATCAGCGGCGAGCGGCCGAGTGCGAGCCCGGCGCCATCGAGGGCGGCCGCAATAACTTGGCTGAAGCTCGCATATCGGATCACGCGAGGCTCGACATCGCCCGGCAGGTCAAGCTCCGAAGCCCAGTTGTTCCAGTCCAGCTCCGGACTGCCCTCGCACTCCTCCTGCAAGAGCCGGTGCCGGCGAAAGACATCGGGTGTGACCGGGGTCAGACTCGGACTGCAGACGGGAAAGACATGCTCGGCCAACAGGACGACATCATCGGTTCGGATATGCTTGGCCGGCGCATAGACGATCGCGAGATCGATCGGATGGCGCGAGAAGTCGGGTTCATCGGGTTGGATGATCGCGTTGATCGAATAGTCCGGATGGACTTTCGCAAAATCCGCGAGCCGTCGCGGCAGCCACATCGTCGAGAACGGCAGGTTCGCCGATACGGTCAGCCTGTTCCTGATCCCTTTGATCCCTGTGCAGGCCTCTTCCAGGACCGACAGCGCCCGTTCGACGGCCGGCAGGAGCCGCGCGCCGGCGGGCGTCACACGGATGCCGCCGATTCCGGTGCTCCGCTCCAGCAACCGGGTCCCCAGGTCGCGCTCAAGCGCCCGGATCCGATGACTCACGGCGCTGGTGGACACATTCAACTCCGCCGCGGCCCGGGCAAATCCGCCCAGGCGGATTGTGGCCTCAAAGGCCGACAGGGCGGCAAGGGGCGGGATGTGGACCATGGGGTGTTGTAGAAAACTCAATACCCCCTGAAAAGGTATCTTTTGCCCAGCTACCGATCGCGCAGTAGCGTTGGTTTGCCTCGCCGCGGCAGGCCTGGAGCACTTTCCGTCATTCCTGGATCATCCCCGCTGATCCGTCTTTGCGAGCGCAGAGAAGCAATGACGGCATGGCGATGTCCGTCGATGTCGGACGCGGGCGATGCGGGATCAACCATCGTCGGCCCCGCTTCGTCGTCCCGGTCACCGAGCGTCGCCGCCTCTGTTGATGCGATACTAAAGGGGTCGCCCTGTGATGGACCAAGCCGACATCCCGCCGCCGGATCACGATCCTCCCCCGCATTACGACCCGACCTGGGTCTCCTTCGATGTTTTCGGGACGCTGATCAGTGTCCGTGAGGGTTCTTACGCGGCCTTTCAATCCATCCTTGACGATTGCGCCGGCAATCGTGTCAATCTGCAAGATTTCTGGGAGTTCTGGGAACACCGCAACATCGCACACTATTGGGGGCCATACCGCAGCTACAGGGATATCTGCACCCTGTCCCTGGAAGAATCCTTCGCTCACTACGGCCTCCACGGCGACGTCGCATTGATCGAGCGCTATTTCGACGCCTTCCCGGGCTTTCCGCTCTATCCCGATGTCGAGGCGACGCTGGCCCGGATCGGCGAGAGGCGGCGCCTCGCGATCGTGTCGAATATCGACGACGACCTCCTGGCGCGCACGCGGCTGCCCTCCGGCATCGCTCTCGCCTGCACCGCTGAGCGCGCCCGCGGCTACAAACCGGACGGGTCGCTGTTCCGATACCTGATCCGGGAGACCGGCGTACCGCTCGACCGGATCCTGCACGCCGGACAATCCCAATTCACCGATCTTGTCGGCGGCAAGCCCCTCGGGCTGACGATCGCCTGGGTCAACCGCCGCGGCGTCGCACTCGATCCCGCCGTGCCGCGGCCCGACGTCATCCTCGACGACGTCGCCTCCCTTCTGCCGCTGCTCGCCTAGGAGCCCGCCCGATGCGCGTCGTCGCCCCAGTCCTGGCGCTCTGCGCCGCCCTTTTGGCTGCCCGATCGCTGCCGGCCTCCGCGCAGGTCGCCGACACCGCCCTGCACCGGATCCAGGAGACGAAGACGCTGACCATCGGCTTTCGCGAGTCGGCCGAGCCCTTCGCGTTCCTCGACGGCTCGCAACAGCCATCCGGCTACTCGGTCGAACTCTGCCGGCGCGTCGCCGGCGCGTTGGCTCAGGCCCTCAAGGTCGACGAGATCCGCACCCGCTTCGTGCCGGTCACGCCGCAGACCCGGATCCCTCTGATCGCCAACGGCACCGTCGATGTCGAGTGCGGCACGACGGTCAATGCGCTGGCCCGCCAGCAGCAGGTGGACTTCAGCTACGCGGTCGCGCTGAGCGAGGGCAAGCTCCTCGTCCGCAAGGATTCCGGGATCCGCGATCTGCCCGATCTCGCCGGCAAGGTGATCGCGCTGGCCGCCGGAACCACCGCGGACCGCTACGTTCGGACAGCGCTGGAGGCACGCAAGATCACTGCCCGCATCCTCACCGTCCGGGACAACGGCGAGGGTCTCCCGGCTGTCGCTTCGCAGCGCGCAGACGCCTTCATCAACGACGCGGTGCTGCTCGGCGGCGTGGTCCGCACGGCGGCCGAGCCCGACCGCTTCGCCGTCGTCGGCACGCCGCTCTCCTTCGAGCAGGTCGCCTTCATGGTCGGCAAGAACAATTCGGGGCTGCTCACCGTGATCAACGGCGTCATCGCACGCCTCGCCCGGTCGGGCGAATTGCAGGGCCTCTACGGGCGCTGGGTGGCTCCCTACGCCGGCCCGATCGATGCGGATACCGCCGCCCTCTTCAAGATCGAGGGAATCCCCGAATGAACTACGCCTGGGATTGGAGTCTCGTGCTCCGAGAACCCTATGCGGGGTGGTTGGTTGCGGGCGTCGCCTGGACGCTCGCGCTCTCGGCGGCCGGATGGGCCCTCGCCCTCATCCTCGCCCTTCCTGTCGCGCTCTCGCGGGTGCTGGGCTCGCCCGCGATCCGGGGGCTTTCCGGGTTCTACGTCTCGGTGTTCCGCAACATCCCGCTGATCCTCCAGATGTTCGTGTGGTTCTTCGTCGTGCCGGAGTTGCTGCCGCGCGATCTCGGCCTGTGGGTGAAGCGCGACATGCCTCAGCCCGAATTCACGACCGCGGTGGTGGCGCTCGGCATGTACACATCGGGCCGCCTGGCGGAGTTGTTTCGGTCCGGCATCGACGCGGTGCCCCGCGGGCAGGTCTCGGCCGCGCTCGCCTGTGGCCTGACCCGCGCTCAGGCCTACCAGTACGTGATCCTGCCGCAGGCCTTTCGCATCATCCTGGCACCGCTGACATCGGAGTTCCTCTCGATCGTCAAGAACTCGTCGATCGCCCTCACGATCGGGGTCCTCGAGCTGACCGCAGAGAGCCGCCAGATCGAGGACATGACCTTCCACGGTTTCGAGGCGTTCGGGGCGGCGACGCTGATCTATGTCGTGATCGCGTTTGGACTCGACCGGATGGCGGCGCGGCTTCGGCCAAGCGCACTCGCAGCAAGGACCTGAGCCATGAACGCGCTCTGGGACAATGCCGCGTTTCTGGCCGAAGGGCTGGCCCTTAGCCTCGGCCTGACGGTGATCGGAGTCCTCGGCGGCCTTTCGCTCGGGACAGCGCTCGCCGCCCTGCGCCTGTTCGGCGGCCGCGCCGGCGGCGCGGTGGTCGACGTCTACGTCTTCGCGTTTCGGGCCGTGCCGCTGATCCTGGTGATCTTCTGGTTCTACTTCATGGTTCCGCTGATCCTGGGACGGCCGGTCGGGGCCTTCGCCTCGGCGGTCGTCGCCTTCGTCCTGTTCGAAGCCGCCTATTACAGCGAGATCATCCGCGGCGGTCTCGCCAGCGTTCGTCCCGGACAGATGAACGCCGCGCTCGCCTGCGGGATGAGCCGTGTGGCGGCGCTACGCTACGTCGTTCTGCCACAAGCCTTCAGGGCCATGATGCCCGTCTTCCTGACGCAGGCGATCGTGCTCTTCCAGGATACATCGCTGGTCTTCGTCGTGTCACTGCACGACTTCCTGACCGCGGCCGCGATCGTCGCCAATCGGGCTGGCAGGCTGGTCGAGACCTACCTGCTGGCTTGCCTCGTCTACTACCTCGTCTGCCTCGCCGCGACCGCGGCGGTCGCCAAGATGCGTCGGAGCGCTCCGTGATCACGTTCGAACGGGTCGACAAGTCCTATGGCGACAGACCGGTGCTGCGCGAGGTCAGCCTTGACGTCCGGCAAGGCGAAGTGGTCGTCGTCTGTGGGCCGTCGGGCTCCGGCAAGTCGACGCTGATCAAATGCGTGAACGCGCTCGAGCCGTTCCAGTCCGGTACGATCCGGGTCGGTGAGACTGTGCTCGGTCGAGGGTCGCTCGACGCCCGCGCCCTGCGCCGGCGGGTCGGGATGGTGTTCCAGCACTTCGAGCTCTACCCGCATCTTGATGTCATGGAGAACCTGTGTCTCGCCCAACGCACCGTTCTCAAACGGTCGCGGTCGGCGGCCGAGGAACGGGCTTCGGCGCTGTTGGACCGCGTCGGCCTCCGCGAGAAATGTTCCGCTCTGCCCGCCCAGCTCTCCGGCGGCCAGCAACAGCGCATCGCGATCGCACGTGCGCTCGCCCTCGACCCCGAGGTGATGTTGTTCGATGAACCGACCTCCGCCCTCGATCCCGAAATGGTCAACGAGGTTCTCGATGTGATGACCGCCTTGGCTCGCGAGGGCATGACGATGATGGTGGTGACCCACGAGATGGGATTTGCCCGGCGCGTTGCCGACCGGGTCGTCTTCATGGAGGACGGAGCTATCGTCGAGGATTGCGCGACCGATGTCTTCTTCGGCGATCCGGGGAAACTCTCGCAACGGGCGCAACGCTTCCTGAGTAAGGTTCTCCCTCACTAACGTATCGGCGCTGTTCTTTGGGAGCCGCGACACTTGACTACAGTCTCGAGCCGGAGAAATTTGCACCCAACGTGTGCGTCCCTGTATGCGGATCGCTCGCGTGCGGGTCCGTCGTCGTTCTCGGCGCAAAGAAAAATTTCAACTGCCGCCTTGCAGGTAACGATTGGCAATTATCGAGGCCGCAGTTCTGTTCTCAACCCCAAGCTTAGCATAGATGGCTTCGAGATGCTTGGTTACGGTCCGGTGGCTAAGACCTAGAATTTCCCCGATATCCCGGCTCGACTTGCCTTGGGACAGCCAGAACAGCACCTCCGCCTCACGGGCGGTGATGGGCAGGCTCGCCCGCAACCGGGCGAGATTTAGGGCCGGATCGTCCTGAGATAGGCGCAGCAGGATCTCTTCGGCCGTGCCGCCGACGAACGTGAGCGTGTGCGGAGGTCCACGCGACTCCTTCAGAGCCATGGAGCCGGCTGCCGTCCCGGCGAGACAGGACCGCAGCCAAGCGACAGCTTCGGGTGGCAGGGACAGCACGCCGTCGCGCGTCGGAGCCAGGGCGGCGATGATCTGCCCTGCCTGCGGCGTACACCATAGAACCCGTCCATTCGCCGAAACCGCCAGCAGGGTCCGGCCGATCGCGTCGAAAGCCGTGCGGGCGCTGCGGGTGGAACGCGCCCCGGCAAGGTGGGTGCGGATGCGGGCCAGGAGTTCGTCGGGGACGATGGGCTTCGTCACGTAGTCGACGCCGCCGGCGTCGAGGCCGCGGACGATGTGCTCGGTCTCGCTCAGGCCGGTCATGAAGATCACCGGAACTCCGGCAAGGTGCGGCTTCGCCTTCAGGCGGCGGCAGGTTTCGAAGCCGTCGAGGCCGGGCATGACCGCATCGAGCAGGATCACGTCGGGGGTGACCTCGTCAACGAGGGCGAGGGCGAGATCGCCCGCCACCGCGATCAGCACGGTCGCGCCCGAGCGCTCGATCGCCTCCGTCAGGAAGCTCAGCGTCTCGGGCGAATCGTCGACCACGAGGACCACGTCGCGGCTGGGCTCAATCATCGCCGGCGTGCTCCTTTAAGACCGTGAGGTAGCGGCGCAGGTCATAGCCGGCGATCAGGCCGCGCATCTGCAGCACGAAGGCCGGAGACACGGCCTCGTCCTGTTCCAGCGCCGCAAGCTTCGCCTCGATGCCCCGGATATGTCCGATGCGACCAAGCTGCAGCAGTTCGCCGATCTGGCCGGCGCTGGGGCGGCCCGATGCGGGCCGATGCCCGGGCTCCGCAGCCGGAGGGGACATCCCCGGCGCCTCCGTCCAGTCGAGGCGCAGCAAGGCGCCGGTCCGGTCCAGCACGTCGCGTAGGTCGAACGGCTTGGTCAGGATCGCGTCATGGGGCGGACTGTCGCCGCGCAGGGGGCCGAGTTCGTGGACGTTGGCAGACATCATCGCGATCGGCCCGACATGACCCCGCGCGCGCAGGGCCGCCGCCACGTCCCAACCGCTCATGCCAGGCATCGCGATGTCGAGAAAAATCAGATCGATCCCCTCGGACTCCGTCGCCTCCGCGACGGCCGCGAGGCAGGCGAGTCCCGTCTCGGCCTCGCGCACCGTGAGCCCGCGCGGTTCGAGGATGGCCCGCATCAAGGTGCGGTGCGCGGTATCGTCGTCGACCACGAGGACGGTTCTGCGCGGTCCTGCATAACCGGATTCCGCGCGGGCCGGCGGCGCGGGTGCGGGCGTGACCGCGGGCTGCGTCACCGCGGCCAGCATCAGGCGCAGCCGTGCCTGCGTCCCGCCACCCGGGGCCGCCGCCAGCGTGATCTCGCCGCCGAGGAGTTGCGCCAGCAGGTTGGCGATGGTGAGCCCGAGGCCGGTACCGGGCGTGCTGCGGGCCGCCGGCGTCGAGCCGCGCTCGAAGGGTTCGAAGATCCGGGCGCGGTCCGCCTCCGGGATGCCGGGTCCCGTGTCGCGGATCGTGAAGACCGCGACCTGGCTGCGATAGCTCAGATCGAGCGAGACGGTACCGCGCGCCGTGAACTTGATGGCGTTCGACAGCAGGTTGAGCAGCACCTGCCTGAGGCGCTTCTCGTCGGTGGCGACGACCTGCGGCAGGGTCTCGGGACGCGTGAAGCGGAAGTCCAATCCGGCCTCGCGGGCATGGAGCCGGACCATGTCGGCGAGCTGGTCGAGGAAGTCCGAGAGCCGGATCTCGTCGCGGTTGATCTGCAGGCGACCCGCCTCCATCCGCGAGATGTCGAGAAGCCCGTCGATCAGGCCTGAGAGGTGCTGGGCACTGCGCCGGATGACCCGGATGCCGTTGAGGCGGGCCGCGGGGATCGTCGGGTCCGTCTCGAGCAGCTGGGCGTAACCGAACACGCTGGAGAGCGGGGTTCGCAATTCGTGGCTGAGGCCGACGACGTAGCGGCTCTTCGCCTGATTGGCGGCCTCAGCGCGCTCCTTGGCCTCCTGGAGCTTGGCGTCGGTCACCTTGTGCGCCGCGATCTCGGCCTCGTAGAGGGCGGTCTGGCGTCGCGTCTCGGCCTGGGCGACCCGCCGGCTTTCCTGCGCGAGCACGAACAGCCAAGCGACGATCCCGAGGATGACGACGAGGATGAAGAAGACGCTGGTCAGCGCCGCGCGCAGGACCTCGCGATGGTCCGGATGGGCGAGGCTCGCGCCCGCATGCACGACCCCGAGAATCAGGCCGATCACCGTGCACAGCGTCAGCATCACCGCGAGATAGCGCCCGAGCGGCGCGCCGATCCAGGCGGCCGTGCGGCGGGGCAGGATATGACCGAGGGTCTGCTGGGCCTGGACCTCCAGCCGGCCGTGCGGCTTGCAGAGGTCGCCGCAGCGCGCGTCGAGGGAGCAGCAGAGCGAGCAGATCGGCGCGTCGTAGGCCGGGCAATGGGCCATGTCCTCGCCCTCGAAGGGCAGCTCGCAGACCCGGCAGGTGATCTCGCCCGCGCCCCAGTCGGTGCGCGGTGTCCGGGCGAGGTACCAGCGCCCGCCGGTCGCCCAGGCCAGGGTGGGGGCCGCGCAGAACGCGATGGCGAGCGTCAGCATCGGAGCGAAGGCCTGCAGCGTCGCGCCCCCGAGACCCAGGTGCAGCAGGCAGCCTGCCGCCAGGGCGAGCAGCATCGCTCCGGTGCCGACCGGGTTGACCGCGTAGAGATGCGCCCGCTTGAACTCGATGCCGGGCGGTGACAGCCCGAGGGGCTTGTTGACGGCGAGATCGGCGGCGAGCGCCCCGACCCAGGCCGAGACGACGCAGGCATAGAGCGGAAGGGTGCTCTCGATCGTCTTGTCGATGCCGAGCATCATCAGCAGCACGGCGATGGCGACGTTGAAGACGAGCCAGACGACCCGGCCCGGATGGCTGTGCGTGAGGCGCGAGAAGAAGTTCGACCACGCGATCGAGCCGGCATAGGCGTTGGTCAGGTTGATCTTGAGCTGCGAGACCAAGACGAAGGCCCCCATCAGCAGCAGCGCCGCCTGGCCGTTCCCGCCCGTCACGTAGCCGAAGGCGACGCGGTACATCTGGGTCGGTTCGGCGGCCGCGTCGGGCGGGACGCCGTGCGCGAGGGCGAGGACCGCGAGCCCGGCCCCGAGGAGGATCTTGACCATGCCGGGCAGGATCCAGCCGGCGCCGCCCGCCAGCACAGCCAGCCACCAGGTCCGGTCGCGCGCGGACTCCGGCTCGGGCACGAAGCGCAGGAAATCCACCTGCTCGCCGACCTGCGCCAGCAGCGCCAGCAGCACGCCGGTGGCGGTGCCGAACCGCGCGAGGTCGAAGCCGTCGCCCCGCCCGTCGAGACCGGGGAACGCCGTCAGAGCCTGCAGCGCAGCGGGATCCTGGACGGCGATGCAGACGAGGGGCAGCAGGCCCAGGGCGAGCCAGAGCGGCTGCGTCCAGATCTGCAGCCGGCTGATCAGGCGGATGCCGTAGGCCACGAGCGGGATCACCGCGCTCGCGCAGACGAGATACCCGATCCAGAGCGGCAACCCGAGGCAGAGCTGCAGCGCCAGCGCCATGATCGCCGCCTCGATGGCGAAGAACAGGAAGGTGAAGCTCGCGTAGATCAGCGACGTCACCGTCGAGCCGAGATAGCCGAAGCCGGCCCCGCGGGTGAGCAGATCCATGTCGACGCCGTAGCGCGCGGCATAGGTGGTGATCGGCACGGCGGTGGCGAAGATGATCAGGCCGACGACGAGGATGGCCGCCAGGGCGTTGACGAAGCCCGCGGTGAGGACGAGCGTGCCGCCGATCGCCTCCAGCGCCAGAAACGAGATCGAGCCGAGCGCCGTCTGCGCGACCTCGAAGCCGGACCAGCGTCGGGCTTTCTTGGCCGTGAAGCGGAGCGCGTAATCCTCGAGCGTCTCGTCCGCGACGAAGCGGTTGTAGTCGCGCCGGATCGGGATGATGCGCTGCGGGGCGCTCATCGGCCGCCGATCCGGACCCGGCCGTTGCCGCCAAGGCAAGCGGCCACAACCGCGCGTGACTTGCAACGCGCAGCACAAAACGCCCTTACGCGGCGTGAATACGCGACTCCGAGCGTCATCGGTTCCTGAACGAGTCGGATCGACGGTGCCGCAGAGGCAAGAGCCCGGCCATACGCAAAACAGCGTATATGCTGCACCGCGGCGAGCGCCCTAGCCTGCCCCCGTCGATCCGCGGCCGCCCCTCAAAGGCCCCGGACGGGAACAGGGTCAGGCAGATGGCAGACGACACCGACAAGGGCGCGGATCACGGCTTGCGCTCCCCGTTGCGGCGCAAGCTGCTGATGGGGCTGGCCGGCGCCCCGGCGCTCGCACTGATGCCGCGCACCGCCTGGGCCGCGCCGACCACCGCTTCGGTGAACACCACTGGCCTCGCGGTGACCGACAGCGAGGTGACGGTCGGCATCCTGCACTCGATCACCGGCACGATGGCGATCTCCGAGACGGGCGCGCAGGAAGCGGAAAAACTCGCGATCGCCCAGATCAACGAGGCCGGCGGCGTGCTCGGCCGCAAGATCAAGATCATCCAGGAGGACGGCGCCTCCGACTGGCCGACCTTCGCCGAGAAGGCCAAGAAGCTCCTGGTCAACGACCATTGCGCGGCCGTGATGGGCTGCTGGACCTCGGCCTCGCGCAAGGCGGTTCTGCCGGTCTTCGAGCAGTATAACGGCCTGCTCTACTACCCGACCTTCTACGAGGGGCTGGAGCAGTCGAAGAACGTCTTCTACACCGGCCAGGAGGCGACGCAGCAGATCCTCGCCGGCCTCGACTGGGTCCACAAGGAGAAGGGCGGCGACAGCTTCTACTTCATCGGCTCGGACTACATCTGGCCGCGCACCTCCAACAAGATCGCCCGCAAGCACGTCGAGAACGTGCTCAAGGGCAAGGTCGTCGGCGAGGAGTACTTCCCGCTCGGCCACACGCAGTTCAACTCGGTGATCAACAAGATCAAGCTGACCAAGCCGAAGGTGATCTTCGCCGACGTGGTCGGCGGCTCGAACGTGGCGTTCTACAAGCAGCTCAAGGCGGCGGGTATCGACCTGTCGAAGCAGGTCCTGATGACGATCTCGGTCACCGAGGACGAGATCGACGGCATCGGCGGCGAGAACATCGCCGGGGCCTATGCCTGCATGAAGTACTTCCAGTCGATCGACAACGAGAACAACAAGGCGTTCGTCGCGGCCTTCAAGAAGATGTGGGGCGAGAAGACCGTCATCGGCGACGTGACGCAGGCGGCTTATCTCGGGCCGCATCTCTGGAAGATGGCCTGCGAGAAGGCCGGCTCGTTCGACGTCAACAAGGTGGTGGCGGCCTCGCCAGGCCTGGAATTCAAGGGCGCGCCGGAAGGCTACGTCCGGATCGATCCGAACCATCACCTCTGGTCGAAGACCCGGGTCGGCCGGGCGAAGACCGATGGCCAGTTCGAGATCGTCTACACCAGCCCGGAGCTGATCAAGCCGGATCCGTTCCCGAAGGGCTATCAGTAAGCAGGCGCATAACGCGCATCCAACACGCGACCTCATCCTGAGGTGCAGGGCGATCATCGATCGCCCTGCCTCGAAGGAGCCCTCCAGGATCCGCGCGACTTCTGGAGTCCTCCTTCGAGGCCTCCGCTGCGCTTCGGCACCTCAGGATGAGATGATCTGAGTGGGATCACGGGCCTCCGCCGCGGGCGGAGCGCATCTCGGTCTGGAGATACGGGACCATGCTCGGCGACTATTCCCTCAGCGATCTCGGCGCCATCTTCGCCATGCAGGGCTTCGCCGGCCTGATCCTGTTCTCCGTCTACGTGCTGATGGCGCTCGGGCTCGCGATCATCTTCGGCCAGATGGGGGTGATCAACATGGCCCACGGGGAGTTCATGATCCTCGGCGCCTACGTCACCTACCTCTGCTCGACCTTCTTCCAGACCTATCTGCCGGCGCTCTTCCCGATCTACTTCTTCATCGCGATGGGCCTGGCGTTCCTTGCCTCCGGGGCCTTGGGCATGCTGGTGGAATGGGGCCTGATCCGGTTCCTCTACAAGCGCCCGCTCGATACGCTCCTCGCCACCTGGGGCCTTTCGCTGATTCTTCAGCAGGCCTACCGGTCGATCTTCGGCGCCCGCGAGGTCGGCGTCGAGCTGCCCTCCTGGCTGATCGGCTCGGTGCAGGTCACCGACACGATCGAGATCCCGATCAACGGCCTGTTCGTCATGGCCGTCACCATCCTGATCACGGTCAGCGTCGCGCTGCTGATCTACCGCTCGCGCTTCGGCCAGCAGGTCCGCGCCGTGATGTCGAACCGCGCCATGGCGGGGGCAGTGGGCATCGATACCGAGAAGGTCGATCGCTACACGTTCGGACTCGGCTGCGGCATCGCGGGGATCGCCGGCTCGGCCTTCACGATGATCGGCTCGACCGGGCCGACCTCGGGCCAGCTCTACATCGTCGACACCTTCCTGATCGTCGTGTTCGGCGGCGCCGCGAGCCTTTTGGGCACCATCGCGTCGGCCTTCTCGATCTCCCAGACGCAGTCGACCCTGGAATTCTTCCTCTCCGGCTCGATGGCCAAGGTGATCACCCTGCTCGCGGTGGTCGGCATCCTGATGCTGCGGCCGCAGGGCCTCTTCACCCTCAAGGTCCGGCGCTGAGGATTTTTCGACCATGACGAATCCGGTCCAGACCCTCACCAAATCCGTCACCGTCAACGACAACCCGTTCATGAAGCCGGTCGAGTGGCTGAGCTTGGCTTTGCTGGCCGGGGTGATCCTGGTGGTCCTGCCGATGGTGCTCGACAGCTTCCGCCTCAACCTCGTCGGCAAGTACCTGACCTACGCCTTCGTGGCCCTTGGGTTGGTGATCTGCTGGGGCTATGCCGGCATCCTGTCCCTCGGCCAAGGCGTGTTCTTCGGCCTGGGCGGGTACTGCATGGCGATGTACTTGAAGCTCGAAGCCTCGAGCGTTGCGAATACGAAGATCCAGTCGACGCCCGGCATCCCGGATTTCATGGACTGGAACCAGATCACCGCGATCCCGTGGTTCTGGCAGCCGTTCAAGAGCCTGCCGCTGACGCTGATCCTCGTGGTCGCCGTCCCGGTCCTGTTCGCGATGCTGATCTCCTACGCGATGTTCAAGCGCCGGGTCGGCGGCACCTACTTCGCCATCATCACCCAGGCGATCGCCGCTATCCTGACGATCCTGATCGTCGGCCAGCAGGGCTATACCGGCGGGATCAACGGCATCACCGACCTGCGCACCCTCCACGGCTGGGACATCCGCACCGATGGCGCAAAGACCATCCTGTACTTCGTCAACGGCGGCCTGCTGATCGCCTGCATCCTGGCGGCGCAGTACGTGAAGAAGTCGAAGCTCGGCCGGATCCTCGTCGCCATGCGCGACAAGGAGGACCGGGTCCGCTTCTCCGGCTACGCGGTGGCGGGGTTCAAGGTCTTCGCCTTCTGCTTCGCCGCCGGCCTGGCGGCGATCGGCGGGGCGATGTTCACCCTGCAGGTCGGGTTCATGTCGCCCTCCTTCGTGGGCATCGTCCCTTCGATCGAGATGGTGATCTACGCCGCGGTCGGCGGGCGGCTGTCGCTGTTCGGCGCGGTCTGGGGCACGCTCTTGGTCAACTGGGCCAAGACCAGCTTCTCCGAGAGTTTTCCGGATCTCTGGCTCTTCGGCCTCGGCGCCCTGTTCATCGCGGTGGTTCTGGCCTTCCCGAACGGTCTCGCCGGGATCTGGCGGGAGCATATCGAGCCGCGTCTCACCCGCCGGGTGAAGGGTCTGCGCGCTCCACCGCCCGCGATCGTCCCGCCCCACGGCGCCCCAGCCGAGTGAGGACCTGAATGAACGCCGCGATCCTCTCCTCCCCCGTGGTCGGCGCCGAGGCGGCCCCGCCCGACCATCTCCTCGCCGTCGAGGCCCTGACCGTCTCCTTCGACGGGTTCAAGGCGGTGAACGACGTGTCGTTCTACGTCGAACCCGACGAGATCCGGGTGATCATCGGCCCGAACGGCGCCGGCAAGACCACGGTCCTCGACCTGATCTGCGGGCGCACCAAGGCGAGCGCCGGCTCGATCAAGTACAAGGGCCAGGAACTGACCAAGCTCTCCGAGAGCGCCATCGTGCAGGCCGGGGTCGGCCGCAAGTTCCAGACGCCGTCGATCTACGACGACCTCACGGTGTTCGAGAACCTGGAGATCTCGTTCCCCCGGGGCCGCTCGGTGTTCGGCGCGCTGACGTTCAAGCGGGATGCGGAGGTCCGCGACCGCATCCACGCCATCGCCGAGACGATCTTCCTGAAGGACCAGCTGAAGGAGCGGGCCGAATTCCTGAGCCACGGCCAGAAGCAGTGGCTGGAGATCGGCATGCTGCTGATCCAGGACCCGGAGCTGCTGATGCTCGACGAGCCGGTGGCCGGGATGAGCGTCGGCGAGCGGATCAAGACCGCCGAACTCCTCAACCAGATCATCAAGGGCCGCTCGGTGCTGGTGATCGAGCACGACATGAAGTTCGTCGAGGACATCGCCCACCGGGTGACCGTCCTGCACCAGGGCAAGGTGCTCTCCGAGGGGTCGATGGAGCGGGTCAAGAACGACCCGAAGGTCATCGAAGTTTATTTGGGACATTGACGATGGCGTCGCTTCAGACCGCGCATACCCCAGGAATCCAGGCGCCGCCCCTCGCCACCATCCCGGCCGCGACGCCGGCGCTCGCCGTCGCGGATCTGCACGCCGCCTACGGCCAGAGCGAGGTCCTGCACGGGCTCACCTTCTCGGTGGCGCCGGGCGAGATCGTCGCCGTGATGGGCCGCAACGGCATGGGCAAGACCACGCTGATGAAGACCCTGATGGGCCTCGTGCCCGTCAAGGCCGGGTCGATCCAGGTCGAGGGCACGGATGTCGCCGCCCTCAAGAGCCATGCCCGGGTCGCCAGGGGCCTCGCCTACGTGCCGCAGGGCCGGATGATTTTTTCCACCATGACGGTCCAGGAGAACATCGAGACCGGCCTGACGGTGACCGGCACCCGCAAGGTCCCGCAGGACCTCTACGACATGTTCCCGGTCCTGCTGGAGATGAAGGGACGGCGCGGCGGCAACCTCTCGGGCGGGCAGCAGCAGCAGCTCGCCATCGCCCGGGCGCTGGCGAGCCGCCCGAAGGTGCTGCTCCTCGACGAGCCCACCGAGGGCATCCAGCCCTCGATCATCCGGGAGATGGGCCGGACCCTCAAAAAGATCCGCGATCAGCGCGGCCTGTCGATCGTCGTCTCCGAGCAGGTCCTGAGCTTCGCCCTCGACGTCGCCGACCGGGTGATCGTCATGGAGAACGGCGCCATCGTCCACGAGGCCCCGCGCGACGGGATCGACGAGGCCGCCGTCGCCCGGTTCCTGTCGGTCTAGGGGCGCAGCATGGCCGATTACGAGATCTTCGAACTCGGCGACTTCGTGCTCCAGTGCGGCAAGACGCTGCGCGCGGCCAAGCTCGCCTTCAAGACCTTCGGGACGCTGAGCGCTGCCCGGGACAACGCCATCGTCTACCCGACCTGGTATTCGGGCCAGCACACCGAGAACGCGTGGCTGATCGGCCCCGGCAAGGCGCTCGACCCGGACAAGTACTTCATCATCATCCCGAACATGTTCGGCAACGGGCTCTCGTCCTCGCCGAGCAATACGCCCGCGCCCTGGAACGGGCCGCGCTTCCCCAACGTCACCGCCTACGACAACGTCCGCGCCCAGCACCGCCTCGTCACTGAGCATTTCGGCATCGAGAAACTGGTCCTCGTCACCGGCTGGTCGATGGGCGCGCTCCAGACTTACCACTGGGCGTCGATGTACCCCGACATGGTGCCGAAGATCCTGCCGTTTCAGGGCTCGGCCAAGTGCTCCCGGCACAACTACGTCTTCCTGGAGGGCGCCAAGGCGGCGCTCCAGGCCGACGCCGCCTGGGCGGAGGGCTGGTACACGAGCCCGCCGACCCGGGGCCTGCGCGCCTTCGGCCGGGTCTACGCCGGCTGGGGCCTGTCGCAGACTTTCTACCGGCTGGAAGCCGACATCACCCACATGGGCTACGCCTCGCTGGAGGACTTCCTGATCGGGTTCTGGGAAGGCCTGTTCTACGAACGCGACGCCAACAACCTGCTCGCCATGCTGTGGACGTGGCAGCATGGCGACATCAGCGCCAACGACACCTTCAGGGGCGACTTCAAGGCTGCCCTCGGCGCCATCCGCGCGAAGGCGATCCTGATGCCCGCCTCGACAGACCTGTATTTCCCGCCCGAGGACAACGCCATTGAGGCGGCCGCCATGCCGAACGCGGAGCTGCGCGTGATCGACACGTGGTGGGGCCATTTCGCAGGCGGGCCCGGCACCAGCCCGGACGACATCAAGGTCCTCGACGACGCGCTCAAGGAGTTGCTCGCGAGCGGGTGAGGTTCGCGCAACGGCGCGCGGATGGGGTCCGCCCCAAGGTTCTAGGGAGCTGGAGACAGAACATGCCCGAGACGCTGATCAAGGTCGATCTGACGCAATCGGCCTACGACAACGACATGGTGCACAACCGCTGGCACCCGGACATACCGATGGTTGCCTATGTGAAGCCCGGCGCGGACTTCATCGTCGAGACCTACGACTGGACCGGCGGCTTCATCAAGAACAACGATTCCGCCGACGACGTGCGCGACATCGACCTGTCGATCGTGCACTTCCTCTCGGGCCCGATCGGCGTCGAGGGCGCCGAGCCCGGCGACCTGCTGGTGGTCGACCTCCTCGATATCGGCGCCAAGCCCGAGAGCCAGTGGGGCTTCAACGGCTTCTTCTCGAAGAAGAACGGCGGCGGCTTCCTCGACGAGCACTTCCCGCAGGCCCAGAAGTCGATCTGGGACTTCGAGGGGATGTTCACGAAATCCCGCCACGTGCCCGGCGTCCGTTTCCCCGGCCTGATCCACCCCGGCCTGATCGGCTGCCTGCCCGATCCGAAGATGCTGGAGACCTGGAACACCCGCGAGAAGGCGCTCTACGACACCAATCCCGAGCGCGTGCCGGCGCTGGCCACCCTGCCCTTCGGCCCGACCGCCCATATGGGCCGCCTCCAGGGCGACGCGAAGGACGCCGCGGCCGCCACCGGCGCCCGCACGGTCCCACCCCGCGAGCACGGCGGCAATTGCGACATCAAGGATCTGTCGCGCGGGTCAAAAATCTACTTCCCGGTCTACGTGCCCGGCGCCGGCCTCTCCATGGGCGACCTGCACTTCAGCCAGGGCGACGGCGAGATCACCTTCTGCGGCGCCATCGAGATGGCCGGCTGGGTGCATCTCAAGGTCGAGCTGATCAAGGACGGCATGGCCAAGTACGGGATCAAGAACCCGATCTTCAAGCCGTCGCCGATCACGCCGAAATACGACGACCACCTGATCTTCGAGGGCATCTCGGTCGACGAGCACGGCGGCCAGCACTACCTCGACGTGCACATCGCCTACCGGCAGGCCTGCCTGAACGCGATCGAGTACCTGAAGAAGTTCGGCTACTCGGGCGCGCAGGCCTACTCGATCCTGGGCACGGCACCGGTCCAGGGCCACATCTCGGGCGTGGTCGACATCCCGAACGCCTGCGCGACGCTGTGGATTCCGACCAAGATCTTCGAGTTCGACATCAATCCCGGCGCCGACGGACCGACCAAGTTCCTGGACGGCTCGATCCAGATGCCGCTCTCGCCGGATCTGTGATCATGCCGGTCTACGATTACGCCTGCGAGGCCTGCGGGCCGTTCACCGCCATGCGGCCGATGGCGGAGTTCAAGGATCCGCACGCCTGCCCGGATTGCGGGGAGGCCTGCCAGCGGGCCTTCATCACCGCCCCGCGGATTTCCGGGATGGATGCCGGGCTGAAAGCGGCCCACGCCACCAACGAGCGCAGCCGCCACGCGCCGCGGCGCTCGGGGAGCCACGGGGCGGGCTGCGGCTGCTGCACACCGAAGAAGACAGCCGCACCGGCCGCCGCCAAGAGCTTTCCGGCGGCGCGGCCCTGGATGATCAGCCACTGAACCACCAATCACCCTCCCCCCTCCGCGGGGGAGGGTGCCCCGCGGATGCGGGGCGGGAGAGG
This sequence comes from Methylobacterium sp. J-030, assembly GCF_022829545.1. Taxonomy (GTDB): domain Bacteria; phylum Pseudomonadota; class Alphaproteobacteria; order Rhizobiales; family Beijerinckiaceae; genus Methylobacterium. Next base: position 44,393 of record NZ_JAKSYM010000227.1, on the reverse strand, counting down.
GGCAGCGCGACAGGTCAGGATGTCACGCCGGTCGCGCCCTGTCCGGACGCGGCGCTCCCCTCTCCCGACCCCCTTCGGGGGCCACCCTCCCCCGCAGAGGGGGGAGGAAACGGCACCCTTCGAGCCCGAACACCAGGAGGACATCACGCCATGATGCATGGAGACATCTCGTCCAGCCAGGACAGCGTCGGCGTCGCCGTCGTGAACTACAAGATGCCGCGCCTGCACACCCGCGCGGAGGTGCTGGAGAACGCCAAGGCGATCGGCAAGATGATCGTCGGGATGAAGTCCGGCCTGCCCGGCCTCGACCTCGTGATCTTCCCGGAATACTCGACCCACGGCATCATGTACGACGCCGCCGAGATGTACGAGACCGCCTCGATGGTCCCGGGCGCCGAGACCGAGGTGTTCGCCGCCGCCTGCCGGGAGGCCGAGGTCTGGGGCGTGTTCTCGCTCACCGGCGAGCGCCACGAGGAGCACCCCAACAAGGCGCCCTACAACACCCTGATCCTGATGAACGACCAGGGCGAGATCGTGCAGAAATACCGCAAGATCATGCCCTGGACGCCGATCGAGGGCTGGTATCCGGGCGACCGGACCTACGTGTCGGACGGGCCGAAGGGCCTGAAGATCAGCCTGATCATCTGCGACGACGGCAACTATCCCGAGATCTGGCGCGACTGCGCCATGCGGGGCGCCGAGCTGATCATCCGCTGCCAGGGCTACATGTACCCGGCCAAGGAGCAGCAGGTCGTCATCTCGAAGGCCATGGCGTTTGCCAACAACGTCTACGTCGCGGTCTCGAACGCGGCCGGATTTGACGGCGTCTACACCTATTTCGGACACTCGGCGATCATCGGCTTCGACGGCCGGACGCTCGGCGAGTGCGGCGAGGAGGAGATGGGCATCCAGTACGCGGCCCTCTCCAAGTTCCTGATCCGGGACTTCCGCGCCCACGGTCAGTCGGAGAACCACCTCTTCAAGCTCCTGCACCGCGGCTATACGGGCATGATCAACTCGAAGGAGAACCGGCACGGGCTATCGGAATGCCCCTACGACTTCTACCGGCGCTGGATCGAGGATCCCGACGGAACCCGTGATGCTGTGCGGGCTATCACGCGACAGAGTGTCGGGACCGACGAATGTCCGATAGAGGGTATCCCCTTCGTCGGTAAGGGCGAAGGGCCGCCTCATCTCTGATCTATCGAGCTTGCAGAGCCTCAGCGAGCTTTATGTTGCATGACGCCGTCGAGGCTTCTCCGCTCTCGTTCTTGGAACGGCCCCTACTGCAGCGAATGTCTGCATCTGTGACGTTTGAGGCCGAGAGCGGGCTTGCCGCTTTCGGCCCGTAAGCAAGATGCGCGGCGGCCGCAGCGGGATCCTCTCAGCTCATGGAACGTCGAGCGCGGCGTAGACCATGGCGCGGATCAAGGTGCGATAGTGCTGGCGCTGCACGGCCGATGAGGTCTGCATCATCAGGAGGGCGAAGAAGCTCGCCGCCGGATCGACCCAGAAGTACGTGCCGCCGACCCCGCTCCAGAACCAGTCGCCGACGCTGCCGGGAAACGCCGCCTCGCCCGCCACGAGCCGCACCGCCACCCCGAGCCCGAAGCCGTAGCCCGGCCCAGGCGGGTAGTAGGCGCCCTTCGCGATCGTCGTCCCGAGATGGTCGGCGGTCATGAGCCGCACGCTCGTCGGCGCCAGAACGCGCATGCCGCCGAGGCTGCCGCCGGAGAGCAGCATGCGCAGGAAGGCGGCGTAGTCCGCCACGGTCGACACGAGGCCGCCGTTGCCGCGCTGCCCGCGCTTGGGCAAAGCCGGATCGTGGAAGGCCGGCCGCTGCCCGGTCGCCTGCGGCAGGGGTTGCGCCACGCGACCCGCCGCCCCTGCCGGGATCCGGAAGCGGGTATCGACCAGGCCGAGCGGCTCGAGCAGGGCCGCATCGAGCACGCCCTGCATTTCCGCGCCACCGGCCACCTCCAGCACCCGGCCGAGCACGTCCGTGGCGTGCGAGTAGTGCCAGACCGTACCGGGCTCGTGCTCCAGCGGCAGTCGCGCGATCCGTTCGGCGAAGGCCGCGTTGTCGAGATCCTCGGCGAGCAGCCCGTCGGCCTCGTAGGCCCGGCGCGTCGGCCCGTCGCCGAGATAGCCGTAGGCGATCCCGGCCGTGTGCCGCAGCAGATCCTGGATGGTGGGCATCGCGGTGGCCGGGACGCGCGTGCCGTCGGCGTTGACCCGGGAGAGGCGCGCGAAGGCGGGGATGAAATCGGCGACCGGCTGATCGAGGCGCAGGGCGCCGCGCTCGGCGAGGACGAGGGCGGCCACCGACACCATGACCTTGGTCATGGAGTAGATGCGCCAGACCGCGTCCGGCTTGAGGGGATCACCGGTGACGGTGTCGCGGAAGCCTGCGGTGCGCCGCCAGATCTCGCCGCCGGTGCCGCCGATGAGCAGATCTGCGCCCGCGATGGCACCTGCGGCAGCGTCGGCCTCCAGCCGGTCGCCCAGGCGATCGAGGAGCGGGAGCGAGAAGGTCGGGCTGGTATGCATGGGAGCGGTATAGGGCGCTCGGCAGCGCCGCCGAATAGACCGGGTGGGGTGCCGAGCATCGCCGACGCCCCCCCGCCCGCCACATAGACCCTCGATGCCCTCCGAGGGCCGCTGGCAGGCTTCTCAATCGTCGTCAAAGGAGCGGATGCGCGGGCCGGCGTCGAGGTCGTCGCGCGCCCAGATCAGGAACTGGCTCATCGCGTCGACCTGATCGTCGTGGCGGCCGTGCGTGACGGCCAGGATCTCCTTCTCGAACTCGCCGAGCCAAGCGGATATGGCTCGTGAGAAGATACCGGACGGTGATGGCCGAACCTTCTCTGCCGTCGTCCGCGATTAGGCCGGGGCGGTTGTCGACACGGCGACGCTGACGCTGACGGGCGCGTGGGGGCCGGACCAGAAGCCGTCCTAGTCCTGGCGACACTCCTCGACGTGCCCGCCGGCTCGCGCTACCCCCCCCCCCGGCCATGGCCTAAAAAATCTCCAGCGTTGGCGACCTGGGCCGGAAGTCCGAGATGTCGGACGACGGGATCGAGGCGGCCATCGCGGCCTATCTGTCGGACGAGGGCGCCCCGCCGTTCGTGTTCACGTCCGGCCACCGGGTCGACGTGGCGAAAGCCGACAAGCAGCCCCCCGGGCAAAGTCGCTCGCGGCTGACAAGGCGACGCCGCCGGTCCTGCGCCGCACGATGGTGCGGACCGCCGTGGTCTTGGGTTTCCCGGTTCAAGGGTGAGCCAGGAGCGGACAGCGAGCGGCCGCGCGAGCGGATGGCAGCCCCCTGGGCAGCTTCCTTCAGGTCATCGGCCAAAGTGTCGAGCAGGGGCGGTCAACGCTGTGCCGCGCCAATGCCGACGATCCGTCCGCTGCCGCATCCGACATCGAAGCGAAGGCGCGCGCCTGGGCACTGATCGCGCTGGCGTTGCTCTGCCCGTTTGACCGCTCGCCCCGAGGCCTACCAAGAGCGTCCGAGTCCTGTGAACGCGGCTTCGCACAGCACCCTCCGGCGCGTTGCGCAGGCGTCCAGCACTGCCCTCAGCAAAGCCGACAAAGCCCGATCCAGCGCCATCGCGCGCCGCGTCAGGTTGTATCGATCAAAAAATACAATCTTAAGACGAAATCAATCATTCAACCACAGGCTGTTGATCATCGGCCATTCAGGGCGCCCAGGACCGCCGAGTTCTAATCTGCGAACGATTTTCATATGCCTGGAGAAAACTGCGTCATGTCGCGTCTCGATACCGTTAAGATCAGCATTCAGCGATGCGTAAGTGTCAGAGCGCTCGTGCTCTATGCCGGATTTTTTGGGTTCTTGGCTGTGACGCCGGCGCAGGCGCAGCAGCTCAGGGGCGCGCTTGATACAACCGGTGGCGGTATTTTTGGCACTGGCCTGTCGCTCGGCACCACGACGCCGGGCAGCGGTCTCGTCGGGAGTGGCCTCACGGTGAGCACATCCGGCGCAGGCCTTCTCGGGAGCGGCCTCGGGATCGGCACCACCTCACCCGGCAGCGGCGTGATTGGGACCGGCCTGACTGTCGGCGCGTCCGGGACGGGCGTTCTGGGCACCGGAGTGCTCGTCGGCACGACGGGCCCCGGCGACGGCCTGCTCGGGACTGGACTCACGCTCGGGGCGGCCCGTGCGGGCAATATGGGCGGCGGTGAGGGTGGCGCGATCGGCGGCACGGGCAGCGGAGCGGGCGGTGGCCAGGGCGTGTATATCGTCACGGGCGCGGTCGCCCCGTCCGGAGGGCAACTCGTCGTCACCGACCTTCGGCTCTCGTCCTTCTCGGAGACGGCGGGCATCGCGACCAACAACACGAGCCGCCTGGCCGGTCCGAGTGCGCTCGGCGAGGACGCCCTGGCTGTCGGCTACGGTGCGAGCGCGTCGGGTCCCGCATCGACGGCCGTCGGCACCGGTGCCCGCGCAGCCCAAACCGGGAGCGTCGCCCTCGGCTACGCAGCCGGCGCCCAGGGCATCGGGAGCACGGCGGTAGGCACGGCGTCGGCTGCGGTTGGCGATGGAAGTACCGCCCTGGGTTTCGCCGCCGGTGCGGCCGGGTCCGGATCTACGGCGATCGGCGCGACCGTTTCGGCGGCCGGGGATAACAGCGTCGCCTTGGGCAGCGGCGCTCGCGCAGATCAGGCCAATGCGGTCGCCATCGGAGCCAACGCTCAGACGACACGAGCTAATCAAGTGGCCATCGGCACCGCCGGCAGCACCTACACGCTGGCCGGCATCTCCTCGCAAGCGAGCGCGGCCGCTCAGAGCGGCCCGACGAACTTCGTGACCACAGACGCCAACGGCAATCTTGCGGCGTCAGCCTACGGACCGTCGACCGTCGCAAGCTTGGGCGGCCGCGTCGATGCGGTCCAGTCGCAGGTAAACACCCTGGAGGCCAAGACCGACGCCATGCAGCGCTATGCCGTCCAGGCCCGCAAGGAGGCTCGGCAGGGCGTCGCGATGGCGATCGCCATGGCGACGGCTCCGATGCCCTCCGCGCCCGGCAAGACCACCTGGGCCACGAACGGGGCGACCTATCGCGGTGAATGGGCGGGCGGCGTGGCGGTGGCACATCGGCTGCCGACCTGCTGTGTTCCGATCGCGATCACGGCGGGGGTCGCCTATAGCGGCAATAATGCGCTCGGCGCCCGTGCGGGCTTGGCCGGCGAGTTCTGAGGCGAGCGGTCTGCGAATGTCGTGGGCTGCATCCGATGCGACGGCGGGAAGTGCTGAGCTTGGTCGCCGCTGCGGGGCAGAGGGATCCAGCCGATCAGCGCTACTTCCGTCCCACTGCGAGGGTTTGAGCAAAATTTAGCAGCTTCTGCCGGTCAGCTGCGCTCTTCATGCCCCGACAGAGCTGTAGCAGCTCAAAGGCATCGCTGTACTCCGCCCCACCCATCGGCTGATCGAAAAAAAAATCCTCACGCTCACCCAACAGGTGAGCAATCTCCCTCAAGCGGACCGCACCTTTGGTTTGCGCCTTTCCAGCGATCACGGCCTCATCACACAAAGCGGGTTCTCCCGAAACCAGTCGCTGGGATCGCGCATCAAAGCCGGTTTTACAATAGCGTAAATTGTGAAATCTTTGCCATTCAATCAGTCCGTGCAGCGGTCTATACCGGTACAAAACTACCGACTTAGGGCGTGCGATTCTGCATCTAAAGCCCTCGAGAGGACTGGTATGGGCGAGAAAGAGGAGTTTGAGGCGATGGCTCAAGCCTGCATCGCCAATCACGAAAAAATTATGAGACATGGCTCGTCCGAGATGCAGACGGCCTCGCGGATGCTGCTTTACGCACTGGCCGTCGAGATCCGACGGCGCGACGAGGCGCATGCTGAGTCGACCGAGGATGAGTGATAGCAACCGCACCACTCCAGAGGCTGCTGCAAGCTGTTCCGCGTGAGAGACCAACCGGCGTAAGGCCGTGCGTTCGCTGGCCTGCGGCCTGCTTGGTAAACGCCCATCCGGAATGCCCCAGGCCCGCCCTTGCTTGGTCCGGTAGCCCGTCCCTGATCGAACACGACCCGGGTCGGCCCGACCGCCAGGGCCTTGCTGCCGGAGATCACCAGCACCCGCCGACCTCGACGCGCAGTGTCCCGTGCTCCGGATGACGGGCGAAAAACACGGCCGCCGTCCAGCCGAGATGATCGGCTTCAGCCCCGAGCCGGCCGCCGAGGTCGACAGCGGCCTCCCGCAGCGGCACCCACCTGGCTGGGGTCAGATACCGGCATGGCGAGGCGTGCGGCGATAGATCCTGGAGGATAGCGCTGCGCCACACAGCGGCGGCATCGGGGAGCATGGCTGCAGCCTGTTCGGAGGCCATACGGCCGAGCTACGGCAGGCGCGGGCGGGCGACTTTGCGGCCAGAAGCGACCTTACACAACAAGGGTTGAGATAGCCCCCGTCGCCCACCTGATGTGAAAAACCCGCCCGGGTGTTCCAGGTGCGGGCCTGGCGCGTCCGCGCCGAAGGGGCAGCACCGCGAGACCACAGCTCCAGGGCTCGGCTGTTCTTCGTCCGACGCTCAGCCCCCCGCAATACTGTTTCGTTCAGGCGACGACATGCCCTGGATCGAGGGCTTTTTCTAAGAACGCGCGGCACCGCAGGTCTATTTCAATCGTGATCGCCCGCGCCGCGGTCGCATCGGCGACGCAACGCAATTTAACCTTGATGATCGGTATTTGTGCAACCGCGTTCTCACCGAATGAATACCGGTGGTTGTAATTCTGGCTCGATGCTAGGGGTGCATCATCGCTTGGCCGAGAGTGTTTGCTCAAGCCAATATTGGAGGCATCGATGATGAACGTTATTTTCTTTGCCTTATGCTCCTTCGCGGGTGGCGGCCTGGTTTTTGTCTTCACGTGGCCGCACTGGGGATGTGGCGCAATTCTTGTGATGCCCGTCGGAAGCACGGTGACGGTCTTGTGCGGGGCGGTCTTATTGATGGTCTTGCGCCGCCCGGCGCCTGTTCATCGGCGTGATACGCAAACCCAGGCAGTGGAAGCATCGAAAGCGGCTGCGAGTTCCTAACGCTCTGGAAGATGATGGCCGGAAGCCTGATCACTGGTACAGGCAGGGCTGGATCTCAGGCTCACCAATCCGAGGCATTGCGGCCGGCGCCCGCTTACGCTCCGCTGTATCCTGGACCGCATGCAACCTCTCAATTGCGCTCGGCCGATGCGGTGGCAGAATGGCGCGACGCGGGGGCCTCGTGCGGGCCGGGGAGGTCGCCTTCCTGGAGGAGGCTCGGCGCCGGCGTCAGCGGTGCGTCCTGCTCCTCACGAGGGCCAAGCCGCAGGGACCCTCCTCAACGCGACCTCGACGGTGATGGACGACGAGGTGACGAACTGCGAAGCGGCGTCGTTTTTCGTAACCGGAAGCGGTTTCCGGCTTGCTGAGCGCGCATCCACGCCCGCCCATCCCGTCTGCGGTCGGGTGGGCAGAGCAGGCGTGGATCAGAACCAGCAGATGCCGGCCTCCTCACGATGACTAGGAGCGGTTGCAATTTCAGTGCGCGCAATACGCCCCTGAAGCATGCCGCGCGGTGGAACTCGTCCCGGGCTCCATCCGGCCCCTGCAATCGAAGCCGTTCCAGCTTCAGGATCCGCTTCAGTTGGGCAAGCAGCATCTCGACCTTCCTGCGCTTCCGCCGCGAGGTACGGCCCGCCTCCGAGGCACAGATGTCACGCGCCATCTGCCGGGCGCCCTCATGGATCGAGCGTGGGATTTTGCAGGCGGATGCGTTGGGGCAGCATCGCGGCTTCAGCGCGCAGGCATCGCGGTCGTGCTTGCTCGCGCGGTAGCGCAGCGGCTGACGGTCTCGGGTAGCAGGCCGTTCGTACCCTCGACGCCCCTTCGCCGGTTGGCATCGACCGTGATCAGGCTGGCGTCGACCGCGAAGCCCTCGTGGCCTACGAGCCCCTCGGCGATGCGGCGGGTGAGACTGGCGTTCCGCAGCGCGTCATACCACCAATCCCCGCAGATGCTTTCCAGCGCAGGCGTTGATGAAGGTTTCACCGAGGGCACGGTGGAAGATCACGGTGGGCTCCTGCTGGGGTGGCCCTCTGTTCTTCCCGTAAGGGTCTCCGAATTCACCTGTCGAGTTACATTTGTCCGGCTGTGTCGCGCTTGGGTCTAGGTCGCCCGAGGCGACCGAGGCGCCTTCCTGATCGGCTGCCGCCTGCTGGGTGAAACCGACATATCACTCGAGACCCGGTCATGACGGCCCCTTTGACCAGCGCCCCAGACCTGATAGCATCCAATAAAATGAACTGATGCTTCGAATATGAAGCACGATCGGAGGAAGCGGATGCGCACGATTCATGAGCCAGCACGCGAGATCCCCGTCCTGTTGGACGTCGACATCGTCGTCGTTGGGGGCGGCACGACGGGCCCGATAGCGGCTGTCGCCGCCGCACGCCGCAACAAGAAGGTCGTCCTGATCGAGCGCTTCGGCTCCCTCGGCGGAAATCTCACGCTTGGCCTGAACACGAAGCCGTCCGGTGCGCTCGTCGGCGGAATACCTCTGGAACTGTGGACCTTGGCGCGCGCATCAGGCGCGGCCGGGCTCGACTATTTCGCGGGCACCAAGACGGGAAAGGTTAAGATTGCTTCGCCTTGTGATCCCGAAATCATGAAGATGTTGCTGACCCGCATGTGCGCAGATGCGGGAGTCGAGATTCTGTTTGAGACGGTCGTCTCGCGACCGGTTCTGGAAGGGGATGCCGTAACCGGCGTCGTGGTCGAGAACAAGGCTGGCCGCAGCTTCATTGGCGCGAAGGTCGTCATCGATTGCTCGGCCGATGGCGACGTCGCGGCTGGCGCTGGCGCCCCGTTCGTAATGGGATCGGGGGAGGACGGCGACGCGATGAAGATGCAGCCGGTGGGCATGTACTTCACTATGTCGGACGTCGATGTGGTCGCCCTCGCGCGTTGGGCGCGGCAGACGGACGACATTCCCGCGCAGGCCATTCCCGAGAACGATGCGGATCTGGATTACGGATTGTGGCTGACAGGCTTCAATAACACGATCCGGGCCTACCGGGCGGAAACGGACATCGATCTGCCTCGAGAGAACATCACGCTCAAGACGGCCAACGGACTCATGTACGTCAATGCGACGCGCGTCCTTGGCGTCAACGTCTTCTCCCCGACCGAATTCAGCGCCGCCGTTGTGGAATGCTACCGGCAGATCGTTGAGTATGCCCGGTTCCTGGTCGCGAAGGTCCCAGGTTTCGAGAAGGCGAAGATCGCTCAGATCGCCCCGGTCCTGGGCGTGCGGGAGACACGGCACGTCGTCGGCGACTACACGCTGACCGAGAGTGATGTCCGCGGCGACAAATCCTTCCCGGACAGCATCGCGGCCGATGTCTCCGCCTTTGACGTCCACGACGTGAAAGGGGCCGACGTCGATTTCCAGGGTCTGCGCCCCTACGAGCTACCTTACGGCTGCATGGTGCCGCGCGGCGTTGAGCAGTTGCTGGTCGCCGGACGCTGCATTTCGGCGGACCACGCTGCCCACGGGCGGAGCCGCAACGTGCCGGCCTGCATGGCCACAGGGCAGGCGGCAGGCATCGCCGCAGCCATCGCGCTCGAAGGGAACACCACGGTGCGCGCCGTGCCTATCGAGCGTGTTCAAACCGCGCTTCGCGACATCGGGATGCCGCTGCACGCTGACGAACTCCGATGACCTCCTTTGATGCGGGCGGCGGGGTCTCAGCCCCGCCAGCCAAGTTGGGCGGACACCCGCGCGGCCGCCGTCAGCACGTCATCGCAAACGGACGCCAAGTCCTTCAGCACAGTCTCGGAATCGGAGACGTTGATCGACGCAACGATGCTGCCGTCCCGGTCGTGCACGGGCGCAGACAGGCTGACGATGCCGCTGACGAAGCCGGAGATGTTGGCGGCATAACCTTGTGTGCGCTCGCGCTCGATGGTCGCGAAAAGCTCCGCCGCCGTGGTCGGCGTCTGGTCGGAGAAAGCGTGCATCGTGACGCCTTGATAGAGGGCCATGAGCTCGGCCTTGCTCATCCCGAACAGGAGCGCGCGGCCCGAGGCAACGGCGTGGCAGGGGTAGCGCGTTCCAACCGATATGTCGCCGCGCAAGCGGTGGTTGGAGGCGGCACTGAGCACGTAGACGATCTCCGTACCGTCGCGCACGCACATGTGGGCGGAGAAGCCGGTCCGGTCCCGAAGGGCGTAGACTGCCTCCCGCCCGCACGACACAACCTCCGTCCCCTGGAGGTAGTCGAAGCCGAGCATCAGCACCTTTGCCCCGAGCTGAAAGGCATTGGAGTTCGGAAGACGCTGCAGGTAGCCGTCCCGCTCCAGGGTATAGGCCATCCTGAACGCCGTCGCCCGCGACAGCTTCAGTTCGGAGGCGATGTCGGGGACGCTGATGACTCGTCTCTCACGGTGGAAAAGCGTCAGAATAGACAGGCCGCGGCGAAGCGCCGTCACGATGTAGCGTGTCTGTTCCGGCTCGTCCTGCGGCGTCATAGGGTCGAGAGCTTCCCGCTGTTCGGTGCCAAATCCCTCCGGGACTGGCGTTGCCGGATGTCCGCAAATCGCGACGATTTTGCAAGACGGCAGGCGGTGCCTCGCGCTCGGTCGGGATGGTTCCGCACACGATCACCTCACCCCGCGCAGGGAGCCCGTGCATGAGCGATCCGCAGGTTGATCTGGCCGCCCTCCTGCCGTCCGGAATTCGGTCGCGGATCGTGCCGGACGTGAACGGCCTCGCGTTCCACGTGCTCGAGGCCGGGTGGGAACAACCCGGACGTCCGGTCGTGTTCCTCCTGCACGGCTTTCCAGAACTCGCCTTCTCGTGGCGGCACGTCATGGGGCGGATCGCGCAAGCCGGCTATCACGTCATCGCCCCGGACCAGCGCGGATACGGACAAACATCGCCACAACCGATCCCCTTCGCGCACGATCTCGCGCCCTACAGCATCCTGAACCTCGTTCGAGATATGGTGGCTCTCGCCGCCGCGCTCGGCGCGCGCTCAGTCTCTGGTGTTGTCGGTCACGATTACGGAGCGTCGGTCGCGGCAGCCTGCACGCTCGTGCGGCCCGATCTGTTCCACTCACTCGTGATCATGAGCTCGCCGTTTGCTGGACCGCCATCGTGGCCGCTCCCGCCGCCCCGCACGCACGACCCAATCAATGACGGTCTCGCTGCGCTTGGCCCCCCGCGCAAACATTATCAGTATTATTTCTCAACACAGCGGGCTAACGAAGACCTGTGGCGATGCCCGCAAGGGATACATGCCTTTTTGAGAGCGTACTATCACTATAAGAGCGGAAACTGGCCTGGCAATCGGCCGTTCGAGCTTGCCTCGTGGTCGCCGACCGAGCTTGCACGGATGCCGCATTATTACATCATGCCACTGGCGCAGGATATGGCCGCGGCTGTCGCCCCGGAGATGCCTTCCCAGGCGGAAATCGATGCCTGTACTTGGCTGACCGAAGCTGAGCTGTCGTTCTACAGTAGCGAGTACACGCGCACTGGCTTCCAGGGCGGCTTGCAATGGTACCGCACGAGGATGGACGGCAGCTTGGCCCGCGACCTCGCGCTCTTCTCCGGCCGGACCGTCGATTGTCCCGCGCTGTTCATCTCGGGTGATCGCGACTGGGGGGCCTACCAAATACCGGGTGGTCTGAAGCGGATGCGAACCACGGTCTTCTCAGCCATGGGCGAGCCGCACTTCGTCGCGGGCGCCGGACACTGGGTGCAGCAAGAGCAGCCCGAAGCGACTGCGGACGCGGTCGTGACGTTCCTGCGCGCGGCCGGTCGAGCATCGCACTGACGTGCGGGCCGCCACGCGGCGGCACGAAAAACGAGGCCAGCGTCACGCCGAAACGGGTCAGCGTCCCGTTCGGAAAGAGGGCGCGGTAAACCCGGGAGGAGCAAGTCCATGGAGGCAGTCAAAGCACATGGGACCGTTCTAACGGTCACCATCGCCATGATCGTCGTGTATCTCGCGATCACGACCTGGCTGACGTACCGCTATCGCGCCAAGACATCGGCGGATTACATGGTCGCCGGTCGTTCGGTCCCAGCTGTCGTCATCGGCGTCCTGATGATGTCGGAGTTCATCGCGCCGAAATCGACCATCGGCGTTGCCCAGGCAGCATTCGAATCCGGCATGGCCGCCTCGTGGGCGGTGGCAAGCGTGGCCCTCGGCTTTCTATTGTTCGGACTCGGATTTGCGAAAAAGTTATACGCGACCGGGGAATATACAATTTCGGCCGCCATCGCAAAGAGATACGGCCGCTCGACACAGCTCACAGTGTCGCTGATCATGATCTACGCGCTTCTTCTCGTGCTCGTGGCGCAATATGTGAGCGGTGCCGCCGTCCTGGCATCCGCCTTCGGGCTTCCCCTCGGGATCTCATCACTTTTGATCGCCGGCATCAGCACGGCCTACTGCATGATCGGCGGCCAGAAGAGCACGGCCTACGTCTCGCTCATGCATACCGTCCTCAAGATCATCGGCGTCGCCATCGTCTGCGGTGCGGCGCTGACCATGAGCGGTGGTGTCACGCCCGTGATCGCTGCGCTGCCGCCGAGCTACTTTACCTGGGACGGCTCCATTGGGCTCACGACAATCATCGCATGGACCATCGCGAGCGTTGGAGCGATCTTCTCGACGCAGTTCATCGTCCAGGCGATCTCGTCGCTCAAGGGCCCCCAGGATGTACGCGGCGCTTGCGCCATCTCCGCGCTGTTGTGCTTGCCGGTAAGTCTTGCCCTTGGCTTCATCGGAGTCTCTGCGAAATTTCTATTTCCTGAGATGAAGAGCCTCTACGCGTTTCCGGTGTTCCTGAATCACCTATCGCCACTCCTCTCGGGCTTGGTCATGGTGTCGATCATCGCATCGATTCTCGTCTCGGTCGGAACGGTAGTGGTTGCGGCTTCCGCGCTGATCGTGCGCGATTTCTACGTTCCAATGTTTAAGCCGAATCCTGAAAGAGAGCTGCGGGTATCTCGATTGCTCGCTGTCCCGATTGCCTTTCTGCCGCTGCTGCTGGTAATTTTTGCACCCCAAGTACTTCATCTATCGTTCTTCACACGGGCCTTGCGGCTGGCAGTCACGGTTGTGGCCGTTTTCGCCTTCTACTTTCCACGCTTTGGCAGCAACCGTGGTGCAACGCTCGGCCTCGTTGGCGCGGCCGTGACGACGACGGGTTGGTACATGATGGGCGATCCGTTCGGGATCGACGACATCTATATCGCACTCATAACGCCAGCGGTCATCATCGGCTTGGAACGTCTGCTCCGTCGAGACAAGGTAAGCGTCTCTGCACCAGAGCAGGTTGCAGCGATTCCGGCGGCACGCTTGCCGTAAATGGGCGCAGTCCTCCGGATCGGTGAGGACACGATCAGTCGGTAAATTACGACGGCGAGCGGCTGATCGATGTGGTGACATCGGAGGAGCGGATGTCGGCCGTGCAATCGTCGCGCTGACCGGCGGCCTGAGTTTGACTTTGAGCAGCGGTGGGATGGTCCTCGGTGACCCAGTCTATCGCGACATGCAGACTATCATTCGCTCTGCCAGAGCTAGAGACTGTCATGAACTGGCTGCGCGTTGAGCGGCTTGTCTGAGTATGAGACAGACGAAGGCGATGAGGTGCATGCCTGCCAGGGTGCTGGCATAGCGCTCGTAGTCTTTGACGAGACGGCGGAAGCGGGTGGCCCAAGCGAAAGAGCGCTCGACGACCCGGCGGCGTGGCAAGAGCACGCGGCGTGGCAGGAGCACGAAGCCGGCGCTTGGCCTCCGGTAGCTTCACCACCTTCAGTTCGATGCCGTGCTCGCGGGCTGCCGCGGCCGGCTTCTCGCCCGTGTAGTCCTGATCGACGAAGGCGACCTCGACGCTGTCGCCGGTGGCCGCCTGCACGGCTCTGGCCAACTGGCCGACCTGCGCGCGATCATCAGCGTCGGCGGGCGTGACGTGCCGCGCCAGGAGGTGGCCGAGGGTGTCCACCGCCATGTGCAGCTTCGAGCCCTTCTTGCGCTTGGCTTCATCGTAGCCGGCCCGCTCGCCGCTCTCGGGTGAGGAGCGCAAGGTCCGGCTGTCGAGCACGGCCGCGCTCGGCTCTGGCGCCCGACCGGCCGCCATGCGCAGCACCGCACGCAGATCCTCGGCCAATTGCTCGAAACAACCGGCCGCCAGCCAGCGCTGGGCCTGCTGATACACGGCAAACCAAGGCGGCAGGTCGTGGGGCATCAGCCGCCACGGGCAGCCGCTCCTGACGACGTATCGCAGCCCGTTGAACACCTCGCGCAACGCATGCTCACACTGACCGGCATCCTCACGCAAGTGCCCCGACCTCGATCTCGCCCATCAGGATGGCTGCGGCCTGCGTGCTTGATTGCGGCTCGATGAACTCGACGTCGGAGGCTTGAAGCTCGGCGGCCTGAGCCGAGCGAGGAACTCGGTGCCGGACGCCGCCCCGCGTCCGAACGGTTCGAAAGCCGGACGAACTGACGGACAGGACCGAGCGGTGGCAAGACGGTAGGCGGCCATCGCACACCGGCAGCCGCGATACATAGTCCGGGGCCGGCTGGCAGAACATGGCGCCGCACCCGGATCCGAAGGCCCTGCTCATACAGTTGCCCTATCGGCGATGGCTGAATTGGCTTCGTCCATCGAGCACGACAGCGAAGCTGCGGCGACCGTCCCGTTGTCTTCGACATTCACGATCGCGAACAACCGGCTCCATCAGCAAGAGGTCCATGCCCCATGGCCCAGACGCTCGCCCCGCTTCGTTTCGACCCCGCCTACGAGACCATCGCCGAGGACGAGGCGGAAACGCAGCGTGGCCTCACCGAGACGATGCTCGCGATCCAGCGAAAAACTCATGCGGATACCGGCCACGCCTATCGCTCCGTTCACGCAAAGGCGCATGGCTACCTGCGGGCGCGCTTCGAAGTTCTGCCGGGGCTCTCTCCGCAGCTCGCACAGGGGCTGTTCGCGACGCCGGCCGGCTACGATGCAATCCTTCGCTTCAGTACGACACCGGGCGACATCTTGGACGACAAGGTGTCCACCCCGCGTGGGGTCGCCCTCAAAGTTCTGAATGTACCAGGCACACGGCTGCCCGGGAGCGAGGACGAGACCACGCAGAACTATGTGTTTGGGAATTCGCCCGCGTTTCAGATCGGCGACGCCCGGGGGTTTCTGCGTCAGTTGCGGCCGTTGGCCGTCACCACGGGCCGCGCCGAGCCCGTCAAGATCGGAGTATCGGCCGTGTCACGTGCGGCCGAGGCTGTTCTGGAAATGGTTGGCGTGAAGTCGGCCACGCTGACGACCCTGGCGGGGCAAGCTGAGACTCACCTACTCGGCGACTGTTTCTACTCGCAGGCCGCGCTCCTCCACGGCGACTATTTCGCCAAGCTGGCGATCTCGCCCGTCTCACCCGAACTCGTTGCCCTATCGGAGCAGGCCATCGACCTCGCCGGCCGACCCGACGGCATCCGCGAGTCCGTCGAGGCCCACTTCAGGAATCACTCGGCCGTCTGGGAATTGCGCGTACAGCTGGCGACGAGCCTGGACTCCATGCCGATCGAGGACGCTGCCGCGAAGTGGCCGGAGGACGAGAGCCCCTACCGCCCGGTCGCACGCATCACCGCGCTCCCTCAGGAGACGTGGTCCGACGCACTACGCCAGCAGGTCGAGGATCGCTTGGCGTTCAATCCTTGGACGGGCTTGGCCGCGCATCGGCCGCTTGGATCGATCATGCGGGCGCGCCGCCCCGCCTACGCTGCCGCCCGCGCTTACCGTGCCGAGAACAACGCCGTGACGATCGAAGAGCCGACGCGTCTCCCCGTCGGATAGGGTCCCGCAAATCGGAGGTGCCGGTCGACGCCCCCCGCGCGATGAGCGAAGGCGCTGAGAGGAACCAGGATCCCACACCGCGATTGTCGCTGTCGCACTGCCAAGTCTCCGCCTGTCCCGGGGAGACCCGCGCGGCCCGCGACGTCCCTAGCACCTGAAACCCGGTTCGGACGCCCCCGGGCATCTCCGGACATTCGTCCGGAGCCTTGCGCATGGAACACGGAGTGACGACGGCTGTGCTGTGCATCGTGGGCGGCGGAATCGCCGCCCAGGTTCTCGCCGCGCGTCTGCGCATCCCCGCCCTCGTGCTTCTCCTCGGTTTCGGGTTCTTGATCGGACCCATGCTCGGCCTGTTGCACCCGACCCGGGACTTCGGGGAAAACCTCCGGCCGCTGATCGGGCTCGCGGTGGCCATCGTGGTGTTCGAGGGCGGCCTCGCCCTCGACTTCCGCGAACTCCGGGCATCCGGCGAGGGAGTGTTACGGCTTACCGCCTTCGCCCTCCCTGTGAACTTCGTCCTCGGCACTTTCGCGGCCCACTTGGTCGGCAGGATGATGTGGGGCCCTGCGGCAGTGTTCGGTGCGATCCTCGTCGTGACGGGTCCCACGGTGATCCTGCCGCTGCTGCGTCACGCGCGCCTGGAGCGGCGCTCGGCTGCCTTCCTCAAGTGGGAGGCCATCATCAACGACCCGGTCGGAGCGATCCTCACGGCGGTCGTGATCGAGATCCTGGTAGGCGTGCCGCACCAGGTCGGCGAGAACCCCGTCGTCGCACTCACGCTCCATCTCGCCGAGGGCGTGATGGTGGCCGTCGCGCTCGGCGTGGGCTCGGCCTCCCTCGTGGCCTGGGCGTTCCGACGCGATCTCGTTTCCGAGACCCTGAAGACCCCGGTGCTGCTCGCACTGGCGCTCATCGCCTACGTCGTCCCGAACCTGTTCATGCACGAGGCAGGGCTGATCGGCGCGACGGTCTTCGGCATCGCGCTCGCCAACCAGCATGTGCCGGGCATCGCGGAGTTGCGGCGGTTCAAGGAAGCCCTGGTCGTCCTGCTGGTCTCCGGCCTCTTCGTGGTGCTGACGGCCGACCTGAACCTTGGGGTCCTCGGCAAGTTGTCCCTGCCCATCATCGGCCTGACCGCCGCGGTCGTGTTCCTGGTCCGTCCTGCCGCCACCTGGCTGGCGACGCTGAACAGCGACCTATCGTGGCGGGAGCGCATCTTCGTGGGCTGGATCGGGCCACGCGGCATCGTCGCGGCGGCCGTCGCGGGCGTGGCCGGCCCCCGTCTCACCGAGGCGGGCTATCCAGGTGGCGATCTCATCCAACCGACCGTGTTCACGGTCATCGTCGCTACGGTGATCCTGCACGGCTTTTCCCTGGGGCCGCTCTCCCGCCGGTTCGGCCTCTCGGCGGCGGCCGAGAGCCAGCGGCTCGCGGTCGTGGGCGCCTGCCCGTGGGCGACTGATATGGTCGTCGCACTCCACCGTGCGGGCGTGCCGGTCATTCTCATCGACACCTATCCCGGGGCCTTGCACGCGGCGCAGGAAGCCGGAGTCCCGACGCTGCAGGCCGAACTCCTGTCTCGCCATGCCGAGGAAGGTCTCGCCGACTACCCGCCGGACCATCTACTCGCGGCGACCCGCGACGAACTCTACAATGCCCTGGTTTGTACGCGGCTGGCCCCCGAGATCGGCCGCGAACGCGTCTACCAACTTGCCCCATCGGCCGACCACCTCCTGCACGCGGATACGGGTGTGAGCCGCGATGCCCGGGGAAAAGTGCTGGGTGCGGGTAAGGCCGACTTCGACACCTTTTCAAGACACCATGACGCCGGCTGGCAATTCGACGTCGTCCCTGCGGAATCCCCTCTCAAATCAGATGCGATACGCTTGGTGATCATCAAGTCAGACGGAGCAGTGGAATTCATCTCCGTCGACCACGAACAAGCCGCCATTGCGGCGGGAGATCGCCTGCTGACCTACGCCATGCCAGATCATTCGTGCCTCGCGATTGCCGAGACACATCCCATGGCCATGGCATGACGGCCAACCTTCGAAGTTCCCGCTGTATCGGTGAAGCGGACCGGGCGGTGCTGCGGCAGACGCCGGGCGACTGTCAGCGTTCGATTTCGATCTCGGCATCCGTCCGCCGCGGCGTCGCAGATCACGCAGGTGATTCTTCCGACGATCGGTCAAGCCGCCCGTACGACGGTGGGTGACCCCTGAGACGGCGAGGAATCCGTCGCGACCCTCAGGCAGGCATCCACGGCCTCGCGCAGCGACGAGACGTAGGCGTCCGCACCAACCGCTCGGCCGAGCGCCGCGTCGGTGAGCACCTTCTCGCCGACCGGCCATAGCCCCACGAGGATGGGAACACCCGGCGCGCGTCGCTTCAACCGCTCCAGCAGGTAGCGGAGGTGCGAGGGGCTCCCGGTGATGTCGAGGTACGAGATGCACACCATCGCCACGCCGGAGAGGTCGAGCTCGCGGATGGCCGCGCGGGAGGCGGCCTGGTACGAGATCGCCCGCGCGCCGAGCCCGTGCTTGCGCAGGAGCTGGGCCAGCATCGCCGAGGAAGCTTCGTCGAGGGGCCCGCGGCCGGCCAGGCACAGCACCGGTGTATCGGCCCGCCATGCTTCCGGCAGGGCATCCCGCGGCGGGGCATGAGCCGGTACCGCCTCGGTTTTCGGATGCACGCGCTCGGCCAGGGTCGGGGTTTCGGATGGGTTGACCGCCTTGTCGTCGACCGGCGGCTCGACGTCGTCAAGGTCCTCGAAGTCCTCGACGAGTGAGCGCGCTGAAGCGCGGATGTTCTCGAGTTGGGCGGGCGTGACGACCCCGCGGGCGTGGTCGTTGGCCGCGAGTTGGAGACCCTTGAGCGCCACCTCGTCGTAGTACGACGACAGCGAGCGGTCCTTCAGCATGCCCTCGGCGATCTCCCGCACCTCATCCGGGTCGCCGGCCAGCATACGCTGATAGAAGTTCTCGACGGGGGTCAAGGGCGGGCGGTCACCGAGCAGCACGTCGAAGAACTCGAGGCTATCCACGTGCCGTCCGAGCACCACCAGGCAAACGGTGAACGGGGTTGCCAGAATCAGTCCGATGGGCCCCCATAGGAAGCCCCAGAACAGCGTCGAGACGATCACCGCGAAGGGCGAGAGCCCGGTGGAGTGGCCGTAGAGCAGCGGCTCGACGACCTGCCCGAACACCGGCTCGGCGATCAGGAACAGGGCGGCGGTCGCGATCACCATCGACCAGCCCGGGTCGACCGCAGCGGCGAGCGCCACCGGGAACACGCCCGAGATAATGGCGCCGATGTATGGGATGAAGCGCATGATCGCCGACAGCACGCCCCATAGGAGCGGGTTGGGCACGCCGATGAGCCAAAGCCCGACGCCGACGATGACGCCGAAGGCCGCGTTCATGCCGAGCTGGGCGAGGAAGTAGGTACCGAGCCGGCCGGCCGCGTCGTCCATGGCCACTGTCGTGCGGTGCAGGTCGCTCGACCCGAACAGGCGGATCATGCGGTTGCGCAGGTCTTCACGCTGCAGGAGCAGGAACACGACGACGACGAGGACGATGCCGACGTCGGTCAGCGGCGAGACGACCGGGCCGAGTACTTTCTCGGCCAGCGCCAGGGGCGAGGGCTCGGGCTCCTGGACGCGCACGAGTTGCGCCTTCGGCGTGTCGCCAGCCGGGCCGGTCTCAGCGGTCGTGCCGGCGGCGTCAGCCTTCTGCGTCACGTCCTGGACTTGGTGATTGAATTTCTGGAGGAGCTTGTTTGCCTCGCCGAGCCAACCCTGCTGCAGGCCGGCGAACTTCTTCTGTATTGTCGACTGGTACTGCGGCAGGTTGCCGGCGAGCCCCGCGACCTGGGTGCCGATGACCGCGCCGATGCCGCCGACCACGGCCAGCGCCAGCAAGACGGCGACGATGACCGAGGGAACACGCCCGAGCTTGACCCGCCGCAGCAGGTGGACCACCGGCGCCAGGACAAAGCTGAGCAGGATGGCCAACACGAGGGGAACGAACACCTCGCGGCCGAAATACAGGGCTGCAACCAGCACGACGCCGACAGCGAGGGTCAGGAGGCCGCGCAGGCCCGGCACGAGCGGCGGAGGCACCTGTGCAGGCGGCTTCACGGCATCCGGCACATCGGTTGGCATACGCAAACTCCTCACTGCCCGGCACCGGACAGCTTCTCCATAACGTCGCTACCTCCGTTTCGTCTCCCGTAACGCAAAGCTGGATGTGCGATGGTCCGCGTATCGATGCACGTCCCGCACCGCAGAAACGACCTTCTGGCCGGCATCTTGCTCGCTGATCATCGGCCGAAGGTGCGCGGCGGTTGTCGCGGGCGGTAGGCAATGCCCGCGTCAGGGTCATTGCGTACGACCTTTGCAGGACTGAGTTGAGCGCATTGCCGCCGGGTGGGCTTCGAAGCCCCTCGACGCCGAAGCCGAGGGACCAAACGCTCAAATCTCCGTTCCTTCGGCCGGCGTCAGAGCATCCTCGACGTCGACACAACCGGCCGCTCAAGGACTTCGGCTGGGGTTATTGATCTGTCGTTGGATCCTCGTCCGAGGTGGACATTGTCCGCGCTCATCGTCGCCGTTCTGCGCTCAGTGGTGCGCCACCAACATCCAGACGGCCATGGCGACCATCATCAGGTTTTCGGTCAGCGAGACGAAACCCAGCGGTACCTTGCTCGATCCGCCGACGCAGGCGCACTTGATCTCGCGCTTGTCGACGTAGACCGCCTTGAACACCGAGGCCGCGCCGACCGTGCCGATGAACAGGGCTACGGGGATCGACAGCCAGTTCAGGGCGGCCGCCGCCATCAGGACGCCGGCCCCGGCTTCGAGGTAGGGATAAGCGTAGGCGTAGCGCACCCAGCGCCGGCCCAGCAGATCGTAGCCGAGAAACATCGACGAGAAGGTCTCGACGTCCTGAAGCTTCAGCAGGGCCAGCACGCACATGCTGAAGGCGATGAACCACTCCCCAGCCCGGACTGTCAGGGGAGTGCCGTAAACGGCGTCGCTCGCCGCCAGGGCCATCAGGGCTGTCATCGAGAACACCGCGACGACGGGGGTGTACGTCGTGGCGTTCGGGTCGTTGGCAGCCTCGCCGAAGTAGCGCTGCAGGTCGTCGAAGCCGCCAACGCGCGTTCCGTTGATGAAGGTTTGGGGTGTGCTCTTGACCCCGTGCTCGGCCTTGAAGCGATCCGTGTCCGCGCGCGTCGTCAGCCAGTGATCCTCGACCTCGAACCCCTGGCGTTCGAGAAGATCTCTGGCCTTCAGGCCATAGGGGCAGACGTGCTGGGGCATGACCATGCGATAGAGGTCGGCCTTACGGGCGGCCGTGGTTGGCATCGGAGCCTCCGTTCGTCGTGCGGGATCGGACCGCCCCGTGCCTTGGAGCAGGTGCCTGGGGCGAAGCCGGTCGGATGCGGTTGCAGACCTTCGTGGACCTTCCCATCGTGGTAAGGTCAACAGGGATATGGATGCGATGAACATCGGACAGGCGAGCCGGGCCTCCGGGGTCTCGACCAAGATGATCCGGCATTACGAGAGCATCGGTCTCGTACCCCCAGCGCAGAGGCGCGGCAGCGGGTACCGCGACTACGGCGCCGCAGACCTGCACCGGCTCGGCTTCATCCGGCACGCCCGGGACCTTGGCTTCTCGCTGGACCGCATCCGCGTGCTGCTCGGCCTCTGGAGTGACCCGGGCCGCAGCAACGCCGACGTGAAGGCCATCGCAAAAGCGCACGTCGAGGAACTTGAACTCCGCGCGCGCCAGCTCAACGCGATGGCAGACGCCTTGCGGTCTCTTGCCGATGCGTGCGACGGGGACGGGCGTCCGGACTGCCCGATCATCGCCAGCCTGGAGACCGGCACGGCCGTTCCCGCCTGCCATCCGGGTCCCCCGACGGGGGCCATCGAACCACCGACACCGCGCAGGAGAGCCAGTGCCGCTCGCTGAGCTGCCTGGGTCTCGCGCCGGTCGGTCGAGGCGTGCCGACGGTGCCGCCTCGGGCTGCCTGGAATGGCGCCCGAGCCCCCTGCAGCGGGTTGGAAGCGGCTGTTGGGATCGTGTCCGGGGATACCAGCATCGGACCGCGTCGCGCATGAATTGACGTCGGACCGGGCCTACTGTTACGCCAATGGCAACCGGAACTGTAAACCCATCACAGGCTGAGCTTGGGCCTCATCGCGTATCTGACGCGGATCGTTCTCCTCGCCGTCATGCTGACGGCCTGCGGCGCCGCTGCGTCCGCGACGGCGCACGAGGGACACGGCGGATCCCACGCCGTCATGCACGACCATTCGAGGCACGGCGGCAGTGCTGCGGGCGGTGTCGTGGCCTCGGCTGCGATCAGCGCGAGTTCCACCCGTCACGGCTGCCACGACGGGATGCCCGGTTGCCCGTCTTGCAATGTCGGCGCAGCGTGCTGCGCGCCAGCCATCATCGGCGACGCGACCGGTGTCGTGTGCCCGGATGATCGTGGTCGCCGGATCACCTTCGCGGAGCCGCCGATCCTGTCTGGGTGCGAGCCCGAGCGGCCAGCCGAGCCTCCGCGACCGTTCGGCGCCTGAGCCGCCGCCCGCGCTGGTTGTCGCGGCGCATCTCCAACCATCCCGATTCTTCGCCCGCGATCCGCCGTCGAGCGGTCGATGGGGCATGTTCCATAGGACGTACCATGCGACATCTCGTTGCCGCGGCCACGCTGCTGGCCGCCACCACGGCTGCGTGGGCCCAGCACCAACATCATCTGCACGCCGCTGGATCGAAGCCAGCCGCGGCGCAGACAGCGGCCACGCAGGAGTTCGTGGCCGCCCATCATAAGATGATGGCCGCGATGGATCAGCCCTATACGGGCGACCCGGATGCGGACTTCCGCATCCAGATGATCCCGCACCACCAAGGCGCCATCGATATGGCTCGGGTCGCGTTGAGCCGCGCCCAGGATCCGTGGACGCGTCAGCTCGCCGAGGCGATCATCGTCGAGCAGCAGCGCGAGATCTACGACATGCGCGGCTGGCTAGCCCGGCATGGCTACCCCGCACCACCCGGTGGCGAGCCCGTCCATGTGATCGGTTGGAACTCCTACCGCACCCTGCCGGCGAATGACGGGTCCCTGCAGGAAACGCAGGGCCAGTCGTGGACCCCCGGATCGGGGCTGTCTCGGCAAGGACGTTAGGCGAAGATCGGCACGGCGGGCTGGTGCAGTCCGCCGTGCTCGGATGCTGACGCTGCAGCCATTCTCGGACGGAACGAACCAGTCGGAGTACCCGATTGGGGTTGTGGACCAGGGAGGCGGTCTGCTCCGCCTCCCGGACCGCCTGACCGGCCAAGTCCTCCGAGCCGGCGACCTGCCGCCCGATCTCGTCGACGGGTGCCCCAAGCTCCTCGGCCGCCGCCGCGACGATGTTGACGTTGGCCGAGGCTTGGTTCGCCGCCGCCACGGCGGTCGATTGTTGCACGGTCTCGGTCGCGATGCTCGACATGCTGGGGGCGGTCGCCCGTGAGATCGAGCATGACAACTATTCCAGCTTCTGTTGGCAGCACGGTGCCGACGGGCAAAATCACCCCGGCCCGAGCGATTGCCCATGATCGCCTGCCTGGGATTGCAAACATCTGAATTGAATTTTCTGTATATCGCGCGAAAACTACCATTTTGGCAGGAAAAGTCGTCAATCGAACCCTATCGAGATCTATTATCCGCCTGCTTCCGGGTACGGATGGAAGCGCCTCGAACGGCCGGGATGGGTGCGAAGCTGAACGGCTGGTTTTGCGGATCGCGGTGATCCGGCGCGGCGTAACTTGGCCGGATGCGGCGGCTCCGCCTTGGGGAAAGTCCGTCGCGACGGCAGATACGTGACCCGATTGTCCGTCCCGCCGCCATGGCCGATCGTTGCAACGCAGGCCGCAAGGGTCGGGTCCGCCCGCGTTGACAGACAAGTTCCGCACCCCATACCTCTTGGGAGAACCTGCTTTCAAAACGCAGGACTTGGGAGGTCGATATGCGGAGCGGGGCTCCCGAAGCCGCTTGGCCTGCATGGCGGCGGCGGTTTCCACACGCCTGCGACTGGGATGCGCCCCTGGAGATCGCAACGCTGCCCGACCTTCTGGCCGCCGGCTGTGTGGCGGCCGGTCAGGGACCAGCCATCGAGTTCCGTGGACGACGCCTGAGCTATCCGGATTTCGCCGCGCAGGTCGAGCGCTTGGCGGCCGGTTTCCTCGCCATGGGACTGGCAGAGGATGCGGTCATCGGCCTGTACCTACCCAACACCCCGCTGCACCCGATCGCCTTCTTCGCCGCCGCGCGCGCGGGGCTGCGGGTCGTTCTCTTGTCCGGTCTCGATGCCCCCCGGGAACTCGCCCACAAGCTTGCGGTGACGCACGCCCGGATCATCCTGACCACAAACCTTCCGAGCTATCTCAAGGCGGCCCTCCATCTGCTGGAGCAGGGGCTCGTCGATGGACTGGTCGTCGCCGAGGATCGCGACTGGGGGCCCTGCGCCGAGACCGAGCCTCAGAGCGTCCCGCAACGTGCCGGAATCGTGCCCCTCGCGCGCCTGCTCGATGCTCCGCCCCCCGCCGCGTGGCCGGTTCGCCGGCCGGACGACGTGTTCCTCCTACAATTCACCGGCGGCACCACCGGCCTGCCGAAGGCGGCCATGCTCACCCAGGGGAACCTGACCGCGGCGGTCGCTATCTACAGGCTCTGGAACGAACACCCGGATATGCCCTCCCGCGACAACCGGGTCGTCGGCATGCTGCCGCTGTTTCACATCTACGCCCTCACCGCCGTCCTCCTGTGCACGATCAGGGATGGCGGGCTGATCCTTCTGCACCACCGTTTCGACGTCGAGGCCCTGGCCGACGACATCGCGCTCAAGAGAGCGACGTGCGTCTATGGCGTGCCGACCATGTGGTTCGCCCTCCTCGAAAGGGCGACCCGCACGCCGATCGATTGCACCTCGCTGCGCCTGTGCATGAGCGGCGGCGCCCCCCTGCCGTTCGACGTGCAGGCCCGCCTCGGGAGGATCCTCGGTCAGCCGCTTCAGGTCGGCTGGGGCATGACCGAGACCGCGCCGGCGGGGACCCGCGTGCCGGACGAGGCGGAGCCGCGCCCCGGCCTGATCGGCGTGCCGCTCCCCGGGATCGCCATGCGGGTCGTCGCCCTCGACGATTTCAGCCGGGAGGTCGCCACGGGCGAGGTCGGCGAGATTGCGATCCGCGGCCCCAACGTGTTCCGCGGCTATTTCGAGAACCCGGAGGCGACGCGCGACGCTTTCCGCGACGGCTGGTTCCTGACGGGCGACATCGGTCGGGTCGATGAGGACGGGCTGTTCGACCTGATCGACCGGCGCAAGAACATGATCCTGTCCAGCGGTTTCAACGTTTACCCCACGGTCATCGAGAGCGCGATCTACGAGCATCCGGACGTCGCCGAGGTCATCGTGATCGGTATCCCCGACGCTTATCGCGGACAGTCGGCCAAAGCGTTCGTGACCCTGCGGCCCGGTGCGGCACCGTTCGATCTCACCGAACTGCAAGGCTTCCTCGCAGACCGGATCGGCCGCCACGAGATTCCCCGCGCGCTGGAGTTCCGGGACAGCCTGCCCCGCAGTCCCGCCGGCAAGCTCCTGGCCAGCGTTCTGGTGGCCGAAGAGCGGGATCGAGCCGCACATGCGGGGAGCAAGGGTGCATAGCGCACATTCCGACGCGGTGGAGCCGGGCCACCGCGGGGATCACGGCCGAACCTTGCCGCCGCGCCGCAAGTCGACATCACCACCCGCAAGGCCAGCGATCCGCCACTGGTCCCAAGGGGGCGGCGATCCGGCCTGCGACGTCCGCGCGACACCCTCGCGCGGCGGTCCGGACGCGGGATGCTTCGGCAGCCGCACACCGTCCACAACGACGCGCAATACTGCATTATAGTGTAACATTTTTCGACCGTTTGTCATTCGACCTCCCGGCTTTGGACCTCCCTGTCCCGTGGAGCGCGCGATTCTGTGTCCGTACTGCAACATTATGGCCGATAAACTCGCACCATGGTGGCGAGGCATATGTTCAAACCGGCAAAATAAGTCATGATCGTCAGCGTGGCTTTTGCCGGCAGGGATCGCCGGGCCAGCCGGGTCAACGGGCACGCATCGCGATCGAGCCCGGCCAAAAAATACCGCTGCGTGGGGAGGATCATGCGAAAGGTTTTTGCTGCGGCCGCGGTCTCCGTGGCCTGCTCCGTCACGGCCGCCCAGGCCGCGCCCGTGACGCAACCGGGCGAGCAGGTCGGCCTGGCGGCGGGTTTCCCCCTGCCGGAGGGTTTCTACGCCATCGACACGTTCAGCGTCGGACGCTCCGATTACCGCTATGCCCCCGATATTGGGGTGAACATCCCGCTGATCGTCTGGTCGTCCCCGTACCGGATTTTCGGAGCGCATATCGAGCCGCTCCTGGCCGTTCCGTCCGTATTCGTCAGTCCTCATAACCCTGCGCCGATCCCGAACCGGGACGCCAGCGTGTTCTTCAACCCGATCATCGGCAGCACCTTCGCCTGGAACCTCGGCGGCGGCTTCGGTGTGGCTTACCTGATCGGCGCCTACCTTCCGTTCGGCGACCGCGGCTCCCTCGGCCTCGGCTTCGGCGGGACGCCGCTCGTCCCACAGGACGCCTCCACGACCCTGCGTCAAAGCTTCTTCGCAAGCTTCGTCGGCGATGGCAGCTACAATCTCACCGCGGCGCTGACCTACAACCGGACGCTCGATCCCGCGGCCCGTTATGGCGGCCTCGTCGGTGCGGCGCTCGGCCCGATCCCCAACGCCGACTCGCTGAACCTCGACCTGACCGCGACGAAGAAGTTCGGCGCCTTCGAGATCGGCCCCGTCGCCTACGCCTACACCGATCTGCCGGTGAACCGCGGCAACCCGCTCTACGCGCGTTACCAGGCGCAGGGTTACGTCGCGGTCGGCGGTCTGGTGGGCTACAATTTCGGCCGGTTCGCCGTGCAGACCTACGTGACCCGGCAGGTGATCGCCCGCGAGACGCTGAACGCCGCCGGCCGGCGGCAGCGCAACGAGGAGACCCGGGGCTGGCTCCGCGTCGTCGTGCCATTCCCGACCGGCGGCGGCGCGGTGGCCAGCCCGGCGCCGGCACCGCTCCTTCACAAGGGCTGATCGGCGATCCTGGCAGGGGTGATCTCGGCTTCGGCCCGCCCCTGCGGCGTCAGGTAGGGCAGGAACAGGTTCAGGACCTGCTGCGCCCCCCAGTCGATATGGGCAGGCGTCACCGCGTCGATGCCCCTGCGCGAGCGCAGGTAGTCGATCCAGTAGGCGGAGACGATCCAGGCGTTGATCACCAGCGGGTCGAGCCCATCGGCCGGGATGGCCACGAGCCCGGCCCGCTGCATCGCCTCCAGGGCCTGACGGGTGAGGGCTTGACCCTCGTCGCTGAGGGTTCTCAGGCGCGGGCGCAGTTGCGGTGCGAGTCGGAAGACCACGCTGCCGTCCCGGTAGAAGAAGCGCCATTCCCACATCGTGCGGAACCAGCCCATGAGGTAGGTGCGGTAGCGCGCCGGCCCGTCGTCGCTGGCGGCATAGGCCGTGGCCGTGGCGCGCAGCGCCTGCTCGAACTCGGCGAACAGCGCCTCCAGCACCTGCTCCTTGCGCTGGAAGTGGTAGTAGAGGTTGCCCTCGTTGATGCCGACCGCCCCGGCGATCTCGGCCGTCGTCACGACGCCCGGACCGCGCTCGTTGAACAGGACGCGGCAGGCATCGAGGATGCGAAGGCGCGTCCTGCGGGGTGCCGCGGGCTTGGCCCTGGACCGCATCGTCGGCTGCGCCGTGCCGCCCGCCCCCGTCATCGGTATCCCGTCCGAAGCCCCATCAACCGGGGACCTTATACCGAACCTTGATGCGCCTGCCTCATCGCGGTTCGTCCGCGCGAAGACGCGGCGGCGGTCGTCCCCTGGGCGCGGTATCAGCGGTCCCCGTCCCGAGCCTCGATTAAGGTGTCTGCCCGTTGACGGTCGTAAGGTGTATACCTTAGAAATGGGTCGGACATCACGGGAGCTTCGGCGATGCGGATGGCGGACGATCAAACAGTCACGGCGCGGGAAGCGCGGACGCCCGCAATCGAGCACCTCGATGTCCTCGTGATCGGTGCCGGGATCTCGGGCATCAGCGCCGGCTACGCACTCCAGACCCGCTGCCCCGGCAAAAGCTACGCGATCCTGGAGGCCCGCGACGCGCTCGGCGGCACGTGGGACCTGTTCCGCTATCCGGGCCTGCGCTCGGATTCGGACCTCTACACGTTCGGATTCAGCTTCCGGCCCTGGACCGAGGACAGATCCATCGCCGACGCGTCCGCGATCCTGACATATCTCAGGGAGACGGCCGCGGAATTCGGTATCGACCGCAGGATGCGCTTCGGGCAGCGGGTGGTCGCGGCCGCCTGGAGCACGCCGGAGGCGCGCTGGACCGTGGAGGTCGAGGCGGGGCCGGAGCGCGAGCGCCTGACCTATACGTGCCAGTTCCTCTACGTCTGCGCCGGCTACTACGACTACACGGGCGGACACGCTCCGGAATGGCCCGGCGCCGCGGATTTCTCCGGCCGCATCGTCCATCCGCAGGCCTGGCCGGAGGATCTCGACTACGCCGGCAAGCGCGTCGTGGTGATCGGGAGCGGCGCCACCGCGGTCACCCTGGTGCCGGAGCTGGCCAAGGCGGCCGCCCACGTCACGATGCTCCAGCGCTCGCCGACCTACATCGTCGCGCTGCCGGCCAAGGACCGCATCGCCCATTGGCTGCGGCGCCGGCTCCCGGCCGCGCTCGCCCACCGGCTGGTCCGGTGGAAGAACATCGGCCTGACGATGTTCTTCTATCAATTCGCCCGCCGGAAGCCGGAGGCCATGACGCGCCGGATCCTCGGCGGCATCCGGACCCAGCTCGGTGCCGGCTACGATGTCGGGACGCATTTCACGCCGCGCTACAAGCCGTGGGACCAGCGCCTCTGCCTCGTGCCGGACGGCGACCTGTTCCGGACGATCCGGGCGGGGCGGGCCTCGGTCGAGACCGACACGATCGAGACCTTCACCGATACCGGGCTGCGGCTGACCTCGGGCAAGACCCTGCCCGCCGACATCGTCGTCTCCGCCACCGGGCTGAGGATCAAGATGATGGGCGGGGTCCAACTCAGCATTGACGGCAAGACGTTCGATCCGGCGGGGGCCTATTTCTACAAGGGCATGATGTTCAGCGGCGTGCCCAACCTCGCTCTGGCGCTGGGCTACACCAACGCGTCCTGGACGCTGAAATGCGAGCTGACGGCGGGCTATGTCTGCCGCCTCCTGAACCGGATGGCGGCCCGGGGCGAGCGCTGGTGCGCCCCCCGCCGGGGCGCGGCAACCGGTGAGGAGCCGATGATCGGGTTCACCTCCGGCTACATCGAGCGGGCCCGGCATCTCATGCCCAAGCAGGGGACCGCGCGCCCCTGGAAGCTCCACCAGAACTACGTGCTCGACCTCGCCAACCTCCGCTTCGGCCGTCTCGCGGACGGCACGATGGAGTTCGGCGGCCGGCGCGAGGAGACACGCCGCGCGGCGTGAGGGCGGTTCGCCCGCCTTCCGTCCTGCCGGGGAGCACGGAGCCATGTTCGATCTGAAGGGGCGCACGGCCCTCGTGACCGGGGCGGCCAGTGGGATCGGGCGCGCCCTCGCCGTCTCGCTCGCCCGCCGCGGCTGTCACCTCGCCCTGGCGGACCTGAACGAGGCCGGGACCGCCGAGACCGCACGCTTGCTGCCCCCGGGTATCCGCGTGTCCCGCCACCGTCTCGACGTGGCGGATCGGGAGGCGGTCGCGGCGTTCCCCGCGGCCGTCACGGCGCAGCACGGCGATCTCGACCTCCTCGTCAACAACGCGGGCGTGGCCCTCGGGGGCACCTTCCTGCAGGTCAGCGAGGCCGATTTCGAGTGGCTGATGGAGATCAATTTCTGGGGGGTGGTGCGGATGACCCGCGCCTTCCTGCCGATGCTGCTGACCCGTCCCGAGGCGCGGATCGTCAACCTGTCGAGCATGTACGGCCTCGTCGCGCCGCCGAGCCAGACGGCCTATGCGGCGAGCAAATTCGCCGTGCGCGGTTTCTCCCAGGCCCTCGCCCACGAACTCGCGGATGGACCGGTCGGCGTCACCGTCGTCCATCCCGGCGGTGTAGCGACCGCCATCGCCGATTCCGCACGGCTCCCCGCGAGCCTTTCGACCGAGGAGGGTGAGCGGGGCCGCCGGGCGATCAATGCCCTGCTCAAGATGCCGCCGGCGCAGGCCGGCGAGATCATCGTGCGGGCCGTCGAGCAGCGGCGGCGGCGCGTTCTCGTCGGATCCGACGCGAAGCTGGTATCCCTCATCGAGCGCCTGATGCCGGTCGCGTACTGGCGGCTCGTGCAGCGCTTGTCCCGTCGCAGCCGCTGACCGCCCCCAGAACGGATCGGTCCCGACCCGCACCCCCGAGCCGCTCCGGCACTCCGCAGGCTTCGCAAAACTGGCCGCCGGTTTTGCGCCGAAAGCCTGCGGTCCGCCGAGGACTTGAGCGGATGAAGCGTTGGCCCGCCCACGGTACACGACGCGAGACTGGGACACCGCAAGCCGGCCATCCAATCCAACCCCGTCATCCCCAGGTGCCGGAGCACGGCACAGGCCTCGACGGCGGAGCCCTCCAGGGATCGCGCGGCCGGCTGGAGCCCTCCGTCGAGGCCCGCTGACGCAGTCACCGCAGGATGAGGGGGTCGGTCGGGATCACCCGACCGATCTGCCCCGGCGTGCTGTCGTGTCCCGTGTGGGCCGGCCAACGCGACTCTGCTTCGGGGCGCCAGTGCGCTTCCGCACATCCGAAGATTTACACCGTACACAAGTCTCCGAAACAAGCTTACATTGTAAGCGGAGGCCCTGGCCAAGCGGCCGGCCGTCACGAACGGAGACTCCCATGCGCACGATTGCCCTCGCCGCCGGCCTTGTCCTCGTCGGCACGATCGCCGCCTCCGCCGCACCGCATCACGGATCGCGCCGGCCGAACCCGGCGGTCGACGCCACGCAGGTTGCCGCGCCGCGCACCACCGGAAGCATTCAGACCGCCCCGGTCCAGAATCTCGAACTGTTCGGCGACCGGGCGAACTGGGGCCGTCGCGGCCCGGGGCTGCCGAGCCCGATCAATCCGCTTGGTTACACCGGCGAGTGATTTGCCGCCGCCGGCGGCGCGGCGGCACGCGGCCCGGCCTCGACCGTGGCAGAAGGTCCCGACGTCCCGTGCGGATGACGCACGGCCGCTGGGGGATCATGGGATGGACGAGGCCGAACCGATCCAGCGCCAGCGCGGCGACCTCGGTCCCGCGCTGATCGATGCGGCCCTGGATCTGCTCGCCGCCGAGGGGGTGGACGCCCTGTCCCTGCGCGGGGTGGCGCGCCGCGTCGGCGTCTCGGCGATGGCGCCCTATCGATACTTCCCCGACAAGGCCGCGCTGCTGGCGGCCGTCGCCCGGCACGGTTTCGAGGGGCTCGCCACCGCGATGAAGGACGCCTCGTCCTCCGGTGACCCGCGAGAAGCGCTCGTGGCCATCGGCGTCGCCTACGTCGCGTACGCCATCGATCACCCGGCCCTGTTCAGGCTGATGTTCGGGTCCCGGTGCCGCTCCAGCGATCCGGACCTGCGTGGCGCGCGCGATGCAACCTATGCCGTCCTTTCGGGCACTGTCGCCCGCGCCTATCCCGAGGCGCAGCACGAGGCCCTGATCCTCGGCTGCTGGTCGTTGACCCATGGCCTCGCGAGCCTGTTCCTCGACGGCCGCTTGAGCGATCGTGCGGCTGGCTCCTGCGCCGAGATTGCCGAGCGGGTGAACCGCGCGATGCTGGCCCTCGACGGCGCCGCCGGGGCATCACCGGCGCGGTGATGCCCCGGCGGCGTGTGGCCGTAAGCAGAATGGCGGCTTCGGAGAGGCCGCGCCGGAGAAGCGGACCGCAGCCGGGACGGGCTCAGACGGCAATCGGGTTGATGTTGACGTCCGTGGCGCCGGACGACGCGGACAGAGGACGCACACTGACGGAGACCGGAAACGTCGGGTCGACGGCGAGGGATCAGCCATCATGATCGAGCTGTACACGTGGGACACGCCAAACGGGCGCAAGATCAGCGTTGCGTTGGAGGAGATGGGTCTGCCCTATCGAGTGCGGACCGTCGACATCACCAACCGCCAGCAGTTCGATCCCGCATTTCTGGCGATCAGCCCCAACAACCGCATCCCCGCGATCGTCGACCCGGATGGGCCGGACGGCGCGCCACTATCGGTGTTCGAGTCGGGTGCGATCCTGCTTTATCTCGGCGAGAAGACCGGGCTGTTTCTGCCCGTCGACCGTCGGCAGCGCATAGCGGTGCTGGAATGGCTGATGTGGCAGATGGGCGGCTTCGGGCCGATGCCGGGGCAAGTCCACCACTTCCTCGGCGTGGCGGAGGCGGATCGGGCCTACGGGTTGGAGCGCTATCAGGCCGAGACGCGGCGGCTCTACGGCGTGCTGGATCGGCGGCTGGCGGCGGTCGAGTACGTGGCCGGCACGCTGTCGATTGCGGATTTCGCGATCTTGGGTTGGGCGTGGCGGCACGAACGCCATCGGATCGACCTCGGCGACTACCCCCACGTCCGGCGCTGGTACGAAGCGCTGATGCTTCGCCCGGGCGTCAAGCGCGGCTTCGAGATCGCCTTGCGGTGACGGGCCGAGAACGGAGGGGGCGAGACCTGCCATTCGCAGGCTTGGAGCGCGCTCCGAGAGACTTTAGATTGCCGGCAATGCGACACGCGGGTCGGTACCGCCGGGCCGCATGTCGCCTGTCACGCTAGCACCCGCGCCCGCACGGGGATTTTCCGGCCCCCGGCGCGTTCGAAGCGCGAGGGAGCGCGATGTTCCCGCCGTGGGAGGTACGGGATGGCGGCCACCGGCAGCGTCGCGGACGTACACCTCATCCCGGTCCTGTCCGAGGCCGAGCACCGCGCGCAGCTCCGCCGCGCGGTCATAGCCGGCACGATCGGCACGACGATCGAGTGGTACGACTTCTTCCTCTACAGCACCGTCACCGGCCTCGTTTTCGCCAAGCTGTACTTTCCGGGCTCGGATCCCCTCGGCGGAACCCTGGAGGCCTTCTCCGTCTACGCCCTCGGCTTCGTCGCCCGCCCAGTGGGGGCAGCCATCTTCGGCCACTACGGCGACCGCATCGGGCGCAAGTCGGCCCTGATCGCGACGCTCCTGCTGATGGGGCTCGCAACCTTCCTCGTGGCCTTCGTCCCGAGCTACGCCTCGATCGGCAACTGGGGGGCGATCATTCTGACGATCTTGCGGGTCGTTCAGGGGATCGGGGTCGGTGGCGAGTGGGGCGGCTCGGTCCTGATGGCGATGGAGTGGGCGCGCGGCAACGGGAACCGCGGCTTCATCGCCGCGTGGCTGCAGCTCGGCGTGCCGGCCGGGCTGTTCCTGGCCAACCTCGCCGTGCTCGCCTTCAGCGCGCTCTCCGGCGACCAGTTCCTCACGTGGGGATGGCGCATCCCGTTCGTCCTGAGCATCCTGCTCGTCGGCCTCGGCCTATGGATCCGGCTCGGCATCCAGGAGACCCCGGCCTTCCGCGCCGTGACGGCGGGGAAACAGGTCGAGAAGGCGCCGGTGAAAGAGGTCCTGCGCAGGCATCCGCGCGAGGTCGCTCTCACCGCGCTGGCCCGCCTGGGCGAGCAGGCCCCGTTCTACATCTTCACCGCCTTCGTGTTCGGCTACGGTGTGGGCGAGCTGAAGCTGTCGCGCGACCTGCTGATTAGCTCCGTCCTGGCCGCCTCGGCGGTCTCGCTGGTGATGATCCCGCTCGCCGGCTGGCTGTCCGACCGGTTCGGGCGCCGGCGGATCTACATGGCCGGAGCGGCGCTCACCGGCGTGTACGGCGTCGTCTACTTCATGCTGCTCGACACCCAGCGTCCGGCCCTGATCGTCCTTGCGATCGTGCTGTCGCTGGTGCCGCACGACATCATGTACGGCCCGCAGGCCGCGCTGATCGCCGAGTGCTTCCCCGGACGGCTGCGCTACAGCGGGGCTTCGCTCGGCTACCAGCTCGCCTCGATCCTGGCCGGGGGGCCGGCGCCGCTGATCGCCACCGCGCTGCTGGCGCGCACGCATTCCGGCTACGCCATCGCGGGCTTCATCGCCGCTTGCGCGGTGATCAGCCTGATCGCAACCGCGCTGCTCAAGGACGACACCAACCGCGCCCTCGACCCCGGCTGAAGCCGCCCCGACGCGGGCGACTTGCGTCGGGGCAGGCGTCCGCCGCCGGGCCGGTGACCGCGTCCGTGGAAACCGCCTCAGGGAGTCTGCGGGATGGGCCGTAGATCGCCGGGGGCGGCGGGCGTCGCATCGTGCGCGGCACGGTAGCGCCGTCGCGCCGGCAACAGGACGAGCCAGGCCAGAGTGGCCGTTACGACATCGAGGCCGATCGCGATCCCGAACACCGGCGCCCAACCACCGGCCGCGTCATGGACGAGTGCGGCGATCGGGCCGCCGAGCAGTGAGCCGACGCCCTGTGCCGTGTAGAGGAACCCGTAATTCGTCGTTGCATGCCGCGTGCCGAACGCATCGGTCAGCAGCGAGGGGAATAACGAGAAGATCTCGCCCCAGGCGAAGAACACCACGCCCGACAGCAGGGCGAAGGCGTAGGCGTTCTCCCGGAAATGCAGCAGCAGGGCGATTGCGCAGGCCTCCCCCAGGAAGGCGATCGTCATCGTCCGCTCGCGCCCGATGCGGTCGGAGACCCAGCCGAAGAACGGGCGGGTCAGGCCGTTGGTGATCCGGTCGAAGGTGAGCGCGAAGGGCAGCGCGGCCACGCCGAACACCACCGCGTCCGCGACGCCGAATTCTCGGGCGAAGGCGGCGAAGTTGGCGACCACCATCAGCCCGCCGGTCGACATCATCGTCATCATGGCGAACATCAGCCAGAACAGCGGCGTGCGCAGCATCGCCGCCGGAGCGGTGTCGGTCACCGCACCGACCACGCGCGTGCCGCCTGCGGTAACCTCACCCGCACGGGGCGCCCTCAGGCCCAACGCCGCCAGGACGCCGACCACGCTGAGGACGAGGCCGAACACGAACAGCGTGTGGCGGAAGCCCGACGCCGCGATCATATCGGTGATCGGGAACGTCGTGATCATCGCGCCCATGCCGTAGCCGGCCGCGACGAGTCCGGCCGCGAAGCCGCGTCGATCCGGGAACCAGCGGACCATGAGCCCGACGATCCCGACGTAGACGATGCCGGTGCCCAGACCACACAGCAGGCCGTAGGTGGCGTAGAGGCCGAGTAGCGTGTCGACGGCGGAGGCGGCGACCCAGCCGAGGCCGGAGAGGCCCGCGCCGAGCGCGATCATCAGTTTGGGGCTGAAGCGGTCGATCAGGTAGCCCTGCACCGGCGAGAAGAAGGTCTGGAGGACGATCACCGCCGTGAAGGTGACCTGCACGGCGGCCAGCGAGGCGTTCGTGGCCTCCTGGAACGGCTTGACGAACAGCGTCCAGACGTATTGCGGGCTGGAGATCGCCATCATGACGATGAGGCCGAGGGCGAGTTGCACCCAGCGGCTGCGGTCGGGCGTGTCCATGCGGCGGCTCCTGTCAGCCGATGGCGGTGCAAGTTCCGTGCGCCGCGCGCGCGGCCGGCTCAGCGCGACGCACAGCCACTGCGCGGCGGATGCTGCACGCCGATCCTGCCGGCCGGACAGAACCTGGACCCGCCGATCAGGGCGGCGGCACGGAAGTGCGTCGGTTGCGACGGATCCGGCCCCGTATCGCGTCGCCGGAAACCCAATCTTTACCATGATCCGGTCTGCCCGGCCGCGTCCGCGGAGCCGACAGAGGCACAGACGAGAGGACGCGTCGCGACAGTGCCGGCGGACGGATCGATCAGGAACGCGGCCGAGGACGCAGGCTTCACCCTCGTCGAGATGCTCGTGACCCTCGCGATCATCGGGCTGGCCGCCGGTCTCGCCGCCCAGTTCGCCGGCGGCTTCGATGCCGGGCGCCGCGCCGGACGCCTGTCCGGGATGATCGCCGCCGCGATCGGCCTCCTGCACGCGGAGGCCCTCCGCTCCGGGCGGACGACGCGCCTCGCCTTCGAGCCCGAATCGGGCCGGTTCCTCAGTTCCCGCGCGGGCGCCGCGCCGATCCCGACCGCGCCGCTCCCGATCCGCGTCGAGACCGCCGGGGCGGAGGCAGGCCTGCCGCCCGAGATCCGCTTCCTGCCGGATGGCGGATCCAGCGGCGGCCGCATCCTGATCGGACCGCCCGGGGGCGCAATCCTGTCGGTCGGCACCCTCACAGCCCGCGTGGACCGGGCGGTGATCCGGTGAGCGCCCGGGAGCCTTGCGGCGAGGCCGGATTCACGGTGGTCGAGGTGCTTGTCGCCTTCGCGGTCGCCGCCCTCGGGATCCTGCTCGCCCTGCAGATCGCGGGCGAGACCACGCGCGGCCTGACCGCCCCCTGGGGCCGGCCCTACCTGTACCGGTCGCCGGGCAGCCAGGGACCCTACGAGGTCTACTCCCTCGGCAGCGACGGTCAGGTCGGCGGCACGGGCGACGCCGCCGACAAGGCGAGCCCATGAGGACGGCCCTGGATTTGCCTCGCCGCCACCCCGGCGCCACTCTGCGGGGCGAGATGAGACGAAGGGCATGCGAATTCCGATGCTGATCAACCCGATCGGGTGCCCATGAGGCGCCGCGACGTCCTGGGAGGCTTGGCCGCCGCGTCCCTGACTCCCGCATCCTTGGCCACCGCGTCCTTGGCCACCGCGTCCTTGGCCCGCCCCGCCGTGGCCCAGCCCGCCAAGGTCCTGCGCTTCATCCCGGAGAGCGACGTCGCGGTCATTGATCCGGTCTGGACGACCGCGACCGTGACGCGCAACCACGGCTACCTCGTCTTCGACACTCTCTACGGCCAGACCGCGCGCTACGATTTCGAGCCGCAGATGGTGGCGGGGCACGCGGTCGAGGCGGAGGGCCGCCTCTGGCGGCTCACCCTGCGCGAGGGCCTGCGCTTCCACGACGGCGAGCCGGTTCTGGCGCGGGACGCGGTGGCGAGCATCCGCCGGTTCGCCGCCCGCGACGCCTTCGCCCGGGCGCTGATGGAGGCCACCGACGACCTCGCCGCCGCCTCCGACCGCGAGGTGGTGTTCCGCCTGAAGCGGCCCTTCCCGCTGCTGCCCGCGGCGCTCGGCAAGACCGGCACGTCGATGCCCTGCATCATGCCGGAGCGGCTGGCGAAGACCGATCCCAACGTTCAGGTCACCGAGATGGTCGGCTCCGGCCCGTTCCGCTTCAAGGCGGACGAGCGGGTCCCGGGGGCGCTCACCGTCTACGAGCGCTTCGCCGGCTACGTGCCGCGCCCGGACGGCACGGCGAGCTTCACCGCAGGGCCGAAGCACGCGCATGTCGACCGGGTCGAGTGGCGGATCGTGCCCGACGCCTCCACGGCGGCGAGCGCGCTGGCGGCGGGCGAGGTCGACTGGTGGCAGAACCCGACGCCGGACCTGCAGGGGCTGCTCCGGGCCAAGCCGGAGATCCGGCTGGAGGTGCTCGATCCGGCCGGCGGCATCGGCTGCCTGCGCTTCAACCACCTGCACCCGCCCTTCGACAACCCCGCGATCCGCCGGGCGCTGCTCGGCGCCATCGACCAGAGCGAATTCATGAGCGCGGTGGCGGGCGACGAGCGCGCCCTGTGGAAGGACCATGTCGGCGTCTTCAGCCCCGACGCGCCGATGGCGACGCGGGCGGGCACCGAGGTGCTGGTCGGCCCCCGCGACTTCGGCGCGGTGAAGCGCGCGCTCATTGAGGCGGGCTACCGGGGCGAGCGCGTGGTCATGCTCGATCCGACCGACTATCCCGCCACCCACCCGCTGGCCCTGGTGGCCGCCGAGGCGTTCCAGAAGAGCGGGCTGAATGTCGACGTCGTCGCGATGGACTGGGGCACCTTGGTGCAGCGCCGGGCGAGCCGCCAGCCCCCGGACACGGGCGGCTGGAGCACCTTCGTCACCTACCTGAACGGCACCAACAACTTCGATCCCGCCGGCCAGCTCGGCATCCGCGGCAACGGCAACCAGGCCTGGTTCGGCTGGCCCCGGGCGCCACGGCTGGAGGCGCTGCGCGCGCAATGGTTCGCCGCACCCGATCTGGCGGCCCAGACGGCGATCTGCGCCGAGATCCAGCGGCAGTTCTTCATCGACGTGCCGTACCTGCCGCTCGGCGCCTATTACGAGGCCACGGCCTATCGCGGGCTGACGGGCCTGCGCACCGGCTTCCCGCAATTCTACGACGTCCGGCCGGCCTGAGGAGACGAAGCCGATGCGCATCGCCGTGCTCCAGTTCACCCACGAGACCGTGACGTTCCTGCCGAACGACACGACCCGCGACGACTTCGTCTATCCGGGCTCCCCGGCGGGCGGCGCGGCGCTGCTCGCCACCGATCCGAAGGGCTACATGGGCGGCTTCGTCCAGGTCGCCCGGGAATACGCGGGGGTCGACCTCGTCGGCCTCACCTCCCCGCTCTGGCCGCGCACCGGCATCGGCTCGGGCTGGGTGACGCAGGACGCGTTCGCGCACTTCCTCGGCGCGATGCTGGCGGAACTGGAGGCGGGGGCGCCGTTCGACGGGGTCTACCTCGCGCTGCACGGGGCGATGGCGGTGCGCGGCGTGCAGCGGCCCGAGGCCGAGATCGCCCGGCGGGTGCGGGCGGTGGTGGGGCCGGGCGTGCCGATCGCCGCGACCTTCGATCCGCACGGCAACGAGGATGCCGAATTCCTGCGCCATGCCGACATGGCCTTCGCGGTGAAGTATTTTCCGCATTACGACATGCACCTCCAGGGGCAGCGCGCCGCGCGGATGCTGGTGCGGACGATCCGCGGCAGCTTCCGGCCGGCGCACCGCACGATCCCCATCCCGATCCTCGCCCCGACGGTGGTGATGTGGACCGGCGCCCCGCCCTGGTCTGACCTCGTCCAGCGCGCGCTGGTCTGGGAGGCGCGGGAGCCCGACGTCTTCGTCAACGTGTTCTTCGGCTTCCCCTGGTCGGACGTGCCGGATGCCGGCATGGCGGTTCAGGTCCTGACGAACGGCGATCCCGATCTCGCCGACCGGATCGCCCGCGACATGGCGGCCTGGACCTGGCGGCACCGGGCCGCCCTGGTGTCGAGCGTCGCGATCCACCCGATGCGGGACGGGGTCGCCCGGGCGGCCGAGGCCGTGCGCGCGGGCGCGGCGCCGGTCGTGCTCGCCGATTACAGCGACCGCTCGGGCCGGGCGACCTGGCTCCTCGCCGCGGTGGTGGCGCAGGGGCTGGAGCGTACGCTGATCGCCACAATCGCCTCGCCGGCGGTGCTGGACCGGCTGATGGCCGGGGGCGTGAAGGCCGGCGATCCGTTCGACGCGGAGGTCGGCGGCCCCGTGGGCGACGAGGCGGAGCCCTCCGCGGGCGCCCCGGTCCGCGTCACCGGGACGGTGCAGGCCGTCGTCGCCGGCACGACCGGCCGGGGCGCCGGCACCTGGCTCTGCGTCGCCTTCGGCCGGGGCAACCTGCTCGTCCTCAGCCCCTACCTCGTCCAGATCATGGAGCCGTCGGAACTCTGGGACCTCGGCCTGAAGCCGGAGGATTTCGACGTGGTGGCGATCAAGTCCCGGGTCCATTTCCGCCGGGGTTTCGACGACGGCGGCTCTGCGAAAACGATCCTGCTGGTCGAGCCGTCCGAGCCGTTCGTCGGGACGGTGCATCTCGACGCCCTCCCCTATCGGAACCTCAAGCCCGCCGACTTCTACCCCTACGGCGATCCCGCCTTCGACGCCGGGTAGCGGGTCGCCCGTCCCGGTTCATCGATCCAGTCTCCGGGCGATCACGGGTGCTTGTGGATCGGGTCGACCCAGTAGACCGTCTCGGGCGCCTCGGCGGCCGCGACGTCGGGCAGGTTGACCACCACCGCCTCGTTGTCCGAGCGCACCAGCACGCAGTGCAGGGGCTCGTCGGTCGAGGCGTTGATCTCCTGGTGCGGCACGAAGGGCGGCACGAAGATAAAATCGCCGGGGCCGGCCTCCGCGACGTATTCCAGCTGCTCGCCCCAGCGCATCCGCGCCCGGCCCGAGACCACGTAGATCACGCTCTCCAGCGCGCCGTGATGGTGGACGCCGGTCTTGGCGTCGGGCTGGATCGCCACCGTGCCGGCCCAGATCTTCTGCGCGCCGACCCGGGCGGCGTTGATCGCCGCCTGCCGGAACATGCCGGGCGTCTGGGCGGTGTTGGCGTCGAGCCGGTCGCCCGGGATCACCCGCACGCCGTCGTGCTTCCAGCGCTCGGAGGCGTCGTGGTGATGCCCGTGCGCCTGCGCAGGGTCGTGCGGATGGGTGTGCCGGTCGTCGCCGTCGTGCATGTCGAATCCTCTGGGGGCATCATCGCACGGCTTCGGCGCCCTGCGAAAAGCGCGCGTTGCGACGGGGCCGGACGGCGATCATTGCGGGATCGGCGGCGCGACGGCGAGCCCCGGCATCCTGTGCATCCGGGCGGGCCGCGGGTCGGCCACCACGAGGCGCCCCGAGAGATCGGGAGTGCCGAGGTTGTTGAACCACCGCCAGAACGGTCGCGGCGCGTCCTGCCCCTCGGACTTCGCCTGCGCCAGGGCGTGCGCCCGCCAAGCCCGCGGGGTGACGTCGAACCGCGCCCGGAAGCTGCGGCTGAAATGCGGCAGGCTCACGAACCCGTGATCATCTGCGAGTTGCGTGATGGTGCGCGGCTCGACCGGATCCGCGAGGGCGGCGCGCATGGCGAGGAGGCGCTGCTCGTACACGTAGCCCATCACCCCGCCACAGGGCGCGAACAGCCGGTAGAGCGACGTCCGCGAGATGCGCAACGCGGCCGCGATCCGCTCGGGCGTCAGGTCGGCCCGCCCCATGAGGCCGAGGATGACGCCCTCGGCCAGGGCGAGGAGGCCGCCATCGAGGTCCCGGCCGTCGAGGACATCGACCGCCCTGGACGGGTCGAGGATGCGCTGGAGGAACGCGATCAGGTCCGCCCGCAGCGCGGGAATCGCGGCGGCGTCGGTTTCCGGCAGGCGGCGATAGAGGGCCAGGATCCAGGCCGCCAGCAGGCGGTTGCGGGCCGCGTCGAAGCGCAGGCCGAGCGTTTCGAGATCGATCCCGTGCAGGAGGTTGCGCGGCACGACGAGGCCGATCGTGTCGGACGGCGCGAAGCGGACGTCGAGGGTCCGCCGCCGATCCGACAGGGCGACGGTTCCCGCGCCGAGGACGATCGGCTGCCCCTCGATCTCGCCGGCATAGCCGCCGGTGCGCCAGAGCTGGAACAGGATGTGGTCCGGCGTGCTGTCCACGCGCTTCCGGTCGCGCGTGACGTGCTGCCCGCTGAAGTAGGTGCGGTTGGCCAGCATGTCGCCGAGGAGATAGGCGACGGTCCGGCCCCCGGGGCGACGTCCGCGCCGCCGGCCGGGGCGGATATCGTACATGGGCGCCATGAGCCGGCGCCATGTCTCGAATCCTTCCTCCTCCGGCTGATCGCTCGTCGTATAGTAGAGGCGATGCAACCTTGACATGGCTAGAGGAAAGTCGAGGGCCGGCTCGAAGTCAAATCATAACGCTGAGCAGCGCATTTATGACGCAAGAAATAGGCTGGGATACTCCGTCTCCGGTGCGCACGGCGACACGACGGCATCCGGGACCGGGCGCGCGTCCGCCCGCATAGGTTGCATGGGCAAAGCTGCGCTCGTCGTCTGGTCCGGCGGTTGCTACGCTCGCGCCTCTCGGGCCCAGGAGCACGGATGAAGCGTCGCACATTCCTCGCCGCGGGGGCCGCGGCCCTGGCAGCCCCCAGGATCGGCCGGGCCCAGGGCGACCGGGTCCTGCGCATGGTGCCCCAGGCGAACGTGACGTCGATCGACCCGATCTGGACGACGGCGATCGTGACGCGCAACCACGCCTACGTGATCTACGACACGCTGTTCGGCCTCGACGCCGACCTGCAGCCCCGGCCGCAGATGGCCGCCGGCCACCGGGTCGAGGACGACGGGCGCCGGGTCACCATCACCCTGCGCGAGGGCCTGCGCTTCCACGACGGCACGCCGGTCCTGGCCCGGGACTGCGTCGCCAGCATCCGGCGCTGGGCCGCGCGGAACGGGTTCGGCCAGGTGCTGATGGCGGCGACCGACGAGCTGAGCGCCGACGGCGATTCCACGATCGTGTTCCGGCTCAAGCAACCGTTCCCGCTGCTTCCGAACGCGCTGGCGAGCGTGAGCCAGCCGCCGTTCATCATGCCCGAGCGGATCGCCCGCACCGACCCGTTCAAGCAGATCACGGACGCCACCGGCTCCGGCCCGTTCCGCTGGAAGGCCGACGAATTCAACTCCGGCAGCCTGATGGTCTACGAGCGGCACACCGGCTACGTGCCCGCCCCCGGCGCGCCGAGCCTGACCGCCGGCGGCAAGGTCGCGCATTTCGACCGGATCGAGTGGCAGATCATCGCGG
Organism: Methylobacterium sp. J-030; assembly: GCF_022829545.1. Taxonomy (GTDB): domain Bacteria; phylum Pseudomonadota; class Alphaproteobacteria; order Rhizobiales; family Beijerinckiaceae; genus Methylobacterium. The sequence goes on along the minus strand of NZ_JAKSYM010000227.1, from coordinate 1,938 downwards.
ACGGCGCGACCGCGGCCGCTGCGCTCCAGAACGGCGAGATCGACTGGTACGAGCAGCCCCCGCCCGAGCTGCAGCAGTTGCTCGCCCGCAACCGCGACATCGTGGTGGAGGGCCTCGACCGGCTGACCAACCCCGCCATCCTGCGCATGAACCACCTGCACCCGCCCTTCGACGACGTCGCGGTGCGCCGGGCGGTGCTGCCGGCCATCCTCCAGAGCGACTTCATGGCGGCGGTCGCGGGCGACGACCCGGCCAACTACAACGACCGCTGCGGGATCTTCACGCCGGGCACGCCGATGGCGACCGAGGCGGGTCTCGACGCGCTCACGGGCCCGCGCAGCCTCGACAAGGCCAAGGTCCTCCTGAAGGCGGCGGGCTACGACGGCGCGAAAATCCGGCTGATCGGCCCGACCGACATCCTGGCGCCCTCGGCGATCACCCAAGTGGCGGCCGATCTCCTGCCGCGGATCGGCTTCAACGTGGACACGGCGCTGAGCGACTGGGGCACCGTGATCCAGCGGCGGGTCTCGCGCGAGCCGGTCGACAAGGGCGGCTGGTCGGTGCTGCTGACCACGTTCTCGTCCTTCGACAACGCCGACCCGGCCGCGCTGCAGCCGCTCCGGGCGAACGGCACCAACGCGTGGTTCGGCTGGCCGACGATCCCGAAGCTGGAGGCCTTGCGTACCGCGTGGTTCGCCGCCCCCGACGAGGCGGCGCGCAAGGCGATCTGCGCCGACATGCAGCGGGTCGCGCTCGACGAGGTGGTCTACGTGCCGGTCGGCTCCTATCGGTCGATGACCTCCTACCGGCGCAACCTCACGGGCCGAGTCGTGGGATTTCCGATCCTCTGGAACATCCGGAAGGCGTGACCGGAGCCTCCGATGCCGGCCGCGGCGATGGGTCGTCCGGCGGGGTCTTTGACGGATAGCGGCTCCTGCCGCACACTCGGCACGCCGACGACAGGCCTGCGCGATCCGGTTCCCCGCGCCGCGGGCGACCGGTGGTTGAGGCACCACTCCGGGAGGGACCTGTGCGCGCTGATATCCCGCTCGACGCCGCCACCGGCCGGGGAGCAAGTCTGCCGCGGCCGGGTCGCACCGCGCTCGTCCTGCTGACGGTCGCGGCGCTCGCGATTGCGGGGGCGGCAGCGGCCCGGGCGCCCGTGACGCGCCTCGATCCCGACCTCGTCCGGGTGATCCGCTTCATGGCGGTGATCAAAGGTGGGCTGGCACTTGCTGCGGTCGCGGCCTGCTTCTGGCGCCTGGCCCGGCCCGCCGGCCCGTGGCGAACGGCGATCTACGTCGTCGGACCGCCCGCGATGGCGGGGGCCTCCATCGCCCTCGGCGCAGTGCTGAGCCCCGCGCTCGCGGCGGCGGCCCTGCATCTCGGCCTGCTCGCGGTGGTGGCGGCCGCGCTGACCGATCGCGATTTCATCCCCGACCTGCCGCAGCGTCGGTGGGCTCGCGCAAAAGCACCCAGCAAGAGGCGTTAGGCGCACCTCCTTTCCCGGGCGCATGCAGCGAATGCGGAATGCAACCCGGGATCCAGCGGACAACGTCGCGAAGCGTCTACCGGCAGCAAACTGTGCCGCTGCGCGGTGCTTCGCCCCCGGATCACCTTCCACTTGCGTTCCAGGCGTCCGGGAAACGGGCGCGCCGCATGAAGCCGGGATGACGATACCGCGGGCAGGTCCCGCCTCACGCGGCCGCCTCGGTCCGGTCGGGCACGGCCATCCCCAGGTGCCTGTAGGCATGGGGAGTGAGCACCCGCCCGCGGGGGGTGCGCTGCACGAAGCCACGCTGGATCAGGTAGGGCTCGATGATGTCCTCGATCGCGTCCCGCGGCTCCGACAGCGCCGCCCCGATCGTCTCGATCCCCACCGGCCCGCCCCCGAACGAGCCCGCGATCAGGCGCAGGTACTTGCGGTCCATCACGTCG
>NZ_JAKSYM010000198.1 GCF_022829545.1 Methylobacterium sp. J-030 | reverse complement strand
CAAGTCAGCACCGCGAACCTCGGCGAACGAGAAGCGAGATCAAGGCTCACGTGAAGCGGCAAGCGCGAACGAGGCGACCTAAGCGTCGCGGTGTGCCAACAGAGGTCGCGGCCCGAGGTCTGCGCATCCTGTAGAGGGATGGTGCGGTACTCGCTGGACGTCATCGGGCTTGCTGCACCGGCTTGATGCCAAAATTTCCCACTCGCGGGCGCGCTCGCGCGAGGCGGTCATGGCTAGCGCTCATCTCGGCCTCGAACGCTTCCATCTCCTCGTCGGTGAAGGCGACGGCGCTGCGCCACTGGTAGTGGACCGGGAGCGGCATGCCATAGGACGGTACTTTGTAGAGCCCGAACGCGTCGCGCCGGACTTCTCCGCCGTGGTCGACGATCAGACTGGCATCGAGCAGGGCCTTCAGCGTCTTTGCCGAGCAGCCCGGGGACTTGCCGCAGCCGATCCGGTCGAGGGCGCGGCGCTCGGCCAAGGTCTGGCCGGGATGGAACGCAACAGCAAGTAGCACGATCGGTCGTGTAGGGAAAACGATCGTTTTCCCGACAAAGCGAGGGAGTTGGTCGCGAGCCGCCTGGAACAGCACTGGTTTTGTCGGAAAAACGTGTCGGCTTTTCTATTGCCGGATATACGGCATTTTGGCACGATCCCGACATGCTCATCGGATACGCCCGCGTCTCGACCCTCGACCAGAACCTCGACCTGCAGCGCGACGCGCTGACCAAGGCGGGGTGCGAGCGCGTCTTCGAAGAGAAGAAGTCCGGTAAGGCCGGGACCAAGCGTCCGGAGTTCGAGACGGCGCTGGCCTACCTGCGCCCCGAGGACGTGCTAGTGGTGTGGAAGCTAGATCGGCTCGGCCGGTCCCTCGTTGAGATGATGCGAACTATTGACGGGCTGCGTGTGAGGGACGTGCACTTCCGAAGTATTACCGAGCAGTTCGACAGCGCCACTGCTCACGGGCGCTTCGCCCTGCAGATGCACGGAGCGATGGCCGAATACTTCATCGATCTCAACCGCGAGCGCACGATGGAGGGGCTAAAGGCAGCACTTGCTAGGGGCCGCAAGGGCGGCCGACCGAGGAAGCTGAAGGAGGCCGACCTGGAAGCAGGCCGGGCGATGCTGGCGGCCGGCACGATCAGCGTCGCCGACATCGCCCGGCGACTCGGGGTCAATCGGGACACCTTCTACAGCTACTTCCCGCGTGCCCGCGCCAACAGCGTTATCGACAAAGGCTGAGCCAAGCGTGGCGTGGCTGGTGTGGCGTCAGCGGCCTGCCTAGCTCAAGACGGCTCCGGTAGAAAGGCCATATGCCGACCTTTGATGCTGCCTTTTCCAGGATGCCCTCTCCAGATCCGTTCCGGTGCTAAGCTGACATGCCGATCAGTCGACCTGATCTCGCCTCTGCCCTGCTCGCAGCGGCCCACATCGCCGACCGGAGCGTGATCGCAGCCTTCATCGTTGACGCGGCGACCCAGCCGGCGCCGAACCCATTCCCGCAGACCAGCGCTGGCGCCGTGCGCCAGGTCTGGCGGCAGCGGGCGGCAGAGTTTGAGTCGTTCGAAGTTCAGGCGGCCGGCCTCTCCTGCCTGCTGGCAGTGGTCTCCAACATGCACGTGGACGAGGTGCTAGTGCAGGAGATCCTCCGGGCTGGACCACATACGGCAAACGTCTTTCACCGCGGTGATGTTGGCCAGATCATCGGTGCGGTGCTCTACGGCAAACCTGGTTGTGCTCTGCCGGCTCTTCCAGCACCGCGAGTTCTGCGCCGGGCTCCCAGAGCGCGCACACGCATCGCTACGGGGCAGCTCGACCTATTCGCATAAGACAGCTGTCGGAGATGGCGGACCAAGTGTAATCCGAGCAGCCTCTTACAGTGTGCCCCGAAGCGACTTTCAGCTCCTGGCTGTGAGGCCCAGGCATGCGAATTTCCTGCCCTCGCACGCGCGAGGCCGGCTACCGCCGCTTCGCCTTGAACCCGACGCGCCAGCTGTCCTCAAGCTGGCGCTCCTCGTCCTCCTCTTCCTCGTCCACGGTCTCCGCGTGCAGGAGCACGAGGGCGCAGCCGTCCCGCTGCACGTAGACCTGTTCGTAGATCTTGGGCGCCCTCTCGCCGCGCCTCACGTCGACCCACAGGTCGGCGACGCACTCCGCGAAGTCGCTGGCGACGCCGCGATCGTGCGGACCACGGTGCAGAAGCGATCTGGCGGGAACGGCCCGGCCGGGCGAGCACGTGATAAAAGGGAAGCTGAAGCTCTTATAGTTCCGCAGCAATACGCCGTCCTTAACGACGACTATGGCGATGTTCTCGCCGTGCTGCTGTACATAGGCGCGAGCCATCGCCTCCTTGCTGACCTTGTAGTCCCGCGCCAGCGCGGGGATGTGCTGAAGATCCGGCTCGCGGAAGCCGGACATGCTGCGCCGGAGCATGGTGGGCGGCATCAGGATGAGCGAGGAGAAGCGGTTGGCCTCCACCTCCATCCGCTGTCGCCGGTCACCTTCCTTGGGCTTGAGCCGAAGCATGTCCGCGCGGGAGCAGAGGAACTTGCCCGCCTGATCTGGGATGTGGAGCGGCATCAGGAAATGCCCGAGCTCGTGCCCGATGGTGAAGCGGCGGCGCTCCTCGACGCCCTTCTTCACCAGGATGATCCCTTCGGACCGGTCGGCGTCGGTGATCAGGCCGCCCTCGAAACCGTCCGTGTCGAGATCCTGGATCGCCATGATGTCGAGCTGGCGGCACAGATCCTCGATCGGCACCGGGATCGGCAGGTCCGGCTCGGCCTGTAGGATGAGTTTGACGAGGGCCTCAGGGGAGCCGACGTCGGCGAGATCCATCCGGCAGGCCGGCATCGACCCTATCCCCTCTTCGCCTTGAAGTGCTTCATCAGAGACAGGACGGTATCCCGGTCGGCCTCGCTGAGTTCCTTCAAGTCGCGATATAGAACCATTGCGCCTTCGTCCTCTGCCGGCGGCGTCTCTCCGACCAGATAGGCGACCGTCACGGAGAAATGTTCTGCAAGCTTCTTCAGCAGATCCATAGAAGGATTTTTGCTGCCACCGCGCTCGATCTCCCAGATGTGAGCCTTCGATGCCCCAAGCGCGTCCGCCAGTCCCTGGAGCGACTGGTTGTGCTTGACCCTCAGCTCCTTGATGCGAGCCCCGATGCTCATCCTTACCCCGTCCCTCACGCCGCGGACCTGTCCTGCGGCGTGTTCCGTGTACCCGGTTTGTTCACGGGTGCGAACGAGAGCGTACCGCTACACCTTAACGCGCGCAATCGTTCGATATGCCTATACGATTTCGGACGCCACGGTTGACGACACCGATCGTATGTTTTACCTATACAAAATCGGCCGCCCAGAGGGGGCTGGTTCGAAGATCGAGAGGTGAAAAATGTACGGTGCAGCAGTGAAGAAGGCGCCCATCGGGACACGGGTGCACACGGGCGACGCCTGCCCGGAGAGCGGGGTCTGGAAGGTGGACGGCTACCCCACCACCACGGCGCCGATCGCGAAGCACAACCGGATGCCGCCCTACGGTGGCAAGGCGGTGGTCTGGGCCCTGATCCAGTACGCCTGACCGATCGATCTGCTTGGACTAGAGGCCCGCTTCGGCGGGCCTTTTCCGTTTGAGCGGCCGGGCCTCTCGACCGCGGGCTGCACTGGCTCGGACGTCGCGCCGGCTGCCCATGCATGGAGTGCCCCAGCCTAGCCCATCGAAACCTCCGCATCAGCTCCGCGCGTGTTGCAGCGTGGGTCCCGCGCAGCAAGGCGTGCTCCGCGGCGGTCAGCCTAAGATATCCGTTACGATCAGGCGGCGTCCGTCAGCGTCAGGTCGGTCGGACCCTCGTCCGCGCCGACGCCGCAATCCCGCAGGACTTGGTCCGGCACCAGGGTGTCCGGCTGGTCCGGTGGAGGGCTGCTCCAGGGCCAGTAGCCCCGCCGCGCCTTCCAGCTCTGGACACGCTGGCGCCATTCGCCATCGGTGACCACGGCCCGCAGCGCCGACGCCGCCTGCACCTCGGGCCGGTAGTCGCGCCAGCAGCCCTGGTTCAGCCAGGCGTCCGCCGTCTTCACGAACTGCGTGCCCACCTTGCCGATCCGCGCCTGCTCGGCCGCGTAGGCCCGAGCGCCGGCGATGATGTCCTCGGGCGCGGCGCCCCGCCTGACCGCCTCCCGCCAACGCTGGCTCGCCGCGGTCACGGGAAACGCCGTGCTTCGCTTCGGGTAAGCCGCTCTAAACTCGGCGAAGCCGTCCGGCTCCCCCCCTCCGGGGGTCAGGGGGGAGTCTCCTCTTCTCTCCTCTTCTCTCCTCTCCTCTGCTCACCGACGGTGAAGCTCCTGCTCGAACCGGATCGTTCGACGGCAAGGGGTTAGAGGTGTTCACTCGATGCGCACCCGCGGTGCAGTCGAGCCCCACGCGACTCTCACCGGCAGTGTAGTCGAGTCCCACACCGCTCTCACCCGCCCCGCGGTCGGCGTCTCGACGCCGCGCGGTGCCGCCCTTCTCGCCCGCGATGCTGCGCTTGGCCGACAGTTGCGCACGATCCGCCAGCTCCGCGGACACGCGCCGGTTGGTCAGCTTGCCGTCGTCGGTGACCTGGATCTTGCCGGCGTCGGTCAGCTGCCGCACGAGCGCGACCGCCTTCACGTTGCCGCAGCGGAAGATCCCCATCAGGAAGCGGGGTGAGTTCGGCACGGGCCCGCCCACGTCGTACATGGCGTGGCACAGGCGCAGGTACGCCGCTTCCTGTTCCAGGCCGAGATCGACCGTGCCGATGTTCCAGGCCCGGAAATCCATCTTGTAGAACTCGCCCTTCATCGGCTCTTCTCCGCAAGTACGTTGCAGGCGACATCGCAGAAGCAGACGATCCGTCCCGTAGGTCCGGAGCGCTGCTTCAGGATCTCGATCTCAAGCTCATCCTGGGCGACGAACAGGCGAGCCTCCTCGGCGTCGGTCCGATCCGCCTTGTGCTCCAGGTAGTACGCCTCCCGGAACAGCCCGAGCACCACGTCGGCGTCCTGCTCGATCGAGCCGCTCTCGCGCAGGTCGGCGAGCTGCGGGCGCTTGTCCGGTCGCTTCTCCGCCTCGCGGTTGAGCTGCGACAGGCCGAGCACCGGGATGCCGAGCTCCTTCGCCAGACCCTTCAGCCCGGCGGAGATCTCGGTCATCTCCTGCACGCGGTTGCCAAGGTAGCGCTGCGACGGCTTGATCAGACCGATGTGGTCGACGACGAGTGCGGAAAGCGGCGTGCCTTGGCTTTCGGCCCGAACCCGCATCTGCCGGGCGCGCGCGGCGATCTGGCCGAGCGTCAGGCCGGCCTCCTGCTCGATCCAGAGCGGGACGTCAGCGCAGACCCGCTCGGCCTCCCGCAGCCGGTCCAGGGCGTAGGGGGACAGATGCCGCGCCTCGGCGATGGCACGATAGGTGATCGGCTCCCGTTCGCGCGGGTCGTAGGCGGTCGCGGCGAGCATGCGCTCGGACAGCTCGTCGGCGCCCATCTCCAGGGAGAAGAAGCCGACCGGACCCGAGCGCCGCGCCGCATTCAGGGCGACGTGGAGCGCGACTGTGGTCTTGCCCATGCCGGGCCGCCCGGCGAGCACGATGAACTGGCCCGGGCGCATCCCGAGCGTGTCGCGGTCGAGTCGCGGCAGGCCGTAGGGTACCCCTTGCGGTTCCAGACCCTGGCGGGCGCGCTCGATCCGCGCCAGGACGCCGGCCGTGCCATCCTTCAGGGTGACCCGGCGAGCGTGCTCGGCGAGGCCGGCGCTGACCACGCCGTCCAGGGCGTCGATCATGAAGGCGGCGTAGGGCGCCGGATCGTGCACCGAGCCCTCGCTCATCCGCACCACCGCGGCCTGCGCGGTCGCCAGCACCGTGCGCATCCGCGCGGCCTCGGCGATGATCCGGGCATAACCTGGCGCGCCGACGACGGTGATTGCGTCCGCCGCGAGGTTGCCGAGGTAGCGGCTGACGGGGACGCCGCCGAGGTCGGCATCGCTGAGGACGGCGGTCAGCAGCCTCCAGTCGATGTGCTCGCCGGCATCCCGGCGCTGGCACATCACGGTGAAGACCTGGCGGTGGACATCGTCGAAGAAGTCCTCGGCACACACGTGGTCGCGCGCGCGGTCCAGGGCTTCGGCGTTGCGGAGGATCGCGCCCAGGAGGGACTGCTCCGCCTCGATCGCGCGGGGCGGGGTGACCGGCTCGGCGGTCGGCGCGACCGGCAGGGGCCGCCGTGCGGCTGTGACATTCGTCATGGCTACCTCCTGTGATCGTCGTGGTTGGGGAAGGCGAGTTCGGCCAGCAGCGCGACCGTCGCGGCAGGACGGCGCAAGCGAGCACCGATGATCGCCCGCCGGAGGACCACCACCGGATCGTCCGGCTCGGGTGCCGCGCTCACACTCGGCACCGTCGAACCGGACACGCGACGGGTGTGCTGGGGGTGTCTGGACTGGCTCATCGACCGCGCTCCTGCACCCGGACCTCACCTCGGGCGGTGCCCCTCCGGGCACGGCTCTGCCGCTCTTCCCGGATCAGAAATCCTTGGAAGACAAACAGTTTGGGCCGTTTTGGGCTGGCGCCCGGCTGGTTCTGCGTTTATTGCAGAACAGGTCCTAACAAGTCATTTGCGAAATTATCCGAACTCACAGGGAACCCGACATGGCCCGCTTGCCGGCGCTGATCGACCTGATCGCCTCGTTCAGGGGCGGGGAGCGCAAGAACCTGGAGCTGCAGGCCCGGTTCCTGCGCGAGGCCGGCTTGCTCAGCCGCGGAAAGCGCGGCAGCGGCGCCCCGCCCGTGACCGCCGAGGACGCCGCGGTCCTGTTGCTCGCCCATCTGGCGACGACATCCGCCACCTCCGCACCGGACATCGTCCAGCGCTATTCCAAACTGAGCAACTACCTATATGAGGATCCTGAGTACGAACGATATTGGCCAAAATACAACCGGGCCAATCTCATGTTCTGGCCGATCTACAGCGCTAGAACATCACTCGATGCTCTCAAAACGATGATCATCGCCGCAGACAGGTGCTGGAATTTCTGCAGTGACGCCCTGGACCCCCTCGAACAGGAGAGGACAGGCTTGGCAGGCTTGGCAGGCTTGAAAGCGCTTGGCGAACGGCGCGAGGCATTCAGGGCGCGGCGGGCGGTGGTCACCCTCGACAAGGTCTATCACTCCCTGTCGATCGTCATCAACGATGTCTACGACCACAAGTGGAGCTACAAGCCGTACTATTCCGCGGATCACGACCCGGACGACATCTTCGCGGCCAGCACGTTCAGTCACCGCTGGGCGGAGTTCAATCGGTATGAGGAGGACGAGGACGATCCTCCGCTGTTCGAGACGGCCGGGGTCTCGGGCCTGTCGCTCTACAGGATCAACCAGCTCATCCAAACGCCGTGAGGCGCGCCGCGACCAGCCTGTGCCGGCTGTGGATTGAGCTCGCGCCTCCGCCGGCCGCGCTCAGAGCGTGATCTTGGTGTCCCGGGCGCGGCGAACCGAAACCCGCTGCGCCGTTACCGCCCGTGCGCGTGCCACATCCATCCGGTAGGCGGCCCTGTAGAGCCGACCGACCGCGGCGAGCGCGGGCCGGTGCGTCTCCGGCACGGAGACCGGATCGGCGGCGTCCCCGCGCAGTAAGGCGCGCGCTCCGGCCGCGCCGAGGCGGGCCTCGACCGCCGTCCGGAACGTTCGGATCTCCCGCTCGATCGCCTCCGGGACTGCCGCGCCCGATGAGGTGGTCCCGCCCGCCTCGCCCGTAGCCTGCGCCATCACGGTCTTGAGCGCCGTGATGGCCTCGCGCGAGAGCGCCGGGATCGCAGTCGCGTCGGCCTGGATCTGCGCCTCGACCAGGGTGCGGTAGACCTGCAGCGCGCGCGCTTCCGCCTCGGCCATCCGCGTCAAGCTCGAACCGAGCGCCGCCGCGGCGGCCCGTGCCGTCTGCCGCTCGCCCCGGGATCTGGCGCCGGCGAACAGGCCGGTGCGGCCCCGCAGCGCGCCGATCGCCTCCGGCTCCGCCGCGACCCGGCGCGCCGCGCTGGTGGCGCCGTCCCGCGCCAGCAGCGCTTCGAGCCGCCGCGTCGCCGCCTCCGGATCGCGGTAGGCCGACCGGAGATAGGCGGCGCGCTCGGTCGCGGCCCGGATCACCGCGGCATCACCCGCCACGGCCGCCGCCAAGCTCGCCGCGTCGAGGCCGCGCCCGAGGCTGTCGCGGCCCTCGCTGATGGACGGCGGGATCAGCACAGTCGGTTCGGAGCGGGGTCCCGCCACACGCGACCGCACGCCATCTCCACGGGAGTCTGCCTCCGCGCGCGCCGGCGTGGTGATGGTCGGGCGCGCCGACAGGGACCGGCGCTGCTCGGGCGTGAGCTCGTCCGGCGTGGCATAGGCTAGCGACGCCGCCTTCACCTCCGCACGGCCGATCTGCCGCGCCAGCTGGCGCAGGTCCGCCGCCGTCTCCGTGGCGGCGAACACTGTGGCGGTCATCCGCTGCCGCGTCAGCGCCACGTACGCCGAGGCCGAGCGCCAAAAACGTGAATGGAGTAGATAGGTGTGGTCGATCGAGCGGCCCTGGCCCTTGTAGATGGTTCCCGCATAACCGAGCCTGTAGCCGTCGAACTCGGCCGCCGACCACGTCACCACCCGCGTCGCTCGTCCCGCCGGCACATCGAGCCGCAGGCTGATCCGGTCCGCCTCGATCTCGACGATCACCCCGGCATGGCCGTTGTACAGGCCCGCCGCCTTCCAGGTCTTGGTGATCTGCACCCGGTCGCCGAGCGCGAACGCGCAGCTCCCGTGCTTCGTCGCGAACACGTGGTCGGGCCCGAGCTCGCCGCGCTCGCGCCGCGCCGCGCGCAGTTCCGCGTTGAGGGCGTCGACCTCGGCGTTGGTGTACGCGAACACGAAGCGCGAGGCGTTCGGCGCGGCGGCGCTGTCCCGCGTCCAGCGCGCCACCAGCGCCGCCATGGCCTCGTCCTGGCTCCGCGTCCACACCACCGCGTCGTGGCGCGCGAACGCCCGTAGAGCCGGCTCGAACCGGCCCTCGGCCAGGTCCTGGGCAGCCTCGCGCTGCCAGTCGACCCGCTGGCGCGTCACCCGGATGATCGTGGCCGCCCCGTGCGCCCGCACGAGCTCCGAGAAGATGCCGCCGCGCTCGATCGCGGCGAGTTGTCGGTCGTCGCCGGCGAGCACCAGCTTTGCCCCGGCGAGCCGGGCCTCGGCCAACAGGGTGCCGAGCACCCGCGTGTCCAGCATCGCCGCCTCGTCGACCACCACTAGGGTGCGTCGATCCCAGGCCGCACGTCCGTTCTTCAGCGCGAACAGCTCGGCATGCACGGTTCCAGCCTGGGCGAACCCATCCTGCAGAAGATCCTGCGCGACCGTGTTGGTCGGGGCGAGGCCGATCACTCGGTAGCCGGCCGCCGCGTGCGCGTCCCGGATGACCCCGAGCGTGTACGACTTGCCCGTCCCGGCGCGACCGATCACCAGCTGGAGGCCGCCCGCGCCGGCGGCGTGGGCGAAGGCCGCGCGTTGGTCGGGCCGAAGCGCTTCGGCGTTCGGTGCGGCCGACGAGGCGCACGCACCGAGAGCCTGGTGCCGCCCGGCCGCGACCACGGCCGCGTCCGCCATCGCCGCCCGCTCCTGGTCGCGCACGCTGCGGGTGGTGTAGCGCTCGACCGGCTCGCCTGTGTCCGGATCGTGCAGTGCCAGCACGTCTCCCAACCCGAGCACCCGATCCCGGATCGCCCGCCGCTCCGTCTCGTCCGGTAGGTGCTTGGCGAGGAAGCGGTCGAGCTCGCGCGCCGTGAAGGTTGCGGCATTGCGCGTCAGGGTCTCCAGAACCTGAGCGGGATCGCGCGCCGCAGCCACGTTCGCTCGCCGGATCTCCTCGGCCCGGACGTTCGCCGCGGCCTCCGGCGCGCGCATCCGTACCGGGCCGACGTGCTCGCCCGCCACCGAGGCCGTCGGGTCCACCCGGATGTCCAGGCCGTGGGCGGCGAAGTACGCGTTCTGGTGGTCGCGCCAGGTCGCGCCCCAGGCCTCAGCCTCGGCCACGAGCGGGCCGCCCGAGCCCTGCCGCACGTCGGGGTCGAGGTCGCGCGCCTTCTTGGGCGACAGCCCGGCGCCCTCGACCCGCCGGGTGGTGATCAGCAGGTGCGCGTGGTGGTTCGCCCGCTCGCCCTCGGCCTCCGCCGCGTGCGGGGCGTGCACGTCGAGCTGCACCGCCAGGCCCCGCGACACGAAGTGCGCCAACGCGAAGCTGCGCGCCAGCGCGATCCGGTCCTGCGGGCTGAGGTCAACGTCGGCCGGCAGCGCCAGCACGATCTCGCGCGCCACCTGCGCGTCCCGGCGCCGCTCCGCCGCCTCGGCGAGGTTCCACAGCGCGGCGGCTTCACGGAGTACCGGATCCGCGCCCGCGGGCAGCAGCACGGCGTGGTGCTCGGGCGCGCGCCGGTGCGCGAACGTGAAGCTCTCGCCGGTGCGGGCGTCCGGGATCAGCGTCCGGGCGTTGTAGGCGGCCGAGCGCGTGGCTGAGCCGCCGCTGGAGCGGCCGATGTACCGGGCTCTGGCGAAGGCGATGGCCACGCTTGAGATATGGTCAAGCTCGGCGCTGTTCGGAAGGCCTCCCGACGCGGCATTCGCCAGAATGCATATTGCGTCTGCCTGTCCTGGCTCCGGCTGCGCCTCCGCCCCGGCAGAACCCGCTTCGCGGTCCCTCACGCCGCAAGCTCCGCGGTTGTGTCGAAACGGAATTGCGGAGAGCATTCCACGGCAACGCTTTTTTAACCGATTCGCGGCCCCCGGCCCGCGTCATGGAGAACCTATGCCTCGCACCACCTTGGCCGAGCGTCAGGAGCGGCTCGCGCAGCAGCGCGCCCGCCTGTCCCTCGAAGAAAACCAGCTCCGTGAAGCGGAGCGCAAGGCCCGCACCCGCCGCCTGATCGAAGCCGGCGGCCTCGTCGACAAGGCTGGGCTCCTCGGCCTGGAGACCAACACCCTCTACGGCGGCCTGCTCGGGCTTGCACAGGCGAGCGCCGACCCCGACCGCCTGGCCCGCTGGCGCGTCGCGGGCGGCGAGGCGTTCGACCGCGAGGCCAGAGCCCGCGCGGCCAGGCGCGAGCCCCTGGTCGTCACCGCCGCGCAAGCCTTGCCGGTTGCGGCCACGACCCGCCTGCGCAGGCTGGGCTTCCGCTGGTCCAAGATCTTCCGCCACTGGGAGGGACTCGCGCTCTACGACGAGGCCAAGGCGCTCGCCGACGAGGTCGGCGCCAGCTTGAGCCGGGTCGCGCCCCCGGTGCCGGAGGACGTGTCGTCCGACACCGGCTCGCTCGACAACGCGGAGGAGCGGGCATGAGCGCGCTGTCCATCGCATCCCGACTGCTGCCCGCTCCGCTGGCGCTCGCCGCCTGGCTCTGGGGTGGGATCGTGTGGGAGTGGCTGTTCGCTCAAGCCGCTCTGAACAGCGTGCCCCTCGGCCTGCGCGGTGGCGAAGCCCTGTTCCGCCTGGTCGACCCGTTCGTGGTCGTGGCCTTCTGCATCTGGGCGCACAGACAGGCGGCCCTGCGCCGATCCGCCGTCTTCGCCGCCCTGTTCGGCACCGTGGTCGCCATCGGCCTGACCATCTGGCCCGAGTGGCAGCGCCTCGCGGTCTATTGCGCCACCATGCCGCCCGGCGCCGTCCTTAGGATGGCCGGCGGCGCCGAGATCCTGGCCGCGATCCTCGGCCCGTTCGGGCTCTTGATCGCCCTGTGTCTGCTCGGTCCCGACCCGTTCGCCAAGGTCGCGCCAGCGGTCACGCGCGCGGCCTCGGACAACCACGGCCACGCCGATTGGGCGAGCATGGCGCAGGCGCGCCAGCGGTTCCCCGGGCCGGACCCGCGATACGGCGGCATCGTCGTCGGCGAGGCCTACCGCGTCGACCGGGATCCGGGGGCGACGGCGCCGTTCGACCCAGACGACCGAGGCACATGGGGCCGCGGCGGTACCGCACCGCTGCTGATCGATCCCTGTCGCACCGGCCCAAGCCACGCCATAGTCTTCGCCGGCTCGGGCGGCTTCAAGTCGACCGCAGTCGCGATCCCGACCCTGCTGACCTGGACCGGCAGCTGCGTCGTCCTCGACCCCTCGCGCGAGCTCGGCCCGATGCTGACCTCGGCGCGCCTGGCCATGGGGCACCGGGTCGTCACCCTCGATCCGACCGATCCGGCGAGCGGGTCGATCGACGTGCTGGCAGCCATCGATCCGGCCAGCCCCGCCGCGAACGCGCAGGTCGAGATGATCACCGCCCTGCTCTGCGGCGACCCGCCGCCCGAGCGGGCGAGCAGCGGCGCCTCGGCCGTGTTCCAGGATCTGAGCAAGACCCTGGTTGCCTGCCTGCTCGCCGACATGATCTGGGATCCGGCCCTGTCGCCGGGGGAGCGGACCCTGCGGACGCTACGCCAGCGCGTGGTCACGCCGGAGGCGCAGATGCGCGACCTGCTAGCCGGCATCCACGACGCCTCGGCGTCGTCCAAGGCGCGCGATCTCGCCGGCACGCTGATGGGCCTCGTCGACGAAACTTTTTCCGGGGCCTACGCCAATGCCGCCCGCGACACGCGCTGGCTGTCGGACCCGACCTACGCCGCCCTGGTCTCGGGCGGCGGCATCGACATGCGCCAACTGCGCGACGGCCGGGTCACGATCTTCGTCCAGATCCCGCTCGACGCCCTTCGGGCGACGCCTGGCCTCGCGCGCGTGGTCATCGGCAGCCTGCTCGACGCGGTCTACCGCGCGGACGGCGCGGTCGAGGGCCGAACCCTGTTCCTGCTCGACGAGGTGGCGCAGCTCGGGCGCATGCGCATCCTGGAGACCGCCCGCGACGCCGGCAGAAAGTACAAAATCACGATGCTCCTGCTCTACCAGGCGCTCGGCCAGGTCTCCGAACAGTGGGGGATGTCAGGAAAAAATGCCTGGTACGCCTCGACCTCGTGGCGGGCGTACGCGGCGGTGCAGGATCCGGAGACCGCCGAGGAGGTCTCGCGCCTGTGCGGCGGCTTCGGCGTCGAGGCCACGAGCCGGGGCGAGAGCCGCGGCACGTCGGGTCAGGCGGGCGGTGGCGGCTCGACCTCAACCGGGCACAGCGAGACACGCGCGGAGCTGCGGCGAGCCCTAATCGAGCCCGCCGAGCTCCTGCAGGACGCCCGCACCGACGAGGTGTTCGTGTTCGTCGGCAACGCCCGGCCACTGCGCTGCGGTCGCGCCCTGTACTTCCGGCGCCGCGAGATGATCGCCCGCGTCGCCGCAAACCGGTTCCGATCCGCCGCGCCGGTCCAGGCCCCGCCGGGGCGGACGGCGCGGACCGGGCCGAACACGCCACGCCTTCCCGCCGCCGAGTGACCCCGATCCGTCAAGCCCGCCGCACCCTGCATCGCGCAGGCCCCTCTCAGAAAGCCACAGCCATGCCGCCGATCATGCACCCGATCTTCGCCCTCTCGAACCCCGCGCGTCTGCGCGCCATCCACGACGACGTCGCTCTGAGCGTCTGTCTGCACGAGGGCGGTCACGCCTGGGTGGCGCGAGAACTCGGGGCTCCCTACACGACGCTCCACCTCCCCGACCTGAACGGCCCGACCCGGACCGTCGAGGCCGCGCCGGCCAACGATACTGAGTTGCCGGCCGTGCTGGTCAACGCCGCCGGTCTCAGCCGAAACGACAGGATCTGCGTCCTGCTCGGCGGCTATGCCGGTGAGCTGTGCCTGTACGACCGCGACTACATCGCGCGAAGCGGCACGTTCTTCACACGCCTCAGCCACAGCGGCGACGATGCCGCCGGCATCGCCCGGACCCTCGGCCTGCCCGAACCCGTCACGATCCCGGCGGTCGAGAAGATGCTGGTCGCCGCGCTGAAGGGCGCTCGCAACAAGCCGTACACCCTCCTGACGCGCGATCTCGCCGGGTTCCGTCGGTGGGTCTCGCGGCTGCACGCCGCCTGGGCGCGCGAGGGCTTCCGCGGCATGGGCCTGCGCGCCGACCTGCTGCCCGACGCCGCCTGATCCGAGCCCACAGGATCGCGCGCCGCGGCGTTCGTGAACGCCAACGCGTCGGGGCTGCAGCGACCTTCGGCTCCCGCGCGCCGTCGCGTCGGCCGCGGGGTCAGAGGCGCACGCCGCTTCAGGTGATCGATGCCGCGTAGGCGGTCGCGCAATCTTCCGAACCCAGGTCACGCTCAAACCGCGCCCGCCGCTCCGCCCTCAGCCCGCGCTCGGCCATGAACCAGAACTCTAGCTCGTAGCCGTCGGGCCGGTGATGCCGATCCCACAGGTCGTAGGCGCGCTCCCGGATTTCGTCCTGCGGTATCATGGATCCCGCCGCGGGAGATCGGCACGGATTGCAGCTCACCGGCGGGCCTCACCGGATTGGCCGAGGGCGGAGAGCATCACGGTATCAGTGCCGACTTCGGCCCCGGTGTAGCCGAGCGCCCGCGCGAGCTGCTCGCGCGCGCGTGAGACCTGGCTCTTCACGGTACCGACCCGGCAGCCCATGACGGCGGCGGCTTCCTCATAGGACAGGTCCGAGAAGGTCACGAGCATCAGCGCCGCTCGCATGGTCGCTGGCAGGCGGTCGAGGGCGGCCTGCAGGTCCTGTAGGTCGAGGCGCCCCATCTGGTCGGGCGGAGCGATCAGGCGCGCGGCATCGGCGCCGTCGTCGTCCTGGACGTCACAGCGTTTGCGCCAGACGGTGTTGAAGTGGTTGCGCAGGATGGTGAAGGTCCAAGCTTCGAATTTGGTGCCGGGCTTGAAGCGCGCCCGGTTCCTCCAGGCGCGCAGCAGGGTCTCCTGCACGAGATCGTCGGCCGCGCTCGCGTCGCGCGCGAGCGACAGGGCGAACCGGCGCAGCGCCGGCAGGAGCAGCCCCTGGAACGCGGTGTCGTTGCGGTCGCGCGCGTCGCCGAGGGCCGCATCGAGCCTGCCCAGGAGATCGGCGATGCGGTCCGTGGCGCTCAGACCGGTCTGATCCTGTGCGTAGACGGCCGCGAGGAGAGACCCGAGATGCTTCCAGATTTGCTCGGATATGGCGCGCTCGAATCCACCTGGACCGCTCTCGGCGGACTGAGGCCGCGCGGCGTCGTCCGGGCTCGTCGTGAGAGCCACCGCGAATCGTGCACCATCGTCCGAGCATCGTCCGTTCGATAAAGCGGTCGGCTTCATGCCCTCGTGGCATAGCTCAGCCCGTGCGACCACCCACGCGGATTCTCACGTGATCACGCTGGTCGAGGTCGCCCGCTGCCCCTCGGCAGCTTTTTTCTGGTTCTGTTTTCCCCGATTCTGACAGGATGAGAACTTCAGTAGGCGTGCGCTGCGCGGATTTGCACCCTCCCTCCTCGTCCGCATGGGGCCGCTTGGGCACCTGACTCTTGCGAGCAAGCCGCAGCCAGGCGAGCCATTCGGACGCAATGATCCGGACGATGTTGGTGTCGTTGCGGAAGCCGGTCACGCGCCGCTCCTCGACGGTGATCAGCCCCAACCGGGCCGCTTCACGGATGGCGTTGCGCACGGTGGTCTCGGCGACACCGACAATGGCAGCGAGCTGCCCGACGGCCAACCGGCAATCCTTCCGGCGTACGGTCTCGGCCGCGACCAGGGCGAGCACCGCCTGCTCGGCCAACGTGAACCGCGCGGCCAACCCCGGCGGGAGCCGTCCCGAGGCGGCCCACCGGCGGCGGCGGCCCAGCGAGGCGTCCGTGCGCGGCCGCGAGCCGACGCCGAGTCTTCTAGCGCTGCTTTGGCGATTTTGAGGGGTATGCCGCTTGGTATGGGCTTGAGCCTCACCCGATGTCGCATGCGCGGCGCGCGGCATCCGGCGCAAAGCAGGTGCATCCGTGCGCGCCTCGATCAGCCTGGACAGCGCCTCGGCTTCGGCTTCCGAGACCTGTCCATCCCCGAACGCGCGCCACAGCAGCGCCGTCACTTGAGGCAGGGTGATTCGGTCGGCCGCCTCGATCGCGCGGCGGATCTCATCTGCAAACACGTGTCTCAGCCCTTTCCACAGGGCCACAGGGGGACAATCGGCGGCGCATGCTGTGCGCTCCGTTCAAGACAAGCCGGTATCGTTGTCGGAACTGGGGTTCCGACTTGACGCCCGAGGGCGGTTCATGGCTTGTGGGGGATGCAAATGGGCCCCACAGGCCATCTCGATTTCGAAGGCCTCACCCTGCCAGGGGTGGGGCCTTTGGCTTTTCAGGGTCCTACTGCGGCGGTTGGTGCTCCTGGTGGTGTGCCGGCCGGCGACTCGCATGAAGCGATGCGTAGCCGGACATGGCATGTCGGCCGGGCGACGCCGTTAAGTCAACGTTGCGGATTAAATCAGCGACCCCATGACTGAGCCCCGGTCGCCAGCCTACGCAGCGCCGGCTTCATCAGCAGCCAGGATATCGTCGCGGTAATCGGCGCCCGTCTCCAGGTACGCCACGCAGCGGCCACGACAACATCGTGCGCCGGCTCCTCCAGACGCAAGTGTGACCTCCTGACAGGCTTACTTACCTACCAAACTACGAGATTACGGTATTACCGCATCACAGTATTACTTTCTCACTGTCTTGCGATTTGGTCGTAGCCGTACTTCGCGAACACAAGGTCCATCCCCTCCTCCAAGAGTGCCTGGACCGTGGTGTCCCGATCGGCCGCCATGCGCTTCAGCTGGCGATAGGCTTCGGTGGGTGCCCAGGCGGTGAACGCCCGCTTGCCCTCACGATACGATGGCTTGGGGGCCTTCGCGGGCTTCTCGACGACATCCTGGTTCTTTGGCTGAGCCGCGGCTGGAGTGGGATCCGGGCGCTCCTCTCGATCCATGAGGGCGCCGAGAGAGAGTGTTTTTCTTGCCATATTACGCCCTTACCATCTCACCGGACTGCTTTGCTACTGGCTGACTGGCTGACTGGCTTTTAGCCCAAGCTCGCGACGGACCCAGGTCCAGAGCGAACGAAACTCCTCAACCGATTTCTCTTCGGCGCGGCTGAGACCCTCAAGCTCCAGGACGGTCTCTCCAGCGATCCACGAGGATGGGATCGCATCCTTAAGATGAATGGCGCCCATCCAAACCGGGACCTTCAGCTTGTTGAGCAGGCTGTACGCCTCCGCTTTCGGGCGAGGGGTGTTCCAGGGACACTGTGAGAGCACGACGTGGTGCGGAATTTTGTGCAGCCGAAGCATGTCGATCGTCGCCGGGACCGCCTTCAAATCCTCGGGCGTCGGCTTCATCGGGATGAGGACCAAATCACACCTCATCGCGGCGTTCGTGGCGATCGGCGAGTGCTGGCCCTGAGTGTCCACGACCAGGAGGTCAGCCCCGGCCGCCTCGATCCGCTCGAACGCCTTTGCGATCCTGTCGGGGTTGGTGGAATATTCCGTGACGACGTGGGGCTCCTGCCCGTTCCGGCGCTCCGCCCAGTCCTGAAGCGTGCCCTGCGGATCCGTGTCAAGGACGACTGTTGCGAAGTCCTCCTGGTGAGCGGCTACCGCGAGGTGGCGAACGAGCGTGGACTTACCCGCCCCCCCCTTAGCCATGACCACACCGACTTTCTTCATTGACGTATTACTTTCTTGCGGTATCACTGGTTTGCCAGCAGACCGGGTTACTGGCTCACTAGGTAACAAGCCTACTTCATTACGGGCTTGAGGTTCAGCGTTAGATGGTTACCAGATCATTAAGTGATGCGCGCGGGGACTTAGGCTTGCATCGCCTTCAGTTCAAATCCGTCACGGGTAGTCCAAGCGTCACGGTCGGTGCCCAGAGGCGGTCATTCGCGTAAGGGCACGCTACGGAACGTCGGTGTGTAGATCGGCGTTGAAGCGGGGCCCCAGCTAAAACCAAGATAGCGTATTGATATTATTGGCAGAAGCAAAAGAGGAGCGGGATCTCGGTCGGCGCCGATTGGGACCCCGCCTCTAAATGGAAATCTTTTGTTTGTTGAGGACGTTACCGTCCTTCAGGAAGGAGTCCCGGATCGGCGCTTATCTGCAGCCATTCGCAAAATCAGGCGCGTTGCACAGCGAGTGCCTCGGCAGCGTGGCCAACCGGGCCGTGTTGGATACCCTGGTAGCCGAGCCAACCGGTGTAGAGGCCGATGAGAACGATCAGACCTGCGGAGGCGTAGGGGGCCAGCTGCGCGAAGCTGCTGAACCCGGACCAGCGGCTGGCGATGTGCTTGACGCTCAACGCCGCAATCACGCCCGCCGAGGGCCGAGAGCAGCCCTGGCGAGCCGACGATCACTATCATTCAGTTGAACGCCCTGATGCAGGCCCTGCGCGCTGCCGGCGCCAGCTTCTCAGAAGCCGATCCTGACCATAGCTCTGGAGAGGGACGGTCCTGAGCTTTGGTCATGCCGAGCGTCTGGAGCTATAGCGAGGGTCAGGGCTTAGAATGCCGCTAGCGCCAAACGCGCCACTCAATGACTGCGGATGGTGGGTGGATACGCTCTGGATGCAGCAGTGCCCGCGATCCGACGCACCCTAGCGATGATCCGGCAAGAAGCTTCTTCCGCTCCCTGACGCTCCGCGTCCATCTCCAGTTCAAGCAAGCGATTGAACAAAAGCGCGTCCTGCGTGCTGGCCATTGTCGACTGATCCTCGGAGAGGATAATGACGAGCTTTCGCATAAAGCGACATGTTATCGACGGCGACCACGCGGCCATTGGCGTGCCCCAACATTCAAGTATCAGCGTGAAAACAATAATCATAAATCTGATACCGGCGCCATCATTTGATGGAGTCGCATCGATATAATTATGCTCGCTTTGAGATGGTCAACTCTGACAGGAGCATGGATGCAGCCATGCCGAATGACCTGCCGCAAGGCCGAGTCACTTTTCGTGGCCGCGGACTGGCCTTTATCTCCGGCACACGAATTGTCGTAAAAATCTGTCCGCTTTGTTCGCAATGGAATGCACCAAAGGCGGCGGAGAACGGCCACTGCGGCTGGTGTGCCTACGTTCCATCGTACTTGGACGTGGAGCCGGTTGCTGTCGCACGGATCGGCATGATCTGATGCCGAGTTGCGCATCCTTGAGAGCAAGGTAAGCCAATCGATGGCCCGGCACGATTAGTGCTTTAGGTCCATATGCCGCCGGCACATCTAAATTGTATGCCGTTGTATTTCTTCCACGTCCGCGATGGGGACCGACTGATTGAAGACGTGGATGGCAGTTATTTGCCGAGCTTGGCAGCAGCATGCGCCGACGCTTCTGCTTCTGCCCGTCACGTGCTCGCAAAGGGCCGATCGCTCGGCGAGGTGCTGGATGGACGATGCTTTCAGATCAGCGACAGCACCGGGTTGATCCTCGCCGTGATGCCCTTCAAGGAAGCGATCATCCCGAGGTAAATATCCCGGCAGGATAGCCACTGGCGCACGGGTATCGAGCGGCCCCGACCCACGGTGGGCAAGGTCCTTCTCGCCGCATAGCCTACCGACGTCAGGAACCATGCCTTCGCGCCTTGAATACCCTAACTTGAACGCTTGGCGCTCCAACTGCCGGTGCATTCGACCAGTCCGCCGGACGTGCGCCATGTGCCGCTGCCGTCGCCCTTGGCGTCGAGGCTGCCGGAGATCGGGACCTTGTTGGCGCCGCTGGTGATCGTGGCGTGCACGGAGCCGCTCGCAGACACGCCGCCGTCGATATCGACCTCCTCACCGGGGATCGAGGCATCGCTATCCTTGATCTGCACGTGATAGCTCGTGCTCGCCGAACAGGGGCCTTGAGCCGTGGTGGCGACGATGGTCCAAGAGCCATCGTACTGGTTCGGCACCCGGACTTTTTTCATGGCGGCACCAGCCGAGCAGAGAGCGCCAGCCGTCAGGCCAGTTGCGAGGATCAAGACAGGAATACGGGCCACGGACAGCTCCGACGGTTGCGCCGTCGGGACTGACTTCGCGCTCTGAAAACAATAGCATCGCACAAACAGTTTCCGGATCTCGGCGCCTTCACCGCTTCTCAGGCGATTTCCCTCGGCAGTCTAATCTGATGCGAGCGGGGCAGTCCGACGATCGAGCAGACGCCGGCGCATACGGGGTCCAATTCGACTCTGGTCCAGCACAGCGTTGGCGGTCAGCTCGGCGGCAAGATCCCGCATCACTGGGAGCGCGCAGGTCTGCGCGTGCTGATCTCGATGCCGATGACCCAGCTGCTGCCGATGAACGGGACCGGATCGGGCTCCCTCAGCCCCACAGAGCGCTGAAGGTTCGCTCGAAGTCTCCGACCAAAGTCCGGTTGCAGAAACGGTGCAGGACGGGACCGTCCGTCGTTCCCTCGCGCATCTCGATCGACTCGGTATTCTGGTCGTAGGAGAAGGTCAGATGGCGACCGCCGAGGGTGGTCGACAGGATGGCGTTGGTACCCATCTCGTCCTGGATCATCTCAGTCGATCCCGGCGCGCCGCGCCACATGATCCCGCCGAGCAGCGCCAAGGTGACCGCCTTCATCTGCAAGGCCTCACCTTCGGATTGCGCGATGACGCTCACCGCGTACCGCCGCACGGCGTCGAGGTCGGTCGTCTCGGACCTGACGGGAGCGAACTGAGGCATCGGCTTATTCCCGTCTCGTCGTGATGTCCGTGGCACCGGTCGAGGTGGCGGAATAGCCGCCCCACCCCTCTGTCGAGACCGGCGACGTGCCGCCCCACCCCTCGGCGCGCCACGTCGCGAGGCGCAGCGTCGGGTCGACCGAGCCGTGGTCCTCCAGGATGCTCATGACGTGGTCCCGCTGGGCGTCCGCGACCACCAGGTCCAGCATCGCCGCGCCCTGCCTCAGCCTCGCGCAGCAGGCGTCCAATGCCTCCCGGGGCAGGCCCATCGTCCCGAGCCTATCCCGGAGGCCGGGGCCGTCGGGAAGCGCCGCCGTCGCCTCGACGCGTCCGGGTTCCGGATCAGCGGAGCCGACGACGAGCCGGATCGCCCGCTCGGGAATGCCGGCCGCGACCAGCGTGGCCATCGCCGCCTGCGCCTTGCTGCGGCTCTCATACAGCGCGAGGATCCCGAGACTCATGGTCGGGTCTTCGCTCGTGGCAGGGGTGCCTCCGATCGGTCGGCCGCGCCGCCCTCGGATGCGATCTCCGCTCGCGCCGCGGCGATGAACGCGGCGCGCTGATCCGCGCTCAGAGCGAAGCAGGCACTCATCGCGGATCCCTCCATCGGGGAGGGATCTACCCACATCCGGTCGCCCGGACCGGTGTCGAGAAAGTTCTGCTGAGCTCGTTCAAGCACCGCAGCCTCGACTGGATCTTCGTTCGCCGTCTCAACCGCGGTCACGGGTTCAGTGCTCTGTCCCAGGCATGTTCGGACGTGGCGCGCCGCCATGATCCTTGATGAGATTGGAACGTTCCGGGTCGCCCTTCAAATTGGCGACCTGCTTCCGTGCGGCTAATGCGAGGACGCCGACTCCGCCTATCGTACCGAGCGCTAGAAATAGCAGAGAGATACCGCTGCCCATGGGCGAAGCCTTTCATCGAAAGAACCGCCGAAGGAAGGGCGACGGGGAGCATGATGCTACAGATCGAACTAAGCCCAGGGTCATAGGTTGCCATTTTAGATGATATCAGGGGTGCGGCGTCTTTTCTTAACATTTTTAGGGAGGATCAACGTGGTCTTAAGCCGCGTTAATCTAGGCACTCTCTACCACATCGCGGAGTTTTAACGTGTATAATCCCATCTTTTCATCGATAATGCTCGCGATTGAGTCGCGACGGGTCATCGAGTTGCGCATGGTACGCCTCGCTTGGGGTGGCCGTGAGGGCCGGGCCGAGATGCAGTCGATGGTGATCGAGAAGGTGCACGCCGCCGGTGAGGCGATGACGACGCTGATGCTCGGCGGCTCGTCCGAGACAGTCATCGCTCGCTACCGCGAGCACGTTGCCTTCAACACCAAGCGGCTATCAGCAGCCCGAGGCTGAAGTATTTAATTTCCACCATAAGGTCTCGCGAATATTTTTTAAATACCAGACTATATTTTTGATTTCGGTCCTTGGCCTTTCGGCAACATATCCATCGCTCGCTCAGGATAAGACGGCGATCGGCACCGATACAATACTTCCTGGCACGGGTCCAAGCTCCTCGACCGACGGAACGGGCGGCCAACTCAGGCAGGTCGCCAGGGCGGATGATGCAACGCGGCGCAGTAATCCCAAACCCATCACCTTCCTGACGTCACAGATGATCGGCACAGGGGTGCACAATCTGTCGGGACAGAGCGTCGGCAAGATGACTGACCTTCTGATCGGTGATGGGGGCGCCCTCAAGGCGGTGGTTCTAGATGTCGGAGGCGTCCTCGGCGTCGGCAGCCGCCGTATCGCGGTCGAGCCCTCAGCGCTGGTGCTGTATCTCGGTGGCGACCGGTTCTCGGCCATGCTCGTCATGGGCAAAGACACGATCGCGGCGGCTGCCACTTTCAAACCGGATCAGACAGTCAAGTCCGACTAGTGTCCACACCGTGCTTATTTTCGTCGGCTTGGTCGAAGAGAACCGAGCCGGCTGGATTATTGCGGGTTCTGATGGTCGGGAGCGGACCGGCGCGTGGCGTTGAGGCCGACCGGATCTTGTTTGAGCGAACTTCCGGATATCGGAATGGGCCGGGCCAGCAATGGGGTATCTCAGTATGGGAGTTCGTCGAGAAGGGCGCGGGCCGGTGAGCTGCCAGCTCTTCGCGCAAATCGGCAGCGCGAAGTCGCTGCTGGGTGTCACGATGCTGGTGACGGCACTGCCCGCGTGCAGGTTCACCGGTCTCGTGCAGTGACCTTCGGCCCAGAGTTCATCCCTGAGAACGGCGGGGTGCCGGGCTCCGCTTACGGCTCCAGAAAGATGGAACGCGGGGCGAGCATTGTCGGCCCGAAACCAAGCAAGGAGGTCTCGCCCCTAAAGCCCGGCACATCAATGGCTTAGGCTCAAATCGTGGGTCAGAGGGAATTATCCCTGCGGGCTGGCCAAGCAGCCACTTCCTTCCTGCGCCAGCCGCTTCCCGAGCGCCCCATCGGATAGACCCGCTAAGAAAGCAGGTCTGGAGACCTTGAGCGGCCATTGACATCAACCTGCGGCATTGCGCAGGAGACACCTATGTCAAAAAGCCTCCCTCAAGGCACGACCACCTTCGGTGGCCGCGGACTGGCGTTCGTCCACGGCACCCGCATTGTGATGAAGGTCTGCCCCACCTGCTCGCAGTGGAATGCCCCAAAGGCGGCTGATAGGGGCGTATGCGGCTGGTGCGCCTACATCCCCTCATGCGAGGACCTGGAGCCCGCCGTACAGTTCGAGCGTCCCTGATCTGCTCCACGGTGCGCCAATTCTCGGATAACAAGACTAACCCTAACGTCGTTGCGTCCCGTCTATCGCCGTGCGGAACGGCACCAAGCCCCGCCATCCGGTAATCAGATCACGTGACGGAACGGTCCACCCAGGGTCCGGCTCCGGACGCGGGTAGTTTCACTGACCGACAGCCGAGGTCCGGCCTACTCTTTCTAAGCCGGGTGACAAAACCTCAGATGCGCGTCCCATCGTCCTTCGGTGGCTTCCCACAGCGGAAGCGCTCAACCCGCCAATCGGCGTGAGAGCCCTGCCAATGGGCCATCTGAGGCTGGGCGACAGACATACACTGCTGGGGCGTCGTGACATCTTCGTCGAAGGCGTGAACGCGCATAATGCAGTGTGCCGGGTTCGAAACCATGCACGTTATGAAATAGAGACCATAAAGCATCGTCCGAAATCCTCAGTTCGGCAAAGCATTCTGGGATTTGTGCGTTTGCTTGGCTTTCCTCGTCACACCACGGAACGGATGATCCGCACAAAAAGGCCCCGCTACCCGAACCGGGCAACGGAGCCTGAGTGCGCTCGAGTTAGGAAAGGCCATGCGGGCGATGAAGGGGCAAGGAACGCTCGCGCGGCCATCTGCGCTCACATCATCGCGGCGACAGCCGGACACTCATGCCAGCAAACAAAAAGATCCATCTGATCAAAAGACGGGCGTTGGTCAGGTTTTGTCCTCAATCGCCTCGTGTAATCGAGGGTGCAAGCTTGGAATTTTGATCAAGGTCATGCCGATAGCCATGCCTTCGCCGCGCGATCGAAGCAAATGGACCCCGAAGCTGAGCATTGCGGGCGTATGATCGCTTCAAGAACATATCTTATGACAGAACTTCGAGGTAAAATCAGTCTATCGTAGGGATCATCATCGGTTGATCCGATACAGGCGCCGATGACTGGAAGAGCCGTGCGCTTCCGCCTGCGATGCGAGGTGGAGCAATATGAACGCAGCCCCCGACCAGCACGCCCCGGGCATGCTCATCCGCAAGCTGGAGAGCATCACCACCCTCTCGGACAAGGAACGTCAGGCCGTTCGGAGCTTGCCGATGAGGATCCACAACCTCGACGCTCGCCAGGACATCGTGCGCGACGGCGACCAGCCCACGCACTGCTGCCTCATCCTCGACGGATGGGCCTGCCGGTACAAGATGCTTAGCCAGGGCAAGCGCCAGATCCTATCGTTCCACATCGCAGGCGACATCCCGGATCTGCAGAGCCTACACATTCACACCATGGATCACAGCCTCGCCACGCTGACCAAAGCGGTTGTGGCCTTCATCCCGCACGAGAGCCTGCGGGAGCTGACGGCGTGCTACCCTGGCATCGCGTCGATCTTCTGGCGCGACACCCTGATCGATGCGGGCATCTTCCGCGAGTGGCTGATCAGCATGGGCCGCCGCTCGGCCTTCGAGCACGTCGCGCACCTGTTCTGCGAACTGTACCTGAAGCTGCAGGCGGTCGGCTTGGCCGGCAACTTCCGCTGTCCGCTGCCGATCACCCAGACCGATATTGCCGACGCGCTGGGGCTCACCTCCGTGCACGTCAACCGCGTGCTCCAGGAGATGCGCGGCCGGACCATGATCACGCTCCGGAGCCAGATGCTCGTGATCGAGGCGTGGGACGAACTTCTTCGGGTCTCGGAGTTTGACTCCACATACCTGCAGCTTGAGAAGCGGGCGGCCGGATGACCCTTCGCCTACAGCCCGTGCAGGTCGGAACGGGCAGCTACGATATCGAGGGCCAACTCGTCTTCGCCGATGCCTTCCTCGCGGCGGTGCTGGTGCGGCTCTCAGGATTTCACGAGGACATAGCCGGGATGTGGTTCTTGGAAGCGGGCTTCGGGCTGGTGAGCAGCGCGACCCCGCCCACCTTCGCCGACCTCGATGCCGCGCAGACCTGGATCGAGCAGCGGCTGGCGCACGCGGCCTGAGCCTACTGTATCCTTGAAAAGCACGCGTCATTTAGAGGCTGGCGGGCCAAATTATTCTGGTTCGCTAGACGACGTACCAAGGCCCTTCAGCCTGTCGACAATTCCGAGTGATCCCATCCAGCGAGCGCTAGCCAGCGACGCCGGTTATTCTGTCGCGCAGCACAGATTTCATTCTGGGAATGTTGATCCGGAAATTGGTTCTTGGATCAACGAGGAGCGACGTGGCTGTGTCTCTGTCTCTCGGAAGCATGCTTGTAGCAGCGGTCTGCGCCATCGCACTGACCATCGCCGTCCTCCCCTCTTTCGATCGCTTCTTTCGCTGGTGAGCTGATAAGTGGACACATCAGCGCTTCAACAGGTCAGGCTGAGTTAAATCTAATGGGAGGACGCCGCGATGGAATTCGTGGTCATGATTGCGGGCTTGCTGGGTGCCGGGGCGACAATGGTGTTCATGCTGCCGAAACTCGACTGGCTGTTCTCGTGGTGATTAGCGGTCCCGTGCTTGGGTTCGCTCGTGCTCCGACCCGATCGCACTCGTTCGGTGGCGTCATCCTCGGATCTGTAGGTCCGGCTGATAGCCTGCGGATAGATCACGCCGCCTTCAGATGCCGTCGCAGCCAGCGGCTCGCATCTTCCAGGGTGGGGAAGGCGGGAACCCTCTGCCCTTGCAGCCGGCCGAACCCCGCCTCCAGGAACCAGCTTCCGACATTGTCGTGCTCCGGCTCGGCGAGGCGCACCAGTACCGCCACGAGCAGGCCATTGGCGATCACCAGCATGCCTTCACGGTCGGGGCTGTTGGTGTCGACCGCAATCGGCTGAAGCTGCAGCACGAGCAGCGTCTCGACGTTGCCCCGCCCAGACATCGGCTAGCCCTCCTAGGCTCGACCGGGCCAGCTCAGGTCGCGGCGATCACCCCAGCGCGTGCTGCGCAGGTGCAGGTAGTTCGGTGTGAAGCTGCAGAAGGCCTTCAGGCGCTCGACGTCGAGGATGGTCAGCACCCGGCGCTTGAGGTGGATCAGGCCGAGGGCGCGAAGCTCGCGCAGCGTCCGGTTCACGTGCACGTCGGACAGACCCATCGTCTCGGCGATCTCGGTCTGCGTGAGTGGAAACGCGTAGCTGTTGTCGGTGACACGCCCGACCGCTTCCAAGCGCATGAGAAGCTCGCACAGAAGGTGGGAGATGCGCTGGTCCGGAGCGCGTGCTCCCATGTTGACCAGCCACTCGCGTAGGACGGCACCGTCGACCAGAGAGCACCACCAGAAAGCGCGCGCGATGCTCGGGTGATGGGCTGCGATGTCATCGATGGCTTGGCGCGGGATGTCCACGATTTGGCACGTCGAGATCGTGCCGATGGTGTGGTCCATCTCGTCGAGAATGAAGACGTTCAGGTCGCAGAAGTCGCCGGGCACCAGCAGAGCCATGATCTGGCGCTGGCCGTCCGGGAGCACCTTGTACCGGCATGCGAAGCCGTCGAGGATCAGGAGGACGTTGTCAGGCTTGTCGCCTTCCTGGATCAGATCCTGGCGTGCACCGACCTGCCGGACCTTGAGCGTCAGCCCGTTCAGAGCCCAGCGGGCTTGGTCGGAGAGTGGCTCGAAGCTTTCAAGCTTCCGCGTCAGCGCCTGCTGCATGGGGCCCACATCGCCGAGACTCGATGTCAGCCCATATGTCAGATATCTAACCAAATCTCCATCAAATGACCGATATCTTGCGCTCTTAGGAGATTAGGCTCAAAGACAGGCGAGGCGTCGCGCGCAGGCATGTCCAGGGGCTCCCGACTGAGGGCTCTTGGCCCCCGCTCCAAGTGAACGGGATCATGTCACAACCGACGCAGCATAGCTGCCTCAATCGCCTGCTTAGATCCCTGGATCCGGACGATTTCGGTCTGCTTCGCCCGCACCTCGAACTCGCGATCCTGTCGTTGGGTGATGTGCTGATCAAAGCCGATACCCCCATCACGCGGGTTGCCTTCGTCGAACGAGGCATCGTCTCGCTCGTCAGCATCGCGGCGGATGGCCAGCAGGTCGAGGTCGGGCTGGTCGGATGCGAGGGCATGGTCGGCGTGCCGATCCTGCTCGATGCCGAGCGGACGCCGGACGAGGCCCGGGTTCAGGCTATCGGGCTGGCGCAGGTCATGCGGGTGAGTGCCCTCTCCGAGGCGCTTCGGCACAGTTCGCGCCTGCACAATCAGCTGTTGCGGTATGCGCACATCCTCGGCGTGCAGGCCACGGCCACGGCCCTGGCCAACGGCCGCTACACTCTGGAGCCGCGTCTCGCCCGCTGGCTCCTCATGTGTCACGATCGGACCGAGGGTGACGAACTGCCGACGACGCACCGCTTTCTGTCGCTGATGCTGGGGGTCAATCGTCCGGGCCTGACGGGCGCGATCTCGGTCCTGGAGCGTTCCGGCGTGATCGGTAGGCAGCGCGGTACCCTGATCGTCCGCGATCGCGCGGCGCTGCTCGCTCTAGCTGGCCCCTCCTACGGCGCTCCCGAGGCCGAATACGAGCGCCTGATTACGGATCCGACGTCGGGTGGCCACTGAGAACCTTCTCAGTCCCATCCCAAGCTACGCGCTACCGCGCTTGCTGCTGAGGTGCCCCTCGATCCAATCTTGAGCCGCGTCCAAATTTGCGAACAGAGGTGCGCTCCTCACCGCGGTTAGCCCGAACCCGGCCTCCAGGAACCACATGCCGGCGAAGGCATCGTGCTGCTCGGAGAGGCGCACCAGAACCGCCACGAGGAACCCGTCCGCGAACACGAGCTGACCATCGGTGTCGTCGCTGCCGGTGGCGACATGCAC
>NZ_JAKSYM010000188.1 GCF_022829545.1 Methylobacterium sp. J-030 | reverse complement strand
AGCCGTCCAGCAGCGCCTTCAACTCAAACGGACCGCCGCTCGACCACAAAAGGCCGCTCCAAGCGGTGGAAGGCCTATTCTCGCAAGAGTGGGGCGGCACCCCAGCACAAAGCCCATTCCCGGCGTTTTGACACGGCCTGGACCCATCCCGGTCGTAGAAGCCGGTCATAGCAACACCGCGGAAGCGGACATCCGTCTCGTTGCCCGTCCCGCTAAAGGTCGGTCCTGGCCTATAGGCGTACTCCGCGGGCTGAACCCACAAAGTTGCCTCAAGCCGCCGCTAGCGTGGTACTTCGGCGCGATCGCGGCGCATGCGCAACCCTGAAGCGGACGTTCCGTGCGCATCCTTGTTCTCGAAGATGACCCCGTGCTTTCGGACGGTTTGGTCTCCGGGTTGTCGTTGCATGGCATGATCGCGGACTGCGTGGCCACATGCGGGGACGCGATGTCGATCTTTGCTGCGACACATTACAGCGCGGCGATCTTGGATTTGATGCTGCCCGACGGCTCCGGACTGGACGTGCTGAGCCACATCCGCGCGCGGGACGACACCACACCGGTCATGGTCCTCACCGCGATCGACGCCGTTGCCGACCGGATCGCCGGGCTCGACCGCGGAGCGGACGACTACATGGGCAAGCCGTTTGACCTGGGCGAACTCGCAGCCAGGCTTCGTGTCATGATCCGGCGCGCGGCGGGACGCGCCTCTGCAACCTTCGCGTGGCGCGACCTCACGATCGACCTGAGCGGCCGGTTGGTCGCGCGGGCGGGCGTCGCGCTCAACCTTTCGCGCCGCGAGTTCGCGTTGCTGGAGGCGCTGATCGAGCGGCCCGGCCGTGTGTTGTCCCGAAGCCAGCTGGAAACCCGCCTCTACGGCTGGAACGAGGAGATCGGCAGCAACGCGCTCGAAGTCCATGTCCACAATCTGCGCGCCAAGATCGGACGGGACGCGGTCGAGACCGTGCGCGGCCTCGGCTACCGCATCCGGGAGGGCCGTGCGTGAACTCCCTGCGCATTCGCCTGTTCGTCACCTTGGTCACGGCAACCGGGCTGGTCTGGCTCGCCGCCATCGCCTGGACCTATGTCGACAGCCGCGCCCAGTTCGAGAGCATCCTCGACCGCCGCCTCATGGAGGCGGCCCGCATGGTCGACAGCTTGTTCACGCCGGCCCGGGCGGGGGCCGCACGGCAGGCGGGCGGAGACGGCGACGCCCTGGCGCGGGTGGTGAGCTACGACCGTCACCTCAGCTGCCAGATCTGGTCCCTGGACGGGCACCTGATCGGCGCCTCGGACGGGTCGCCGGATCCGGTCTTGTCGGACCAGCACGAAGGGTTCTCGAACCGCGTGGTCGAGGGCCAGGCTTGGCGTGTCTACGCCCTGTCCGACCCGGCCAAGGGCTTCCGCATCCTCGTGGGCGACAATCTCGGGCAGCGGCGGCAACTGGAGCACGGCCTGATCGAAAGCCTGCTGCTCACCGCCGGCTGCGTCCTGCCGATCCTGGCGCCGCTCATCTGGCTCAGCGTCGGCCGGGGCCTGCGGCCGCTGAACCGCGCGACCCGCGACCTCGCCGCCCGGGATGCCGACAACCTGGAGCGGGTCGAGACCGGCCGGATGCCGTCGGAGATCCGGCCGCTGGTCGATGCGTTGAACCGGCTGTTCGGCAAGGTGGCGGCTGCGCGCGAACACGAGCGCACCTTCCTGGCCTATGCGGCGCACGAGTTGCGGACGCCGCTGGCCGGCCTGAAGACGCAGGTGCAGGTGGCCATGCAGGCGCCCGGGGCCGCCATGCGGGATGCCGCCCTCGCCCAGACCCTGCGCGCGGTCGATCAGTCGGCACGCCTCGTCGAGCAACTCCTGACGGTCTCGCGCCTCGACAGCGGCGGGCGCCCGGCCGCCATCGCCTGGATTCCCGTGGAGGAGTGCCTGCGCGATCTGCTCGCCGGGATGGGCAGCGTGCCGCAGCCGGAGCGCGTCGCCTTCGCGCCCGCCCTCACCGAGCTCGAGATCCAGATGGACGAGGACCTGTTCGACCTCGCCATGCGCAACCTGATGGAGAACGCCCTGTTGATGACACCGCCGGAGGGGGCGATCATCTGGGATGTCGCGCTCGCCGCGAATGGAAGTGCCACCCTTTCGATCACCGACGAGGGACCCGGCATTGCCGAGGCGGAGCGCGCCCTGGTGATCCGGCGCTTCGTGCGCGGCAGCCGGCGAGCGAAGCTCGGCAGCGGCCTCGGCCTCTCGATCGTCACCATGGCGCTGGAGCAATCCGGCGCCCGCTTGCACCTCGACGGACGGGACGGCGGCCCCGGCCTCAAGGCGAGCGCGATCTTCGGCCCCGGGCTCGCCAGGCGTGCCTCGCCCGCTACGGCTCGCCTTTGACCCGGGCGAGGTAATCGACGATCACCCGCGCATCCTCCGGCGTGATCGGAGCCTTGTAGGCGGTGATCATCTTGTCGACGACCGCATGCCACTCCTCCCGGGAGAGGGCGGGCTGGTTCAGGGTATGGTCGGCGGAGTGGCAAGCCGTGCAGTTCGACGCGATGACGTCGGAGCCCGGCCCAGCGGGGAAACCGACATCACCGCCGAAGGGCAAGTCGATCTCGGGCGTCGGGCGAAGCTCCAGCGGCGCGGCGGCGAGGGCCGGCACCGAGCCAGCAAGAAAGCCGGCCAGGAGGGCGGTGCGGAGGGATCGGGACATGAGGGATCGGGACATGGTCGCGCTCACCTCTCAGGCCGCCACGAGGTCGAGGATCTCGACCTGGTTGGACATGTAGCCCCCCGGGTTCCAGACGCGCCGCATCGGCTGCATCACCCGGTCGGTGTTGGTGCAGCGGGCCATCACGGTGTGCGCCCCGCGAGCCGGGAGGCTGATCGTTGCCTGCCATTGCCGGAAGCCGTAGGTGCCCTCATCCTTGCCTAGGGTCGTGGGCTGCCAAGTCCGGCCGCCATCGAGCGACAGGTCTACCGCGGCCACCCCGCGGTCGCCCCCGAACGCGATGCCACGCACCGGTTGCGGCGCCCCGACCGGGACGCTGTCGCCCGGCTTGAGGTTGGTCACGAACGAGCGAGGCAGGTTCCGGGTGATCGGGACCATGCCGAAACCCTTCTGTCCGGGCTCGACCGTGTGATTGGGCGTGTCCGGCACGCGGTAGCTCCGCGTGGTCCAGACGCTGGGATCGGGGTGGTCTGTCACCGCGATGTCGTCGAGCATCTTGATCCAGTAGACAGCCGACCAGCCGGGGACGATGAGCTTGAGCGGGAAGCCGTTCAGCATCGGCAGTTGTTGGCCGTTCATCGCGAAGGCCAGCATGACCTCGCCGTCGCGGGCGTGATCGATATCCAGGGCCTTCACGAATTTCGGTGCGTCGGGCAGCAGCGGCTCATCGAGGCCGCCGAACTGCACGTGGGTGGCCCCGCCCTTCACGCCGGCGCGATCGAGGACATCCTTCAGGCGCACACCGGCATAGAGAGCGTTGCTCATGGAGCCGTTCGCCCATTGGGCGCCGGCGACCCGGGGCTGCGCGTAGAGACGCGAATTGCCGGCGCACTGGCTGACCGCCGCGATCTCGAAGCGCGGCAGATCGTGGATCAGCGCGCGCAGCGACAGCGCCTGCGGCCGCTCAACGAGGCCGTGGACTCTCAGGGCGAAGCTGTCAGTGTCGACGTGGGTCGGGAAGGTGGCCCAGTGCCAGCTGACGAAGTGCTGGTCGTTCGGGGTGAACACGCCGGTGTCGAAGACATCGAACGGCGTCTCCAGCCAAGGCGGCCGGGTGCGCTGGACGATCATGCGCCCCTTCTCGGGATAGGTCGTCGTCATGGGCCGGGTGCTCGGGCCGCCCGGGACATGGAAATCGAAGGTGTCGGCGCGAGCTCGGCCGGCAAGCAGGCCCATTCCGCCGAGGGCGGCGGCCGACAGGAGGCCGCGGCGGCTCGGAGACGATAACGTGGTGTGTTGAGGCATCGAATCGAAAGGTCCGCTGAGCCGGAGCCCAAGCGGCCGGCGCAGGGTTTCCGCGCTTCTCAGCTTAAGGGCACCTTAAATGCGCCGAGGCTCGTCGCGGAACGCGTATGGGTGAAGCGAAGCGGGTGAGGGAGACGCACCAACAAGCGAGCCGCGTCTTCGATTGTAATTCGCAGAGGCCAGCCCGGTCGACTTCGTGGCCTAATAGAAGAGCGCATGCCTCAGGTGCGCGAAGAGGATCGTGAATGGGCGCGACGGCGTCTGCTTCTTCAAACTTCCGCTCAAAAGCGGACGGGCAGAAAACCACCCATTCCGGTCGCAGGCCACCGTCAGCCGAGTTGCCCGGAGGCCGACATCCCGGGGGTCTGCAAAGGGTCGACACCGGACGGTCGCTCACCTGAAACTGAACGTCCGCTTCTGGGCGGACCGCCGACTTCCGCTCTTGGCGCATTCCAGAAGCGAGCCTGAGCATACGCCGCTCAGCCGTCGACCCGGTCAGCGAGCCGAAGTTTCGCTCGCCGCGAGCATTTCCAGACCCTTCAAGCGCCGTCGAAGCCCCACGACCTCCGAGCTCAGAACCCCAGTGATCTTGAACTGACGCCGACCCTTCCGAGAGCCGTCGGGCCGCTGCGTCGTGATCGTCACCTTGTGGATCATCGCCCGCTGCCGCGCTTCAGCCTTCGCTCGATGGGCAATCGCGATGGCATCCACTGGCGCGGCAGACACCCGCTTCGCCAACGCACGCTGACGCGCCCAGGCGTGCAGCCCTTCGCCCGGCGTAGCCGCCAGCGCCTGAACCCGACTTGGCAGCACCTTGGCTGATTCGAGATGCTGGATCGCTCGTACGTCCCGACTGATCAGCTTGCGCGCCGCTAGCCTCTCGGCCGCGGTCTCGCCACCGTAAGAGACGAACCGATCGACGATAAGGTGCAGGTCGTGGGTGGTGCGCGATCGCTTGCGCCCGCTCAACGTTTCAAGCTCGGCCATGATTGCGGACTTCAGCGGGCTGGCGCTAATTCGGATGTAGGTCGCGTAGGCTAGCGCGATGGCCTCAAGGTGCTGCTCGTCCGATGCCTTGCGGATGTTCAAGCCGGCGCGCTGCAACCAACCTGCGCTGTCGAGCGGCTGCGATCCGGCACCTCGAACCTGATGCAAGAAGCGCTCGGCGTCGGCAGCCACAGCGTCGCGGCTGCCAGCCTCAGCGCTGACGCGACCTGATTCGACAGGCTTAGCAGTTGTCGTCCTAGCGAGCGCTTTCACCGGCTCATGGCGGTGCAGTGGCTGGTTTGCAGAGGAGGGGGTGCGAGGTCGGTTAAACCGAAACGCTGAAACCGTGTCGTTGAACATGGCCTGGATCCATCCCGATCGTAGGGCCGCGCTTCAGTTCGGGCGCTGCGCGGGGTCGGTATGAATTGGCTTCGCGCTGAAGCTTGGTTCAGGCGAGAATGTTGACGGCGCGGGCGGCAACAAGCGCCACGGTTAGCAGCGAGACCAGCGCCTCGGCCATCATCAGTAACTTGGCGCGCGCCGTCAGTGGCAGCGTGTCGGTGGGTGAGAAAGCCGTCGCATTGGTGAAAGCGAGGAACAGGTAATCTACAAAGCCCGGCGCGAAATGTGCCCGCGCCTCAGCCGTTCCGAACGTCATCTGGGGGAACAGAAAGTCGGGGTCGCGCGCATTCGGGCGGCCGCGCAAGGCTGCGCCACCGCGATCTGTCGTCCAGAACCACAGGGCGAAAATCACGACATTGGTGCCCCATATGTTGAGGGCATCTATGAGCAAGGTTGAGCCGCCAGCTGCCTTGCCGTTCAAGAGGGCGCGGACCAGAGCCGAGAGGGCAGCAGTGTTCGCCACGGTGACAAGCGCTGTCATGAACAGGGCCATTCTACGTATTAGGCGATGATGGCGGTGAACGTCGGCCCAGTGTGCATCGGTCGTGGCGTGTCGCGCCCGACCCTGGTTCCAGGCCGTGGCGGCTGAGAGAGGGACCAGCAGCGCGAGTTCAAGCGTCGGGGCGAGCCAGCGTGGTCCCAGCGAGAAGTCATTCACAACGAGCAATTGAAGGCTAGCCACGCAGGCGATGGCGCTCCGAGCCAACCAGAAGTCCAAGGCGCTGGTCCGAACACGATCGGGGTGCGGCCTATCCAACGACGACGTCCCCTGACGAGCTGCACTGTTGAGGCGAGCCCACGCTTAACGCTTTTTGCCCAGCTCGGCTGCAATGTCCTTGGTCATTCGACCGACCTTGCGATGCGCTGCCGTCAGCTGGTCCTGCGTCACGCCCCAGCGCTTCATCCAGAACTCGACAGCCTTGCGTTCCGACAGATCAAGGCGGTCCTTATCGATGAAGCCACGCTTGTCCTTGAGGCCGGCCATAGAGGGTCCTGTTTGGTTAGGGACGTCGGTCCGAGGGAAAGCTCATGCTGGAAGACAAGCATGAACTCAAGGTGGCGCAGCTTAAGTCCTTCACGCTCACGAAACGAGAAATAATGCGAAATTGGAGGACAGCTGCTTATCAGATGAAAAGAGCGACTACTCTCCGGCCGCTTTACGCTCAGCTTGATATTTAAGCCATATCGCACGATCAGCTTCAGCGCGTTTGAGACGGTCAGTTTCCGTCTCGTGCGTCAGCCAAAGGACGATGCCGACCATCGTCGCCAGGACGAGCGGGCCGAGAAAAAGAACAACCGTCTGTGCGAGCGTCAGGCTCACGCGCGCAGGGCTCCGAGCAGGCGTCTGGCCACCAGATGTAGTATACCTGCCAGGAGACTCCAACCAATCAGAAGCGCGCTTGCAGTAAGCGCGCTGGCGGTGCCCGAGAAGATTGCCACTGATGGGGAGATGCCGCCGACAGCCACGGAGGCGACTGCGACGCCGTTGACCCACATCGCCGTCAGCTTCGCCCGCTCGTTGCGGATCAGCTTGGCGTCGTCGGGGCTGAGGGGCGGGATTTCGGTATCGGCCATAATAAGGGGCAGCTCGGAGCAACCGAGGGGTTGAACAAGGGCTCGATCCGTGAGGCCATTTAGAACAAATCAGGAACAAAATCCAGGGTTGATCTCGCCTTCCTGCCGGCTTTGGCGCTACCACCCCCGAAATACCAGAGCGCGGCCTTAGGCAGTTATCGGCGGCGCAGGCCGCGACGCATCGCATCAGCAGGGCACGGTCACGGCCCTGCGCCATACATTCTCGCGTTCCCGTTCGTGACAGCCATCACTGTGGTTGTAGCGTTGCCCTGAGCCATTCACGAAGCTTCGTCCAGCGCGGCCGCATGTTGCCGCCGCGGACCGCGACCCCGAGCGCCTTGCGCTGTGCGAGCAGCACGACGAGGCGCGTGCCGCGGGTCACACCCGTGTACAGGAGGTTCCTCGCCAGCATGGTCCAATGC
>NZ_JAKSYM010000175.1 GCF_022829545.1 Methylobacterium sp. J-030 | reverse complement strand
GAAGGTCGTCGTGCTGGCTCACACCGCGACCAGCTACACGCTCGGGCAGGCCGAGGAGGCCGCCCTCGTCGCGCGGATGGAGCAGCGCTACGCCACGCGCTTCATCACCGCCTTCGGGAGCGTCGTGGCCGGGCTCCGGCACCTCGGCATCCACGCGATCGCCTTCGGCACGCCCTACGCGCTGGAGGCGACCCTGCAGGGCAAGGCGCTGCTCGAGGCGCACGGCTTCGCCGTGGTCAATCACGGCATCCTGCCGGGCGTGCGCAACATCTACGACGAGACCGCGGAGCGGGCCTACGGCCTCGGCCGCCTCGTGGACCATCCCGACGCCGAGGCCCTGGTGCTCAGCGGCGTCGGGATGCCCACCCTGGCGACGATGGCCGCGCTGGAACGCGACATCGGCAAGCCCGTGATCTCCGCGGCCTCGGGCATGATGTGGAACGCGCTTCGCGCCGCGGGCCTGCGCGAGCCCGTTCCCGGGTACGGCGCCCTGTTGGCGGCGGCCGATGGCCGGCCTGAGGGTCGCTGAGGCGCCCCTCACGGCGGTGCGCGGCACGACGCCGGGAAGGAACCCCGAACAGACGGCCGGAGGGCCCCGTGCGGACACGAGCGGCAGCGATGGGCTGGTACGGCCAACTGGATGCGACCGAGCGCCGGACGTTCTGGGCGTGCTTTGCCGGCTTCGGCCTGGATTCCATGGACAACAGCATCTACGCGCTGGTGATCCCGGCCCTGATCGCCACGCTCGGACTCACGCGGCCCGAGGCGGGGTACCTCGCGACCGCGGCTCTGGTGGGCGCGGCGGCGGGAGGCTGGGGCGCCGGCGTGGCGGCGGACCGGATCGGCCGGATCCGGGTCCTGCAAGGGACCATCCTGTGGGTCGCGCTCTGCACCTTCGGCGCCGCGTTCGCGACCGGATTCGTGCCGCTGGCCCTGCTGCGCTTCGGCCAGGGCATGGGCTACGGCGGCGAGGCGGCCGTCGGGGCCACCCTGATCAGCGAGGTGGTGCGGCCCGCCCTGCGCGGGCGCGTCGCCTCCGCGGTCAGCAGCGGCTACGCCGTCGGCTACGCGGGCGCCGTGGCGCTGTTTCCGATCATAGCCAGCCTGTTCCCGCAGGACCTCGGCTGGCGCGTGTTCTTCGCGATCGGGCTCATCCCGGCCGCGGCGGTATTCCTCATCCGCCGGTTCGTTCCGGAATCCGGCGTGTACGCCGAGAGCGCCACCGCACCGCGCCGCGCCGGCGGACTCGATGCCGTGTTGCGGATCTTCGCGCCTGCGTATCGGCGGACGACGCTCGTGGCCGCGACCCTGTCGACGGGGATCTTCGGCGGCAACTACGTGATGATCATCTGGTTGCCCACGTACCTGCGGACCGCGCTCGGCTTCACGGTCGCGACCAGTGCAGGGTATCTCGCCGCCAACATCGCCGGCTCGCTGGTCGGTCCCCTCCTCTACGGCCAGGTGGCCGATCGGGTCGGCCGCCGGCCGGCCTTCGGCGCGTTCCTGCTCCTGCAAGCCCTCAATGTCAGCCTGTACGTGTTCGCCGCGCCGAGCCTCGGCCCCCTGATCGGGCTGAGCTTCGCTCTCGGCGCCTGCCAGAACGCCCTGGCGTCGGGCATGACGCCGACCTTCGCCGAGTTGTTCGAGACGAGCCTGCGGGGGAACGCCCAGGGCTTCTGCCTCGGTGGCGGCCGCGGGTTCGGATCGGTGATGCCGACCCTGGTCGGGCTCATAGCAGCGACGGCTCCGCTGGGGACGGCGATGGGCGTGTGTGCGTTGGGCGCCTACGCCGTAGCCTTCGTTGCGACCTTGGTGCTGCCCGAAACGACCGGAGTCGAACTCGGCAGCGTCGTGGGCAGGATGGGCACCCGCGTGAGTGAACCGATGGATGGTGACCGCGGCCTTGATGTCCGCTTCTGAGAGATCGTCCTCCGGCCTCGAATGACCGGGATGGGCGCGAAGCGGTCGGCTGAGAGCAGCCGGTGAGACGCTGATGCCGGCTAGAGGATCTTCTCGACCACCACTCGCAAACGCTCGGGTCCGCGCAGGGTCGCTGGGCGCCGGTAGGGCGGAGGATCCTCGATCAGGCGCGGAGCCTCCAGGCGGCGAGCCAGTGCAACCAGGGCTGCCTCAGCCTCAAACCGGCCCAAGGGAGCGCCGACGCAGTAGTGCAGGCCCCCGCCGAAGCCGAGGTGGCGGGTGCCGGAGCGATCCGGATCAAACCGATCCGGATCAGGAAACGCGGCGGGGTCGCGATTACCAGCTGCGAGCATCAGGACGAGAGCCTCGCCCGCGGGGATCGTGGTCCCGGCGATGTCGATGGCGCTGAGGGTCTTGCGGCTGACGAGTTGCACCGGCGGGTCGTAGCGCATCACCTCCTCAATCACGCGCGGGGCGCGGTCCGGATTGGCGCGCAGGCGTTCCAACTCGTGCGGGTGGCGCATCAGCGTGAGCCACGCGTTGCCGATCAGGTTCACCGCGGTCTCGTGACCGGCGACGAGGATCAGGATCGCCGTCGAGATTAGATCGAGATCGCCCATCCTGTAGCCGTCAGGCGTGGCGTGGTTGGCCAGCCCTGAGAGGAGGTCGTCGCGCGGCCGGCGACGCTTCTCGGCCACGAGGTCGGCGAGGTAATCCGAGATGGCATCGAAGGTCCGGGCGTTCTCGATGCGCGTCTCTTCGCTGACGGAGACGCCCGGTTCCACCGCCGTGGCGAGTTGGCTCGACCAGTCGTGGAATCGCGCCGCGTCCCCCTCCGGTACGCCGAACAACTCGCAGATCACCGCGACAGGCAGGGGATAGGCGAGGTCGGCCACAACGTCGATCTCGTGCGCGTCCCGCTTGCGGTCCAGCATCGCGCCGACCAGACGCTCCGAGCGCGCGCGCATCGCATGGACGCGCGCAGGGGTGAACTGATGGACGGTGGCAGCGCGCAGGAGATCGTGCGCGGGCGGGTCGCGGAACAGGAAGGGCTGATGGCTGTCGGTAATCCGGTTCTTGACCGGATTGATCAGGTAGTCGGTGACCGGGTTGCCGGTGGACGGGCGCTTCGTCGGTGGCTGGGTTTCGACGCTGAGACGCGGGTCGTTCTGCAAGCGCATGACCGCGTCGTGGCTCGCGGCCACCCACACGCCCCGTGCTGCGTCGCCCAACGACGCGTCCCCCTGACCCACGTCGTGCTGGCGTGAGACCGGGGTCTGCCGCAGCCGGGCGTACAGCGGGTACGGGTCGGCGCGGTTCGCGAAGTCCTTGATCTGGTTGAGGAGGGTTGCGTCGGCCATGTCGGATCCGGTGCCTGCGCGTGAGGAAACGCCAAAATCCGGTCTGGCCGGCGAACCGGCTCGATCGATGCTCAAGCGAAGAGCGGCGTGTGCGGTCGAAGGGGATTTGGTTCGGCAACGAGGCCCGGGAGGACCAGTTCCGCGCGGCGCCAGGGGGCGTCATCCGTCCACGCAGCTCAGGCCGAGGCTCGACCCGCTGCCGGCTTTCGAGACCATCCGCGTGCCGGCAACGCGCGCATCATGGACGACATCACGTGGCCGAACGCGGAATGGCAGCCTCGTCGAGGGGTCACCGGACGAGCGGCCGGCCGCCTATCCACACGCGCCAGCGGCCTCAGCCGGCTTCGACGCTTCCCGGGAGCGAACAGTCAATGACCGGTCGGCACCTTCGGATCGGGGTAGGCTTACGATCATTGAACGTGGGGCGCACTCCAGGCGCCGAACGAGAAGCGGCAGCCCCCGAGGGACGTGCTCGCGACCGCGCCGAGATCGCAGCGGTGCGTGTACTCATGGGTGGTCAGGTGTGCGGGGCAAACGGCGCAGCCGCCCTTCTTGGATTGCGCGCCACCGCCCTGGCCTCACGCAGGACAGCCCAGGGCGTGGAAACCGATGATTCTCATATAGCCGTTCCGACCGCGGTCGGTTCGGCGGCCTTGCACAATCGGTCTGAACATGCGGGGCCGAGCGGGTTGAGCTGTTGAGACCGGGCCGCTCGGCCCCTCTCGAAGCGTGGACCCTGGGAAGGATTTCCACTTCGATTCCAGGCGCACCGCGGCCGCATGCGGACCGCGGTGGATGCGTGCCAAGCGTCAGCCCTTGCGGACCAGCGGCGCGACCGCCGGCGCCGGCGCCGGCGGGGTGTAGAGCGGGACGATGAACCGGATGAAGCCGTCGGTCGAGTAATTGTCGCGCGTCCGGCCGAGGGCGTTCGTGTACTGGGCCCCCGTGACCACGTCGCGCGCTACGTAAGCCTGAACGGTGAAGACCTTGAAGTCGTAGCCGACGAGGCCGCCGACCGCGAAACGGCCGCGATTGCCGTTCGCCGCGCTGAACTGGCTGATGTCGAAATTGTAGGCGCCGTAGGCAATCGGACCGATCTCGAAGTTGCCGAACTTCTTGGTCGCGGTCAGATCGAGCAGGATCGCATCCGAGAGGCGGATCGGACCGATCGCGGCGCCGACAGGACCCCCGAAGCGTCCGGGCGTGTCGTAGACGTTGCCGGTGAGGTTGGCGGTGATGTTCCAGCCGTCGCCGGTGTAGCTGCCGGCGACGCCGAACCTGTACGTATTCGAAGAGAATTGCGGCAGCACGGGCGTACCGGCCAAGCCGGTCCCGAGAGAACCGCGGCCGGCATCGAGGTCGTTCAGGTGAACGCCGCCCAGAAAGCTGACGCCGAAGTTGTTGCCGAGGTCGAACGCCCAGATGCCGGCGAGCAGGGTGCCGACGTTGATCGAGATGTCCTTGTTCCGCTGGCCAGCGCCGTTGCGAGTGAAGGCGAACACCGTGGGCTGCGCGACGAGAGCCTCGATACGGCCGCCGAGCGGGGTCAGCGGCGTCGACCAGAGCAGGAACGGGACGTTGATCGCCGTGTCGGGGGAGAACGGCTGATCGCTGCGACGGTAGACGAAGGTGTCCACCGCGTAGAGGCCCTCGGGCAACGGCGCGCCCGCGGCGAGGCCGACCTGCTCGCCCGGAATGGTCGTCGCTTGGGCGAAGGCGGCCGTCGCGCTCAGCGCAACCGCCGCAGCGCCCGCGAGCGTTGCCGTGATCTTGTTCAGCATCCTCAATCCCCTTTTTGCCGGACGCAGGCCGCGCGTTCGCGTTCGCCGGGACGCCCCGGCGCAGATATCGATGACGTGTGTTGTTGGACCGGAGGGTCTTGCTTGTATGGAAACGCGATCAATTTGTACGTATTTCCATATCGACTACGAGTGTGTCATGGTTTGTCTTTGAGTCTACTGTAAAAAATCAGCGGGCGACGTTGATATGCGTTCGTGTTGCGGCGAAGGCACGCTTGCGGGCGACCCCGTCGACGGTACCGGCGCAGGCCCGTGCGGCGTCGACATCCGGGAGATGCGGGCAAGAGCGGTGACCCGGACCTCGGATGGCACTCGGCCAGGCATCCGATGGACGGCGGGCCGCATTCGACGGGTACGGGCCAACCCCCTCAGGCCGGATGTCTCAGGCGCACAGACCGCCTTCGACCCGCCTGTGCGGGGCGGCGGGTTTCGCGCTTGGTCTGATCCGCACCGGAGACGCGGTCCGGGCGAGGCGCGCCTCGAACAGGGGTCGCGGCAGGCAGCGGTGCCGCCCGACCGGACGCGTCGGGCGCCCCGCCTACACGGCGAACTTCAGAGCGCGCCGCTCGGCGCCGAGGCGCCTCTGGATCACCTGCGCGATGAACTCGGCATCGCGGCCGACCGCGCCGAAGCGGCCGGAGCCCCAGGTATTCAGCCAGGGCAGTCCGATGAAGGAGACACCGTCCTCCTGCGTCACGCCGCGCTTGTGCTTGGGACTCCCCGCGCCGTTGAACACCGACACGTCGAGCCATCGGAAGTCCGGTGTGAAGCCGATGCACCAGATGATCGCGGTGATGCCGGTTCCCGCAAGAGCGAGGCTGGTGACGGGCTCGCCGGGTTCCCAGACGGGCGTGTAATGCGCCTGCACCGGAGCATCGACGTTGTTCTCGGCGATGTACGTGTCGATCGCAGCGTTGATGCTGTTGTACGTCCGGTCGGCGCCGTCGAGCGAGCGCTTGAGGTTGTCGCGGAAGCGGAGGCTGCCGTCGTCGTAATCCTCCAGCACGCCGTAGAGGTTCATGCCTTCAGTGGCGAAGCGGCGGAGGTCGATGTCCCGCCCGCCGTCGCGGCCGGTCACGTAGTGGTTGGTGTTGTCGCGGACGCCGTCGCGCAGCGGATGGTTGTCGACGGTCATCGCGTAGTAGCCCATGTCGGCGAGCCACGTGACGACGTCGCGACCGCGGTAGAACCGGGCGCAGCGCGGCGCATCGCCCACCGCGAGATGGACCGCGCGGCCGGCGAGATGCAGGTCCTCGGCGATCTGGGCGCCGGACTGACCCGAGCCGACCACCAGAACCTCGCCCTCCGGCAGCTGCGCCGGGTTGCGATACTGGTTCGAGCAGATCTGCGTGATCGAGCCCGGCAGCTTCTCGGCCATGCGCGGGATGATCGGGGTGTGATAGCCGCCCGAGGCGACGACGATCTCGTCGGCCGTGTAGTCTCCGTCCGATGTGCGGACCGAGAAGACACCGTCCTCAGCCCGCGTGACGCGTGTGACCGCGACCCCCTCGCGGAGTGGCGGGTTCGCCTTGGCCACGAAGCCTTGCAGGTACGCGACGATCTCATCCTTCTTCATGAACCCGTCCGGGTCCGGCCCATCGTAGGGGTGCCCCGGCAGGTCACACTGCCAGTTCGGCGTGACGAGGCAGAACGTGTCCCAGCGCTGGCTCGACCACGTGTGGGCGGCGGTCTGCTTCTCGAAGACGAGATGGTCGATCCCGCGCTGCGTGAGGTGATAGCTGACGGAAAGACCGGCTTGGCCTCCGCCCACGATGGCGACGGGGACGTGACGGGGCGTGGACGTCATGGCTCTCACTCCGCGATGTTCCGAGGGGACGACCCGGGTTCAGGCCTCGAAGGTCTCGACCGTGACGCGGCCACCGGGATCCTGCCGCGTGGCAGCGGTCTCGATCCGGGCGAGTCGGGCCATCGCCGACGTGCACGCGAAGCCGTACTTGGCGCGCACCCGCTCGCTCGCGATGGTGAGGGCCGTGCGGGTCTTCTCGACGACGTCGTCGAGGGCGTAGCTCTCGCCCACAGTTAGGAACGCCGTCACGACGAGGGAGGGCGAGGAGCAGGCCTCGCGCCGGCCATCGGGCCAGCGGATGTGAAGGTGCATCTCAGGCATCGCTCGGCTCCCGTCGGACGCGGGCGCAGGACGCGTAGGTCGCGCGGTGACGCTCGGCGCAGGCGCGCCAGGTATGCGCGGTGGCCCGGG
Organism: Methylobacterium sp. J-030; assembly: GCF_022829545.1. Classification (GTDB taxonomy): domain Bacteria; phylum Pseudomonadota; class Alphaproteobacteria; order Rhizobiales; family Beijerinckiaceae; genus Methylobacterium. The sequence continues at coordinate 68,623 of NZ_JAKSYM010000175.1, read as the reverse complement.
TCGCGCCGGCAGCGCGCAGGCCTGCGCGCGTCGTCGGTGCCAGGGCGGCCAACATCGCGTGGGCGATGTCGCCGGGATCGCCGGGATCGACGAAGAGGGCCTCGTCGGCCCGGAGGTACTCCGTGAAGGGCGGCCGGCGCGAGACGATCGCCGGGGTCCCGCAGGCCATCGCCTCCAGCACGCAGAGCCCGAAGCCCTCCGTCCAGGAGGGATAGGCGAGAACGTCCGCTCGACGGTAGAAGGCCGGCATGTCCTCCTGGGAGACCGGTCCGGTCTCGATCACCGCCTCGCCGCGCCCGACCTCAAGCCCATGTGCGCGCAGCGCGGCGCGGCAGCGGGCGCCATAGGAGGCGTGGTCGAGGAGCGAGGCGCCGCCGACGACCACGAGTTGCGCCTGCGGGTGGCGTCGACGCACGTTTGCAAAAGCCTCGATGATCCCGACCGTGTTCTTCCGCGCTTCGAAGCCGCCGACGCTCAGGACGATCGGCCCGACACCGATGCCCCAGCGTTCCCGCACGATCACGTCGGCTTCGGTCGGCGCCTCTCGATAGATCGTCAGGTCGACGCCGTTTCCGACGACACCGATCTTCGTATCGCGGTCCTCCTGAAGGCGGTCGGCCCAGGCACGGCTGACGCAGAGCAGGCGCGTGGCCTCGCGGATCGAGCGATCCTGCCAGTCCGCGAGCACCGGGTCGGAGAAACTGTCGATGTGGTGGACAGTGCGCACGAAGCCCGAGATGAGGCGACGGTGCTTGAGCGTCGCGAGCGCATTGCCGCCGATGCCGCAATGGGCGTGAAAGACGTCGAAGTCACAGGCGGCGGGCGACGCGAAGTGGCGCAGGTAATCGTCGATGCGGGCCCGGACGCGGTCGACCGTCGGGCCGGCGACCGGCTGTGCGGCCACCGATACCGTCGGACAGGCGGCCGCGCGAAAGAAGCCGCGCCCGGACGGATCGGGCGCGTGGACCACCGCCTCATGCCCGAGCGCGCACAGGGCTTCGGCCAGGGCGAGGCAATGCGCGACCCCGCCACGGGGATTGGTAGAATGGGTCAGAATGGCGATGCGCAGGGCCGTCATGGGCCGGCACCGAGGCCGTCCTGGCCATAGCCGATCTGGCCACAGCCGATCAGCGGGCCGACCGCGAAGTCCCAGACTTCGGCTTCTCCCCCGGAGGCGTCGCGTACCCGTGCGACCCGGCTCGCATCGAGCTTGCCCACAGTGGCGGCCGCGATGTCGCGTTCGGCGAACCGCGCCCGGACGTCGTGCGTGCAGTCAGGGCGCACGCTCAGCAGGTAGCCGAAGCTCGGGAAGGCGGTGAGCCAGCGGGCGAGCGGCACACCGGCCGGTCGCGGGATCGCGTCGAGGTCTATGGCTCCGCCGACACTCGAGCATTCCAGCAGCATCAGGGCGGTGCCGACGACACCCGCCATGCTGATGTCCTTTGCCGCCCGGCAGAGCCCGGCCTCGGCGAGGCCCGGCAGCAGCGCGAGATCACCGCGCAGGCGCGCGGCCGCCTTGCCGGTCGAGGCATCCCAGTACGGGTACGGATCGCGAAAACGTCCGCGCAGGTCGATCGCCGCGACGAGGTCGTCGCCGGGCGCCGCCTCGAAGCTCGTGAGCAGGCGCGGGCCAGCCCGGCCGAGCACGGCGACCGCGAGGTTGCTGGCTTCAGCGCGTGTGTTGGTGTGGCCGCCGACGATCGGGACGCCGTAGAGCGCCGCGGCATCGGACAGGCCTGCCAGGATCGGGTCCGCCGCCGCGGCATCCCGGCTCCACAGCGCGTCGACCACCGCGAGCGGTCGCCCACCCATGGCGGCGATGTCGCTGAGGTTGACCATGATGCCGCAGTAACCGGCAAAGTACGGATCGGCCGCGACGAAGCTGTCGAGGAAGCCCTCGATGGCGAACAGCAGGTGGCCGTCGCCATCCGGGAGGGCGGCACAATCGTCACCGACCGGCACCGCGCCGTGCAGGCTGCCCAGTCCAAGCCGCGCGACAACGGCATCGATGTCGCGCTTGTGAGCGACACCGCGCGCGTCGCGGATCTGGCCGGCCAGGGCGTGGATGTCGAAGCCCGCCGTCATCATGCGGCCTTGCGGAACGTGACGAGCCCGTGCTCGGGGTCTTGCATCGGCGGGTAGGCCGCGAGGTCCGCCTGCATCCGGTGATGCGGCCGCCCGTGCAGGTCGATCGTGGCGAGGCTTGCCCAGTGCAGGGCCTGGAACAACGGGACGTTCCGATCCTGCACATGTGCGAGGAAGCGCGTGCAGCCGCGCGCGTGGGCTGCCGAGACCGCGACCTGGATGAGCCCGGCGCCCAGCGCGGCGGTCCCGCGGAACGCTCCGGCGACAGCCAACCGGGAACCCCACCACGTGCCGCGATGCGCCGGATCTTCGTGGATGCGCACGGTCCCGACGACGGCGTCGGCGTCGCCGCCGAGGGTCGAGAGGGCACAGATCGGGATCGCGTGCCCGTCGATGGCGTCGCGGTCGTCGTCCGCGAAGATGCCCTGCTCCGCGCAGAAGACCTGGCGGCGCAGGGCCGCGCAGGCGTTCCGCTCCCAGGAACTCGTGGCGAACTTGATGCGGAAATGGCTTGGCCAGTACGGCGGCACGGGTTCCAGGATCACGAGACCGCCCCCGCGCGCTCGTAGGTGGACAGCGCCGAGCAGGCGCCGCAGCGACCGCAGCCAGCCTTGATGTCCGTCGCGCGGAGGTCCGCGCCGACCAGCATGTCCGCGAGAGGCTTGAGGATGGCGTGCATGACATCGGGGCCGGGCGCCGGGTGGCTCTCCAGCGGGGTCCCGGAGATCGGCACGAACGGCACCACGAACGGGTAGACGCCCATCCCGATCAGGCGCTCGGCCATCGCCAGGATCGCGTCCGGCGCGTCACCGAGGCCGGCCAGGATGTAGGTCGAGACCTGACCCCGCCCGAAGACGGGAACGGCCGCCTCGAAGGCCGCGTAGTATCGCTCGAGCGGAATGCTCGCCTTGCCGGGCATGATCCGGGCCCGGATTTCGGGCGTGACCGCCTCCAGGTGCATGCCGAGGGCCGCGATGCCGGACGCCTTCATCCGCTCGAACCAGCGGTCGTCGTCCGGCGGCTCGCACTGCGCCTGGATCGGCAGATCGACAGCGGCTCTGACCGCGAAGGCGCTCTCGCAGAGGATGGCGGCGCCCCGGTCGGTCGCGTTCGGGGTACCCGTCGTCATGACCATGTGCTTGACCCCGTCGAGCAGCACGGCCGCGCGGGCGACCTCGGCGAGCTGTTCGGGCGTCTTGCGCGCCACGGTGCGACCCGCGGCGAGCGATTGGCCGATGGAGCAGAACTGACAGGTCTTGGTGCGGCTCGCGTAGCGGATGCAGGTCTGGAGCACGGTGGTGGCGAGCACGTCCCGCCCGTGCAGCACGGCGATCTTCGCGTATGGCACGCCGTCGAAGGTCGAGAGCGCGTAGAAGCGCGGCTTGCCCGGGAAGGTCGCCTGCCCGATCACCGCGCCGTCATGCTCGATCACCGAGACCCCGTTGGCGTCCGGGCGGCGGATCAGGAAGGGCGACTCGAAGGCGGCCTCGGTGTGGACCGGCACCATCACGGTCCGGCCCGCGATGGTCATGGCCTTGTGGTCCGACGGCCCGGCTCCGCCGCGGCGGCTCGGCGCCCCGGCGCGGCTGTCGGCGAGCCTAACGCCGTAGGACTGCAACGCGTTGATCAGGCGTTCCGTCGGCATCCCGACCAAGACCGGCATGGGGGGTGGAACCGCGGGACGGTGCGTCGGAAGCGGAGAACGGCTCATGGTCGAGGCTCCGGAGATCGGTCTGGGAAGGGATGGGCTGGTGCACGAACGGGGCCGGCCGGTCGTCGTGGAGCAGGCTCAGGAGCTCGGGCCGGGCGTAGTGGCCGACCGAGTCCATCATCCGCTTGCGCTTGGTCACCAGCGCGAGGTCCATGTCGGCGATCAGGATGCCCTCGCCGGCGCCCAGCGGCTCGGCGAGGTGCTTGCCCTCGGGCGAGACGATGGCGGTGCAGTTGCCGCCCCGGCAGGCCCCGCGCAGGCGCTCGTCCGGGCAGACCTGCGCCACCTGCGCGTCGGTGAGCCAACCCGTGGCGTTGACCACGAAGCAGGCCGCCTCCAGGGCGTGGTGGCGGATCGTCACCTCCATCTGGTCGGCGAAGATCTGGCCCACGAGGGAGCCCGGGAACTGCGCCGCGTGGATCTCCTCGTGGCGCGCCATCAGGGCGTAGCGGGCGAGCGGGTTGTAGTGCTCCCAGCACGCCAGGGCGCCGACACGGCCCACCGCCGTGTCGACCACGGTGAGGCCGGCACCGTCGCCCTGGCCCCAGATCATGCGCTCATGGTAGGTCGGCGTGATCTTGCGGCGCTTGAGCTTGAGGCTGCCATCGGCATCGAAGATCAGCTGGGCGTTGTAGAGCGAGCCGTGATCACGCTCGTTGATGCCCAGCACGATGACCGCCCCATGCCGGCGTGCGGCGGCTGAGACGGCCTGCGTGACCGGTCCCGGCACCGTCACGGCCCGCTCGTAGAGGCGCAGATGCTCGGCGCCCTGCATCGCCGGCGGCAGCACGAAGGAGAAGTAGGGGTAGTAGGGCACGAAGGTCTCTGGGAAGACCATGAAACGCGCGCCCTTGGCGGCGGCCTCGTCGATGGCATTGAGGACCCGCTCGAGGGTGCCCTCCGGCCGGTCGAGATCCGGCGCGATCTGAACGGCGGCGGCCCGCACGATCCGGCTGTCTGACATCAAGATCCTCCGGCTGTGACGGCGGCCACGGTGCGTGGCCGCCGGATGCGACGGTCCGGACTGGAGGCCAAGGGCCGGTCAGACGGTCCAGGTGTCGACGATCACTGCGTTGTCGCGCTTGTGCAGGAGGATGCAGTCGAGAACGTCGAGGGGGTTGATCATGCGGATACCCTCGATGAAGGCAGCCTCACCGTGGCCGTAGAGGGCCTGGGTCGAGAACCGGCAGGCGTAGACCTTGCCGCCCTCGGCCATGAACTTCTCGAGCTGGTTGTTGAAGTTGAGGTGACCCGGAAAGGCCTCGTCGCCGAGCCGTGGAAAGCCGCGCTGGACCCCCAGCGTGATGCCTGGGCCGTAGAGGAGGATGGAGGTCTCGAAGCCCTTGCGCTGCAGGCGTGTGGCCTGGAGCAGGTTCACGAGTCCGATGGAGCCCTCGAACGCGACGGTGTGGAAGGTGACCAGGGCCTTCTGGCCTGGCTCGGCCTTGACGTCTTCGAAGACCTTCTCCTCGTAATCGACCAGGAAATCGCCCTTCTTGTGTGGCTCGCGGTTCACAGCAGGCATTGATCTCGCTCCTCGACGGACTGGACCGCGCCAGACTGAACTTCGAGCGGTCTCCGTCCGCTCATGGCAAAGGGTGTGCCAGAGGGCTTTGATCAATGGGCCATACAACGCGCCGAAGTCACATCCATACAATATTGCGATCAATATGATCGATGCGACAAGCTGCGCAACATTTTCGGAGCCCGCTTATCGAGCGATGTTTGAACGCGCATGCGCCAAAGAATGCACGTTTTCAGATCAGTCATTGTAGGCATTGTATGGACGATCCCCATCGGATAGCCAGAACGCGATCGCGGTACAGCTATTGCAGGCCATACAATCAAGCATTGATCGCAGCATGACCTGGGCCGCCACGAATGACTCCGTCAGAGCGCGACGAACGACGGAACCCGCAGGCGGGTGGCGCGGAGGTCTGGACGCCGGATCTGAAGCGGTGGGGCAAGCCTCACTACCTCGCCATCGCAGAGGCGTTGGCCGAGGATATCCGAACGGGGCGTTTGACAGCGGGGACGCGTCTTCCCACCCAGCGCGCACTCGCCGAGGCGCTCGACCTGAACTTCACGACCGTCTCGCGCGGCTACGTCGAGGCCCACAAGCGTGGACTGATCGAGGGTCGCGTCGGCCAGGGGACCTTCGTGATCGATCCGGCTCGCCCGCCCCGGTCGACCGGAGCGCTGGCAGCGCGTCGGGTCGGCCCGGTCGACTTCACCATGAACCTGCCCCCCGAGCCCGACGCACCGGCCCTGCAGGCCCGCATGCAAGCCTCGTTCGCCGACCTGTCCGGCAACCTCACCAACCTGCTGCGCTACCAGGGCTTCGGCGGGACCGAAGAGGATAAGGAGGCGGCTCTACGCTGGCTGAAAGGCCGCGGAATCGTCGCCGCCCGAGAACGCCTGCTGATCTGCCCCGGTGCACACAGCGCCCTGTTCGGCATACTGGGCCAGGTCGCCCGAGCGGGCGACACGATCTGCGCCGAGCGGATCACCTATCCCGGCATCCGTGCGCTCGCCGCGCATTTGCGACTGCGCCTGGTCGATCTGCCCATGGACCGATACGGGGTCGACCCCGATGCGTTCGCCGCTGCCTGCACCAGAGTGGCCCCGAAGGCCATCTACCTGAATCCGTTGCTGCAGAACCCGACCACCGCGACCCTGTCCCGGACGCGGCGCGAGGCCGTGATCGCGGTTGCCCGGCGATACGCCGTCACCATCATCGAGGACGACGCCTACGCCCGTATATGCCCGACACCGCCGCCGAGCTTCGCCGAACTTGCGCCTGAGATCACCTACTATGTGGCCGGGCTCGCCAAGTGCCTGGGCGCCGGTCTTCGGCTCGCCTTCCTGGTCGCCCCGTGCGCCCGCTCCGCCCTGCCGCTGGGCGGCGCACTGCGTACGGCCACGGTCATGGCCTCGCCGATCTCGATGGCCTTGGCGACGCGGTGGATCATGGATGGCACGGCGGAGGCCATCGTGCAGTTCGTTCGCGCGGAATCGGCTGCGCGCCAGCGTCTTGCGTCCGCATTGCTGCCCGCCGGAACCTACACCGCCGATCCGCATGCCTTCCACCTCTGGATGACGCTGCCGGAGGGCTGGACGCGCTCGGCCTTCGCCAGCCAAGGCCGGTCGGCCGGGCTTGGCGTGATAGGCAGCGATCCGTTCTGCGTCGCGGGGCCGCCGCCGGAGGCGGTACGTCTCTGTCTCGGCGGGCCCTCGACACGGCAGCAGATCGCGCACGGACTGGAAGTGCTCGCCCACGCCCTCGAAGGTTCGCCAGTTCTCGCTTCAGCCTACATCTGACCCACCAGAGCCAGGCAAGGGTCGAAGGGCTCACACGGTCGCCTCACGATGCGCATGGCATCCGCACCCTCGGCCCGTAGGATGGCGGGGGATACGACGACGCCGATTGTCGTGCGGTCCGGCTTTACAGGCGGCTGGTCGTGTCGGGGAAAGCGGTCTGTCGAAGTACGCAACGCGAAAGGCTGACGGCACCGTGCGAAGGTCTGCTTAGGGCGTGTCCCGTGGACGGGCTCGAATGGTGCCACACAACGCTGGACAGGCCCAATGCCATCTTCATGAAAATCCTGATCCATCATAACGTTGGCCGGACATCGTCGGACGCTCCCGGACGAATGTCTGCGCCCTTGTCACGGCGAAAACGCGGGTTCGATTCCCGTAGGGCGCGCCATTGGGTCGCGTCGGCCGAGCTCTGCAGTCTCCGGGTGTAAGAGTGCGTTATCGGCGCTGACGCGTCAGGCGACGGATGCACTGTGGCGGGCGTTCCGCATCGCGGCGCCCGAACGACGCCGCGTACCGCATCCCGAGCCGGCCGAAGGACGAGCCGCGTTCCAGGCGTCGAAAGACCGTCGCCGCGCCCTGGCCGCCCGGTACGGCCTGAACCCGAAGACGGTCGCCCAGTGGCGTGGGCGAGCTGTGACGAGCGACGCTCCGATGGGTCCGAAGGTGGCCCAAGAGCACGGTCCTAACGCCGGCCGAGGCGGCTCGAACGCGTGTCAGAACACTGCGTGGTCGCCCCGCTCGGCGACCGCCTCGCCGCGGATCACGTGCGCGTAATAGTCGAACAGCGTCTCCGACCCCGCCGAGGGGGTGGCCTGCGCGTCGTATCGGCCGGTCGCCGGGTCCAGCACCAGCATGGACTCGGTCGCATAGTAGCGTCCGATCCGCGCGAGTTCGGCCTTGGCGGCCAGGGCTGGAATCCATCGTCCGATCATAGTCAGGATGGCGACGATCACATCCAGCAGCCGCACCGGGACGTGCGTGAAGCGCGGTTCGCGCCCCAGCAGGGCGAAGAGCTGCTCGCCCTGCGCCTTCGGCGTGATCGCTTCGCCCGGCCCGCCGATCGGCAGCACGCGGTTGCGCCGCTCAGCGTGGTCGAGGCACTCGGCGAGGTAGCGGCCCAGGTCGTCGTCACTGATCGGCTTGCAGGCCGTCAGCGTCCCATCCCCGAAGATCAGGAATGGCTTGCCGCGTCTCACGCGGTCGATCTGCCCCGACAGCGATTTGAAGAAGGCTGTCGGCCGAACGATCGTGTAGTCGAGCCCCGAAGCGATCAACGCCTGTTCGAAAGCGAGCTTGGCGTGCTGGAAGGCGAGGACCGGCTTCTGGAGGCAGATCGCCGAGAGAAGCACGACGTGCGTCACGCCGGCGGCCTGGCCCGCGTGCAGGGCGGTGACATGCGCGCCGTAATCGATCGCCCAAGCGTCTTCGGGCAAGCCGGTGCGTGATGCGAGGCACGACATCAGGACGTCGAACGATTCGCCACGGACACCGTCGCGCGCCAACGACAGCGGATCGGTCAGATCCACGATCCGTTCGCGCGTGCCAGCGATGCCGGCAGGGCGCCTGACGACGCAGACGACCTCATGACCGCGTGACACCAGCGCCCGAACGGTCGCCCGCCCGATCGTACCGGTCGCCCCCAGGACGAGAACGCGGCGGGGTCTTGCGCTGTCCGATCCGCCCATGCTCACGATCGCTCGATCCCGGCGCTCAGCCATCCGATCTCGACTGCAATGCTAGACAGCCTTGCGTCGACAGGCCAACGCCTCATCGGCTGAGAGCCGTGCCCGATCGCGTTGCGATCGCGCGCGGCTCTCAGCCTGTGCTGTGACACGCTCCCGTGCGCCGAACCGGCGTCCACTTCGGCGGAGCGCGCTCCAGGTCTTTGGCGTGCCGCAGGTTTTCATCGCAAAGCCGGTGACCGCTGTTGCGGTGAAAACCCGCTTGGAGATGCCCGAAGGGCCGCAAGCCGGTGCCGATGAGCCAACCGCCCGTGTGGCCATCACGGCGAGCGCTGCGGCACTTTCCCTGCGCGGCCGATCATGGGCCATGCTGGTTTTTCGGCACCACCCGACCACTCCCCCGTGATCGTCAGTTCGCAGGGGGCATCGGCGATTGCCGCCACCGACTTGGCCACCCGCATGCGCGTCCTGAGCGATGTCGTCCGGCGCAGCTTCGCCGGTGGGACAGTCGGTCGAGACGCCTGCCGCGTCGGCGGGGAAGCCGGCTCGGGCTGGCAGGCCGACGAAGGCTGCGGCTGAGTGAGGCGACTCCGAAGAACCCGGGGAGCCCTGGATGTGCCGAGGGTCACGCCGAGACGCCCCCGGAAGCCGAGCTTGACTTCAACGGGCTCCATTCCGGCGACAGGGCCGGGATCGCGCCCCGCATCGCGGCCGCGATCGACCACGCCGCGAAGCGGGTCGCTCACAGCAAGGCTGGCGTGGTGAACGCGTAGTCGATCTTGATGCCGAACAGGAGCTGATCCGGGCTGCCGAACGGGCGGCGCACCAGCGGGCTGGCGCCGGAGGCCCCGAGAATGCGGGTGTAGCCCGCATAGGCCGTGTAGGCCCAGGTCTCGCTCTGCGTATAGGTCACGGCGCCGAGTACACCAGCCGAGTAGAAACTGCGCGGATCATAGGGTGTGACGCGCCCGTTCAGCGCCGCCTCGGCCGGCGACACGCCGAAGTACTTCCGGGCGAAGCTGGCATCGCCGATGTTGAAGCGCGGCCCGATCGAGAACAGGAGCTTCTCGGTCGGGATCAGGTAGTCGGCCGCTAGCGATCCGACCGTCCCGTGATGGCCGTAGACCCCTTGCCGGATCTCGGCACGGGTGCGGATGAAGGAGACGGGGTAGAACTCCGCGAACGCGCCCGGTTCGACCGCGAAGCGCGCGTCGCGGATGCCGAGCAGGTGGCGCCGGTCATCGCCGTAGTAGCGCCCCGGTACGACGCGGGCGGTCGGGCCGATCCGGAACACCGGGTCGTCGTAGAGCGACAGGCTGAAGCCGTCATCGGGCGCCGAGAAGCGGCGCGGCTCGCCGACCCGGCGGATGTCGATCGAGGGATAGCCGACGGCGGTATAGGTGTTCGAACCAGGGTAGCGCGGGGTGATCTGCAGCGAGCCGCTGAGCGTCACGATCCAGGTGCTGGGATCGACCTGGGCAAAGGTCGGCAACGGACGCGGCATCACCGCCCCCAGATCCGCGGCATGGGTCGCCGCGGGGCCGCAGGCCGCCCAGAGAGCGCCGGCGCGGAGGAGGACGCGGAGGGGGTGGCTCCGCTGGGACGTGAGGGTCATGGCTACGCTATATGACGCGTTTTCATACCTCCCGCATGCCGTGGCGCCGAACCTTGCCTGCGAGGCCAGCTAATCACGTCGGCCGTGATGATTCAGCAACAATCCGCGCGCCGGACCACGCGGAAACCCACCCGCAGCCGAACTCGCCGGTCTGCCGACGCAGGACCGCGTTAGGGAGGCCCCAAGGATCGATTGCTCCCGAGGATTGATTGCAGGGCTGACTCGGGCCAGCCCTACCCCACCTCCGCCAACTCCCCGAACAGCGACAGCACCACCGGCCGCCGGTCGAGGTTGTAGGTGGCCGCCTCCCGGGCGGCGCGGCCGAACCGGTCCGCGATCTCCACCAGGGCCGCGAGCTGCGCAGGCGGTGCGTCGCGCCGGCGGTCGAGCTCGGACGAGACGAAGCGCAGCACCGCGTCCTGGGCGGCCTCGAACCGCGCCTCCGCGTCCCGGCCCGCCAGGGTCTCGGCGAGCTTGAGCACCCGGCCCCAGTCCGGCGTGCGCGCCCGCGCCAGCAGGGTCTCCACCTCCGCCATGAGGCCGGCCGTGACCGGATCGAGCATCGCCAGCGCCCGCGCCACCGAGCCCTCGCTTAAAGACACCGCCCGGGCCAGGGCCGCGTCGTCGGGCTGCGCGAACGGTGCGGGCAGGGCGCGCACCACCCGGGCGACGTCCTCGGGCGCCAGCGGCCGCAGCATCAGCGCCCGGCATCGGGAGCGGATCGTCGGGAGCAGACGGCCGGGCTGGTGCGACAGGATCAGGAACAGGGCCCGGGGCGGGGGCTCCTCCAGCACCTTGAGCAGGGCGTTGGCGGCGTTGGCGTTCAGGTCTTCGGCACTGTCGAGGATGCAGACCCGCCAGCCGGAATCCGCCGCCGTCGTGGCGAACAGGTCCAGCGCCCGGCGGACCATGTCGACGGAGACCTTGGTCGGCAGCGCCTTGGCGCCGGCCACCCGGTGGCGGCGCAGGACCACGAGGTTCGGATGCGACAGGCCCGCGACCTTGCCGGCGACGGGATCGTCCGCGGCCACGTCGAGCCCGGCCGGGCCGCCGCCCGCGGGATGGGCGAGCAGCCGGCGCGCGACCCGGTAGGCCAGCGTCGCCTTGCCGATCCCGGGCGGGCCGCCGATCAGCCACGCGTGGTGCAGGCGGCCCGCCGCGATCGCGGCCGCGAAGGAGTCGGCCGCAGCGTCGTGGCCGACGAGCGCGCGGGTCTCGCGCGGGCGCGGGATGCCGGGCAGGTCCCCGGGCTCGACATCGTCGGCGGCGCGGTCGATGGGCGTCATGGCGCGTCCCGAAATCTCGTCCCGGCGGGTTCCCGCCCCCCTGGCGACCCCGCCACGGCTCCGCTTACACAGACAGGCAGGCGGCGCCCAGCGCCTCGGGGCCGGACCTGCGCGGGCCTCGCACGGTGGGCCTCACCAACCCACTCCGCGACGGCCGCACGCGGCCCGATGCGGCCGGGAGTGCAGAGAATGGTTTTCTCTCTGGCAATCTCAAGATCGGGAAATGGCGAGTGGAGGCTCAATCTCCATCTCGCCATTCACCCGATGATCTTGAGCTGGCTACACCTTAACGGGTGATTGCCAGGGACCGGCGGCAGCCACCGCCGGTCCCACTCCGGAAGATAGCGCAGACGGAACGCGCCGCAAACAGGCCGGGTCGGCCACGCGGTCACGCCGCATCGCCCCGGGTCCCCTCCCCCGGCAGAAGCTCCGGGAGCCGCGCCGCGACGGTGGCGCGGATCGCGGCCTCGACCGAATCGGGATCGCGGCCCGCATCGATCACCGCGCAGCGCGCCGGCTCGGCCCGGGCGATCGCCAGAAAAGCCCCCCGCAGGCGGATGTGGAAATCGAGGGTCTCGGCCTCGAACCGGTCGGCCCCCTGCCCGCCCGCGCGGGCCGCCGCCCGGGCGAGGCCGGCCTCCGGGGCTAGATCGAGGATCAGGGTGAGGTCGGGCCGGGTCGGGCCGACCACGACCCGCTCCAGGGCGTCCAGCACGCCCGGATCCAGGCCGCCCGCCGCCCCCTGGTAGGCCCGGGTCGAGTCGATGAACCGGTCGCACAGCACGGTCTCGCCCCGGCGCAGGGCCGGGCGGATCAGCCGGTCGAGGTGGTCGATCCGGGCCGCGCTGAACAGCAGGGCCTCGGCGAAGGGGCCGTAGGGCTTGGCGAGGCCGCCGAGCAGCGCCGTCCGGATCTCTTCCGCCCGGGGCGAGCCGCCGGGCTCGCGGGTCACGCAGACGCCCCGGCCCGAGCGCGCCCGCAGGGTCGCGGCGAGGCGGGCGATCTGGGTCGACTTGCCGGCGCCCTCCCCGCCCTCGACGGTGATGAAGGCGCCCCGCCGCTGCGCGGACTCCCCGATGCGCGGCATGGTCACCGGTGCGCGGTCACGACGGGTTGGCGGCCCCGGCCACGGCCTTGTCGGCGCCCTTGCCGCTCTTGCCGGCCCGGTCGAGGGCCTTGCGGACGAGCCCGGTGCCGAATTCCAGCGCCGCATCCATGGCCCGCTGCGGCAGCGTGCCGGGTTCCACCGCGGCGCCGGCATAGAGCGGCTGGTCGAGGGCGACGGTGTCGCCGCGCTGGACGCGCAGGACACCGACCCGCTGACCCTCCTCCACCGGGGCGACGAGCGGCCCGGTATAGATCGCCTTGGCGCTCACCCGGTCGCTGGAGCCGCGGGGCAGCAGCACCCGCACCGGCTTCTTGGCCACCAGCGGCACCGAGCCCGACTGGCCGCCGAACACCGAGGCCTCGGCCACGGTCTCGCCGGGCGCGAAGATCTGCCGGGGCTCGAACGCGCGGAACCCCCATTCCATCAGCTTGCGCCCCTCGGAGGCCCGGTCCCGGGCGGTCTTGAGGCCCGAGACCACCAGCACCAGCCGCTGGCCGTTCTGCACCGCCGAGCCGGTCAGCGCGTAGCCGGATTCCTCCAGGTAGCCGGTCTTGAGCCCGTCCGCGCCGATGTCGAGGGCCAAGAGCGGGTTGCGGTTCTGCTGGCGGATCTTGTTCCAGGTGAACTCCTTCTCGGCGAAGATCTTGTAGTAATCCGGGTAGGTGTCGATGATGTGCAGCGCGAGCTTGGCCATGTCCCGGGCCGTGACCTTCTGGTCGGGCGCCGAGTAGCCGGTGGCGTTGCGGAAGGTCGAGTTCGTCAGCCCGATCTCCTTGGCGCGCTGGTTCATCAGCCCGGCGAAGGCGTCCTCGGAGCCGGCCATGTTCTCCGCGATGGTGATGGCCGCATCGTTGCCCGACTGGACGATCAGCCCGCGCAGCAGGTCCGACATCTTGATGCGGCTGTTGACCTGCGCGAACATCGACGAGCCGCCACCCCCGGCCCCGCCGCGCTTCCACGCGTCCTCGGTGACGGTGAACTCCGTGTCCATGGACAGGCGGCCGGATTTCAGCGCCTCGAACACGATGTCGGTGGTCATCAGCTTGGCCATGCTGGCCGGTGAGAAGCGCTCGTCGGCGGCCTTCTCGAACAGGACCGAGCCGGAATCGGCGTCGATCAGGATCGCGTGCGGCGCCGCGGTCTGGAAACTCTGCGCGCCAGCGCCGGAGAGGCCGGCGCCCAGCGCGCAGGCGGCCGCGAGAAGGGTGAGAAGGGTCCTGCGCATCGCCGCTCCGTCCCGCGCCTGTATCCGGTCGAGGACACCCCGCAAGGAAGCCCCGACCGTATCCGGATAACAAGCGTGACCATATTCCAGTTTCTGCGGCGGATCGAACGCGAAATGCCTCGGCCGCTGCCGGATCACCGGAGATCGCGGCGTCAGTAGATTCCGGCCATGCGGGACGGCCGCGTCCCGGCCGCCGCCGACTTCATCGGTGCATCCTTGGCCGGCGTCGTCTTGACCATGGCGGTCTTGACCATCGCCGTCTTGGATTGCGCCGTCTTGGATTGCGCCGTGCCGGCGGGCGCCGCTTTGGCGGCGACCTTGGCCGGGATCGCCGGCGCGGCGGTCGCGTGCAGAACCGACCCGTTCGGCGCGGCCCTGGCGAGCCCCTGGCCCGCCATGCCCTTTTCGGGCGTCGGCGCGGCGGCGAGGCGTGCCATGGCCAGCTTGGCCGAACCCGGCATCGTCGCGGGCGCTTGGGCGAGCCGCGTCGGAGCCGCGGTTCCGGGCCGCGCCGCGCCGGGAGCCGGCCGCCGGCCGGCCTCCGCCAGGGCGGGGCGGTTTGTCGCGGCCTTGGAGACCGTACCGTGACCGGCCGCCGGCGGGGCGGCGGTGATGGCGGCCGGGTTCAGGCCCGCGACCTTCAGGGTGGCGCCTCCGGCGGCGACCGGGGCCGGGCGGAACTCGCGCACCCGCGGGGCGGTGGGCTGCACCGCGGCCGGGACCGTCACGGCGGCCGAGGCCAGCATGATCGGCGCGCGCACCGGCGCGGGCCGCGGCGCCGGGGCCGCCTCGGGCTCCGGACGCTCCTGGACCAGCTCCTGGGGACGCTCCTCGGCGGGCTTGAACGCCAGCGGCGCGGGGGCGGAGCGCGCGTAGCGCTCGGTCTCCTCCGATGGGCCGAGATCGGCCACCATCACGGCGGAGCGGCCGGCCGGGCGGCCGTCGGTGCGCAGGCTGGCGAGCAGCTTGCGGTCGTCGCTGCCCGCGACCGAGGCCCTGCCGACATACTCGACCCGCACATGCGCGGTGCCCTGGCGGTGGAAGCCCAGGGCGCCGGCCGCCTCCTCGGAGACGTCCATGACCCGGCCGGCATGGTAGGGGCCGCGGTCGTTGACGCGCACCACCATCGAGTAGCCGTTGTCGAGGTTGGTCACCCGGGCGTAGCTCGGCAGCGGCAGGGTGGGATGGGCGGCCGCGATCGAGTGTCGGTCGAACACCTCGCCGTTGGCGGTCATGCGGCCATGGAAGGCGGAGCCGTACCAGGAGGCGAGGCCCTCCCGGACGTAGCCCCGCGGGTCCTCCTTGGGCACGTAGGTCTGGCCGGCGACCACGTAGGGCTTGCCGGTGTAGCGCCGCCCGCCGCCCTTGGGGATGACGTCGCCTTCGTTGTAGAGGCGCGGGCTCGCCTTGACCCCGTATTTCGGGTCGACGCCGTTGCCGCCGGCGGCGAACTTCTGCTGGGGCTGGGTGGCGCAGTTGGCGGTCGCCAGGGCCATCCCTGAGACCGCCAGGAGCCGCAGGGCGAGGCGCGCAGGCCGGGGAAGCGTCGTGCGCACCATCGTGGGGATCACCAAACTCTACGCGTGACCGGGGCCCGGCGGCGGACCAGATCGGGCCGTGCCAGGGGGGCAGCGGGGCCGCCGGCTCTGTCCACCCACACTTGTATCGGTCGCGTAAAGGAAGCCTGAACGTTACCGGCGGTCGGGGTTCAGGGGCGGTGTCCGGCGGGGCCGAGCGGGTCGTGCGCGATCTGAGGATCGATGGGCAGAATACGGTCTGAAAAAGGAAACGGCTCTCCCGGTGGCACGCATCGGGCGCGCATCCCTCCCTCCCCCGCAGAGGGGTGAGCGAGAGATGCGGATGCGATCGCGCCCATTCTCAAACGGGGAGGTGCGAACTTGCGAGCCCGCAAAGGAAGACGGATCTGCTGCGGGGCCGCCGGCCCTCAGCGGCCCTGCGTCTCGGTCAAGTGCGCGATCGAGCGGGCACCGCGCTGCTTGAACAGGAGGTCCAGGCCCTCCAGCATCAAAGCATGCATCTTGGTGCGCTCGGCGTAGGCGAGGTCGCGGAGCTGGTCGTAGACCGCCGGCTCCAGGTAGACCGACATCTGCCGGGCGCGCTGCTTGAGCGTGGCCGCTGGCTTCGGCGCCGGGGGCGCCAGGGTCAGCGACACGATCTCCGCACCCTGCGGCCGGGGCGCCGGAGCGGATCGGGCGAGGGGCTTGGCCTGCGGGCTCGCCGAGGCGACGATCGCCGCGAGGCTGAGCTTAGGCGGCTTGGACATGCTGGCCCGTCCTCAGGGACTGCGTGCGGCGCTCGATCCAGGACCAGAGGCGGCGGACCTCCCCGGCGGCCTGGCCCTTGGGGTTGAACTCGGTGACGCCCTGGCCGAGGCCGATCGCGTCCTGGTGGTCGGTGCGGGCCACGATGTTCACGTCGGGCAGGATGCCGAGCACCGCGAGCCCGTCCGAGGCGTCGCGGACCCGGTAGGAGCGCGGCGGCGTCTGGTTCAGCACGAAGGCGAACTTCTTCTCCAGCCGGTAGACCGCCGCCAGCGTCGGCTTGAACGCCCGCAGGTCCGCGGGGGTCGGCCGGCACGGGATGATGCAGAGATCGGCCGCGCGAATCGCTGAGAGCGTGCCGGTCGAATCGACGCCGGGCGTATCGATGAACACGTAATCGTAGGCGGAGTCGCGCAGGCGCTCCATCACGGCGTCGATCTGCGTGGCGTCGATCTGCGCCACCTCGGGGCCGTCGACGGTGCGGTGGTCGAGCCAGTCCGAGATCGTGGCCTGACGGTCCATCTCCAGGATGCAGACCGTGTGGCCCGCCTCCCGGGCGGCCACCGCCAGGGAGATGCACAGCGTGCTCTTGCCGCTGCCGCCCTTCTGCGTGACGAAGGTGATCGCTTTCATCCTGGGCGTCCTCCAGAAGGCCCTGCGCGTCCGTCCGGGCGCGTGCGACTCCCGGTCACTGCGCCTGCGAGGCCAACCTCAGGTGATCGATTCGCGCCCGTCTGCGATCCGGAACCCGTGGAGACCCCGACGCACGGTGTGTCCGATATGGTTAATGGGGCGTTAAGATCCCGCGGGGCCCGATCCGCGCAGGGCAATCCGCCGTCTCCCGGGCGGCATCAACTTTAGGTTAAGATTTTCGGCCTGAAATGGGTTCACAGACTTCCCATAAGCGCGGCGATACTTTAGCTTACGCGTTGCAACACCAAGGAGGCAGTGGAGGTTGAAAACCTCAAGTTTAAAGATGCCGGATGTTCCCGCGGGCGATGGCGTGGCCGAAGGCCCGATCCCGCAATCCGCCCTCGACGCTTCAGGCGTGGTCGGCACGTGGGTCCACGACCATTGGGCCGGGCAGTTGGAACTCTCGGCTTCCCTGGCGGGGCTGCTCGGCCTCGACCCGGCGGCCGCCGCGCGCGGCGTCTCCCTCGAAACCTTCCTCGACCGCACGCATCCCGAGGATCGCGTCCGGATCGAGAGCTACCTGCACGCGGCCGCGGTGATCGGGGGTTCCGTGGAGGCGGAGTTCCGGACCCGGGAGACCCGTGCCGGCATCCGCACGCTGCTGATGCGCGGCCGGATCGAGCACGATTCCGAAGGCCGGGCCATGCGGGGGCGCGGCATCGCCATCGACCGGACCGAGGAGCAGGCGGCCAATCTCGTGCAGAGCGAGCGCGTGGTGAACCGGATGGCGGAGCACGTCATCGCCCTGCGCGAACTCGCCCGCGCCCTGCACCGGCCGGCGCTCACGGACCGGATCGAGCACCTGATGATCGAGATCGGCTTCGAACTCGCCCGCTTCCTGCCGGAGCCCGAGGACGAATCGCGGCATTAGGGCCGGGTTTCCAAAGGGCTCAGCCCTCGGGTGGGTTGTCAGGGCAAGGCCCTGACGAACGCCAGGGCCCTGCCCTGGACCCGCGAAAGGTCTCGACCTTTCGAAACCCCGACTCGATCCGCCCCCGTCGGCAAGCTACTGTCTCGGCAAAGACTTGCCGGAACCGGGAGGACGGGATGGCCCGCGACACGATCTACGACCGCGACCTCGATCGCGTGCCGGCCAACCACCAGCCGCTGACCCCCCTGCTCTACCTCGACCGGGCCGCGCGGGTGTTTCCCGACCACGTCGCGGTGGTCCACGGCACCCTGCGGCGGCCCTACCGGGACCTCTACGCCCGCGCCCGCCGCCTCGCCGGGGCGCTCGCGGCCCGGGGGATCGGTCGCGGCGACACGGTGGCGGCGCTGCTCGCCAACACCCCCGAGATGATCGAGTGCCACTACGGCGTGCCGATGACCGGGGCGGTGCTCAACACCCTCAACACCCGCCTCGACGCCGCCGCGATCGGCTTCTGCCTGGAGCACGGCGAGGCCAAGGTGCTGATCACCGACCGGGAGTTTTCCCGCACGGCCGCCGCGGCGCTCGCGGGTCTGGCGACCCGGCCGTTCGTGATCGACGTCGACGACCCGGTCTATGACGGCCCCGGCGAGAGGCTCGGCGAGACCGACTACGAGACCTTCCTGGCCGGCGGCGACCCGGAGCACGATTGGTCCCTGCCCGGCGACGAGTGGGACGCGATCACGCTGAACTACACGTCTGGCACCACGGGCGACCCGAAGGGCGTGGTCTATCACCACCGCGGCGCGGCTTTGCTGGCGCTCGGCAACGTGGTCACGGGCGGGCTCGGGCAGCACCCGGTCTATCTCTGGACCCTGCCGATGTTCCACTGCAACGGCTGGTGCTTCCCCTGGACCCTGTCGATCGTGGCCGGCACCCATGTCTGCCTGCGGCAGGTGCGGGCGGACGCGCTGTACCGGCTGATGGCCGAGCACGGGGTCACCCATCTCTGCGGCGCGCCGATCGTGATGCAGATGCTGATCAACGCCGCCGATTCCGAGCGCCGGGACCTGCCGCAGCGCGTGGCCTTCTTCACGGCCGCCGCGCCACCCCCGGAGGCGGTGCTCGCCGGCATGTCGGAGGCCGGGTTCGACGTGACCCACCTCTACGGGCTGACCGAGAGCTACGGGCCGGCGGTGGTGAACGCGTGGCACGCCGACTGGGACGCGCTCGCGGCCGACCAGCGGGCAGCCAAGAAGGCCCGCCAGGGCGTGCGCTATCCGGTGCTGGAGGCCCTCGACGTGCGCGATCCCGACACGCTGGAGCCGGTGCCGGCGGACGGGCGCACGATCGGCGAGGTGATGATGCGCGGCAACGTGGTGATGCGCGGCTACCTCAAGAACCCGGCGGCCACGCAGGCCGCCTTCAGGGGCGGCTGGTTCCGCACCGGCGACCTCGGGGTGAAGCACCCGGACGGCTACGTCCAGCTCAAGGACCGCTCGAAGGACATCATCATCTCAGGGGGCGAGAACATCTCGTCGATCGAGGTCGAGGACGCCCTGTTCAAGCACCCGGCGGTGGCGGGCGCCGCCGTGGTGGCCAAGCCCGACGCGAAATGGGGCGAGACGCCCTGCGCCTTCGTGGAGCTGAAGCCCGGGGCCTCGCCCAGCGCCGACGAGCTGATCCAATGGTGCCGGGGTCGGCTCGCGTCCTACAAGCTCCCCCGCCACGTGGTGTTCGGCGAATTGCCCAAGACCTCCACCGGCAAGGTGCAGAAGTTCATCCTGCGGGAGCGGGCCCGTCAGGACGAGGCCTGAGCGCCTGTCCGGCGCGCGTGAACGAAGGTCCGGTTTCGAAAGGGCGAGCCCTTTCGCGGGTCCAGGGCGGAGCCCTGGGGAACCCCGGACCTCGGGCCGCTCAGGCCTGCGGCTTATCCCGACGGTCGGTCCGCACCGGGACGCGCACGGCCCGCAGATCGGCCGCGATCTGGGCGAAGAGCGCCTGAAACGACACCAGGCTGAACAGGGAGATGGAGGCGACCAGGGCGGCTGAGACCAGGGTCTTGGCTGTTGCGGGATCCACGACGGATATCCTTGGTTGAGGCTCGCCCGGGGAGATCCGCAAGGAATTCCGGGCGCGGACGGCGATCACGGCGCCGTCACCGACTGAAGATGGGCGCGCGGATCCCGCGGCGCCAGCACCGCCAAGGTCGCGCCTGGCATGCACCTGGGTTTGGGCTCGTCAGGGACCCTGCAACCGGTCCGTGTGCAGCTTTCCCGGTGGTCGAGCGTTGCGTTTCCCGCAATAAGCGCCCGCGCGGAGCAGGGTGCACCCGGGAGAGACGGCATGGCCGGCAACGGCATCGCGAACGGCGCCCTCGCAGCGCTGCTCGCCGTTCAGGTATCGGCCGTCGCCGCGGGAGCCGCCCGCGCGCAGGGGACGGTGCCGGCCGAGGTGCCGGTGCAGCGATCGGCCCAGGGGCCGAGCCAGGGCCCGGCATCCGCGCCCGCCGGCCCGGCCCCGGCCGAGCCGGTGACCCGGGCGGGCTATTTCTACATCGGCGGCCGCTATCAGAAGCTCGGCGACAAGACCGTGATGGTCGGCCAGATGTTCGTGCAGTCGCGGACCCCGGCCCGGATCACGCAGCCCTATCCGGTGGTGATGGTGCACGGGCTCGCCCAGACCGGCGTGAACTTCCTCGCCACCGCGGACGGGCGCCCGGGCTGGGTGCAGCGCTTCGTCGAGAAGGGCTTTCAGGTCTACGTGGTCGATCAGGTCGGGCGCGGGCGCTCGGGCACCAACCCGGAGGTCTACGGCCCCTACGACCGCCTCGGCACCCGCAGCCTGGAGCGGACCCACACGGCGCCCGAAGTCTACGACCTGTATCCGCAGGCCAAGCTCCACACCCGCTGGCCGGACGGGCCCGGCGTGCAGGGCAATGCCGGCTTCGACCAGTTCTTCGCCAGCCAAGTGCCGTTCCTGGCCAACAGCCAGCAGACCGAGGAGCTGGTCGATCCCGCGCTGGTCGCGCTCCTCGACAAGATCGGGCCGACGATCCTGCTCACCCACGGCCAGGCGGCTTTGTTCGGCTGGGCGGCCTCGGATGCCCGGCCCGACCTTGTGAAGGCGCATGTGGCGGTCGAGCCGAGCGGGCCGCCCTTCTTCGACGTGCAGTTCCGCGGCGGCAAGGATTTCTGGGAG
Organism: Methylobacterium sp. J-030; assembly: GCF_022829545.1. Taxonomy (GTDB): domain Bacteria; phylum Pseudomonadota; class Alphaproteobacteria; order Rhizobiales; family Beijerinckiaceae; genus Methylobacterium. The sequence continues at coordinate 47,546 of NZ_JAKSYM010000175.1, read as the reverse complement.
AAGAGCGGCGACGGGCGCGCCCGCGCCTACGGGTTGACCCGCATGCCGCTGACCTTCGCGCCCCCCGTCAAAGCCCCCGAGGATCTGGTGGTGGCGCAGCAGACGAAGGCGGCGGACGGGCAGGTGCGCTGCTGGCTCCAGGGCGAGCCCGTCCGGACCCTGCCGAACCTCGCGAAGGTGCCGACCGTGCTGGTGACCGCGGAGGCCTCGTTTCACGCCACCTACGATTCCTGCACGGCCGCCTTCCTGACCCAGGCCGGCGCCAAGCCCGACGTGATCCAGCTCGCCGACCGGGACCTGCGCGGCAACGGCCATATGATGATGCTGGAGACCAACAGCGATGCCGTGGCCGACCTGCTGGCCACGTGGCTCGCGGGGCGGGTGAAGTAGGGCCTGGGCCGGTTCGGACGCCTCGATCCTGCTACCCTACGCTTAATCGCGTCAAATAATTTCGCCCCCCTCTGCGGTCCGGGTGTTCCGGTTTACGGATGCGCACCCGGAGACGTGCTCGACCTCGAAGGGTTTGAGGCCAGCCCTTTCGAGGTGTTTGGCCAAGCGCAGGGCACGGGATCGGCGCCCCCGACGCGTGACACCCACCCCTTTCCCGGACAGGTGGAGCGAAGCGGAACCTGATCCGGGATCCAGCACACGAAGCGCCGCGTCAGCGGCACAGGTCGATCCCGATCGACGCTGCGCGACATCGTGTGCTGGATCCCGGGTCGCATTCCGCTTTCGCTGCGTGCGCCCGGGAACGGGCCGCGTTCGCGATACGCGGGCCGGTGCCGAAGCGGCGCGCGGCAACAGCGTCGGATCTCCGCACAACACCTTGAACGGGCTGGGCTCGAGGCTTTCGCGACGCAGTAAGACGACCTGATTCCCCCGTCGCGCGCGACGACGGGGGCGCAAACGGGGCGCGGGTCCCCGCCCCCGCAAAGGGGGAAGGGAGACGCGCGGCCACCCGTCCGACCGATCCGGCGGCGATCCGGGTCTTCGCAAGCTCGCTACCAGAGCGTGTCGCCGCGGCAACAGCCCTCGCCGGAAGCGCGAGGGCGGCTTGCGGCCCAGCACGGCTGCGCGTACGTCACGTTTAAGAAAACGCAATCCCGACAGTACTTTAGCACAATTCTAAACAGCGTGACAGCAGCGCCGGGGCCGCTTCCGGCGAATGCGGTCGGCTGCCCGCGGCGTCGCACACGGCCAGGTCCCATGAGAGTTGCTTACCCCCGCCCCGAAGCAATCGGCGTCACCCTGCGCGTCCTGCTCGCGGGCGCCTCCCTGACCGTCCTGGCCCAGGCCGCGAGCCCGGCGCTCGCGCAGGACGCGACCCCGCCGCGCCGCGGCGCGTCCGGAAACCCCCCGGCCGGGGGCAGCGTCCAGCTCGAGGAACTGAGCGTCGAGAGCCGGGGCGGCGGCGCCCCGGTTGCGGCCCGGGCCGGGGCGGGCGCGCGGGCGGTGGAGAGCCCGACCGGCCCGATCGACGGCTACGTCGCCCGGCGCTCGGCCACCGCCACCAAGACCAACACCCCTCTGATCGAGACGCCGCAATCGATCACCGTGGTCGGCCGCCAGCAGCTCGACACGCAGAACGCCCAGACGCTGACGCAGGCGACCCAGTACGTCGCCGGCACCTACGCGGGCACCTTCGGTGCCGACACGCGCCTCGACTTCTTCCAGCTCCGCGGCTTCGTGGTCAGCGATTACGGCCTCTACCTCAACGGCCTGCAGCTCCTGAACTACGGCTTCGCCTACAGCCGGGTGGACACGTTCGGGCTGGAGCGGATCGAGGTGCTGCGCGGCCCCTCCGCGGTGCTGTTCGGCGCCGGCAATCCCGGCGGCCTGATCAACCAGATCAGCAAGCGCCCGACCGAGAACCCGTTCGGGTATGTCGAGGTCGGCGGCGGCTCCTTCGACCAGCGCTACGCCGCCTTCGACGTCGGCGGTCCGGCCGACGCGGAGGGTCACTGGTTCACCCGGCTCACCGGCTATGCCCGCAACGGCGGCACGCAGGTCCAGGGGGCGCCGGACGACAGCTACTACATCGCCCCGGCCTTCACCTATAAGCCGGACGGGTCGACCAAGTTCACGGTGCTGTCGAGCTTCCAGCACGACAACACGGCGGTGACGGCGAACTTCCTGCCCTATTACGGCACGGTGCGGCCGACCGTGCTCGGCCTGCGCATCCCGCGTTCGCTCAACGTGGGCGATGCCGGCTTCAACACCTACCAGCGCGACCAGGCCTTCATCGGCTACGAGTTCGAGCACGTCTTCGACGATACCTGGGCGGTCCGCCAGAACGCCCGCTACGCCTACACGCAGAGCTACCAGAACTCGTATATCGGCCAGCTCGGCTACACCGATCCGCTGCAGACCCAGCTCGGCCGCTACCTGTTCCGGGATTCCGCCAAGGTCGCGCAGCTCGACGTCGACACCCAGGCCGAGGCCAAGTTCTCGGACGGGTTCTTCCGCCACGACTTCCTGATGGGCGTGGAGTACCGGAACATCCAGATCCACGACAACCAGGCCTCGGGCTTCCCCGGCCCCGACCTCAACATCCTCGCGCCGTCTTACGGCCCGCAGGCGGTCTCGGCCTCGCCCTACCTGATCAACGCCGACTCGTTCCAGCAGGTCGGCCTCTACTTCCAGGACCAGATCAAGCTCACGCCGGAGCTGACCCTGATCCTCGGCGGGCGCCAGGACTTCGTCCAGAACACCGTCTACGACCGTCTGACGCCGGCCAACACCAACGGCCGCAACGACAGCGCCTTCACCTATCGCGCGGCGGCGATCTACAATTTCGACTTCGGCCTCGCGCCCTACATCATGTACGCGACCTCGTTCCAGCCCGAGATCGGCACGGACATCAACAACCGGGCGTTCAAGCCCGATACCGGCGATCAGGTCGAGGGCGGCGTCAAGTTCGAGCCGCCCGGCCAGGGCTACTTCCTGACGCTCGCCGGCTTCGACATCCACCGCAACAACGTGCTCACCCCCAACCCGCTGAACACGATCTTCCAGACGCAGGTCGGCGAGGTGCGCTCCGCCGGTTTCGAGGCGCAGCTGGTGGCCAACATCGCCGACGGGCTCAACCTCGTCGCCTCGTTCACCAAGTTCGACTTCACCACCCTGCGGGATGCCGATCCGGCGCGGGTCGGCAAGACGCCGGTCAACGTCCCGAAGACCCTCGCCTCGCTGTTTGCCGACTACACCATCCCGGTCGGTCCGTGGCGCGGCTTCGGCTTCGGCGGCGGCGTGCGCTACGTCGGCAGCTCGTTCGCGGACGTGGCCAACACCCTGCGGGTGCCCGACTACGTGCTGTTCGACGCGCAGGTGCACTACGATTACGAGAACTGGCGCTTCCAGGTGAACGCCTCGAACATCGGCGACCGGCGCTACGTCGCCTCCTGCCAGTCGAACGTGTCCTGCTTCTACGGCGATGCCCGGCGGGTGCTGGCGAAGGTCAGCTACAAGTGGTGAGGTGAGCGGGCCGGCTCCGCTCCCCGGGACGATGCGATCCGGTGGATCCCTCCACGCCCCCATCCTGAGGGGCGATCGCGGCGAGCCTCGACGGAGGGCTCCGGGGATCGCGCGGCCGCTGAAGGGCCCCTTCGAGGCCTGCGCTCCGCGCCGGCGTCTCAGGATGAGGTCGCGGGTTGGACAAGCCGCTCCGAGGCATCCCTGTCCCATGTCGTGGACCGATCGCGTTGCCATCGCGCGCGGCTCTCAGCCTGTGTCGTGACGCGCTGTCGTGCGCCGAACCGGTGCCCAATCCGGCGCAGAGCGCCCTTGCGGTGTGCGGCCGGGACGAGCGGTCCTGCAGTCCGGCCAGGCCCCCGGCCGCGAAGCGCGCGATCCACCCGCCCACGGTCTTCACGCACACGCCCGTCGTCCCGGCCACGCGCGGCGCCGGCAACCCGCACCGGCCGCCCTCGACCCGACGGCGTCAACGGGCATTCGGATGGAGGTTCATCCGGCTATCGGTCCGGATCCCTCCGCCGTCACCAGATCAGTCACGCGACATGCGGAACGTTCCGACAGCAAGGCTTTGCTGATCGATCGATCCGGATGATCGCGTGAATCATTCAAGACTTGTCGTCAAACCGTCGATAGTCTTTGGTTGCATAACTTTTGACGAACACGGCCACGGCTTCGGCGACATGGTCTCTGATCTGATCCGGATCGATGCCGAACGCGTGCGGCGTGAACAGCATCAGCGGGACGAACTTGCCCATGATGCTGCCGGTGAAGATCTCCGCAGCCCGCGCCGGGTCGCCGCCGGTGAACTCCCCCCGCGCCCGGGCCTCCGCCAGGTAGACGGTCAGCTTCTGCAGGGTACGGCCCGGCGCCATCGCGTAGAAGGCCTCCCCGAGCGCCGGGTGCCTGTGAGTCTCGTTCACGATCATGCGAGCCAGCGCCACCACGGTCGGGCTGCACATGCATTCCAAAAGTGCGACGCCCACCGAGCGCAGGACGACCGGAACGGCGCCGTCGCTCTCCAAGTTCGCGTCGAGGACTTGTCGTACTTCATTATTCCGGTTGTCTACGACTTCGATGAACAGCTCTTCCTTGCTGCCAAAATGCCTATAGAGCGTCTCCTTGGATGAGCCGGCCGCCAGGGCGACCATCTGCATTGTCGTCTCAGCGAAGCCGTGCTGCAGGAATACGTGCTCGGCAGCGCTGGCGATCTCTGCGCGGCGCCGCGCCCCGCGCGGGATCGGCCCGCGCGCAGCCCTCCGGTCCGTTCCTCCGGCGCTTGACATCGCTCCGTCCACTCCCGCACATCCGAACCGCTGGGTTCGGTTATGGCGACTGTCCCTAAGGCAAGCCGGCCGCGTGATCGAGTGTTCCTGCCGGTCCCGCGGTCAAGAGAGTTGCGAACGCGTTCCATGACCGACGATGAGGCGGATAGGCGCCTGCGCTCCCGTAGCCGCCCGCGCGAGCGCCGCGACTTCATCGATCTTGGCTCCGAAGACAGCGCACCGCCCGCACGTCGCGCAGCGCGGGCGGACGATCGCGATGACCGGCGGCCGAGCGATCGACCGGCGGAACCCGCAACGCGCGAACGGGGACGGGCCGATGATTGTCCGGACGACGCCTCTGCGGATGACGAAGCGGATCGGGGGCGAGACGATGACGTCCGATCAGCCGATGACGCTCGCCGGGGACGCGGGCGGATTGTCAGGCCCCGCCGAGCCGGGGGGGCGGACGGTGGCTCCGACGCCGACGGGGACAGCCGAGCAAAGAACGCGGACGGGGACCGGGCCGGCAAGGATCAGGATGCCGAACGGCGGCGCAAGCGCCGGCCGCTCGTGTTCGGCATCGCCGCCCTCGTCCTCCTGCTGATGGTCGGCGGCGGCCTCTATTTCTGGCTGACCACCCGCGGAAAGGCCTCGACCGACGACGCCTACACGGACGGCAACATCGTCAGCATCGCGCCCCAGGTGGCCGGGCAGGTGGTCGCCCTCGACGTCACCGACAACCAGTTCGTCCACACGGGCGACCCGCTGTTCCACATCGATCCGCGGCAGTACGTCTATCGGCAGGAGCAGGCCCAGGGTCAGCTCGATGCGAACAAGGCGCAGATCGCCAACCAGAAGCTCGGCGTCGAGATCGCCAGGAAGAACTTCCCGGCCGCCCTGGCGCTGGCGCAGGCGAACCTCGCCTCGGCCAAGGCCAACCTCGCCCTGCAGCAGGCGAATTACGACCGGCAGAAGAGCCTGCCGAAGCTCGCCACCACCCAGCAGGACGTGGACACGACGGCGGCGAACTACCAGCAGGCGAAGGCGCAGGTGGAGCAGGCCGAGGCCCGGGTCATCCAGGCGATGCCGGTCCAGCAGAATATCGGCCAGTCCGAGCAGCAGGTCGACCAGCTCCAGGGGCAGGCCGAGCAGGCCCAGGGCCAGCTCGACCAGGCGAACCTCAACGTTGCGTGGAGCGTGGTGCGCGCCCCGCAGGACGGCTGGGTGACGCGGCGCAACGTCAATGCCGGCGACTACCTCACGGCGGGCCAGCAGGTCATGTCCCTCGTCACCACCGACGTCTGGGTCACCGCCAACTTCAAGGAGACCGAACTCGACGGCATGCACCCCGGCCAGCCGGTCACGATCGCGGTGGACGCCTATCCCGACCTTGCCCTCCACGGCCACGTCGATTCGATCCAGCGCGGCTCGGGCTCGAAGTTCTCGGCTTTCCCGGCCGAGAACGCCACCGGCAACTTCATCAAGATCGTGCAGCGGGTGCCCGTGAAGATCGTGATCGATTCCGGCCTCCGGAAGGACGAGCCGCTGCCCCTCGGCATCAGCGTGGAGCCGACGGTGATGCTGAAATGAGCGGCGATCCGAACCAGGGCTGGAAGCCGGCCTACAATCCCTGGCTGATCGCCGTCACGGTGACGCTCGCCGCCTTCATGGAGATCCTCGACACCACGATCGTCAACGTGGCGCTGCCCTACATCGCCGGGTCGCTCGCCGCCTCCGGCGACGAAGCGACCTACACGCTGACCGCCTACCTCGTCGCCAACGCGATCGTGCTCACCATCGCCGGCTGGCTCTCCGACACGATCGGGCGCAAGCGCTACTTCCTGGTCTGCATCGGGATGTTCACGGTGTCGTCGTTCCTGTGCGGCATCGCGCAGAGCCTCGGGCAGATCATCGTGTTCCGCCTGATGCAGGGATTCTTCGGCGGCGGCCTGCAACCGAGCCAGCAGGCGATCATCCTCGACACCTTCCCGCCCGCCAAGCGCGGGGCGGCCTTCGGGGTGACCGCGGTCGCCACCATCGTGGCGCCCGTGCTCGGGCCGACGCTGGGCGGCTACCTGATCGAGCATCTCGACTGGCGCTGGATCTTCTTCGTCAACGTGCCGGTGGGGATCGTGGCGGTGATCGCCAATGCGATCCTCGTGCAGGATCCGCCCTCCGAGGAGGCGAAGCGCAAGACCAAGCGCGGCATCGACTATGTCGGGCTTGCGCTGATCGTGATCGGCATCGGCTGCATGCAGATCGTGTTCGACCGCGGCGAGGACGACGCGTGGCTCGGCTCGCCCTTCATCCGGACCATGTCGGTCATCGGCTTCCTGGGCGTGTTCGGGGCGATCTGCTGGCTGCTGACCGCGAAGAAGCCGATCATCGACCTCGACGTGTTCAGGGACAAGAACTTCACCATGGGCTGCGTGCTCATCGGCGCCATGGGCTTCGCGCTCTACGCCAGCGCGGTGGTGATCCCGCAATTCGCCCAGAACGTGCTGGGCTACACCGCGCTGAAATCCGGCCTGATCCTGTCCCCGGGCGGGATCGTGGTGATCATCCTGATCCCCATCGTCGGCCAGATCATGAAGGTCGTGCAGACGCGCTTCATCGTGATGTTCGGCTTCGCCCTGATGGCCGGGGCCCTGTTCTATTCCAGCCGGCTCGCGCCCGACATCGACTACGGGACCCTGGTGCTGATGCGGTCCCTCCAGACCGCGGCGCTCGGCTTCCTGTTCGTGCCGATCTCGACCATCGCCTACCTGACCCTGCCGTCAAAATACCGCAGCGACGGCGCGGCCCTGTTCTCGATGTTCCGCAACGTGTTCGGGTCCCTGGGGATCTCCCTCTCGACCGCGGCCATCACCGAGCGCACCCAGGCCGATCAGGCGCACCTGTCGGGGTTCATGACGCCGCTGCGCTACGGCTACAACACGCTGATCCAGGAGAGCGAGCACACCCTCCGCTCGCTCGGCCGCGCCGCGTCCTCGGTGCACCAGCAGGCCGTGGCGCACACCTACCAGACCTACATGAAGCAGGCGCAGGTCCTGGCCTACAGCAACGTCTTCCAATACACGGCGGTCGTCGCCCTGATGGTCGTGCCGCTCTGCTTCCTGATCTCGGCGAAGACCGCGCAGGGCGGCGGGGGAGGACACTGACATGACCCCCCGCACGACCCGGTGGCTGCGCGGCGGCGCGGCCCTCGCGCTGTCCGGCCTCGCGGCCTGCACGGTCGGGCCGAACTTCCTGCCGCCGGCCGCGCCGCTCGCGGAATCGAGCGACTATCTCGACACCGGCCTGCCCGCCCGGACCCCTTTGCCGCTGCTGGCCCGCACCAGCGCGGCGGAGCCGGCGGTGACATGGTGGCTCGCCTTCCGTGACCCGATCCTGGCGCAGCTCGAGGATCGCGTCGCCGCGCAGAACCTCGACGTGCAGGCCGCGACGGCGCGCCTGTTCCAGAGCCGGGCCCAGCTCGGCACCGCGGCGGCGGCCGGGCTGCCGACGCTCAACGGCCAGGGCAGCGCCTACCGGGAACAGTTCAGCAAGAACGGGACGATCAGCCTCCTGTCGAGCTCGCTCGGCGGCGCGACGGGGGGGAGCGCCGCCACCGCCTCCTCCAGCAGCCTGACGGCGCCGCTGACCAACGGCTTCGAGAGCTACACCCTGGGCTTCGACGCCTCCTGGGAACTCGACCTCTGGGGCAAGGTCCGCCGCTCCGTCGAGGCCGCGCAGGCGCAGGCGGATGCCTCCGCGGAACAGCGGCGCGACGCGCTGGTCTCGAGCCAGGCGGAGCTCGCGCGCGACTACGTGCAACTGCGCGGGACGCAGGAGCAGATCCGGATCGACCTCGCCAACATCAAGGTCAACGCGCAGATCCTCGACGTGGTGCGGATCCGCCAGCAGCGCGGGCTCGTTACCGGCCTCGACACGTCGAACGCCGCCCAGCAGGTCGAGGCGATCCAGGCGCAGCTGCCGCAGCTCCAGCAGCAGGAGATCCAGCAGATCAACGCCATCGCGCTGCTGCTGGGCGAGCCGCCGCTCGCCCTGTCGCAGGAGCTGGTCACCGGCCGCGCGATCCCGCCGGTGCCGCCCCGGATCCCCGTGGGCGTGCCGTCGAGCCTCGTGCTGCGCCGGCCCGACATCCGGCGGGCGGAGGCCAACCTGCACGCGGCGGTCGCCGAGATCGGTGTCGCCGAGGCGCAGTTCTTCCCGAGCGTGACGCTCACGGCGAGCCCGGTCGTCAACGCCATCGATCCGGGCAAGATCTTCCGGGGGTCGTCCCTGCAGTACATGAATGTCGGACCCTCGATCTCCATCCCGCTGTTCGAGGGCGGGCGGCTGAAGTCGAATCTCGTGCTCCAGCGGGCCCGCCAGCAGGAGGCGGCGATCGCCTACCAGAAGGCGGTGCTCCAGGGCTGGCACGACGTCGTCAACGCGCTCGCCGCCCTGAGGGGCGACGAGGGCCGCCGGGCGCGGCTAGCCCGGCAGGTGGCGGACGCGCGGCAGGCGCTGGCGCTGGCCCGGGCGCGCTACACGCAGGGCGTCGAGATCTTCACCACGGTCCTCCAGGCCTCGCAGACTGTGCTGCAGGCCGAGACCAACCTCGTCCAGGCGACGGCGGCGATGTCGACCGACTTCGTGGCGCTGTCGAAGGCGCTGGGCGGCGGTTGGGAGTCGACCTTTCCGGCTGGTCCGACGCCGCCGCTCGACCTGTCCCGGGTCTCAATCCCGGCCGCCGACCTCACGCATGCGGGGGCCGACCCGGTTCCGCGCTAGCCGGCCCGGGCGGCCAAGCGCCTGCAAGTCGGCGGCCAAGCGGCGGCCGACTTGCAGGCGCCAGCGCGACGTCGCGTTGACTGGCGCGACCCAGGGCCGAGCGCGTCGGCGATCGGGATTGCCGCCGCTTCCGGGCGTCGAGCCAACGACCGCTCCCACCCGTCGCGGACATCCGCTGCCCGACGCCTCAGGCCTCTCACCCCGGTCGATCGCTATGCGATGAAGTGCGGCCTGATCTGCGACGTGTCGTTCGAGATCGGGCCGGTGCTCTCGCGGATCATTATCCCGGTCGGCTCATTGCCGACGACCCAGGAGCCGATCACCGCGCGGCGCCCCGCGAACACAGGCACGGGTGCCAGCGCCTGCCGAACGTACCCGCTGCCCGCGTACGGACCGTCCTCGGCCGCAGCGACCTGGCCGTCCATGATGATGGTGACGTTGGCGCCCTCGCGGCCCAGGAGGGGCTTGCGGGCGAAGCTCGTGCCGAGCTCGAACCTGCGCGGGTCATCCTCGAAGTAGGCCGGCAGCAGGTTCGGATGGCCCGGGTGGCGCTCCCACAGCAGGGGGAGGATCCCCTTGTTGCTCAGGACCATCTTCCACGGGGGCTCGACGAGGGTCGTGCCGCTGGCGGCGATCGCCGGTCCGAAGCCATCGCGCAGCAGCCACTCCCAGGGGTAGAGCTTGAACAGCAGCCGCACCGGCTCGCCGCTCCGGTCGACGAAGACCTGGCGGCCATCCTCCCGACGCAGGCCGATGTCCGACACGTCGACAAGGCTGACTCTCAGCCCGGCCTGAGCGGCGCAGTCCGCCAGGTAGCCGATCGTCCCTCTGTCCTCGGGGAACTCGGTCATGCAGGTGAGATGCAGCGCATCGCCGGCCCGGCCCCGGATCTCGACTAGGCGCGCGAGCAGGCGCTCATGCGTCGAGTTGAACTGGTCGGCGGCCGCCGGCAATGCGCCGCTCGCACGGAGATCCGTCAGCCAGCGCCACTGGAACACCGCCGACTCGAACAGGGCGGTCGGCGTGTCGGCGTTGTACTCCAGGAGCTTCGCCGGCCCGGTGCCGTCGTAGGCCAGATCGAAGCGTCCGTAGAGGTGCGGGTCGCGCGCGCGATGGCTGCGCGTGACCAAGCCGTGCGCCCAGTCCGGGATACCGAGCCGCCGCATCAACGCAGGGCTCTCCGCAATCTCGGCGGCGAGGTCGAGGCAGAGCCCGTGGAGCGCGGCGGTCGGCGCCTCGAGGTCTTCCTCGATCTGCGCGAGGGTGAAGGCGTAGGCGGCGTCCTCGCACCAGACGGTGTGACCGTCGTCGCTGGTGTGGAAGTCGTAGCCGAGCTCGGCGGCGACCGCGCGCCAATTCCCGCGCGGGGTCAGGGGTTGGCGGCGCATCAGCCACCCGCCCCGTGGGCGGCCGCCGCACGGCCCGATCCGCCGAAGCCACCGAACGTCGTGATGCCCGTAGAGGCGCGCCCGCCGGACTCGGCGGACGACCCGCCGCGATGGAAGAACCCGTAGACCCCGCCGTGTCCGCCGGACGACGCGGGCCCGGTGCTCCGGCCGGCCGGATCCGCGGCGGGGGATCGCCCGTCGCCGCATCCCGGCGCGGTGGAGTCCCCGCCGCGATCGCAGCCCGGTTGGGCCGAGCCCGCCGCCGCATGCTGCGGTTCGAGGCTGAGCGGGGCGGCGGCCCGGCTGTACTGCCAGCCGGCGAGCGCTGTCGAGCCGACCAGCACGAGGGCGACCTGATGCGATCGCTTGAGGGCCGGCCTATCGCCCTCACCCGAGGGCGTCGGGCGCGGCGACGCGGCGGCGCGACGGCCGAAGATCGGGCGCGCGCCGCGCTGCAGCATTGGGGATCCCTCCGATTTCGGTGAGGATCTTACCGAAGTGCTGGTTACCGTCTTGCTCCGAATGCAGTTCCGGCGCCGAAAAACCGAGTTTGGCCTCTGCCCGAACAGGTCAGCCTTAATGCTTCATCAGCGACCGGCGACGACCGGGTTCAGAGCTTCACGCCCTCGAGATAGCCGCGGTTCCAGGTGGGACTGATCAGGATCTCGTTGACGCAGACGGAGGCCGGCAGGCGGGCGACGAAGAGGATCGTCGCGGCGAGATCCTCCACCTGCAGCATCCGCCCCCGGTCTTCCGCCGTGACGGGAACCGGCCGCTTGTCGAGGAGGGGCGTCGCGACCTCGCCGGGACAGATGCAGCAGGACCGGATGCCGTGTCCGCATTCCTCCTGGTTCAGGCTCTCCGAGAGCGCCACCAGCCCGTGCTTGGCCGCGGAATACGCGGGCCCCGTCAGCTTGGATACGTAGCGGCCAGCCCACGAGGAGACGTGGATGATCAGGCCGCTGCGCTGGGCGCGCATCGTCGGCAGCACCGCCCGAGACGCGTAGAAAGGGCCGTTGAGGTTGGCGCCGACCACGGCGTCGATGCCCGACGGCGTGATCTCGCTCCAACCCCGCTGCGGCACGTTGAGACCCGCCGCGTTCACCAGCAGATCGCAGCGTCCGCAGGCGGCATGAACGGCCCCCCAGGCATGCTGCACGGCGTCGGCCACGCCCATATCGGCCGGAGCGACCAGCGCCTCGCCGCCCGCCGCGCGGACGCGGTCCGCGGTGCGCTCGAGGGCGTCCCGTCCCCGACCCGTGAGCGCGACCCGCATCCCGGCCTGCGCCAGGGCCAGGGCCGCCGCCTGTCCGATGCCCGATCCGGCCCCCGTGATCCAGGCGACCTGCCCCGCGATATCACGCATCATGTCGGTCGATCCTCTCCCTGCGGCTGATCCCTACCGCTGGCCGGCGAGGGGGCAGCCGCCCTCGGCCAAAGGGCGGAAGGCCTGCTCGGCGGGTATCGTGTCGAGGAGCTTGTAGAGGTCCCATGGACCCTTCGACTCGGACGGCGCCTTCACTTCGAACAGGTACATCGGGTGGATCTTGCGTCCGTCCGCCCGGACGACCCCCTGGCCGAACAGCGGGTCGTCCGTCGGGTTGGCCTTCATCCAGGCCATCGTCGCCTGCGGATCCGTCGATTTCGTCGCCGCCACCGCCTTCAGGTAGTGCAGAAGCCCGGCGTACACGCCCGCGTGGTTCATCGTCGGCATGCTGTCGCCGTTGCGCTTGTAGAAGCGTTCGGAGAATGCCCGCGTCCCCGGGTTGAGGTCCCAGTAGAACGACTCCGTCAGCACCAGGCCCTGCGCGGTCTTCAGGCCGATCGCGTGGACGTCGACGGCGTAGATCAGCAGCGCGGCGAGCCTCTGGCCGCCATCGGTCAGGCCGAACTCGTGCGCCTGCTTGACGGCGTTGACCGTGTCGCCGCCCGCATTGGCCAGCCCCACCACCTTCGCGCCCGAAGCCTGCGCCTGCAGAAGGAACGAGGAGAAGTCGGTCGCGGGGAACGGGACCCGGGCGGCGCCCAGGACCCGGCCGCCGCCCTTGTCGACCACCGCGGTGGCCTCGTTCTGCAGGGACAGGCCGAAGGCGTAGTCGGCCGTCAGGAAGTACCACGTGTCGCCCCCGCGCCTGAGCATGGCGCCGGCCGTGCCGTGTGCCAGGGCGTAGGTGTCGTAGGTCCACTGGATCGTGTTCGGCGAGCATTGCTTGCCGGTCAGCTCCGTGGTTCCGGCCCCCGAATCGATGAAGATCTTGTTCTTCTCGCGGGTCACCTGGCTCACCGCCAGGGCCACCGAGGAGGTCGGTACGTCGAGGATCGCGTCCACGCCGTCGCGATCGTACCACTGGCGGGCGATGGCGGCGCCGACATCCGGCTTGTTCTGGTGGTCGGCCGAGACGATCTCGACCTGCAGGTCGGCGTTCGTCTTGGTGAAATCCTCGACCGCCATCTGGGCGGCGACGACGGAGCCTTTGCCGCCCGTATCCGCGTAGACGCCGGACATGTCGTTCAGGATGCCGACCTTGACGCGGAGCGGCTGAGCCATGGCCGGCCATGTCAGGGCGGCCAGGCTGATCGCGGCTGAGAGCATGCAGCACCGGATCAACGCCATGGCAGACCGTCCTCCGCGGAAATTCTTATTCCGGACAGGAGGGCACGCGCGGTATCCCAGCGTCAAGCGCCGTTCCGCGACGCGATGCGGCGCCGGCGGGGCGAAGGGTGGCGGCTTCCAGCCCCGGGGAGGCACGCAGGCGGGCCCTGGAAAAGCCGCCGCCGGTGATGCGGCGCGCGTGAACGCCGCGTCACCGCACGGCATGGAGCTGACGGATGGCGGCGGCCTCGGTCCCGACGATGCCGGGCCTCTGGGGCTGCGGGACCTGAGCGCAGTCCGGCAACAGCCCGGCTCCGCCCGCACCGCCGGTGCAACCGTCGGCGCAGCTACCCGGGTCGGCGATCGGGGTGATCGGCAGTTCCGGCGATGTCGACGACCGACCCTGCCTCGATGGGATGTTCCGCCATGAAGCGCTCGAAGGTGGTGCGATCCTTCGCGCGCTTCAGCCTGTCGACGAAGATCTCAAAATCCTGGAGGCGGGTTTCGAGGGCGTGGCGCTGCGCCTCGATCCGGCGGATCTCGCCATCGCGCCACGCGTCGAAGGCGGTGTTGCCGCTGGTACGGACCGATGTGAACCTGGGCCGTCCGCCGGGCGCAGCGCCACGCCCGAAAGGCCGGCGCAGGCGTTCGAGGGTGGAGAGGCCGGGCAGCCTGAGATCGTACCGGCCGAGGGCCTGCCGCGCCACGACGACGAGGCCGGCAAAGCCGCCGACATAGAGGGCATCATCGATGAAGGGCATGATGGGCATGTGCGAGTTCCTCGCGCCGATGGGCGCCGTTGACGATGGCCGGAGCATGCCGGCGCGTCCCCGATGCAGCCTGAACCGGTCGGTTCAGAATGGGTTAAGCTTTCCGGCGGGGTTCGGGCGGCCATCCCGGCCCCGTTCATCGCCGATGCCGTCGCGGAGGGGCCGCCTCGAGCCGTCGGCGGAACGGGAATCGAATGGGCGGTAATCCGTTGGCGGCGGCCGGCGACGGAACGACCGCCCGCGACCGCACGCCCTGAGGCCGGGGCAATCCCCATCCCGGTTGCGGAGGAGGTGGGCTCCGCAGGAACAGAGGGCGGGGGCCGCGCGACCGTCCGCCTCAGGCCGGCGGCCGTTGCGAACCGACAGGCATGGCGGGCGTTGCCGAGAGCCGTGCCCGACTCGTGCGCGGCTCTAAGCCTATGTTGTGAGTGCCGAACCGGTGCCCAGTTCGGCGGAGAGCGCTCTAACGCCTGAGGGACACTCATTCCATGCGGCAGCGCTGGCCGAGCCGGCTATGGATCGTGCGGCACGGCCAGAGCGCCGGCAACGTCGCGGCCGATGCGGCCCACAGCGCGAACGCGGCGCGGATCGACATCGCCGAGCGGGATGTGGATGTTCCCCTCAGCACGCAGGGCGGGCGCCAGGCCGACGCCGTCGGACGCTGGTTTGCCGGATTGCCGGCCGGCACCAGGCCCGACATCGTGCTGACGTCGCCCTACCTCCGGGCCAGGCAGACCGCCGGACGCATCCACGCCGCCGGCGGCGTGGCGCCGGACGCACCGCCCCCCACGATCGACGAGCGCCTGCGCGAGCGGGAACTCGGCATCCTCGACCGGCTGACGCGGACTGGGGTCGAGGCGTTGCATCCTGAGCAGGCCGCGATGAGACGGCGCCTCGGCAAATTCTATCATCGGCCCCCATCCGGCGAGAGCTGGTGCGACGTGATCCTGCGCCTCCGCAGCGCCCTCGATACGATCGCGCTGCATCACGCTGAGCGGCGGGTTCTGATCGTCGCGCATCAGGTCGTGGTGCTGTGCCTGCGCTACCTGATCGAGGACATGACCGAGGCGGAGATCCTCGCCATCGACGCCGCGGGCGATGTCGCCAACTGCTCGGTCACGGAATACGCCCTGGATCCCCGTGCGGCGCGCACCGGGGCGCTGGCACTGGAGCGATACAACGTCGTCGCCCCGATCGCCGACGCCGGCGCTGCCGTCACCTCCGAGCCCGACGCGAACGTGGCAGCCCGATGAATCCCACCCTGCTGACGGCCGCGAGTCTCACGGGGCGCCCGCTCCCGATCCCCCGGGAGGGCAGCAAGGATGACCGCGGCAGCGCGCTCATCCTCGGAGGCTCGGCCTCGGTCCCGGGTGCCGCTCTGTTGGCCGGCGTGGCGGCGCTGCGTGCCGGGGCCGGCAAGCTGAAGATCGCCACGGCCGAGAGCGCGGCCGTCGGCATGGCCCTGGCCGTGCCGGAGGCCATGGTGATCGGCCTCCCCGAGACCTCCGACGGCGGCATCGACGGTGAGCGGGCCCTGGAATGCCTGCGCACGGGGGCGGCGGGCTGCGATGCCCTCCTGGTCGGGCCCGGCCTGATCGGCAGCAAGCCGACGACCGCGATGGCCGTCGAACTTCTGCAGGCGCTCCCAACGGCCAGCTTCGTCCTCGATGCCGCCGCCATTTGCGCCCTCGCCGCGCATGCTGATGCGGTTCGCGGCCATGCGGGCCGGGTGGTGATCACGCCCCATGCCGGCGAGATGGCGCAATTGCTGGATCGGAGCCGGGACGCCGTGGAGGCGGATCCCCTCGACGCGGCGCTGGCCGCCGCCGACCTGCTCCAGGTGGTCGTGGTGATGAAGGGAGCCCGGACCTGGATCGTGGACCCGCATGGCGCCCGCTGGCTCTACGAAGGCGGCGGCGTCGGGTTGGCCACGTCCGGCTCCGGGGACGCGCTCGCGGGCCTCGTCGCCGGTCTGCTCGCCCGCGGCGCGGAGCCGCTGACGGCTGCCCTGTGGAGCGTCTTCCTGCACGGGGAGGCCGGAAAGCGCCTGGCGGCGTCGGTCGGCCCGGTCGGCTTCCTCGCCCGGGAATTGTCGGGCGAGGTGCCGAGACTTCTGCACGCGGCGACCGGCCGAGCGCAGGATGCATGAGCCGCCTTCGCACGCCGGCGCAATCCACCTACCTCGGGGAGGCAGCCCGACGCGCGGCCTCCGCCCGAGGCGGGACGATCTCCCGGAGCGGCCGGGGGAGCCGAGACGCGTTGGTCCGCAGCGGAGGGGGCATACGGTGATCGATCTGAACACGGCGACGGCGGACGAACTGGACAGCGTGCCGGCTCTGAAGGGCCACGGATTCGAGATCGTGCGCTACCGCGAGGAACGCGGTCGGTTCACCAGCCTGCGACAGCTCGATGAGGTGCCGGGCCTGAGCGGCAAGACCGACGGTATCGCGGACCAGGTCTCGGTCGCGGCCGACTGAACGCCCGCCTTCGGCACCGGAATGCTCCCCATCGCCGGGTGGCCGATCGTCGCCGGCCACGCCAAGCCCGGCGGCCCGCGGTTGTTCGAGACAAGCTCCGGCCGGTCCGCGATGGCGCGGGAGGCCGGGGAGACGGCACTTGCACCGGGATCGACGGACAATGACGGACTTAGCCGCCCATGGGGCCGCCTTCGCCCGTGCACTCACGGGCTTCGGCTCAAATCCGCCGGTGGTCCTCTGCCACGACGATGCCGACGGCGTGTCGGCCGGGGCGATCTTCGGCCGCGCCCTCGCGCGTGCCGGATATGGCCCTGTCGACGTGCAGGTGATCGGCCGGGGCGCGTCGGCGTGGTCGCCCGCGACCCGGGAATCGCTCGCGTCCCGTCGTCCGGGGGGGATCGTGGTAACCGACCTCGGGATTCAGGCGGGGGACATCGTGCCCGGCGTGCCGACGGTGCTGGTCGATCACCATGTTCCCCGCTCCCTGCCCGATTCCGCCGGAACGACGGTCATCAGTGGTCACGAGGACCTGCCGATTCCGACCTCCAGCCTCCTCGCCCATGCCTGTGCGGCGGCGCTGGGTGAGGCGCGTGATCTCGCCTGGCTCGCCGGAATCGGCCTCGTCGGCGATCTCGGCGCGCGTGGCGCCAGCAGCGACTTCCCCGACGTCATGGCACCCCTGCGGAAGACCCACACCGCCAAGGCGCTCCGCGAGGCCGTGAGCCTTCTCAACGCACCCCGACGCTCGGCGTCCGGAGATGCGGGGCCAGCCCTGCGGCTGCTCTTGCGCGCGCCGGGCCCTGCGGCGGTCATCGCGGGCACCGATCCGGATGCCACGACGCTGCGCGCAGCCCGCACCGAGGTCCGAGCCGCCCTGGATGCAGCGCGGGGCGTCCCCCCACGCTTCGCCGGGCCGGTGGCCCTGGTGCTCTGCCGATCGCCCTGCCAGATTCATCCGCTCCTGGCGCAATCCTGGACCGGCCGGCTGCGGCGGCAGGTGGTGATCGGCGCCAATCTGGGTTTCCGCCCCGGCTACGTGCACTTCGCAGCCCGCAGCGCGTCAGTCCCGGACCTGATCACGTTCCTCCGAGAGCGTGCGCCGGAACTCGGGCCGGACGATCAGTTCGCCCAGGGGCATCGCCGGGCCACCGGCGGCCAGGTCCGTGCGGACACTTGGAATCGCTTCGTGGCCGCGCTCGGTTTCGGACCGGAGGCGCAGGCGGCATGAGCGGGCGTCGCGCCCTGATCGTCGGGGCTTCGCGGGGCCTTGGCCTGGGCCTCGTCCGACGCTTCCTCGAACGCGGATGGGATGTGACCGCCACCGTCCGCACGCCGTCCGCTGCCCTCACGGACCTGGTGAATGCCGGCCCCCTGCGCATCGTAACCGGGATCGATATCGACGATGACGCCGCCGTCGCCGGGCTCAAGAGGTCCTGCACCGACAGGCCGGCGTTCGACGTCGTCTTCGTCGTGGCCGGTGTCGCGACGCAGGCGGGCATTCCCGCGGGGCAGATGCCCCGCGACGTCGCAACCGCGATCTACCAGACGAACGCCCTGAGCCCGATTCGTCTGGCCGAGGCGTTCCACCGGTGCATCGCCGAGGATGGCCTCATCGTCCTGATGACCTCGAAGCTGGGTTCGGTTTCCCTCAATCGCGGCGGCGGTTGGGGGAGCTACAGGGCGAGCAAGGCGGCCCTGAACACCTTGGCGCGGTCCTTCGCGGGCCAGCATTCCGGGGCGCGATGGGGCGTCCTCCTCATGCACCCGGGATGGGTGCGAACGGATCTCGGTGGCCGTCGCGCGACGCTCGATGTGGATACCAGCGTCCGCGGAACCGTCGCCGTCGTCGAGGACCAGCGCGGCCTGCGCGGCTGCAGGTTCCTCGACTACACGGGCGCGACGGTGCCGTGGTAGCCGGTGCGGCCGCCCGGAGCGGCCCGCGTCGACCCGTGAGGATCAGACCCGCGGGCGACGCGGCTGCCGCTGGCCGGGCGGCACGAACGACGCGAGGGGATCAGATATTCTCTCGGGCATCCTGTTCGGAGCAAGCCTTCGCCACCTCGGAGATCGGCAGATTCGCGTGGCCGGTCGCGCGTGACGTGTCGTCGAGGCAAGAGCGCACGCGCTCCCGGGACGCATCCCCGCCGCTCGCCGCGTCCAGCTTGCGCAGGAGGGTCTCCTTGTCCGCAGACGAGGCCCCGGCCCAATCCTGCATGGAATCCCCGGCGTTCAACGCGAAAGCGGGCGTTGCCGTCATGGCGAGGGCGATCAGACCGACAGGAAGAAGGCGCATGGCTGTAGCCTCGGACGAGGGAGAATCTGCGCCTGGCGGAAGCTCGGCCGGCGGAGAACCGGAGGCAGCCGGCGAGAGGGCTCGCGGACTGAACTAGGTCCTGACGCGGCTTCGCAGATCGCCGGAGACTTGGGGCAAAAACGCGCAGCCCGTCGTCGCCACCGCCGCGTGGCGGCCGTCGCGTCGGCGCGGGGCAGGCCCGGCGCACCGTCTCATCCTGCCCGGGGGGCGGACCACGTTCGGCCATTCGTCGCACGGGACGGCTTCGGTCGAACCGCGACCGCGGTCACCGGTTGCCGCGTGACCACGACAGGAGGAGGTCACGATGTCGAACCCCGCAAAGGGCCGGTCCGGCGACGGTCAGCAGCATTCGACGATGAGTGCGCAGGAGAAGAAGGCGGCCGAGGTCCAGGCGGCGGGAAGCGCCAAGGCCGATGCCGGCCACCCGGCCGTCTTGGAGGGCGGTAAGGTCGAGACGCCGACGGAGGGCAAGGGACACCCGAAATCGGCCGCCTCCAGCGCGCCGGCCGGCGCCACCGACGACGCGGCGACGAGCACGGCAACGGCGGGGAAAGCCGAGAAGGACGCCGCCGCGGCGATCGGTGCTGCCAAGGATCAACACGGGCGCGGGCATCGCAAGGCCGAATAGGCGGATCCCCGTCCCGCGCGGTCCGCCCGGGCCGTGCGTCGGGAGCGGGAATCGCGATGGCGGATCGGCCTGGGCGCGCGGTGCGGCATCGGCGGATCCGCCTCGGCATGGAGCCGGGCGGGCATCAACCATCTCGGGCATGAGCCATGACTGACGTCGCGCCCGGCCCATCGACCGAACGGCCGGCGCCGAGCGTCACGACGCCGGCGGCAACGGCCCTCGTGGTCGCCGACATGATCGGCGTCGGGGTGTTCACCAGCCTCGGGTTCCAGGTGACGGACATCCAGTCCGGCTTCGGGCTGCTGTTGCTGTGGGGCGTCGGCGGGCTCGTCGCGCTCTGCGGGGCGTTCAGCTACGCCGAACTGGCCACGATGTTTCCCCGCTCGAGCGGCGAATACAACTTCCTCACCCGCGCTTACGGACCGGCCCTCGGCTTCATGGCGGGCTGGCTCTCGGCCACCGTCGGCTTCGCCGCGCCCGTGGCGCTGGCCGCGATGGCGTTCGGCCAATACGCGAAAGCCTTCCACCCGGCTGCACCGGCGGTTCCCCTCGGGCTTGCGGTCATCTGGGTCGTCACCGCCATCCGCCTGACGGGCGGGCGCTTCGGGGCGGCGTTCCAGATCGGTTCGACGCTGCTGAAGCTGGTGCTGATCGTGGCCTTCATCGGCGCCGGCCTCGCTTCGAAGGGCGGGCCGGCGATCAGCTTCTCGCCGCGCGCGTTCGATCCGGCGCAGGTGTTCACCGCCGGCTTCGCCGTCAGCCTCGTCTTCGTGATGTATGCCTATTCGGGCTGGAACGCCGCGACGTACATCGCCGGCGATCTGGCCGACCCGCATTCGACCCTGCCCAGGGCGCTGTTTCTCGGGACGAGCCTCGTGATCGTGCTCTACGTCGCGCTGAATGCGGTGTTCCTCCACACCACCCCGCTGCCCGCACTCGCCGGGCAGATCGACGTCGCGATGATCAGCGGCCGCCATGTCTTCGGCGCGGAGGGCGGCCGCCTCGCCGGCGCGGTGATCTGTGTCGGCCTGATCCCGACGATCGGCGCGATGATGTGGATCGGCCCCAGCGTCACGGTCACGATGGGCGAGGATGTGCGGCTGTTGCGCGTCTTCGCGCGTCGCACGCGCGGCGGCGTGCCGGCGCGCGCGATCCTCCTCCAGTGCGGTGTGGCCAGCCTCCTGCTGCTGACGCAGAGCTACGAGGCGGTCCTGGAGTTCATCCAGTTCAGCCTCATCCTGTGCTCGTTCCTGGCGGTGCTCGGCCTGATCAAGCTGCGGATCACGCGGCCGGACCTGCCACGGCCGTATCGCGCCTGGGGCTATCCCGTCACGCCGATCCTCTTCCTCGGCGTGACCGCGTTCATGCTGGTCCACCTCGTCACCGCGCGGCCGATGCAATCGCTGGGCGGCCTCGCGGTGATGCTCCTCGGCCTCGCGCTGTACGGTATCGCCCGCGTCTACGCGCGGCGGTGATCACCGACCGGACGACGCGCCGGGCTTGGTCACCCGCAGCACGTCGAGACGGTACTCGGCGGTTCGCGCCTGTGTCAGGACCCGGGCGAAATCGCGGGCGCCCGCAATGAAGCCCTCGGCCGCGTCGTCACCGGACAGCGGGTAGTGGGTGACGCCGAGCCAATGGACCAGCACGATGTCCGCCTCCGGCAGGACCGCCCCCTCGACCCGTGCCACCAGGCGGGCGAGGTCGGGGCGGTCGAGGTAGTAGGCGACCTCCGAGATCACGATGAGGTCGAACTGCCCCGCCGGCCATGTTCCCGGAACGGCAGCGAGCATGAAGCGCGCGTTCGGGCAATCGGCACAGCGCGCCCGCGCCGCATCCAGCACCGAGGGAACCACGTCGAGCCCGATCAGCGCATCGCAGCGCGGGCAGAGCTGATGGGTGAACACGCCGATGGAGCATCCGACATCCAGGGCGGACGCGTAGTGGGTGCGCGGCAGGGCGGCGAGCGTGGCCGCGTACTTGTCGCGCTCGTACGGGCTCGTGGCGAACTTCCAAGGGTCCGACTCGGTGGCGTACATGCCCTTGAAGTAATCGGGATCGAGGGTGGTCGGCCGACGACCCGTCGGGGCGTTCGCCTCCGCGCCTGCGGCGCCTCGGATCCCGAGGAGGATGCCGGTGGCCGCCACGCCTCCGGATTGGAGCAGGAAGCGGCGTGAGACTGGCCTGCGGTCACGCACGATCTGCCCCGGGGCGCCAGTCATGGTCCGATGGAAGAACCGCATGGACTCGGGACGGTTCCGAGCCTCGGGGCATCGACCCGGATCCATGGCCCGGGCTCAGCCGCGATCGGACGGGGCGTCCGCCCGCCGGTCCCGACGCCGCGGCGGCCGATCCGACCCGATCCGCGGACGCTATCCGGAAACGTCCGCGAAGGTGCTCGACGCGGCGGCGAGGTCCGTGAGCAGGCTCGGGATGGATGTCGCGGCGTCCGCCGCGTAGACCGCGTGGAACTCCACCAGCGGCCCCTCCGGGCACGTGTCCAGCACCCGAAGCGCGCCGGACGCGATCTCGGCCCGGTAGCAGTGGACGGGCAGGAGGCTGACGCCCACGCCGGCCTGGGTCAGCGACGCGACGGCGCCCATGCTGTTGCAGAGATCGACGACGCGCGGCGCGTCGCCCCGCTCGTTGAGCCAATGCTCCACGGTGCGATGATGGAAGCTGTTCTTGCCGAGCGACAGGATGCGGATCGCCCGGAAGTCCGCGGGCTCGATCGTCCGGTCCGGCAGGCCGAGGGCGGGGCCGGCCATCCAGGCGAACCGCACCCGCCCGAGGGAGCGCGTGGCGAGATGCGTGTCGAAGCGCGTGCCCGGCATCAACGCCAGATCGATCGCGCCGTTCGCCATGAGGGTCTGGAGGTCGGCCGTCAGGGCGACTTCCAGTTCCAGGGTCAGGCGCGGGTAGGATCGGTGGATCAGGTCCACGAAACCTGGAAGCCAGGTCGTCGCGACCAGTTCGGCCACGCCGAGGCGGACGAGGCCGGACAGGGCGTCGCCGCTGCCGACCCGCATCCGGATCTCGCTGCAGGCCGTGATGGCGCGCTCGGCATAGACCTGCAGTTCCCGGCCCTTGGCGGTCAGCCGGACCCGGCGCTGGGAGCGATCGAACAGCGAGACCCCGAGATCCTGCTCCAGTTCCTGGATGCGGGCCGAGATCGTCGACGGCGTCGCGTTCAGCCGGTCGGCGGCGGCCGTGAAGCTGCCGCATCGCGCGATCTCGAGAAAGGTCTCGAGCTGTTTGATGTTCACGACCGGGCAGCCCTCGACGGTGTGATCCCACGGGATTCGGAGGCGGGGCTTGCCGACACGGAGGCATGCCGGACGCGCCGGAATAGGCTCCGCGACGCGGGCTCAGTCCTGCAGAATATCGATCGGGCGTCAACGTTAACGCGATGGTTCGATGTTTTCGAACGCCGACCTGCGAAAGAATTCGCTTCTCTGGAGTCCAGCCTCCGTTATCGTGTCTTTCGTAGAGATGACCGCCGGTCTTCGAACATCGCCGCACCGCCCCCACGGTACGCTGCGCGGAGCACGGGATCGGCCGAATGCTGTGCGCGTCTCGACCGCAGGAAGGATGTGTTGTGATGATCCCACCCCGGAGCATATCGGGCGATCAGTTCAAATCGGTGATGCGGCGGTTCGCGGCCTCCGTGAACGTCATCACATCCGTCGACGGAGCCGTGATGAACGGCATGACCGCCACCGCCGTCTGCAGCGTCTCGGCCGATCCGCCGAGCCTCCTCGTCATCGTCAACAGGTCGAACCGCTCGCATCCGGTGATCAGCCGATCCGGCACCTTCGCGGTCAACGTGCTGTCGAGCGATCAGGAGGAACTGGCCGGGCACTTCGCCGCCAAGAAGCCGGATCCGTTCGCCGACATCGACTACCGGATCGGCCAGACCGGCTGTCCCCTGCTCCGCGACGCCGACGCCACGCTCGAATGCGCCGTCGTGCAGGAGACGGATTTCGGCACGCACACGATCTTCATCGGGCGGATCGTGACCTGCGCGGTCGCGAGCAAGTCTCCGCTCCTCTACCATGCGGGCCGCTTCTGCCGGCTGGAGGACATGGCCCTGCACTACGCCTGACGGCAGACCGACCCTCTCCCCAGGCAGCCGGCCCGCAACGCCAGCGGGAATCGGCAGGGGAGTCGCCTGAGCCAACGAAAAAGAGCGCAACCGCTCGGAACGCCAACACGAGGGTGGAAACGATGGCTTCTGCAGCAGACAGCCGGCCCGGCCTGGATCCCGGGCAGGCGAAGCACGCGCGCCGCGCCGTGATCGCCGCCACGGTCGGCACGATGATCGAGTGGTACGATTTCTACCTCTACGGCCTCGTCGCCGCGCTCGTCTTCGGAAAGCTCTACTTTCCCGCGCACGACCCGTTCGCGGCGACGCTCCTCTCCTTCTCGACCTTCTTCCTCGGGTTCGTGGCGCGTCCCTTCGGGGCGGCGATCTTCGGTCATTTCGGCGACCGGATCGGCCGCAAGGCCACGCTCGTGGTCACGCTGCTGCTGATGGGGGTGAGCACCGTCCTGATCGGCCTGATCCCGACCTACGACTCGATCGGCATCTGGGGCGCGGTCGCCCTGACCACCCTGCGGATCCTGCAGGGCGTCGGCGTCGGCGGCGAGTGGGGCGGGGCCATCGCGGTCGCGACCGAATGGGGGCAGTTCAACAAGCGGCGCGGCCTCGCCGGGAGCTGGCCGCAATTCGGCTCGCCGCTCGGCATGCTTCTGGCCGTCCTCGTGCTCACGATCGTCACCCATGCCGGCTCGACCGAGTGGTTCGAGACGGTCGGCTGGCGCATCCCCTTCCTTCTGAGCGGCGTCCTGATCGCCGTCGGCCTCTACATCCGCCTGGGGGTGCTGGAGACGCCGGTCTTCGAGGACTTGAAGGCCAAGAGGCAGGTCGCCAAGGCGCCGGTTCTCGACGCCCTGCGGCTGTACTGGAAGGATATCCTGCTCACCTGCCTGATCCGCACCGGACAGCAGGCGCCGTTCGTCCTCTTCACCACCTACCTGCTCTCCTACGGCACCGGCGTGCTGAAGCTTGAGCGGTCGTTCCTGTTCAACTGCGTGCTGGCCGCCGCCGCGACCTCGCTGATCACGACGCCGCTGTTCGGCTACCTGTCGGACCGCATCGGCCGGAAGCGGATGTACCTGATCGGCGCCTTCACGATGCTGGTCTTCGCCTTCCCGTATTACTGGCTGATCAACAGCGCGATCCCGGCCGTGATCGCCCTGACGGTCATCGCCTCCCTCGTCGTCCACGACATGCAGTACGGGCCGCAGGCCGCCTTCATCGCCGAGAGCTTCCCGCCGAACGTGCGCTACAGCGGCGCCTCGATCGGCTATCAGCTCGCCTCCCTGACCTCGGGCGGGCCGGCGCCGATCATCGCGACGTGGCTGATGCACACCTACGGCACCTCCACGGCGATCAGCTGCTACCTCGCGATCATCGCGGCGATCAGCCTGATCTCGGCGGCGCTGCTCAAGGACCGCTCGAAGGAGGACTACATCTCGGTCGCGCCCCGCGCGCCCGATCCGGACACGGGCCAGTCCCTCGTCGCGCCGAGCGCGAAGCCCACGCTCTCCTGACCCTCACCCGACCACCGCCCGTTCGATGAAGGTGACGCGCATGCTCACGCAGAACCCCCTCGCGCCGCACGCCCACGACGCACCGGCCTCGCCGCTGGAGCGCCTCGCGCCGAACAAGCTCATCCTCGGGCTGTTCCTGCCGATGCAGGAGGGCGCCTGGAGCCCGTCGCGGGCCCCGCGCGCGACCTCCTGGACCTTCGACTACCTCGCCCAATGCACCCGGCAGGCCGAGGATCTCGGCTTCGACCTCGCCTTCGGGCTGGCCCAATGGATGAGCAAGGGCGGCTACGGCGGCGAGATGCGCTTCCGCGAGCACGAGCTCGATCCGATCATCGTCAACACCGCGCTGGCGGCGATGACGAAGCGGATCGTCCTCATCAACACGGTGCACATCCTCTACGCGTGGCACCCCCTGCATCTCGCCAAGTTCGGGGCCGCCCTCGACCACATCAGCGGCGGCCGCTGGGGCGTGAACGTCGTCACGGGCTACAAGCCGAGCGAGTACCGGATGTTCGGCCTCGACATGATCGAGCACGACCTGCGCTACGACATGGCCGACGAGTTCACGACGCTCCTCGAACGCCTCTGGGCCGAGGACGAGAACCTGACCTTCGCGGGGCGCTGGTGGAAGACCGAGAACGCCTTCCTGGCGCCGCGCCCGGGGACCCGCCGGCCCTTCCTGGTCAACGCGGCCTCGTCGGGCGCCGGGCTCGCCTATGCGGCCAAGCACTCGGACCTGATCTTCATCACGAGCCCCGGCGGCGCCGAGCCCGCCAAGGCCTACGAGACCCTGCCGCCGGTCAACGCCCGGATCAAGGACCTCGCCGCCTCCTACGGCCGGCAGGTCAAGACGATCATCAACCCCCACGTGATCTGCCGCCCGACCGAGAAGGAGGCGCAGGAGGCCTACCGGCGCATCCTGGAGCACGAGGACCCGGTCGCGGCCGACAACTTCGTCCAGACCTTCGCGGGCGGGGACACCAAGTCCTGGCGCGGGCACAGCCGCGCCCAGTGGGTGATCGGCGGGAACGTCCACCTCGTCGGCACGCCCGAGCAGATCGTCGAGGGCTTCGTGAAGCTGCAGGCGGCCGGCTGCGACGGCGTGCAGGTCAACTTCTTCGACTACCTGCCGGACCTCGCCTATTTCGGCGCGGCGGTCATCCCGATGATGAAGCAGGCCGGTCTGCGGGCATGAACCGCGGCGGTCGGTCTTGGTGAACGGATCCGCCGCGCCCCTCCCGGTCGCGGGGGAAGCCGGGGGCCGGCTGCCGTCGCCGGCCCTCGCCGCCGGCTTCCTGACGCTGGCCGTCGCGATCGGGATCGGCCGCTTCGTCTATACGCCGATCCTGCCCGCCATGGCGGACGGGCTCGGCCTCACCCGGGCCCAGACGGGCCTGATCGGGTCCGCCAACTTCGCGGGCTACCTCGCCGGCGCCCTCGCCGCGGCGCACCCGCTGCTGCTCCGGGGGCGCAGGCTCTGGCTCGGCGGCGCCCTGGCGACCTGCGTCGCCACGCTCATGGCCATGGGCGGATGCGCGACGCTCGCCGCATTCGTCACCCTGCGCTTCGTCGGCGGCGCGGCGAGCGCCCTCGGCTTCGTCCTCGCCACGACCCTGGTCATGGACCGGCTGACGCGGACCGGGCGCTCCGACGGCGCCGCGCTCCACTACGCGGGCGTCGGGAGCGGGATCGCGCTGTCGGCGGCGGTCGTGTCCGTCGCCCGGGAAGCCGGCTGCGACTGGCGTGCCCTCTGGGTGATCAGCGGGGTGCTGGCCCTGGGGCTCGCGGGACCGATCCTCTGGCTGATCCCGGGGGCCCCTCCGGCCGCGTCCCCGGCCCCGGCGGACGCCGCGGCCGCCCCGTCGATCACCCGGCTCGTGGTCGCCTACGGCCTGTTCGGCTTCGGCTACGTGATCACCGCCACCTTCGTGGTGGCGATCGTGCGGACCGCGCCGCACTTGGCGGCGGCCGAGGCCTATGTCTGGCTCTGCGTCGGTCTCGCCGCCGCGCCCTCCGTGGCGCTCTGGGGCCGGGTCGAGCGGCGCCTGGGCTTCCGGACCAGTTTCGCGCTCGCCTGCCTGGTCGAGGCCTCGGGGGTGCTGGTCAGCGTCCTGACGGCCCAGGTGCCGGGCCTCCTCTACGCGGCCCTCGCCCTCGGCGGGACGTTCGTCGCCCTCACCTGGCTCGGCATCGACGGCGCGCGGCGGCTGCGGGCGGGGAATCGTCAGCGCATCGTCGCGGTGATGATGGCGGCGTTCGGCACCGGTCAGGTCATCGGCCCGGTGGCGGCGGGCGTCCTGGCCGATCTGACCGGAAGCTTCACCGTCCCGTCGCTGGCCGCGGCGGCCGCGCTCCTGATCGCCGCGGCCCTGGTCCTGTCGCTGCCGGGCGCCGTCGCGGCGGACCGCGAGCCCGCGGCGCTCACTCCGCCGCGGCGGCGCTCTCCGGCGCGGTCCCGAGATAGCCGTCGCGGGTCTGGGGCGTCTTGATGCCCAGGATGGAGGCCGCCACCTGCGTGCGCAGGATCTGCGCCGTCCCGCCCGCGATCGTGAACATGCGGGCATCCCGGACATGGCGCTCGAGCGGGAGGTTGCGCGAGTAGCCCTGGGCGCCGTGGATCTGCAGGGCATTGGCGGTGACGGTCTGGGCCGTCTCCGAGGCCAGGATCTTCGCCTGGGCGGCGGCGCAGAGTTCGGGAAACCCGTCGACCGTGTCGGACGCCGCCGCGTGGATCAGCGCCCGCGACGCGCGCAGCCCGATCGACATGTCGGCGAGCATCCATTGCAGCCCCTGGAACTCCGCGATCGGCCGGCCGAACTGCCGGCGCGCGCGGGCATGGGCGAGGGCCGCCTCGTAGGCGCCCTGGGCGATGCCGAGGGCCACCGTGGCGGCCCCCACCCGCTGGGCGTTGTAGGCCCGCATCAGACCGGCGAAGCCCCGCCGGACGCCGCCCGGCGGCACCACGATCATGTCCGCGGCGATCTCCATGTCGTCGAACCGGATCTGCGTCTCCGGGATGCCGCGCAGGCCCATGGCGGGCTCGCGGGGGCCGACCACCAGACCCGGCGTCTCGCCGCGCACCGCCAGGAAGCCCGCGATGCCGCGCTCGACCCCGTCCTCCATGAGCTTGGCGAAGACCAGATGCAGCTTCGAGACGCCGCCGCCGGTGATCCAGTGCTTCGCCCCGTTGATGACGTAGGTATCGCCGCGCTTGACGGCGCGGGTGGTCATCTCCGAGGCCGCGCTCCCGGCCTCCGGCTCGGTGATGCAGATGGCGGGCTTGTCCCCCGCAAGGACCAGGGCGGCGGCCCGGCGCTTCTGCGTCTCCGAGCCGTACGCCATGATGGCGCCGATCGCGCCCATGTTGGCCTCGACCGTGATCCGGCCCATCGTGCCGCAGCACCGGGCCATCTCCTCGATGACCGTGACGGCGGCGCGGTAGGAATGCCCGCCGCCGCCGTACGCGGCCGGAATCGTCATGCCCATGAAGCCTGCCGCGACGAGCTTCTCGACGCTGGCCCACGGATAGGCCTCCGTCCGATCGACCTCCGCGGCGCGGGGACGGAACTCCCGTTCCGCCAGGTCGCGGGCGGCCTCCTTCAGCTCCGTCAGCGTCCGCCCGTCACTCATGGTGCCTCCCGAGCCCGGCCGAAGTCGCGCCCCATCCCGTAGAAGGCCGTGTTCGGGCGAAGGTCGGCCACGTTGGCGAGCCGGTTCGACAGGCCGAAGAAGGCCGCGATGGCGGCGATGTCCCAGATGTCGTCCGCGTCGAATCCGTGGGCGCGCAGGGCGGCCTTGTCCGGTTCGCCCACGGTGTGGGCCTGCTGCGAGACCGTCAGGGCGAAGTCGAGCATCGCCCGCTGACGGGCGGAGATGTCGGCCTTGCGGTAGTTCGTGGCGACCTGATCGGCGATGAACGCGTCCCGGGCGCGGATCCGCAGGATCGCCCCGTGCGCCACCACGCAGTACTGACACTGATTGGCCGCCGACGTCGCCACGACGATCATCTCGCGCTCGGCCTTGGTCAGCCCGCCGTCCTTGTCCATCAGGGTGTCGTGGTAGGCCATGAAGGCGCGGAACTCCGCGGGGCGATGCGCCAGCATCAGGAAGACGTTCGGGACGAACCCGAGCTTCTCCTCGGCGGCCGAGATCCGCGTCCGGATGTCCGGCGGCAGATCCTCCACCGCCAGGGCGGGCGGAGGCGCGCTCCGCCCGTCGTTTCCGTTCCCCATCGGGGCTGCCTGGGACATGCTGTCGGGTCTCCGTCTCGGGCTGCGCTGAGCCGCATCAGATCTGGGTCGGCGGAACGGCCTCGCACGCCGGGAGGACGGGGCTGCGCAGCACGCCGGGGGCATGGCCAGGGGGCAAGTGTCGGCGCAGGCGTCGGCGCAGGTACAGGACCACCTGCGCGGTCACCAGGAGGACGGCGAGACCGAGGAAGGTGGCGCTGATCGGGCTCTCGATGAAGACGTTCAGATCGCCCCGCGACAGCAGCATCGCCCGCCGGAAATTCTCCTCGAAGCGCGGCCCGAGCACGAAGCCCAGGAGGATCGGGGCCGGATGGAAGCCGAGCCGGAGCAGCCCGTAGCCGCCGATGCCGATCGCGAGCGTCTCGCAGACCAGGAAGAGATCGTTGCTGACGCCGTAGACGCCCATGCAGATGAAGAACAGCGCGCTCGGATAGAGGTAGCGATAGGGAATCGCGAGCATCTTCACCCAGATGCCGATCAGCGGCACGTTCATCACGATCAGGAGGATGTTGCCGATCCAGAAGCTGGCGATCAGCCCCCAGAAGATGTCCGGGTGCTCGGTGATCAGCTGCGGACCCGGCTGGATGCCCTGGACGATGAGCGCGCCGAGCAGCAGCGCCATCACCGAGTCGCCCGGGATGCCGAGGCTGAAGGTCGGGATGAAGTCGCCCTGCACGGAGGCGTGCGTGGCCGCCTCGGGTGCGGCCACGCCCCGGATCTCGCCCCGGCCGAAATCCGCCTTGTTGCGCGAGAGATTCTTCTCGCTGGCATAGGCGACGAACGACGCGATCGTGGGCCCGGTGCCGGGAATCAGCGCGCAGAGGCTGCCGATCAGCGTGCCGCGGATCATCGCGGGGGCCGCCCGCTTGAGCTCGGCCCGGCTCGGGCGCATGTCCCGCAGGCGCACCTGCGTGCCCCGCACGTTCAGGGTCGGCACGTTGTTCACGCTCTTCAGGAACTCGGCGATCCCGAACAGCCCGAGGGCCAGCGCCACGATCTCGATCCCGTCGGCGAGCTGCGGGATGCCGAGGGTGAGGCGCTGCTCGCCGGAATTCGGATCCGACCCGACGATCCCGAGGATCAGGCCGAGGACCGTCATCGCGACGCCCTTGAGGGGGGAACCCTTGGACAGGGTCGAGCCGGCGAGCAGCCCGAGCAGCATCAGGGCACAGATGTCCTCCGGGCCGAAATGCAGCGCGAAGCCGACCAGCACGGGGGCGAAGAAGATCATCTCGACGATGCCGAACGAGGCGCCGACGAACGACGACAGCATCGTGATGCCGAGCGCCGTCGCGCCCTTGCCCTGCTGGGTCATCGGGTAGCCGTCGAGACACGTCACCGCGTGCGGCGGATGGCAGGGCAGGTTCAGCAGGATCGAGCAGATCGCGCCGCCGTACTGGGCGCCGTAGTAGATGCCGGCGAGCATCAGGATCGCCGCGACCGGCTTCATCGCGAAGGTCAGCGGCAGCAGAACCGAGATCGCCGCGAGCACGCCCATGCCGGGCAGGACGCCGACGATGTTGCCGAACAGGACACCGACGAAGCACCACATCAGGTTCTGCGGCTCGAAGGCGACGCCGAAGCCGTGCCACAGGTCGTTGAGAGCGGTCGCCAGCATTTCACAGCCTCACGAGCGGGAGCGGCATGTTCAGCGCGTAGGAGAAGAGCAGCGCGGCCATCAGCGACAGCGTCGCCGCGAGGACCAGCGCGCCGGTGACAGACATCTTGCGGTCGCCGGCCGCGGCGACGAGCGCGGACAGGAACGTGGCCGGCAGCAAGCCCGCGTATTCGCTCAACAGAACGAAGGCGACGACGCTGAGAATGATCGCCGCGCATCCGCGCAGATCGAGCGGATGGGCGGCCTCGTGGTCCGTCTCCTCGGCGAGGAGGCCGGACAGACTCGTGAGCACCCCGAGGACGATCAGGAGGATCCCCAGCACCAAGGGGAAATATCCTGCCTGCATGTGCCCCAGGGTGCCGATCGCGTGCCCCCGGGCATCGACGACGACGCCGGCCCCGATCAGGGCGAGCAGGCCGCCGGCCAGCAAGTCTCGCCGCGCAGTCACGCCGTTCATGATTCCTCCTCGCCCGCGACCCTCATGGGTCGTCTCGCTGACGCGACGGCCGATCCGGATCCGGTGATAAGCCGTTCCGTTCAGACATCTTTTCCGACGCGACGCCTGGGTCGCCGCGGCCGTGGCGGCCCTTTCGGCGCCGGATCGGCTGGCGCTTCGACGTGTCCCGTGAAATCCGTTTCGTTCCATTATGTAGAACGAAATTTCAATTATTAGGATAGACAGCATCGAAATTGGGTGTCAAGAAGCTGGCGACCGCTGCGGAACAAAAATGCAGCCATGCCTGAGCGGGAGCGTCATGCGCGATCGGCTTACAGTGCTGTTCGGACATCCGGCCTACCAGCTCGGGGACGTCTTCCGCGCGCGCTGCCCGGATCATGCCTGCCTGGAGGTCCGCACGCTGCCGGAGGTGGAGGCGCGCATCGCCGAGGCCGACGTCCTGGTCGTCTCGCGCTTCTGGCGGGATGCGTGGGTCGATCGCGCCGAGAGACTCCGCTTCATCCAGGCGATCAGCGCCGGGACCGAGGTGTTCGACCGCGCCCGGCTCCGCGAGCGGGGCATACGGCTGGCGAGCGCCCAGGGCGGCAATGCCGGCGCGGTCGCCGAACACGCCCTCGCCATGATCCTCTCGCTGACGCGTCACCTGCACACGGCCCGCGATCATCAGGCGTCCCGGCGCTGGCGCGGCCTGATCGCGGATCCTGAGCGGCGCGAGATGGAACTCGCCGGGAAGACCATGGTCGTCGTCGGTCTCGGCGGCATCGGATCCCGGATCGCCGCGCTGGCGGCCGCGTTCGGCATGCGCGTCGTCGGCGTCCGCCGCAGCGCCGCCGACGCGGCGCCCCCGTTCGAGGCGGTGTTTCCCCCGGACCGGCTCGCGGAGGCGCTGGGCCGCGCCGACGTCGTCGTGCTGGCCTGCCCGCTCACGCCGGAGACCGAGGGGCTGATCGACGCGGCGGCCCTGGCGGCGATGCGGCCGTCGGCCTTCCTGATCAACGTCGCGCGCGGACGGGTCGTCGATGAGGCCGCCCTGATCCGGGCCCTGCGGGACGGCGCGCTCGCGGGGGCCGGGCTCGACTGCTTCGCGCAGGAGCCGCTGCCCGAGTCCTCACCCCTCTGGGGCTTCGAGAACGTCGTCATGACCAGCCACACGGCCGGCGAATCCCGCGCCTGCGAGGCGCGCGTCGTCGACATCCTCGTCGACAACCTGTCGCGGCTCGCGAGCGGCCGCGCGGACCTGCGCAATCAGATCGTCTGACGCCGCCCCGGGGTCGCGGCGAGCCGGCCCCGTCAACCGCTATCCAGGAGGACGCGCATGCACATCCGCGAGATCAAGACCTTCTGCTGCGATGCCGGCTGGCGCAACTACCGCTTCGTCAAGATCACGACCGAGGACGGGGTCGCCGGCTGGAGCGAGTTCGACGAGGGCTTCGGATCGCCCGGTGTGACCTCCGTGATCGAGCAGCTCGGCCGGCGCCTCGTCGGCCAGGATGTCCGCCATCACGAGCGGTTCTTCGCGGAGGCGTCCTGCCTGACGCGGCCCGCCCCGGGCGGCGTCGTCGGCGAGGGCATCGGGGCGATCGAGAACGCGCTGCTCGACGCCAAGGCCAAGACCCTCGGCATTCCCTGCCACGAACTGCTCGGGGGCAAGATCCGCGACCGGGTCAAGGTCTACTGGTCCCACGCGCCGACGTGGCGGATCAACCATCCGAGCTTCTTCCCGCCCGCGATCACGGATCTCGCCGGGGTGCAGGCCGTCGGCGCGGAGGTGCGGGAGCGGGGCTTCTCCGCCTGCAAGACCAACCTCTTCCTGCACGATGACGGGCCGCTGCGGGCGTGGCGACCGGGCTTCGCGGTCCCGTTCTACCCCGAACTCAACGTCGATCCCGCGCTCATCCGCAGCATCCGGACGCATCTGGAGGCCCTGCGCGCGGGCGCCGGGCCGGACGTGGAGCTCCTGATCGACCTGAACTTCAACGCCAAGCCGGAAGGTCTCCTGCGGATCGTGCGGGCCCTCGAGGACCTCGATCTGTTCTGGATCGAGATCGACAGCTTCAATCCCAAGGCGCTGGCCTATGTGCGGTCGCACAGTCGGAACCCGATCGCCTCCTGCGAGACGCTGATCGGCCTGCGCCAGTTCCTGCCGTTCTTCCAGGAGCAGGCGATGGACGTGGCGATCGTGGATGTCCCGTGGAACGGGGCCTGGCAGTCGATGAAGATCGCCGCCCTGGCGGAGGCGCACGACGTCAACGTCGCGCCGCACAATTTCTACGGCCACCTCAGCACGATGATGAACCTGCACTTCGCGGCCGCCGTCCCGAACCTGCGGATCATGGAGGTCGACGTCGACCGCCTCGCCTGGGACCGGGAGCTGTTCTCGCACGAGCCGGAATTCGAGGCCGGACATCTGGTGGTTCCGGACCGTCCGGGCTGGGGAACCGAGCCGATCGAGGAGGCGATCCTGGCGCATCCGCCCAAGGTCTCCGGCGGCCTTCTCCAGTACAAAAGGAGCTAGTTGCCGCGAGATAGAACCAAATCTTCGAAACAGAACAAAAACATTGCCTGGGAGGGAAGATGAAAAGGTTTGTTTCGGCGCTCGCGCTCTGCGCGGCGATCATCGCGGGGCCTGCGCAGGCGGAGGGCACCTATCCCGATCACACGGTGCGCATCGTCGTGCCCTTCCCGCCGGGGGGCATCACCGACGTGGCCGGGCGCCTGCTCGCCGACAAGCTCGGGCAGAAATTCAACCAGTCGTTCATCGTCGACAACCGCCCCGGCGCCGGCAGCATCATCGGCTC
The DNA here is from genome assembly GCF_022829545.1 of Methylobacterium sp. J-030. GTDB lineage: Bacteria > Pseudomonadota > Alphaproteobacteria > Rhizobiales > Beijerinckiaceae > Methylobacterium. The sequence goes on along the minus strand of NZ_JAKSYM010000175.1, from coordinate 13,122 downwards.
CGACATCGTGGCGAAGGCGCCCGGGGACGGCTACACCCTGCTGATGGGCTCGATCGCCAACGCGATCATCCCGGTGCTCTACAACAAGGTCCCGTACGACCTGCACAAGGACCTGACCCCGCTCTGCCAAGTGGTCAGCGTCCCGAACTTCCTCGTCGTCGGGGCGACCGCGCCGTACAAATCCGTCGCGGACCTGATCAAGGCCGCCAAGGCCAGTCCCGGCACGCTCACCTTCGCGTCGACCGGGGTCGGAGCCAGCCCGCACCTCACCGGGGAGATGTTCAAGGCGATGGCGGGGATCGATGTCGTCCACGTGCCCTACAAGGGCAGCGGCCCCGCGCAGCTCGACCTGATGGCGAACCGGATCGCCTACATGTTCGACAACGGGGCGCTGGGTCAGGTGAAGGGCGGCAAGCTCCGGGCGCTGGCCATCAGCTCGGGCACGCGCTCTGCGGTGACGCCCGACATCCCGACCGTGGCCGAGGCCGCGATCCCCGGCTTCGACATCACCTCCTGGTACGGGCTCTGGGCGCCCAAGGCCACGCCGGAGCCGGTGGTCGCGCAGCTCCGCACCGCGATCGCGGCGGCGTTCGCCGATCCCGGCGTGCAGGAGAAGCTCGCCGGCCTCGGCGCCGAGACCAAGGTCCGGTGCGGGCCCGACTATGCCGCCTTCATCGATTCCGAGACCGCGAAGTGGGGCGCGCTGATCAAGACGATCGGCCTGAAGCTGGAGTATTGACCATGAGCGCAGCGCAGATCTGCGACGACGTTCAGATCGATCCCGGCGCGGGGCCGGTGCGGTTCGTGGACCTGATCCGTGCCGCCGCGGCCCGGACGCCGGACGCCCTCGCGGTGGCGGACGGGACGCGCACGCTGACCTACGCGGCCCTCGTCCAGGCGGTCGAGCGCCTCGCGCGCCAGCTCGGCGCGCGCGGCGTCGCGCCGGGCGACCGGGTGATGGTCGTGGGCGAGAACGGCGTTGCGCTGGCCGCGCTCCTGCTTGCCGTCAATCGGGCCGGCGCCCGGCTCGTGCTCGAGAACGCCCGGCGGGTGGGACCGGAGGTCGCCGGCATCGTCGCGCATTGCCGGCCGCGCGCCGTGATCTTCGTCACCGAGGGCTCCGAGGACGCGGCCCGCCACGCGGCCGGGTTCGCCGCGGAGCCCGGGGCGGATCCGGCGGTCGGCAGCTTCGCCTTCGTCTCTCGCCCCGAGTCTCGCCCCGAGCCGGACGGGCGGGGCGAGGAAGGCGGCGTGATGATCTACACGACCGGCACGACCGGCACGCCCAAGGGCGTGATCCTGAAGGACGAGAGCCTCGTCTTCATCGCCACGATGATGGAGCGGCTGCGCCGCATCGGCCCGGCCGACCGGGTCTACGGCATCCTGCCGATCACCCACATCATGGGGCTGGCCTCGGTCTTCCTCGGGACCCTGCGCAACGGCGGGGCGCTTCACCTGCGGGCCCGGTTCGCGGCGGACGAGTGCCTCGACGCGATCGACGCCCTGCAGATCACCGCGCTCCAGGGCGCGACGGCGATGTTCGCCAAGCTCGCCAGCCGCGGGCGGGCCCGCGGCTGGCGGGCTCCGGCCAGCCTGCGCTTCACGGCCGCCGGGGGCTGCCCGATCGACCTCACGGTCAAGCGCAAGGTGGAGGATCTCTTCGGCACCACCCTCCACAACGGCTACGGGCTGACCGAGGCCGCCGCGATCTGCTGGACCCGCTTCGAGGACGGCACGCCCGACGATTCGGTCGGGCCGCCCCTGCCGGGGGTGGAGGTGCGGGTCGCCGCCGTGGATGGCGGCGCGGTGGAGGCGGGCGGCACCGGCGAGCTGTGGGTGCGCGGGCCCAACGTCACCACCGGCTACTTCCGGGATCCCGACCTCACCGCCCGGTGCCTGACGGAGGACGGATGGTTCAACACCCAGGACCTCGCGCGCATCGGGCCGGACGGCCGGGTGTTCATCGTCGGCCGGACCAAGGACGTGATCATCCGGTCGGGGTTCAACGTCTACCCGCTTGAGGTCGAGACGGCGCTGAACCGCCACCCCGCGGTCGCGCAATCCGCGGTGATCGGCCGTGCGGTCGAGGGCAACGAGGAGATCGTCGCCTTCCTCGAACTGAGCGGCCCGGGCTCGGCGGTCCCCGACGATCTCGGCGACCACCTGCGCGCGGCGCTGTCGCCCTACAAGCACCCGACCGCCCTCATCGTCCTTCCCGCGCTGCCGCTGGCGGCGAACGGGAAGGTCCTCAAGGCACAGTTGCAGACTCTGGCCAGGGACAGGCTTCCATGAGCGACCTTCTCTACGATTCCGCCGACGGCATCGCCACCATCACCCTGAACCGGCCGGACAAGCTCAACGCCATCAACCCGGGCATCGAGACGGCGCTCGCCGAGGCGTGGCGCCGGTTCAGCGCGGGCGACGACCGCGTCGCCATCCTGACCGGGGCGGGCGAGCGCGCCTTCTCGGTCGGCAAGGACACGACCTCCGACGCGTTCCCGAACTACCGGCGCTTCCTGCCCGGCCTCGACATCCCGGTGACCAAGCCGGTGATCGCGGCGGTCAACGGCTGGTGCATCGGCGGGGCGATGACCCTCGTGCAGATGTGCGACCTCTGCGTCGCCGGCTCCGGCACGCGCTTCATGTACCCCGAGCCGAAGCTCGGCTTCGCGGGCGGGCTGATCGCGGGCCTCGCCGGGCGGATCCCCCACAAGGTCGCCATGGAGATCATGCTGCTCGGCGAGGAGTTCTCCGTCGAGCGCGCCTATCAGGTCGGCCTCGTGAACAGGATCGTCCCGCCCGGAGAGGTGATGGACGCCGCCAGGGCCTACGCGCGGCGGCTCGCCGACAACGCGCCCCTCGTCCTCGCCATGCTCAAGGAGCTGTCGGCCGAGACGGTGCCGCGCTCGCCGATCGAGCGCGTCAGCCACGCGATGCGCTCGGTCGAGGCCGTGGCGGCGAGCCAGGACTTCCGCGAGGGCTTCGCCGCCGCCCGGGAGAAGCGGACGCCGACCTATACCGGTTCGTGAGCCTTCGACCGTCGACCATCCCGGCCCCGTGGCCGGCCTAACCCGCACGAGCGACAGGAGATTTCGATGAGCATCCGACGCCTCAGGGATTGCGTTCAGGACCTTACCCGCCTGGCCGACCGGTCGATCGCGGATCCCGAGGCCATGATCGCGGGCGGGCAGGACATCCTCGGGCGATTGATCGCCCAGGATGACTGGCTGCCCGACTTCGCGACCGTTCCGCACGCGCAGTTCTACCGTCAGTACCTGCTGCACTGCGATCCGCTCGAGCGGTTCTCCATCGTCAGCTTCGTCTGGGGACCGGGACAGAAGACCCCGATCCACGACCACACGGTCTGGGGCCTCGTCGGCATGCTCCGGGGCGAGGAGCGCTCCCGGCGCTTCGAGCGGACCGGGGACGCGCTGACGGAGGCCGGGACCGAGATGCTCCATCCGGGCCAGATCGACGTCGTCTCGCCGACGCACGGCGACATCCACCAGGTGGCCAACGCCTTCGCGGATCGCGCCTCGATCAGCATCCACGTCTATGGAGCGAACATCGGCCGCGTCCATCGCAACGTCTACGATGCGGATACGGGGACAAGTAAGCCGTTCGTCTCCGGATACAACAGCGACGTCGTGCCCAATATCTGGTCGATGCAGTGATCGTACTGGCAAACAAGGTCTCTCACATGAAGCTCTTCTACTCTCCGTCGTCGCCCTTCGTGCGGAAGGTGATGATCGCGGCCCATGAACTCGGGCTGGTCGACCGGCTGGAGCGGCAGCCCGCCGCGGCGCATCCGGTCAAGCGCGACGCCGCGATCCGCGCCGAGAACCCCCTCGGACAGGTGCCGACGCTGATCACCGACGACGGCCTCGCCCTGTTCGACAGCCGCGTGATCTGCGAATACCTCGACGCCCAGGGCGGCGGCGCCCTGTTCGGAACCGGCGCCACGCGCTGGCGCAATCTGGCCGGGGCGGCCATGGGCGACGGGCTGCTCAACGCGGCGCTCCTGGCGCGCTACGAGGGGGCCGTGCGGCCCGAGGCCCTGCGCTGGAGCGACTGGACCGACGGGCAGATGAGCAAGGTCACCGACGTCCTCGCGGTGCTCGACAGGACCGCGCCCGAATTCGGCGACCGGGTCGACATCGCCACGATCACGCTCGCCTGCGCGCTGGGCTACCTGGATTTCCGCTATCCGTCGCGCGACTGGCGCGGCGACCATCCGGCCGCGGCCGCGTGGTATGCGGCCTTCGCGGAACGCCCGTCCCTGGTGGCGACGCAGCCGCGCGATTGACAGGTTCCTGCCCGTCGAGACCCGGTCTTGACGGGCCTCACGCCGGCACAAGGTGAGTGCCGGGAAGGCGAACGGCGGTACGGTGGACACCACACTCCTCAAGGGACTGACGGTTCTCGAACATCTCGCGCAGAGCGAAGCGCCGCGGGGCCTGACGGATCTCGCGCGCGCGCTCGGCCTGACGAAGAGCAACGTCCACCGCACGCTCCAGACGCTTGCGGCGGCGGGCTACGTCCGCGCCGAGCCCGGCGGCTACGCCTGCACCCTGAAGCTGTTCGAACTCGCGAGCCCCGTGGTCGCGCGGATCGACGTCCGGCAGGTCGCCGACCCGTTCATGCATGCCCTCGCGGCGGTGACCCAGGAGACCATCCACCTCTCGCTGCTGGACCGGACCGAGGTCATCTACCTGCACAAGGTCGAGAGTCCGCACCCGGTCCGGGCCTATTCGTCGATCGGCGGCCGCGCGCCGGCCCATTGCGTCGCCTCCGGCAAGGCCCTGCTCGCCTACCAGGAGGACGAGGCCCTGCGGCATTTCCACGACCCGCTGCCGACCTTCACGCCGCGCTCGATCGGCTCCCTGGAACGGCTGCGCGGCGAACTGGAGCAGGTCCGGGCCCGGGGCTTCGCGATCAACCGCGGCGAGTGGCGGGACTCGGTCTGCGGGCTCGGCGCCATCGTGCAGGACAGGATGGGCAAGCCGGTGGCCGCGATCAGCATCTCGGGTCCCGCCGACCGCCTGAAGCTCGCCGTGCTGCGCCGTTTCAGCGCCGTCGTGGTGGACACCGCCCGGGACCTCTCGCGCGCGCTCGGCCACAACCCGGCCCTGCGCATGCCGGCCCTGCCGGGGCGACCGGGCTCCGGCCGCCGGACCGCCGCGACGCTCAAACCCTGTCAGGCGTCCGCCGTACCGCCGCCGGGTCCGGGCCGGTCGCGGACGGCCGGATCCTGAGCGCGGCGGACCTCCGGGACGCGGCGCGGTCGGAGATCGGCGGACGGCCCGCGCGTCACGGGGCGGCCAGCAGGCCGCGCAGCGCCTTGCGGTCGGTCTTGCCGACCCCGTTGACCGGCAGGACGTCGAGGCGGCGGATTTGCGCGGGCACGTAGATCCGCGCGAGCGAGCCCCGCACGAAATCCTTCAACGCCCCCTCGTCGAGGCCCGTGCCCTCGCGCAGCACCACGAAGGCCACCGGCACCTCGCCGAGATCCGCGTCGGGGGCGCCGACCACGCAGCAATCGCGGATCGCCGGATGGGCGGCGAGCTGCCGCTCGATCAGCGCGGGCGAGATGTTCTCGCCGCCGCGGATGATCACGTCCTTGATCCGGCCGGTGATGGACAGGAACCCGTCGGCGTCGAAGCGGCCGAGATCGCCCGTGCGCAGCCAGCCGTCCACGATCGGCTGATCCGCGCTGCCGAGATAGCCCGCCATCAGGGCGGGGCCGGCGATGCGGATCTCCCCCTCCCGGCCGGATTCGACCGGGCGATCCGTGACGGGATCGAACAGGTCCACATTCTGGCCTTCCAGCACGGTGCCGATCGTGCCGATCCGGCGCCGATCCGGCGGGTTCATGGTCGAGGTGCAGGTGGCCTCCGACAGGCCGTAGGAGACGAGGAGCGGCACGCCGAAGGCGTCCTCGATCTGCTGGTGCAGGGTCGGGGTGATCGGTGCCGAGCCGCAGCGCAGGAAGCGCAGGCCCGGGAAGCGCTCGCCCGGGCGCAGCAGGGGCAGCATCCGCGCGTAGATCGTCGGCACGCCGGTCATGTAGGTGATGCCGCCGGACCGCAGCGCGCCGAGGGCGGCCTCGGCCTGGAAGCGCTCCATCAGCACGATCCCGGCCCCGGCCAGGAGGGGCACGATCAACTGGTTGTTGACGCCGTTCGTGTGGTGCAGCGGCATGACGTGGAGGAGCCGGTCCGCGGGCCCCGTGCCGGTGTGGCGGAGCACGCCGACGGCGTTGCAGATGAGCCCCGCGTGGCGCAGCAGCACGCCCTTCGGCCGGCCGGTGCTCCCCGAGGTGAACAGCAGCATGGCCTCGTCCCGCGGGCCGATCTCGGCCACGAACGCCGCGCCGCCGCCGAGGCTGTCCAGCGTCCGGACGTCCAGGCCGGCAAAGGCGGGCGCGGCGGCGTGCGCCGCGTCGGCCTCGGCCACGATCAGGTGCCGCATGCCGACGAGCGCGGCCTGCTCGGCCACCACCTCCGGCGCGAGCCCGGGTTCGAGGAAGCAGACGCAGGCGCCGGCCTGCAGGGCGCCGAAATAGGCCGCGATCGCCGCCGCGCCCTTGGGCGCGATCAGCCCGACCCGGTCGCCCCGGGCGACGCCCCAGTCCCGGACCGCGCCCGCGGCGGCGTCGATGCGCGCGCCGAGCGCGGCGTACGACACGGGCTCCGGGCCCACGAGGGCCGTGCGGCCCGCCTCGGCGTGACCCGCGATGGCGGCGCGCAGCCGCGCGCTGATCGAGTCCGACCTGGCAGCCATCATGGCGGCGATCTCCTGTCCCGTTGGTTGGCCCCGCCTTCAGCGCAGGCGGATGCCCGCATCGGCCTCGAACCGGCCCTCCGGGTCGAGGGCCGCCAGCGCCGCCCGCTCCTCCGGGGTCGGCGGCGGCGTCGGCGCGGCGCCGTCCGCCGCGAAGGCGAAGCCGGTGCGGTCGCGGACCTCGTCGAGGCTCGCCTCCGGATGCCAGGAGGCCAGCACGAGCCGGCCCTCGCGCTTGGTGAAGACGGCGATCGGCGTGACCACGCCGTGCATGCCGCCGGCCGCGGTGACGAAGTCGAGGGTCTCGACCAGGGTGCGCCGGGAATGCTCGGTCCGCCACGTCACCGCCCGGCGGGCGGTGGGCAGCATCACGGCGCCCCCGCCCCCGCCCGGCAGCCGCACCCGCGGGGCGTGCCAGTCGCCGATGCAGGAGACGTTGGTGCGGCCCAGCCCATCGACCTGGGCGGCGCCGAGGAAGCACAGGTCCATCAGGCCGCGCGTGCAGAGGTCGTAGAAATCCTCGTTGGCGAAGATCGCCCGGGAGCCCTCGGCGAGCACCGGGTCGGAGGAGGAGATCGGCACCGCCGACGGGTTCGGATCGACCCCGCCGGCGACGTTGATGTAGGTGAAGGCGAACGGGTAAGCCCGCTTGGCGAGCAGGCAGGCCAGCATCGGCAGGGCCGAGTTCACGCCGCTGAAGGTGATCTCGTTCGGCCGCACGAACCGGGCGAGGTTGGTGACGATGTAGGAGAAGCCCGACCAATCCCCGCGCGCACCGGATACAGCCTCAGACATGGGCCGCCTCCCGCGCCTCGGGGCCGGCGGCGAGGTGGGCGTCGAGCACGCCCGGATCGTCGGCCATGTAGGCCTCCACGGCCGGGTAATCGATCGCGTAATCGGGCCAGAGCGACCCGGGCCACGCCCCGTTCGGCACGATGCTCACCGCCTCGACGAGGAAGTGGGGCACCAGCGTCAGTTCCGGCTGGTCGCGGAAGGAGGCGTCCGGCGCGACACGCTCGGCCACCACGAGCACGCGCTTGGCCGAGCGGCTCATGATCCGGTCCCAATGCGAGGTCCCGTAGACGCGCACGTCCCCCGACTCGCTGACCTCGTTGGCCTGGATCACCGCGAAGTCCGGCTGGATGCGCGGGATGGCGTAGACCGCCTCGCCGCTGCCGTAGGGGTCCTCGATCGTCTTCCAGCCGTTGAGGGCCGGGAGATCGGAGCCGTGGATCCCGCCGCAGGGCATGAACGGCACGCCGAAGGCGGCCGCCCGCAGGCCGGCCGTCAGGCTGGCGCAGGCATGCTCCTCCAGGCGGACGTGCCCGGACTCGATCGCCCGGCGATACCAGGGCGCGAGGCCGAAATTGCCCTCCATGGCGACGATCCCGGCCTTGGCCCGGGACAGGGCGCCGGCGCGGCACAGGATGTCGATGTCGTAGCCGGGCGACTGCTTCACGACTTCGAGGTCGCGGCGCCCCTGGCGGATCAGTTCGCGCACGAACGCGAAGGGGCCGCGGTGCAGGAAGCTGCCGCCGAGCGCCAGGGAGCTGCCGTCCGGCACCCGGGCGGCGAGGTCCGCGAGGGGGATGATCTTCTGGGTTCCGGCGCTCACGGGGCGTCCTCCGGTCGGAAACGTGTCAGGCCGCGCGGTAGGCGCGGATGCGGTCCTTCAGCCCCGGGCGCGCGGCCGAGGCGACGAGGTCGGCGAGGTCGTCCGCGCGGGTGTCGCGGACGGTGGCGCGGTTGAGGGCGGCCCCGGCCCAGGGGGACAGGCGCGTGGCCGCCTCCGACGCGGCCGCGACGGTGTCGGGCCAGGACTCGGTCGCCGCGACGGCGGTGAGGAAGCCGTCGGCCAGGGCCTCCGGGGCATCGAACACCCGGCCCGCCTGCAGGACCAGCCGGGCCTTGGAGCCGCCGACCCGCTCGGCGTAGCGCCGGGTTCCGAGCACCAGCCCGAAGGACAGGCCGGGCATGCGGAAGGTGGCGGCCGGGTCGCCGACCCGCCGGCCGCAGGCGCAGACCACGTCGACCCCGGCGCCGAAGTTGCGCCCGTGCGCCAGCGCCAGCGTGTCGAAGGGCGCGTGGGCCAGCGCCTGGAGGAGCTGCTCGATCCGCACGAAGCGGAGCAGCAGATCGCCCTCCGACTGGTCCGCGCAGCCGCCGAAATCGAACCCGGCGCTGAAGTTGCGGCCCGCGCCCTTGAGCACGAGGAGCCGGGTCCCGTCTCCGGCCGCCGCCGCCACGGCGTCGAGGAGCGCGTCGACCAGGGCGGCCGACAGGGCGTTCATCTTCTCGGGGCGGTTGAGCGTCAGGGTCAGCGTGTCGCCGCTGCGGTCCGTCAGGAGTTCGTCCATGGCGCGGCTCCCTAGGCGGTGCGCGCGCGGGCCGGCGCGGCCGCGCCGAACAGCTCGGCATTGTGCTGGCCCAGCGCCGGCGGCTCCCGGTAGATCGGGAAGCCCTCGCCCGAGAACTTGAGCGGCGACACGAAGGTGCGGGTCTCGGCCCCGGAGGCGAGGGTCAGGGGCTGGACCCAGCCCATGTGCTCGACCTGCGGGTCGGCCAGGGCGTCGGCGTAGCCGTTGATCGGTGCGCAGGGCACGCCCGCGGCGCGGAACCGGGCGAGCAGGTCGGCGCAGGTGAGGTCGGCGAAGTCGCGCTCGAGGATCGCCAGGAGATCGCCCTGGTTCTGCGCCCGCAGGGCGGTCGAGGCGAAGCGCGGATCCTCGGCGAGGTCGTCGCGCCCGATCGCCGCGCAGGCGGCGCGGTAGAGCGCGTTGTTGCCCGCCGCCATGGCGAAGTACCCGTCCTGGGCGCGGAAGGCCTGGTAGGGCGCGTTGCGCGGGTGGGCCGAGCCCAGGCGCTTCGGATCGCGGCCGCTGCCGAAATATTCGCTGGTCTGGAGCGCGCCCATCGCCAGCGAGGCCCCGAACATCGAGGCGTCGATGTGCGCGCCGGTCCCGCCCGCCCGCACCTGGAGCAGAGCCGCCGCGATCGCGTAGGCCGCGTAGAGGCCGGTGCCGAAATCCGAGATCGGCACGCCGCACTTCACCGGCGGCGCGCCGGGCTCGCCCGTGACGCTCATGACGCCGCTCATCGCCTGGAGCGTCAGGTCGAACCCGGCCTCGGCCGAGCGCGGCCCCTCCTGGCCGAAGGCCGAGATCGAGCAGTAGACGAGGCCGGGCCGCCCGGCGCCGACGCTCGCGTAGTCGAGGCCGAGCCGCTTCATCACGCCCGGCCGGTTGTTCTCCAGCACCACGTCGGCGGAGCCGATCAGATCCAGGGCGCGTGCCTTGTCGGCCGGATCCTTCAGGTCCAGCGTCACGGAGCGCTTGTTGCGGTTGAGCGAGGCGAAGTTCTCGCTGAATCCCTGATTGAGGGGCGGCCAAGCCCGCATCGAATCGCCGCCGTCCGGGTTCTCGACCTTGACGACGTCGGCCCCCATGTCGGCGAGCAGCATGGCGCAGAACGGCCCGGCCGCGACGCTGCAGAACTCGATCACGCGGATACCGGATAACGGGCGCACGGGCTTGCTCCTCGGTCAGTCAACCGTCACCGGCGCACGCGCGGGCACGGGGCCTCGGGCGTGTCGCGGCGCGGGATGGGATGAGACGGCGATGGGGTTGTAGCCGAGGGCGCGCGACAGGCCGCGCGCCGCATCGACGACCACGTCGCTGAAGCGGCGCAACGCCGTCGGATTCAGGCGATCGGCCGGACCGGAGATGCCGAGCGCGGCCGCGGGCCGGCCCATGGCATCGTGGACGATCGCGGCGAGGCCGCAGACGCCCTCGCGCCACTCCCCGCGATTGATCGCGAAGCCCTGGATCCGGACCTGCTCCAGCTCCCGCCGCAGCAGGTCCAGGGACGGGATCGTGCGCGGCGTGTGGATCGGGAGCGCCTCCGGCAGATGGGCCAGCGCCTCGTCCTGGTAGGCCAGAAGCGCCTTGCCGGAGGCCACGCAGTAGGCCGGGGCGCGGCCGCCGATCGACGAATAGGCGCGGACCGGCTGAGGGCTCTCGATCTTGTGCAGGTAGATGACGTCCGCCCTGTCGAGCAGGGCGAGGTGGATCGTCTCCTGCGTGTGCTCGGCCAGCGTCCGCATGTAGGGCTCGGCGACCTGCCGGACGTCGATCCGCGCCACCACGGGACTGGCGAGCTCGAACAGCTTGAGCGTGCAGGCGTAGGTTCCGCCGGGATGGGCGCGCACGTAGCCGGCGGCCACCAGCGTCTGGAGCGTGCGGTGGACGTTGCTCTTCGTCAGGCCGAGCGCGCGCGCCAGCTCGCTGACACCGCGGGGCGTCTCGCTGCCGGCCAAGTGCTCCAGGACCATCAATCCCTTGAGAAGCGTGCTGTCCATCGTTCTAATATCCGAAACAGCGTTCCATCAAGACCTATCGCTTTGCGCCGTCCTGCGTCAAGAGCGCGTCCGCCGACCTGCGCCGCCTCGGGTCGATCGTCGGCCACGCGCACCCGCGAAGATCGTCGGGTCCGCAGATTCGATGTTGACTATGGCCAGCCGCCTTCCTAGCCTATCGTCAAATGAGACGGTGTTCTAAATAATAGAATATCTGGCACCGTCTCGAACACGTGGTCGGCGTCTGCGGACAGCGACCGCTCTGCCGACGGGAGAGGAACCATGGACGCTTCGGCTCAACGCCCGCCCACCAAGGGGGACGTGTTCCGCGTCGTCAGCGGCAACTTCCTCGAGATGTTCGACTTCATGGTCTACGGCTTCTACGCCGCCGCGGTGGCGAAGGCCGTCTTCCCCAACGACAACGAGTACGTCTCGTTGATGCTGTCGCTGGCGACCTTCGGGATCGGTTTCCTGATGCGCCCGCTCGGCGCCATCGTGCTGGGCGCCTATATCGACCGGCACGGCCGGCGGGCCGGCCTGGTCATGAGCCTCGCCATCATGTCGGTGGGCGTCGTGCTGATCACGTTCACGCCGACCTACGCGTCGGTCGGCATCGCCGCCCCCATCCTCGTCCTGACCGGCCGCCTGCTGCAGGGGTTCTCGGCGGGGGCGGAATCGGGCGGCGTCTCGGTCTACCTGTCGGAGATCGCCACACCCGGGAACCGCGGCTTCTACGTGAGCTGGCAATCGGCCAGCCAGCAGGTCGCGGTGATCTTCGCCGCCATCATCGGCGTGACGCTGCGCGGCGTCCTCACGGAGGAGCAGATGCTCGCCTGGGGATGGCGCATCCCGTTCCTGATCGGCTGCCTGATCATCCCGGTCCTGTTCTGGATCCGGCGCTCGATGCACGAGAGCGAGGCGTTCGCCAAGCGCGCCCGGCATCGCCGCGCCACGCTCGGCGAGATCTACCGGTCGCTCCTGCAGAACTGGGCGATCGTGCTCAAGGCGGTCCTGCTCGTCACGCTGACGAGCGTCTTCTTCTACATGATCACGGCCTACACGCCGACCTATGCCCGTCAGGTGCTGGGTTTGAGCGCCCATGACAGCTTCGTGGTCACCATCTGCGTCGGCGTCGCGAACTTCATCTGGGTGCCCGTCATGGGGGCGGTGTCGGACCGGATCGGGCGTCTGCCGGTGCTGCTGACCTTCTCGGTGCTGATCGCCCTCACGGCCTATCCGGTGATGGCTTGGCTCGTGTCGGACCCGTCGTTCCTCCGGCTGCTGGCCGCCCTGATGTGGATGTCGTTCCTGTACGGCGGCTACCAGGGCGTGATGGTCGTCACGCTGACCGAGATCATGCCGGCCGAGGTGCGCGCCACCGGCTTCTCGCTGGCCTACAGCCTCGCGCAGGCCATCTTCGGCGGCTTCACGCCGGCGGTATGCACCTATCTGATCCACGCGACGGGGAACCGCGCCATGCCGGGTCTGTGGCTCGCCTGCGCGGCGCTTTTCTCGATCGTCGGCGCGCTGACCCTCTACCGCAACGTGCAGATCTCGCGGCGCGGGGCGGCTGTCACGCCGGCTTGAGCGCGGACCCGTACGCAAACGCCGGCAATGCCGGTATCAGATCCTGAACGGCACGCCACCGGGAGCGACGCGAACCATGATGGACAGGCGCACTCTTCTGACCGCGCTGGCCGCGGGGGCGGGCAGCCGGGTCCTGGCGCCGCTTCGCGCGTCGGCGGACGAGACCGCGATGCTGCCGTTTGGCAACGGGGCGCGTCGGCTGGTGGCCTATCCGGGCAAGCGCCCGCTCCTACAGATGACCGCGCGCCCGCCGCAGTTGGAGACGCCGTTTGGGGTGTTCGACGAGGGCGCGATCACGCCCAACGACGCGTTCTTCGTCCGCTACCACCTCGCCGACATCCCCACCGCGATCGACCCGCAGACGTTCCGGGTCGCGGTGACGGGCCATGTCGAGCGGC
>NZ_JAKSYM010000153.1 GCF_022829545.1 Methylobacterium sp. J-030 | reverse complement strand
GTCGAGGTTCTGCTGGGCAACCCGGCCAAGGCGAAGGCGACGTTCGGCTGGGAGGCGCAGACCAGCCTGGAGGCGCTGATCACCGAGATGGTCGACGCCGACATCAAGCGCCTCTCCGCAAACGCCTGAGCGCGCCTCGCCGCCGAAGCAGGTTTCGCAAGAGCGGACACCGGTTCGGCGCAAGAGAGCGCGTCACAACGGAGGCTCAGCGCCGCGCGCGATGGCAACGCGATCGGGCACGGCTCTGGCGCAGGCGCATCATTCCGGACCGGGTGGCCGCCCGGCCCATGGTCCGATAAGCTCGGGCTGGATCGGACGGCGGGATGACTGGACACTACACGACCGAGGATTACGCGTTCGCGCAGGCGGAATTCCACACGCATCGGCGTACCCTCGCCGGATACGTCGCGCTGCTGTCGGAAGCGGCCCGGTTGCTGCGCGATCACACCGACCGCGTGACCGTTTCCGGCGTCGGCATCGCGGCTCCGCGGGCCGGATCGGCCGTCATCGATGGGCAGGCCCTGCCCGCGCCCGCCGAGATCCAGCGCCTGCTGGTGCTCTATCGTGGCGCCTACGATCGCCTGCGCACCACCTGGGACGGGCTGCCGCCCCCCGAGCGCGCTCACCTCAGGCCGCCCCCGTCCGACCTGCCGACCCTGCAGCCCGCAGTAGGCTGAGGGCCGAAGGGATCGGCATGGTGGCGTGCGGCTCCTGCGGCCGGATCATCGTCCAGACGGCGCTGCGGCCGGGGCCGATCTCCGGCACCGGTCGTGGAGGTCTGAGCGGCCTCGGCGTTGCAGCCCGTCGGAGGCGCCGCTATCAGTTGCGCCCGTTTTGAAGCTCGGGACAACATGGACGACGCGCAGCACCCCAACCTATCGCCGTCAGTCGGTCCCGAGGCGGCGACGTCTGACGCGCCGGCCGAGATTGATCCGATAGCCCGGGCGATACGGGAATCCGGGCTGTTCGACGCCGTCTGGTACGCCGCGCGGCATCCCGAGGCGCAGGATGACCCGCTCGCGCATTATGCGCGCCACCAGAACCACTCGGACATCGACCCCAATCCCCTGTTCGATACAGAGTGGTATCTGCGCAAGCACCCCGAGGCGGCGGCCCCCGGCCAGACAGCGTTCCTTCATTACCTGGACCACGGCTCGCGACCGGGCGTCGATCCGGGACCGCTGTTCGACAGCGCGTGGTATGCCGCCAAGCATCCGGACGTCTCGACCGGGGAGGGCACGCTCCTCCGGCACTTCCTGCAGACCGGGGCGAAGCTCGGCTACGATCCCAACCGGTTGTTCGACACGTCCTGGTATCGCGAACAGGCGCAGGAGGCCGGGGAGAACGCGATCCTGCACTACCTCGCGCGCGGCGCCGCGGCGGAACTCGATCCGCATCCGGCCTTCGACACGGCGTGGTACTTCCTCTGCAACGACGACGTGGCCGCGGGCGGGAAGAACCCGCTGCACCACTTCCTGCGCGACGGCGGCTTCGAGGGACGCAAGGCGCATCCCCTGTTCGACACCGCATGGTATCTGCGCCAGCGCCCGGATGTCGGCGAGGCCGGCCTCAACCCGCTGCTGCACTTCCTCGCCGATGGCGGCCGGGAGGGGGTCGACCCGCACCCGTACTTCGCGAGCGCGTGGTACCTCGCCCGCCACCCGGAAGTCGCGGCCACCGGCGAGAATCCGCTCGTTCATTACCTGCGGATCGGCGCACGGCTCGGCTACGATCCGCACCCGCTGTTCGACGCGGCTTGGTACCGGGCGACCTTCCCCGACGCGGGCGAGAACGCGCTGCTCGACTACCTCGGCCGCGATCCCGAGGACGGCGCCGAGCCGCACCCGCTGTTCGACTCACCCTGGTACCTGGAACAGGTGCCGGACGTCGCGGAAGCCGGGATGAACCCGGCGATCCATTACCTCACCGACGGGGCACGGGCGGCGCTGAGCCCGCACCCGCTCTTCGACCCGGCCCACTACCTCCGGCAGGTCCCCGACGCCGCCGACGCCCGGGCCAATCCCCTGCTGCATTATCTGAAGGATCGCGGCGCGACAGACCCGCATCCGCTGTTCGACACGTCGTACTATCTGGCGCGCAACCCCGATGCGCAGGGCCTCAACCCGCTCCTGCATTATCGGATGCGCGGGGCCGCGCGCGATCCGCATCCGCTGTTCGACGCCGCCTTCTACCTGTCCCGCAACGAGGATCTCGTCGAGACCGGCCGCAGCCCGCTCGCGCATTTCATCGAGGGGGGGGCCGCGGAGGGACGCGACCCGTGCCGGCTGTTCGACACCTCCTGGTACCTGGAGCGCAACGCGGACGTGGCCGCCTCCGGGCAGAATCCGCTGGTACACTTCCTCGGCGACGGCGGACGCGAGGGGCGCGATCCCCATCCGCTGTTCGACATCGGCTGGTACCGCTCCCGCGTCCCCGGGCTCGGCGACGTCAACCCGCTCGTGCACTACCTCGCGCACGGCATCCGAGCCTGCGCCGATCCCAACCCGCTGTTCGATGCCGCATGGTACCGGGCGCGTCATCCGGAACTCGGCCCGGACGCGGATCCGCTCGTCGACTACATCGAGCGCGGCGTCCACATCGGCTCCGAGCCGCACCCGCTGTTCGACGGCGGCTGGTACCTGCGGACCTACCCGGAGCTGGTCGACGCCTACGAGACGCCGCTGCATCATTTCCTGCGCCTCGGCGTCGCGGAGGGACGGGATCCGAGCCCGGATTTCTCGACCAGCTGGTACCTGGAGCGCCACCCGGACGTGGCGCGCGCAGGCCTCAACCCGCTCGCCCACTTCGCGGTCGCGGGCCGGGCCGAGGGCCGGTCGCCGCTGCCGCTCGAAACCCTGCACGCCCGCCGGGTCGCCGCCGAGCGGGTGGCGCTGGCCGCCGAGATACAGGACATCCACCGGCATATCGACCTGATGGTCGTGCAGCCCACCTTCGTCGTGCTGATCGACGGCGCGGGCGGGCAGGGCGCCGGGCAGACGCGGGCATCGCTCGATCGGCAGATCTACGGGCGCCTGCGCGCATGCACGACGCGCGACGCGGCGCTCGACGCCCTGGGGGAGCGGGCGGAGGCTTACCTGCTGTGGCTGGAGGACGGGGACGCGTTGCCGCCCCGCGCCCTCTACGACCTCGCCTGCGACATCAACCGCGCCCCCGACGCCGACCTGATCTACGGCGACGAGGAGGTCAGGGTCCCCCGCGGGATCCTGCCGTTCTTCAAGCCCGGTTGGAGCCCGGACTATCTCGAAAGTTTCGACTATGTCGGCCGGGCCGCCTGCTACCGCGGCGGCGCGGTGGCCGCGTTTCTCGGCGCGGCGCGCAGCCCCTTCGAGCTGACCCTGCGCCTCGGCGAGGCGGGCGCCCGGATCAGGCATCTGCGCCGGATCCTGCTGCGCGGCCCGGACCGGCGCTTCGGCGCGCAGGAGACCGAGCGCGCGCTGATCGGCGAACACTTGGCGCGGACCGGACGCGCCGATGCCCGCGTCGAGGTCGCCGCCGGCGCGCGTCGCTACGCGATCGCCCCGGGCCCGCGCGATGAGGCCGTCTCGGTCGTGAGCCTGCTGGCGCTGGGTGCCGCGGGCGGGGAGGCGCGCGCGGTCGAGACCTTCCTCGGGCGGCTCGCGGCGATCCGCGAGGGATCGAGCCACGCCCATCTCGAACCGATCGCGGTGCTCGATCGGGAGGCCGGAGAGGCCGAGATGGCCGCGCTCCGGGCGGCCGGGTGCCGGCCCGTCGTCGTCCCCGACGACGGGGCCGATCCGGTCCGGCGGTTGAACGCCGGCGCCCGGGCTGCGTCGGGTGAGATCCTGCTGTTCCTCAACCCGGATCTGGAGCCGGTCGAGCGATACTGGATCGAGCGCATGCTGATCCAGGTCGCCAAGCGCGCCGTCGGCGCGGTCGGCGCACGCTTGGTTGCCGGCGACGGGCAATTCCGACACGCCGGCATCGTGGCGAATGCGGGCGTGCCGGAAGCCGTGCGGGAGGGCAATGGCGGGGCCGAGGGCTACTTCTTCAGCGCGACCGCCGCCCGGAACTTCCTGGCCGTCAGCGGGGAGTGCCTGATGACCCGGGCCGAGACCTTCCGCGCGGCCGGCGGCCTCGACCCGGATCTCGGCGCGGCGCTCTGGGACGTGGACTACTGTCTCGCGCGGCGCGCGGCCGGCCAGCGGATCGTCTACGAACCGGGCGCGATCCTCGCCGATACCGGCCCTCGACGGACGCCGCGGGCGCGCGCCGGCGAGAGCGCGTGCTTCACGCGACGCTGGGGCGCACGGATCGCGCACGATCCCTACTACAACGAGGCCGTCCTGCGGCTCGGGTCGGCGGATTACGACGGCCGGCCGCTGCCCTGAGCGGCGACGCGCGAGTTTACGGGAGCGGTCGGTTCGATTAGTCCGCTCACCGAGATCAATCCGTTGCCGCCGTCGCCCGCCTTTCTCAACGCCAAGCCGTCATGAGTCCGACCGACCCGATCGCAGCCGCGGGCGCGCCGCACCTGAGCCGAAAGAGAGCGTGATGGCGCCCAGCTTCACTTGGGGCGGACGATGGGACGGACGAGGCGGCCTGACCGGGCTCGGCCGCACCGTCGGCCGGGGGATCGCCCGAACCGGGATCGGGCGCGGCGTGAGCGCGGGCCTCCTGCAGGGTCGCGGCGTGCTGAACGGGCTCGACGGCCTCTACTACCGCTGGGCGGGCGCGCCGGACACCCGCGCGAGCCGCAATCCGCTGGTGCGCCTGGCCGCCCGCGGCGGCCTGCCGCCCTCGACCGACCCGGCCTCCGAGGCGGAGCAGATCGCGGCGATCGCGCCCCATTTCGACGCCGCCTTCTACGAGAGCTGGTACGGGATCGCGGGCGAGGCGGGGCTGCGCGACTACCTCCGCACCGGCTGGCGCCAGGGTCGGGATCCGCGCCCGGACTTCTCGACCACCGAGTACCTCGCCGCGCGTCCCTCGCTCGCGCGCACCGACATCAACCCGTTCCTGCATTACGTGCGCGCGCTGCACGACCGGGGCATCCACGCGATCCCGCGGCCGGACGCCCGTCGCGCGGCACGCCTCGCCCGGCGTCTCGTCGACGGCGACTATTATCTGGCGGGCAATCCCGACCTGAAGGCCGCGGGCGTCGATCCCGGCAGCCACTACATGACTTCCGGATGGCGCGAGGGCCGGGATCCCGCGCCCAACTTCGACATCCCGTACTACTGCCTGAGCCGGGGCATCAGCTTCGCCGTGGAAAACCCGCTGCTGCACTACGTCATGCACGGCGGCAAGGCGAAGCCTTCGAGCGAGGACGAGGCGGTCGCGTTCCGGATCGAGACGATCGCACCCTACTTCGACGCCGCCTACTACCGCGGCCGCGGCGACGACCGCCCCGACGAGACGCTCCTGCGCGCCTACGCCGCCGGAGAGTGGCGCACGATGCGCAGCCCGCGCCAGGACTTCGATCCGGCCGGCTATGTTCAGGGGCGGGCGGACAACCGCGCGGTGCATGGCGACCCGTTCTTCCGCTACCTCGCCGAGACGCTGCTCTCGGGCGAGACACCCTTCGCGGGGCCCGGCCGGATCAGCTTCCCGGCGGTCGACGACGCGTGGTATCGCGCGACCTACGCCGACGTGCGCGGCAGCGGCATCCGACCCTACGCGCACTTCGCGAGCGCCGGCTGGCGGGAGGGTCGCGACCCGGGACCGCGGCACGCGACGCTCTACACCCTGCTGCGCGTCTGCGGGTTCCGCCCGGAGCGGCCGCCCGTCGAGGACACCGGCTGGATCGTCGAGATCGGCCGCGAACCGGTCGACCGCGAGGCCTACCTGCGCCTGCAGGCGGCGCTGGCGGCGCTGCATTTCGATCACGCGTTCTATCGCCGGCGCTACGGCGTGCCCGACGACGTCGACGCGATCCGCGATTACTGCGAGCGCGGCTGGCGGACGGGGCGCAACCCGCGGCCGGATTTCAACGGGCAGGATTACCTCGATGCGCACGGCTACGTGCAGGAGACCGGCGTGGCGCCGTTCGTCCACCATCTCGCCACCGCGCTGATGCTCGGCGTCGATATCGGCGCGGGCTTCGACCCGCGCTACGGCACGCCGCCCTCCGAGGAGGACGACGCGCTGATGGACGAGGCTCTGCTGATGGAGCCGCACTTCGACGCGGCCTTCTACGCCAAGCGCTACCCGGACGTGGCCGGCGCGCGCGGCGGTCCGCTCGCCCATTTCGTCGCCCACGGCCAGCACGAGGGCCGGCTTCCGAACAAGCACTTCTCGTACGATTTCTACGGCAAGGCCTACGGCCACCTGCTCGCGGCAGGCGAGTCGCCGTTCCTGCACTACGTCCGCACCGGCCGCGCGGCCGGGCTGATGGCCTCGGCCGAGGATCTCGGCGCTTGGCCGCCGATGACCGCGCCCGAGCCGCATGAATGGGACGGGCTGCCTCAGGCCTTGCCGATCGCGATGGCCGACGTCGTCGTGATCATGCCGATCTACAAGGGACGCGGCGAGACCCTTCGGGCGATCCACGCCTGCCTCTCGGCCCGGCAGAAGACCCGGTTCACGTTGCTGGCGATCAACGATCGCTCGCCCGACCCGGAACTCAGCGCGGAGCTGGCCGACCTCGCCCGCCGCGGTCTGTTCCACCTCGTGGCGAACGAGCGCAACCTCGGCTTCGTCCGCTCGGTCAATCGCGGCCTCTCGCTGCGTCAGGGCAACGCCGTCGTCCTGCTCAACTCCGACGCGCAGGTGTTCGGCGACTGGCTCGACCGCCTCGTCGCCCACGCCGAGGCGCGGCCGGGAGTCGGCAGCATCACGCCGCTGTCGAACAACGCCACGATCTGCAGCTACCCGAAATTCAACGCCAACAACGGCATGCAGCTCGAGATCGCGCGGCCCGAGCTCGACGCGGCTTTGGCCCGGATCAACCGCGGACGCCACGTCGAGGTGCCCACCGGCGTCGGCTTCTGCATGTACATGACGGCTGAGGCGCTCGGCGCGGTCGGCGTCCTCGACGAGGTCGCCTTCGGCAAGGGCTACGGCGAGGAGAACGATTGGTGCATGCGCGCCCTGAAGGCGGGCTACGTCAACCTGCTCGCCGAGGACGTGTTCGTCTACCACGCCGGCCAGATCTCGTTCGGGCTCGACGAGGGCGGCGAGTACGACCAGGGTCAGGCGGCGCTGCTCGCCAAGCACCCGGACTACCCCGCCGTCGTCGGCCAGTTCGTGGCCGCCGATCCCGGCCGGCATACCCGCGCGCGGATCGACCTGTACCGGCTCGCCCGGCATTTCCGGGAACGCGCGGTGCTGTTCGTGACCCACAGCTGGGGCGGGGGCATCCAGCGCCACATCGAGGACGTGATCGCGCGCCTGCAGGGCGAGGGCGCGCACGTGGTCCTGTTCTCGATCGACCGGAAGCGGAACATCCAGATCAACGTCTCGAACCGCAGCGGCGACTACCTCTACCTGCCGACGCTCGAGACCCTGTACCTGCCCCGCGACGCGGCGCAGATCGCCGAGTTCCTGGGCTGGCTGGCACCGCAGCTGATCCACGTGCACTCGCTGGCGGGCCTGAACTGGCCGGCGGCGCAGACCATGATGCGCCTCGTCGCGGAGTCGGGCCGGCCCTATGCGTGGACGCTGCACGACTTCTCCCCCGTCTGCCACCGCAACCATTTGGTCCAGCCCGACGGCACCTATTGCGGGCTCGCCCCCGTCCCGGTCTGCCGCGGCTGCCTGAACGCGGATATCGGAGCCTACGAGGAGCCGGACCCGGACGAGCGGCGGGCGGTGTTCGGCGCCTTCCTGGCCGGCGCCGCGCGGGTGTTCGCGCCCTCGCAGGACACCGCCGGGCGGCTGGCCGGTGTCTATCCCGATCTCCCGATCACCGTGCGGCCGCACTTCGAGGCCGACCGGCGCGTGCGGCCGGCGATCCGCAAGCGTGCGGAGGGCCGGCGCCGGGTGGTGGTGCTCGGCGCCATCAACATGATGAAGGGCGCGCGCTTCCTCCAGGCGCTGGCCACCGACGTGCGCGACCGGGATCTGCCGATCGACTTCACCATCATCGGCTTCTCCGACCCGGCGCTTCGGCCGGCCCTGGAGGCCGTCGATGTGACCGAGACCGGCCGCTACATGAGCGACGACGAGGCGCTGGATCTCGCGGCGAAGGGGTTCGCCGACCTCGTGCTCCTGCCGGCGATCTGGCCGGAGACCTACTCGTACGCGCTGACGCTGGCGCTGCGCACCGGTCTTCCGGTGGTGGCCTTCGACCTCGGCGCGCAGGGCGAGCGGCTGCGCGGTTACGCGCATGGGCACGTGCTGCCCTACGCGCTGCTGCACGACCCCTCCGGGTTCAACGACCGGCTGCTCTCGGTCGACCTCTCGCCGCGCGGCCGCATTCGGGGGGCGATTCAGGCGGCCGAGTACGGCGACATCCTGCGCGACTATTACGGGCTCGCGCCCGCGCCGTGAGCGGGCAGGCCCGCGCATTTCTCGATCGCACACACTCCCTTGTTTGCTGGAGCCGCGTGTACGCGGTCATCGCGCTCCCGGCGCTTTGCTGAAGGGAGCGATGCGGCTGGATTCCTGCCACGTCCGGCTCATTGGCGTCTTTCGGGGGGCTAGGATTCGTTCAATCCTGGATAGGCCTCCGGCGCTTGGCGAGCGCTCCCTCGTCGTCTACGAGCGAGAGGGCGGGCGTGAGCCGCCAATGGAGAGCGTACGGGGTGATTCTCCTGAGCCTCAACAAGATCGGGACACGTGCCACAAATGCACCCCGGCGCCCGCTTCAGCGGGCGCGCACCTTCCGGGCAAGGCGGGGGTGCTTGCCTAGGCTGGAGAAGCACAGTGCAAAACGCCGAGATCTCCTCGTTTCAGGGCGTTTGGCCCGGTGGGTACCAGGAGGGTTATCCTCAAGACCCACTATCTCAATCATCCTACTCAGGCATCGACCAGTTCAATGGTTACGCGAACCAGCATGAGATAGCGGCCGCAAAGGGGATCAAGGCGCAGCAGATCGGCTACCTCAGCACGCTGTACGTGACGTACCTGATGTGCATCCGCAATCAGGTACGCGACAAGGTTGTGCTGGAGATCGGACCGGGAAGGGGCGCTTGGTCCCGCTGCATCCTGGCCGATGGGGCCAAGCACCTCTACGCGCTCGACGCAGTCTCGGCCGAAGACAACAATTTCTTTGGTTACGTCGGTACCGATCCGGAGGTTCGTGAGCGTGTGACCTACGATCAGGTGCAGGACTTCTCCTGCGCCTGCGTACCGGATGGCCGTATCGACTTCTTCTTTTCCTTCGGTTGTTTTTGCCACGTCAGTCGAGACGCCACTGCCGCTTACTTCGATGCCATCGCGCAGAAGATGGCTTCCGGTGCCCGTGGCTACATCATGATCAGCGATTACGCCAAGCTCGCCGCCGCTCTGGCTATCGACGAGAGCGCCCGGGATTACGATCGACCTCGCCCGGGCCGCTGGTACAACCTCGGGCTACCCTGGTTCCGGGAGACCATCGAGGCCCGGGGATTCACGGTGCTCGACCCCGACCTTGGGTGCAATCTCCGGGACCCAGTGGTTCATTTCGCAAAGCTTTGATGGCGGATCGGCTACAGCAGGCTCTCGTATCGCCGCGGCGGCAGGCTTCCCCCGCAAGGCGCGCGCGTTGCCTCCGCAACGTCGGCGCGGCGTGCTCGAATCAGAGCTTCGCTGACCCAAACCGTCGATTCTGAGGACACCCGATGATCACCGTCACTGAAGCGATGAAGCAGGAGCTGCTCCGGCGCGGTGTTTCGGCGCTGCATCCGGCGCCGTTCGGCCTGCCGGAGGACTGCACCTTCGAGCCGCCGTGCAGCATCAAGTGGATGGGCATCGACTACTGCCTCACCATGGGGGCGTTCTCGTACGCGGTGAGCGGCTACTACTTCGGCGCCGACATCGCCCGCTACGTCTCGATCGGCGAGAGCGTGCAGGTCGGGCGGGGCAGCCACCCGGTCCAGTGCGGCTCGACCTCGCCGCTGTTCTACACCCACCACCCGGCGGTGCTCGACCGCGCCGAGCCGCGGGCGGCGGATTACGAGATCTGCGGGCCG
>NZ_JAKSYM010000145.1 GCF_022829545.1 Methylobacterium sp. J-030 | reverse complement strand
GAGTCGCCTTCGACGTGCCGGGCGATCCGCATGTAGAGCTGTGCCGTCCTGGGTGAGACGGTGGTGTTCAGCCGGAGCCAAGCATCCCAGCCGCCGTGCGGGACCGTCTCCTTGGCCTGGGCTAGCAACTTCCCGCACTCGACAGCGTAGCGGGCGCCCTCGCGCTTGGCGGCCTCGACACCGGCATGGGCCGCGTTAATCGCGCCGGCGATATTCGACTTCGTCATGATGACCTCCTTCATCAGCATGGATCGACCGGACCAATCCGAGATCGCCCGGACCTCGGGGTTCAATCACGGCGCGTCAGACTGACCTGCTGAACGTTGGTGCATCTAACGACCGTGATGCCGCCGCCGAGCATCTTGGCGGCCTGCTCCAGCACGTTGTCGACCTCCACGAGATGAACCATCGCGTGCTGGGCTGCGGGCGATGGCGCGTCGTGCCGGCGCTCGTCGGAGGTCAGGGCCTCTTCTGCCTCGCCAAGCGCGCCCTGCGCCTGCTCGATGAAGTTCAGTGCTTTAGCCTTCAGGGCCTCGGCCCGGTCCATGGCGGTCGGCAGCTTGGTGACGTTGGTCATGGTCGATCCCTTCTCCTGGGTGAGTCCGTAGGTCCGCACGGCGAGCGGCGAGGGAGGCGGCGACGAGCACCGCC
>NZ_JAKSYM010000143.1 GCF_022829545.1 Methylobacterium sp. J-030 | reverse complement strand
ACCAGTTCCTTCCAGGCGTCGGGCAACGCGGCAACGTCCGGCTATCAGGTCCGGCTGACACTCAACCTCTACTCCCGCACCCAGCCCGCCTACGGCACCCTGCGCGCCTTCGTGCGCCTCGATGCCGGCGCCCGCACCGGCTAGTCCGGCGTCGGCCCCTCCGGAACGCCGACGCGCATCGGCCAAGCCTACAATGCCACAGGTGTGGACGCCGCCGGCCGGGCGCAGCAGTTCATGACCGTCGACAAGGCGTTCATCCAGTTCGCGGGCCTGACCGCCGGTCGCGCCTCCTCGTTCTTCGACTTCTACGCCCACGACTTCGAGATCACGGGCAGCACGCTCGGATCCGACAATTCGTCGACCAACCTGCTCGCCTACACCGCCACGTTCGGGAACGGCCTGTCGGCGACGCTCTCGATCGAAGACCCGGTCTACCGCCGCAGCGCGATCTTCGCGCCGACCGGCGGCACCAGCCCGCTCGCCCCCGTCGTGGTCGCCTACAACAGGCTGGGCGCTCCGCTCCTCACCAGCAACATCGACGTCGTTCAGCGCGAGCGCCTGCCCGACTTCGTCGGCGTCGCGCGTCTCGACCAGGCTTGGGGCTCGGCGCAGATGTCCGCCGCCGCCCACGAGCTGAACGTCGGCGACATTGTCTCCACACCGGTTATGGGCGCCAATGTCAGTATCGCCCATACACGCAGCGTCCAGGGCTGGGCGGTTCAGGGCGGCCTGAAGATCAACGCGCCGTTCGTCGCGCCGGGCGACGCCCTCTACCTGCAGGGCGCGTACGGCGACGGTGCGCAGATGTATACCGGCTACTCCGCGTGGAGCGGCTCGTACAACACGTACGGCGCCAGCAGCACGATCCAGGGCCAGAAGTTCGTTCAGTACTTCTCGGACGCGACGGTCAACCCGCTCACCGGCCAGCTGCAGACCTCGCAGAGCTTCACCGCCGTGGGCTCGTACCTGCATTACTGGTCGCCGGAATGGCGCTCGGCGGTGTTCGGGTCCTACGGCGAGCAGAGCTTCTCGAAGACCGCCCGGTTCGGCCAGGGCGCGCTCTACGGCCTCACCGGCGTGACCGGTACCAACACCGTCGGTCAGCCCGGCACCCGGTTCTTCCAGCTGAGCCAAGCGCTGCGCGACACCTACCAGTTCGTGGCGGGTGCCAGCCTCATCTGGTCGCCGGTCAAGGACCTCGATATCGGCGTGGAAGGTTACTACACGCAGATCGGCCTGAAGAGCGGCCGTGCGATCGACCTCGACAAGGACCCGACCGCCTATTCGACCGCCCGCATCACCAGCATCAACGCGGGTGGTCCGGTGCGGACGGCGACCCAGGACAGCGTGTCGTCGGTCCGCCTGCGCGTCCAGCGCGACTTCTGATCGAGATGCCGGCGCCGGGACTTGGGTCTCGACGCCGGCCCCCGTGCAAGACGACCTCCTGGGCCCGGCTTCGCGCCGGGCCTTTTCCATGCCCGGGCCCGTGACATGCGGCGGCGACTCGGCGGGCCATCGACCGTCACGTGCGGCGCACGATCCGCCAGGGTTCCCGATCCCCGCCTGCGGAACAGGTCGCGCGCTTTGTTCCCCGCCCTGCGTTGCCGCCTCCGACCGGCGCTGATACGCCGAATGTCACTTGATCTCCGCCGGCTGCGGACTTCGACGGACCACGCTTGCCGGGCGTCGTGAAGTCCGGAGCAAGCCGTACGCGGTGAGAAGTCCGGGGGGACGCCATGACCAGCACCGCCACCACGAGCCCCACCCCATCCGCGGCCGAGGGCCGGATGGCAGAGGGCCGTCCCGCCCGATTCTGGCCGGAGCGCTGGTGGCGCCTCGTCGATCTCAAGATCGGCATCATCCCGCTGCCGGTCTACGTCGTCCTCGCCGCCCTGATCGTGATCCTGGTTCAGGAGGGCGAGATCAAGCCCGACGGGCCGACCATGATCGCCGTGCTGGTGATGGGCGGCTTCACCTGCGCGGAGATCGGCAAGCGGATCCCGATCCTCAGAAACATCGGCGCGGGCGCGATCTTCGCGACCTTCATCCCATCTGCGCTCGTCTACTATGCCCTCATCCCGCCGCAGATGGTCAAGGCGATCGGCGACTTCACGAAGTTCACCAACTTCCTCTACATCTACATCGCCACGATCATCGTCGGCTCGATCCTCGGCATGGACCGCGAGGTCCTGATCAAGGGCTTCCTCAAGATCTTCGCGCCGCTGGCCACCGGCTCGGTGGCGGCGGCGATCGTCGGCACCCTGGTCGGCACGCTGCTCGGCCTCGGCCCCTACAAGACCTTCTTCTTCATCGTGGTGCCGATCATGGCGGGGGGCGTCGGCGAGGGGGCGATCCCGCTCTCGATCGGCTACGCGGCGATCCTCGGCCAGCAGCAGGGCGTGATCTTCGCCCAGGTCCTGCCGCCGGTGATGCTGGGCTCGCTCACCGCGATCATCTTCGCGGGCACCCTGAACTCCGTGGGCAAGCGCTATCCCCATCTCACCGGCGAGGGCCGTCTCCAGCCCGATTCGGAGGCGATGAAATCCAGCGACGCGCAGGCCAGGTCCGAGGCGGCGCGGGGCCAGATCGACCCCGCCACGATCGGGGCGGCCGGTCTCACGGCGATCACCCTCTACCTGCTCGGCGTCATGGCCCACCACCTGGTCGGCCTGCCGGCCCCCGTGGCGATGCTGTTCCTGGCGGTGTTCGCCAAGCTCGCCAGCGCGGTCTCGCCCCATCTCCAGGCCGGCGGCTTCGTGGTGTACAAGTTCGTGCAGGTCTCGATGACCTACCCGCTGCTGTTCGCGATCGGCGTGGCGCTCACGCCGTGGAACGAGCTGATGGCCGCGTTCACGCTGGTGAACCTGATCACCATCGTGTCGACCGTGACGACCCTGATGGTGACGGGCTTCTTCGTCGGGCGCTGGCTCGGGATGTACCCGATCGAGACCGCCATCGTGAACGCCTGCCACAGCGGCCAGGGCGGCACCGGCGACGTGGCGATCCTCACGGCGGCGAACCGGATGGCGTTGATGCCCTTCGCGCAGATCGCGACCCGCATCGGCGGCGCGCTGACCGTGACCGGCACGATCGTCGCCATGAAATGGATCGGGGTCTGACGGATTCCAGGGAGCGTTGAACCATGGCCGGTGATCCAGGCGCCGTCGAGGCGACCCTCAAATCCAGGATCGGTGCGATCCTCCGCGCGACGAGCGGCAACTTCCTGGAGATGTTCGACTTCTTCCTGTTCGGGTTCTACGCGACGTACATCGCGCGGGCGTTCTTCCCTTCGGGCAACGAGACCACCGAGCTTCTGCTCACCTTCGGGACGTTCTGGCTCGGGGCGCTGATGCGCCCGCTCGGGGCGATCGTGCTCGGCGCCTATATCGACCGGATCGGCCGCCGCCAGGGCCTCATCGTCACCCTGGGCATCATGGCGAGCGGCACGGTGCTGATCGCCTTCTGCCCGAGCTACGACACGATCGGCGTCGCCGCGCCCCTGATCGTGCTGGCCGGCCGCCTGCTCCAGGGGTTCTCCGCCGGCGTCGAGATCGGCGGCGTCTCGATCTACCTGTTCGAGATCGCCACGCCGCAACGGCGGGGCTTCTACACCTCGTTCCAATCGGCGAGCCAGCAGGTGGCGATCGTGTTCGCGGCGCTGATCGGCTACGGGCTGAACGCCTTCCTGACCAAGCAGCAGATCGGCGATTTCGGCTGGCGGATCCCGTTCTTCATCGGCTGCCTGATCGTGCCGTTCATCTTCTTCATCCGGCGCTCGCTGCAGGAGACGCAGGCCTTCGCCAAGCGCACCCACCACCCCAGCACCCGCGAGATCCTGGCAACGGTCGCCGCCAACTGGCGGATCGTGCTGCTCGGCATGATGCTGACCACGATGACGACGGTGACTTTCTACATGATCACCGTCTACACCCCGACCTTCGGCAAGAACGTCCTCAAGCTCACCGAGGCCGACAGCCTGATCGTGACGCTCTGCGTCGCCATCACCAACTTCATCTGGCTGCCGGTGGGCGGGGCGCTCTCCGACGCGATCGGCCGCAAGCCGGTGCTGCTGACGATCTCCACCCTGTCCCTGCTGACGACTTACCCGGCCCTGCACTGGCTGGTGGCCGACCCGACCTTCGGCAAGATGCTCGCCGTGGAGCTGTGGTTCTCGTTCTTCTTCGGGGTCTATAACGGCGCGATGGTGGTCTCGCTGTCCGAGGTGGTGCCGGCGCATGTGCGCGCGAGCGGCTTCTCCCTGGCCTACAGCCTCGCCACCGCCCTGTTCGGCACCGCCACCCCGATGGTCTCGACCTTCCTGATCGAGAAGACCGGCGACCGCGCCTCGCCAAGCTACTGGCTGATGGCGGCGGCGGCCTGCGGCATCGTCGCGACCCTCGGCCTGTTCCGGGGGCGGACGCAGATGGAGCGCGTCCCGGCCCACGCCTGAGGGTCCGTCTGACCCGGAAGCCCGCTTTCCGAAGGGCGTGCCCCTTGGCGGGTTCTCAATGGAGAGCCCTGAGATGATGACCCAGGCTCTGCCCTGGATCCGCGAACGGTCTCGACCCAGCTGGTTCGAGGTTTTTGGCGGCACGCTCGGCATGGGATCGTCACCCCGGGCCTCGTGACGTGCACGCCCTTTCCCCGGACAGGTGGAGCGAAGCGGAACCTGATCCGGGATCCGGCGCACAAGGCGCCGCGTCAGCGGCACGGGTTGATCGAGATCGACGCTTCGCGACGTCTTGCGCAGGAGCCCGGGTCGCATTCCGCTGGCGCTGCATGCGCCCGGGAAAAAGACGGTGCAGAGCGGCAACACGCGATGGCGCCCAAGCCCCGCCCAAGACCTCGAAACGGCTGGATCTCGACCTTTCGCGGGTCCAGAGCTTGATCGGTCCGCGGGACGCAGGCCATCGTGTGCTCGCGGCAAACGGCCTCCGAGGCGGCTCAGCTCTCCTGCCAGATCCGGATCCGCGCCTTGAAGGCGGCCCGGATGTGCGCCCGGCCCGCGGCTTCGGCGGCGTCGCCGTCATGGGCGCGGATCGCCGCCACGATGGCGGCGTGCTCGGCGAGCGATTCCGCGGCGCGGTCGGGCGCCGACAGGGTGGTGGCGCCCGGCAGCAGCACGAGCGACAGGCGCATCGTCTCCAGCGTGCCCTGCAGGAAGCGGTTGCGCGCCGCCCCGTGGATCTGCCGATGGAACAGCCGGTTGGTCCGCGCGAGCGCCGGGGCGTCGCCGAGCAGCCCCCGGTCCCGGGCGACCATCTCCTCAAGGATCTCGGTTTCGACCGCGCTGGCGTGGATCGCGGCGAGGCGGGCCGCCGTGCCCTCCAGCACCTCCCGCATGTCGTAGAGTTCGCTGACCTGTCCGTAATCGAGCTGCGCCACGCTGGCGCCCCGGTGCGGCTCGTGGGCGACGAGGCCCTGCGCCTCCAGCCGCCCCAGCGCCTCGCGCACCGGCGTCCGGCTGATCTGGAACCGCTCCGCGAGTTCGGCTTCGCGCAGCCGGCTGCCGGGGGCGAGTTCGCCCTCCTCGATCGCGCGCAGCAAGCGCTCGTAGGCTCCGGCGCCGCTGGAGCGCTCCGACTCGCTCGCCTTCATCCCGGGATCTCCTCCGGCTGCGCCATAACCCGAAACAGGGCCGTCCGGAACGCTTGCGACAGATTGCATGCAGGCGTATACAATAGCTTCGATGAGAATGAACGGCGAGGAGACAGAGATGCAACGGTCGGGAGACGCGCCTTGGGATGTCGTCGTGGTCGGCTCGGGCAATGCCGCCATGAGCGCGGGCCTCGCCGCCCTGGAACGCGGCGCCTCGGTGCTGATGATCGAGAAGGCCGAGCAGGATCTGGCGGGCGGCAACACCGCCTACACGGCCGGTGCCATGCGGTTCGTCTACGAGGGCAACGACGACCTGATGCCGCTGCTGGCCGACCCGGAGGATCCGCGCCTGCCGCGCACCGACTTCGGCGCCTACACGGCCAAGAAGTTCGAGCAGGATCTCCTGGGCTTCAACGACGGGAGGCCGCTCTCGCGCGAGCAGCGCATCCTGATCGACGAGAGCGGCGCGGCGCTCCGCTGGCTCGGGACGCAGGGGGTGAAGTTCGAGCCGATCTATTCGCGCCAGTCCTTCGAGAAAGAGGGCCGCTTCGTATTCTGGGGCGGCCTGACGCTCGCCACCCACGATGAGGGTTTCGGCCTCGCCCGGGCGGAACACGAAGCCTTCATCCGGGCCGGCGGGGAGATCCGCTACGGCTGCCCGGCCAAGGGGCTGATCTTGGAGGACGGGCGCGTGGTCGGGGTGGATACGCCGCAGGGTGCGGTCCGCGCCAAGGCCGTGATCCTCGCCTGCGGCGGCTTCGAGTCGAACGCCGCCCTGCGGACGCGCTTCATCGGCGAGGGCTGGGACAAGGCGCGCGTCCGCGGCACGCCGCACAACCAGGGCGAGGGGCTGGAGATGGCGCTCGCGCTCGGCGCGAAGGCGCACGGCTTCTACGGCGGCTGCCACGCCACGCCGATGGACCTGCACACCCCCGATTACGGAAACCTGGATCTGCCGCACGGCGAGCGCAAGCACTACCGCAAGATCTGCTACTTTCTGGGACTCATGCTCAACGCGAAGGGCGAGCGGTTCGTCGACGAGGGCAAGGATTTTCGCAACTACACCTACGCCCAGTTCGGCCGCGCGATCATGGAGCAGCCCGGCCACGTGGCGTGGCAGATCTTCGACGCCAAGGTCGATCACCTGCTCTACAGCGAGTACCGCTTCCACGACGCCCATTTCGTCGAGGCCGAGACCCTGGACGGGCTCCTCGACCAGCTCGACGGCATCGACCGGGACGGAGCGAGGCGCACCATCGCGGCGTTCAACGCCGCCGTGGACGAGGCGGTGCCGTTCGACCCGACCGTGAAGGACGGGCGCGGCACCAAGGGGCTGCCCCTGCCGAAATCGAACTGGGCGCAGAGGATCGAGGCCGGGCCGTTCAAGGCCTATCCGGTCACCGGCGGCATCACCTTCACCTACGGCGGCGTCGAGGTCGGGGATGACGGCGGCGTGAAGCGGGAGGACGGCGGCGCCATTCCGGGCCTCTACGCCTGCGGCGAGATGGTCGGCGGCGTGTTCTTCAACGGCTATCCGGGCGGCTCGGGGCTGACCTCGGGCGTGGTGTTCGGCCGGCGCGCGGGCTACGGCGCGGCGGCGGGGGTGCGGGGATAAGGGCAGCGGCACAGCGCGACGGTTTCCCTCCCCCTCTGCGGGGGGGGAGCGGAAACGGAGCGACCCACCGCCCCCTGTCCGCGGGCCCGCCGCGGGCGTAGAACCCCACGCATGCCAGCCCGACAGGCCGTCTTCACCATCACCCGCGGCGTCCGGTTCCTGCCGACGCTTGCCGAGGCGCTGCTCTCCGGCCGGCTCGTCGGGCCGGTGGCGGCCGACCCGCTGGCGCTCGCTGCCGTCACGGTCTACCTGCCGACCCGCCGCGCCGCCCGGGCGCTGTCCGCCATCCTGGCCGACCGGCTCGGCCGCGATGCCCCCGGCCAGGCCACCCTGCTGCCCCGGATGATCCCCTTGGGCGAGGCCGACGAGGCGGAGCTCGACCTCGCCGCCGAGCCGCTGCTCGAGGGGAACGCCGACCCTTTGAGCGCCCCGATGCCTCCCCTGGAGCGCCGGCTGATCATGGCCCGACTCGTCCAGGCCTGGGCCAGGACGGTGGACCGCACCCTGCTGCCGCTCGATGCCGAGGTGCCGTTCCTCGTCCCGTCCTCCCCGGCCGACGCCGTAGGCCTCGCGGGTGACCTCGAACGGCTGATGGATGCGCTGACCGTCGAGGGTTTGCCCTGGTCGGAGATCGGTGCGGCGGTCGAGGCCGAGTATTCCCGCTACTTCGGCCTGACCCTCGACTTCGTGAAGATTGCCGCCGAGAACTGGCCGAAGCTGCTCGCCGAGCGCGGGCTCGCCGATCCCGTCGCCCGCGCCCGCGGCCTCCTGCTGGCCGAGGAGCAGCGCCTGTCGCGCGGGCTCACACCGGAACCGGTGATCGTGGCCGGCTCGCTCGGCTCAGTCCCCGCTACCGCCCGGCTGATCGCCGCCGTGGCGAAGCTGCCCCGGGGCGCCGTGGTCCTGCCCGGCCTCGACCTCGATCTCGACGCCGCCGGCTGGGACGGCATCGACACCGGCGAAGGGTTCTCGCGGGTCATCGCCCACGGCCACCCGCAGGCGGTGCTGCACCGGCTGCTCGGGCCGGATAACCTCGACCTCCCCCGCGCGGAGATCGTCGCCCTCGGTGAGCCCGAGCCGGGACAGGCGGCCCGGGCCGCCCTGCTGTCGCAGGCCCTGCGGCCGGCCGACACCACCGACGCCTGGGCGGCCCTCGACCCGGCCGGGCGCAACGCCACTGCCCGCCTCGGCCTCGCCGGGCTGGCGCTGGTCGAGGCTGCCGACGAGCGGGAGGAGGCACTGATCGTCGCCGTGGCGCTCCGCGAGACCCTCGAGACGCAAGGCGCCACCGCGGCCCTGGTCACGCCGGACCGGGGGCTCGCCGGCCGGGTGGCGGTGGAACTGCTGCGCTGGGGCATCGTGGCGGAGGATTCCGCGGGCCTGTCGCTGGCCGGAAGCCCGGCAGGGCGCCTCGCCCGGTTGGCCGCGGAACTTGCCGCCGACCTCGCCCGCAACCAAGCGGACGCGATCCCGGCCCGGTTGATCGCGCTGCTGTCGCATCCGATGGTCCGGCTCGGCCTGCCGCGCGCCGACGTGGTGCGTGGGGCGGCGGCCCTGGAGATCGGCCTGCTGCGCGGCCCGGTTCCAGCCCCGGGTTTTTCGGGGTTGCGCACGGCACTTGCGGCGGAGCGCGCCGGGCCGCCGGAGCACCGGCCCCGGGCCAAGCGACGCCTCAAGGACATCGACTGGGACCTCGCCGCGGATCTGCTCGACCGGCTGGACCACGTCTTCCGGGACTTCCCGGGGCCCGACGGGGGCGGCGACTGCGACCTCGTCGCCACGGCCGCCCGCCACCGGGAGGCCTGCGACCGGCTGGTCGCCGGCCCGGAGGACGCCCCCGAGGCGGAGACGGACGGCTCCCTGTCCGGCCTCGACGGCCTGTTCGACGACCTGGAGATGGCCGAGCCCGGCCTGATGCCGGGGCGGTTCGACGATTACGCGACCTTCTTCACCGCGCTCGCCCGAGAGCGTGTGGTCACCTGCTCGGGGGAGGTCCCGCATCCGCGTCTGCGCATCCTCGGCCTGCTGGAGGCGCGCCTGCTCTCGGTCGACCGGGTGGTGCTCGGCGGCCTCGACGAGGGCGTCTGGCCGGTGCGTACCCTGACCGACGCGTTCCTCAACCGGCCGATGCGCGAGCGGGTCGGCCTCAACCCGCCCGAGCGGCGGATCGGCCAGATGGCGCACGATTTCGTGCAGGCGCTGGGCTGCGGGGACGCGGTGATCACGCGGGCGCTGAAGCGCGAGGGCGCGCCAACCGTGCCCTCGCGGCTGATCCAGCGCCTGCGCGCGCTCGCCGGCGACGGGAACTGGGACGCGGTGCTCGCGGCGGGCCGCCGCTTTGCCGGCCTCGCCGCCCGGATCGACACGGCCCCGCCGGAGCCGCGGCTCAAGCGGCCCGCGCCGAAGCCGGATCCGGCCCTGTTCCCGCGCTCGCTCAGCGTCACCGAGATCGAGACGCTGGTGCGCGATCCCTACAGCATCTTCGCCCGACACGTGCTTGGGCTCGATCCCCTGGACCCGCTGGCGGCGGCTCCGGGCGTCGCGACCCGCGGGTCCCTGGTGCACGAGGTCTTCGCCGAGTTCGCCCGGCGCCATCCGCGGGACCTGCCCCGGGACGCCGTTGAGCGGCTGTTCGACCTCGCGGTGAACGCCTTCGGCGACATCGAGGCGGACTATCCGAACCTCTACGCCGAGTGGTGGCCGCGCTATCGGCGCATGGCCGCCGCCTATCTGGATTGGGAGACGCAGCGCCGCCCTGGCCTGAGCCGGATCCATCCGGAGGTGTCGGGGCGCTGGGTCATCCCGCTGGGCCGGGAGAGTTTTACGCTGCGCGCCCGGGCCGACCGGATCGAGCTGCGCCCGGACGGAAGCGCCTGCATCGTCGACTACAAGACCGGTGCCCCGCCCTCGGCGAAGATGATCTTTTCCGGGTTCTCGCCGCAGCTGACCCTGGAGGCGGCGATGCTGATGCGCGGAGCCTTCGCGGACCTGCCGGCCGTGAAGGAGACGCCCGATCTGCTCTACGTCCACGCGTCGGGCGGCCGGAAGCCGTTCCTGCCGATGCCGGTGAAGCCGCCCCGGGGCGAGGCACGCGCGGTCGCCGCGATCGTCGCCGAGCACGCCGAGCGGCTGCGCGGGCTGGTCGCGCGGTTCATGACCGGGGAGGCGGCCTACACGGCCCGGCCCTATCCGCAATTCGCCAGTCAGTATGGGTCCTACGATCACCTCGCCCGGGTGCTGGAATGGTCGCTCGGCGGGGAGGAGGGCGGGGAGTGAGTAGGCTCGATCGCGAACCGCGATAGGATCAGGCTCGCCCCGGATGAAGGTGCTGGCCTGATGTCGATCCTGGCTATCCGGTGCGGCAGACGCGGAGCCGTTCGATGTCCGAGCTTGAGCCCCTGACCGATCCCGCGGCCCGGGCGCGATCCCGCGGCTCAGGCGCTGCGCCACAAAGCGGTATCGGGGCGCTCGTGCCGGAATTGTGCGTGACGGATCTCGATGCGAGCCTGCGGTTCTGGTGCGGGTTGCTCGGTTTCGCGATCGCCTACGATCGCCCGGCCGCGCGCTTTGCCTTCCTGGTGCGCGGCGACGCACAGATCATGCTGTGCCAGCGCAACGGCAGCTGGGAGACCGGCACACTGGAATACCCGCTCGGCCGGGGCATCAATTTGCAGACGATGATCGAGCCGCTCGATCCGGTCCTGGGCGCCCTTGAGGCGGAAGGCTGGCCACTGTTCGAGGCGCCGAGCGAGGCTTGATACAGGGTCGGAGACGCGGAGCACGGCCAGCGGGAATGCCTCGTGCAGGATCCCAACGGCTACCTCGTGCGCCTTGCCGAGAACTTGGGTATCCGGGCGCCGGCAGGGCCATGATGCGTTCGCGCCGGCGGCTCCGCCTTGTCGGGGTGACTGGGCGCCGGGTTTGACCGGTTTGAGCTGCTGCATTCATGCGTCTCCATTCAAGGATCAGCATAAGCGGCCCCACATCTCTCCCTCCCCCGCAGAGGCTTGCGGATTCACACTTCATCCGCTGCGCCGACGATGGCCGCAGATCCCCCCTCGCCCCGCTTGTGGGGAGAGGGGGCGTCGCGCTCGTCCCCGAGGGAGATGTGTGAGCATCGTCGCTTGCAAAGGGGGGAGGGCGGGTACGTGGCAAAGCTGGGGCGCATAAGGCCGAAGGCCTGGAACGCGCCGCCACGCAAGACCTTCGAGCCCGCAAACCCCATGACCGGCCGCTGTCAGCCCCTCAAAAGAACGCCTGCAGCCCCGTCTGCGCCCGGCCCAGGATCAGCGCGTGGACGTCGTGCGTGCCCTCGTAGGTGTTGACCGTCTCGAGGTTCTGGGCGTGGCGCATCACATGGTACTCGCCCATGATGCCGTTGCCGCCGTGCATGTCGCGGGCGGTACGGGCGATGTCGAGGGCCTTGCCGCAATTG
>NZ_JAKSYM010000134.1 GCF_022829545.1 Methylobacterium sp. J-030 | reverse complement strand
CATCTCGTGTGCGAGTTGCTCGTGCGCTTGCGGGTCGTAGGCTTGGTGAGCGAGGACAGCTTCGAATTTCCAATGACCCAGGATGATCTCGGAGACGCGCTGGGCATCAGCAGCGTACACGTGAACCGGGTGCTTCAGGATCTGCGAGGTCGGGGCCTGCTCGAATGGAGGCGCAAGCGCTTGCGCATTCCCAACGCTGCGCGGCTGATGGATTTCGCTGAGTTTGATCCGAAGTATCTCCACCTGAACCCACGCGACGACGTCGAACGTTCGCTCTCGGGAACATCGTAGACTGGCTGCAGCGGAACGTCCGCTCTGGGGTGAAGGCTCAAGATCTGCTCCCCACCCTGAGCGGCCCTCCAGCCGCCTCTCGAACGGCCTCTGCAGGGGCGGTGACAAACCGGGAGGTAACGCCGTTCTCGATCAGCTGCTGACCCGTGATCCCCGTACTCCCCCGTTACTCCCTATCAGCGGCTGACAGGGGCACGCAGAGCATCTGTGGCCGTACTCTGAAAGATCGGGGCTTGTGCCTTGCCCTGTGCGCCCAATTCGGGCCGACGTCGTGCGCAGAGAGGCTGACGTCGGCACGCGCAGATGCTCGACGGCCGGATCAGGCTCGCGCGGGATCCCTGTCAGGCCGCGTCGGTACGGGCCCAGGCCGGGACACTCACCGGGCCGGACATCAGCGCTTCCTCGCGGGCCTCGTGGTCGGGCTCGTCCCCGAACCC
Source organism: Methylobacterium sp. J-030 (assembly GCF_022829545.1). GTDB lineage: Bacteria > Pseudomonadota > Alphaproteobacteria > Rhizobiales > Beijerinckiaceae > Methylobacterium. The sequence goes on along the minus strand of NZ_JAKSYM010000134.1, from coordinate 892 downwards.
GGTGAAGCCGGCCGGTAGATCCACCCGCGTTAGGATGACAAGGGCGCGGGCGGCGCGGGCGTACTCCGGCTCGCAGTCGCCACGATGACCGTTCAGGTTGCCCTCGGCGTCGATCGCCATGGCGAGAGCCAGCGTACCGAGACCGTCCAGCGTCGTCGGGGTCGGGGCCTTGATGACGGCCGCCAGCAGTTCGCGGAGACACTGCTCGACGCGGAATGCGGCGCGGTAGTCTGGCGTGTCGCTGTCGGCCATCAGATCGAACAGGGGCATCACGGCCCGCTGCTCGGCGTAGGCGGTCAACAGATCCGCGTGGATCTGCGATGGGGCAGGCGTCTTGGTGGTGCGGGTCAGGGCGGCGCGCGTGGCGGCGAGGCGATCCGCGAGCGAGGTGCGCAGCAGCGGCGTGGGGCGGGTGGCGGTGAGGGCGTGCGTCATGGATCGTGCTCCTGTGGGGGCTCGTTGCAGGGGGCTCGGGTCGTGGGTGAAGGGGTGCGGGCGGGCAGATCTACTGTGGTTGGCACATGCCCTGTGGCCCGCCCGCGTCCGGCCAGGGCCGGATCTCTGAAACTCAGTGCGCCGTGGCGTTCCGCGCCATCCGCGCGGCCTGCCAGGATGCTTTCAGACAGACGGACATCGCCGCCTGCCACGTACCGCCGTGGCGCTCCTGATGCGCCTTGGCCGCCGATACGGCCGCAGCCATCACGGCCGAGCGGTTGAACTGGCCTGCCACCACCAACGGGCGATGACGGAACTCAGCGAAGCCCTGGCAGCGAGCCCGGGCCGAGAGGAAGCCGACCGGCACGACGGTGCGGTCGGAGCGGATGTCGCGGAGGGCGGCGTTCCAGGAGATGGATCGGTTGGACATGCCCTGAATGCCCTTGCTCATTTCCTC
>NZ_JAKSYM010000130.1 GCF_022829545.1 Methylobacterium sp. J-030 | reverse complement strand
CTCTGCGCGATCAGGGCAAGCCAGCCAAGCTGGCCCTGATCGCGGTGGCGCGCCGCATCCTCATCACCGCCAACGCGGTCCTGAAGACCAAAACGCCCTACCAAAGCCAAAACACCCCTTGACCTGCAAGACAGTCGCCGGGTCGCATTCCGCTTGCGCTGCATGCGCCCGGGAAAGGGCCGCCGGCTCGATACAGCGCCGGGCAGTCCAGCGCGACGCCTCGCCTCCGCTCTTGAACCTCACGCCTCGAAACGGCCCGCGTTGCGGCCTTCGCCGCCGGTGCTAGGCTTCCGCGCGACCGGCCCCAACGCGAATCATCGGGCTTCGGCATGCGGGGAACAGGCTGATGGCGCGGCTTGGACGGCTTGCGGGTGCCCTGGCGCTGCTCGGATGGGTCGCGGGCGCCCCGGTGCTGGCCCAGAATGTGGCCGCGCCCCGCATCGCCCAGCGGCCGGCTGCGACCGTCCCCGCCCCGGTTGCCAAGCCCTTCGTCCGGGCCGACCTCGCCAGCGCGGCGGTCCGCCTCGAAGCGGCCCTCAAGGCCGAGGCCGGCCTCGCCCTCCGGCCCGCCGGCCAGTCGCGCACCAACGGGCAGGCGCTGCTCGCCGCCAGCAAGCCGGACCAAGCTCTCATCTCCCTCGCCGCCGCCGTGGCGGCCGACCCGGCCGACATCCGCAACTGGCAGGCCTATGCGCGGGCGGCTTCGGCGGCGCAGGGCGCCTTGGAACAGAACGATTACCAAGGCCGGGCGCGCCTGCGCGAGAGGGCCGCGGCGGCCGCCTACCGGGCCTACGAGCGCGCCGGCACGGCCCCCGACGCGGCGGTGTCGCTGGCGTTGCTGGGGGCCACCGAGGCCGAGCAGGAATCCTGGCGCCCGGCCCTCGACGCCTACGCGGCGAGCCTCGCGCTCGACGAGGACGACGGCGTCCGGGAGACCTACGACACGCTGCGGGCCGAGCACGGCTTCCGCATCCTCGGCTACAAGGTCGATTCCGACGCGGCCGCCCCGCGGGCCTGCTTCACCCTCTCGGAAGCGGTGGTGCCCAAGACCGATTACGCGCCCTACGTGGCGGTGTCGGGCACGAGCGCGGCTGCCGTGACCGCGGAGGGCTCGCAGGTCTGCGTCGACGGGCTGAAGCACGGCGGGCGCTACGCCATCGTTCTGCGCCAGGGCCTGCCCTCCGCGGTGGGCGAGGATCTGCTCAAATCGGCCGATTACGAGATCTACGTGCGCGACCGCGCCCCGCAGGTGCGCGTCACCGGGCGCAACTACGTCCTGCCGCGTACCGGCCAGGCGGGTGTCCCCCTGGTCTCGGTGAACGCGCCGAAGCTCGATGTCGAAGTGCTGCGCATCGGCGACCGGGGCCTGCTGCCGACCCTGCGCTCCGAGGATTTTCTGGGCCAGCTCAGCGGCGCCACCGCCAAGTCGATCGCGGCCGAGAAGGGCGTGCGCGTCTGGACGGGCACCCTCGACACCGCCAGGGCCGAGCTGAACCAGGAGGCGGTCACCGCCTTCCCGGTTCTGCAGGCGGTGGGCAAGCTGGAGCCCGGGATCTACGTGATGCTGGCCCGGCCCTCCGGTACGGCCGCCACCGACGACGCGGGCTACGACACGCAGGCGACGCAGTGGTTCGTCGTCTCGGATCTCGGGCTCACCGCCACCAAGGGGCGGGACGGGGTCCACGTGGTCCTGCGCTCCCTCGCCTCCGCGCAGGTGATGCCGGGCGCCGAGATCCGCCTCGTCGCCCGCAACAACGAGGTGCTGGGCACGCGCACGACCGACGCGCAGGGCCACGCCGCCTTCGATCCGGGGCTCGCCCGCGGCGATGGCGGCCTGGCGCCGAGCCTCGTGGTGGCTCAGGCCGGGAGCGACTACGGCTTCCTCGACCTCAACCTCGGCGCCTTCGATCTCACCGACCGCGGCGTGAAGGGCCGGCCCGAGACCGGCGGGCTCGACGCCTACCTGTTCCCCGAGCGCGGGGTCTACCGCTCGGGCGAGACCGTCCAGCTCACCGCCCTGTTGCGCGACGCGGCCGGCGCGGCGGTGCCGGACCTGCCGCTGACCCTCGTGGTCAAGCGGCCGGACGGCGTCGAGTACCGGCGGGTCTCGGTGCCCGATCAGGGGCTCGGCGGCCGGGCGCTGCCGCTGCCGCTCCTGTCGGGTGCGATGCACGGCACGTGGCGGGTCTCGGCCTATACCGACCCGAAGGCGCCCACGCTCGGCGAGACCAGCTTCCTCGTGGAGGATTACATCCCCGAGCGGCTGGAAGTCACCCTCAAGCCCCGGCAGGCGGCGCTCCACCGGGGCGAGGCCGCGCAGGTCGATGTCGCGGCGCGCTACCTCTACGGCGCCCCGGGGGCGGATCTCGACGTGTCGGGCAGCGTCACCGTGCAGGCCGCCGCCACGAGCGGCATCAAGGGGCTGGAGGGCTATTCCATCGGCCTCGAAGACGAGGCCGTGGAGCCGGCGACGCAGGAGCTTCAGGACCACGCGACCACCAACCCGCAGGGCGGTGCCGACGTCACGGTTCCCGTTCCGCTGGTGGCGGCCCCGCGGGCGCTGGAGGCGAAGATCACGCTGGCGGTCGGCGAGCCGGGCGGGCGGGCGCTGTCGCGCAGCCTGACCCTGCCGATCCTGCCGGCCGGCCCGGTGCTGGCCCTGCGCAAGGGCTTTTCCGAACTTCAGGACGGCGGGATCGCGGGTTTCGACGTGGTGCTGGCGAGCCCGGAGGGATCGCTCCTCGCCCGGCCGGGGGTGAGTTGGACCCTGTCGCGGGTCGATCAATCCTACCAATGGTACCGGGCGGACGGGCGCTGGTCGTTCGAGCCGGTCAAGACCACCAAGCGCGTGGCCAGCGGCACGGTCGATCTTCGCGCCAACGGCCCGAGCCGGATCGAGGCGCCGGTGGGACTCGGCCGCTACCGGCTCGATGTCTCGGCGCCGGGCGCCCCGGAGGCGAGTGCCAGCCTCGGCTTCGATGTCGGCTGGGGCGGATCCCAGACGGCCGAGGCGCCGGATCTCCTCGACCTGACCCTCGACAAGCCCGCCTACGCGGCCGGCGACACCCTGCGGGCCAAGCTCAGCCCGAAGTTCAAGGGGCAGGCCAGCCTGATGGTGGTCAGCGACCGGGTGCACGAGACCCGGGAGGTCAGCGTGCCGGAGGGCGGCGCCACCGTGACCCTGCCGGTGAAGGCCGAGTGGGGGGCGGGCGCCTATCTGATCGCCACCGCCTACCGGCCCCTCGATCAGGCGGCCAAGCGCCTGCCGGGCCGGGCGCTGGGTCTGGCGTGGTTCTCGGTGGACCGGGACAGGCGCAGCCTCGGCGTCGCCGTGAAGGCGCCGGAGCGGGCGCGCCCGCGCCAGGACCTGACCCTGCCGGTCCAGCTCACGGGGCTGAAGCCCGGCACGCCTGCGCGGATCACCGTGGCGCTGGTCGATGTCGGCATCCTCAACCTCACCCGCTACGCGGCGCCGGACCCGACCCAGTACTTCCTCGGCCAGAAGGCGCTCGGGCCGGAACTCCGCGACCTCTACGGCTACCTGATCGACGGCATGCAGGGCTCCGTGGGCGCGATCCGCTCCGGCGGCGATGCGGGCGGCGGCGAACTCGCCGACGCCCCGCCGACCCAGGCGCCGCTCGCCCTCTATTCCGGCGTCGTGACCGTGGGGCCGGACGGGGCCGCCAGCGTCACCTTCCCGCTCCCCGCCTTCAACGGCACGGGCCGCGTGATGGTCACCGCCTGGAGCGGTGACCGGGTCGGACAGGCCCAGGCCGACGTGATCATCCGCGATCCGGTGGTGCTCACCGCCACGCTGCCGCGCTTCCTCGACGCCGGCGACCGCTCGCGCCTGTTCGTGGCCCTCGACAACGTCGAGGGACCGGCGGGCGACTACACGGTCGACCTGAGCCCGACCGGGCCGGTGGTGGTCGGGGCCAGCGCCCTGCGCCAGACGTTCCGGCTGGAGGCGGGCGCCAAGGGCCAGTTCGCGATCCCGCTCACCGCGGCGGGGCCGGGTACGGCCCGGCTCGACCTCGCCTTGTCGGGGCCCGGCCTCGCGAGCCCGCTGAACCAGAGTTTTGCCCTCGGGATCGCGCCGGGGACCAGCACCCTGCTGCGCCGCTCGGTGCGCAGCCTCGCCCCCGGGGCGGCGCTGACGGTCACGTCGGACCTCATCGCCGACCTGCTGCCCGGCACCGGCAGCGTCTCGCTCTCGGTCACGCCCTTGCCGGGTCTCGACGTGGCGGCCCTGCTCCAGGCGCTCGACCGCTACCCCTACGGCTGTTCCGAGCAGGTGGTGAGCCGGGCGATGCCGCTGCTCTACGTCAACAAGCTCGCCGCGCTGGAAAAGCTCGCCCTCGACGCCGGCGTGGACGACCGCGTGCGCGAGTCGGTCGAGCGCCTGCTCGCCCGCCAGGATTCGAGCGGCGATTTCGGCCTGTGGTCGGCGCAAGGGTCGAGCGACCTCTGGCTCGACGCCTACGTGACCGATTTCCTCACCCGGGCCCGGGAGCGCGGCTTCGCGGTGCCGCAGAAGGCCTTCACCCAGGCGCTCGACTACTTGCGCAACGCGGTGGCCAACGCCTCCGAGGTGCGCAATGGCGGCGCGGACCTCGCCTACGCGGCCTACGTGCTGGCCCGGAACGGCCGCCCGGTGATGGGCGACCTGCGCTACCTCGCCGACACCAAGCTCGCCGACTTCTCCTCCGCCCTCGGGCGCGCGCAGCTCGCCGCCGCGCTCGCGCTCCTCGGGGACCGGGGCCGGGCCGCCCGGGCGATGGACTCGGCGCTCACCGTGCTGCGCGGCGAGCGCGACAAGGGCGTCTACCGCGCCGATTACGGCTCCCGCCTGCGCGACGGGGCCGGGCTGATCACGCTGGCGGCCGAGAGCGGGCTGGCGCCGGGCGCCCTCGGCCCGGTTGCGGCGGTGTTCGGCGAGGAGCAGCAGACCGAGCGGGCGACGAGCACGCAGGAGAATGCCTGGATGGTGCTGGCCGCCGAGAGCCTGTCCAAGGAGGCGGACGCCCTGTCGTTCAGCCTCGACGGCGCGCCGCAGACCGGGACGCTCGCCCGGGTCTACCGGGAGGCGCGCTTGGCGGAACGCGGCGTGCAGCTGGTCAATAGCGGCCGCGGACCCGTGCAGGTGGCCGTGACCGTCAACGGCAATCCCCTGACGCCGGAGCCGGCGGCCGCGCAGGGCTACACGGTGGAGCGGAGCTTCCACCGGCTCGACGGCAGCCGCGTCGATCCGGCGGCGGGCCTGCGCCAGAACGACCGGCTCGTGGTGGTGCTGAAGGTCACCGAGGCCAAGGCGGAGGCCGCGCGCCTGCTGCTGGTCGATCCCCTGCCGGCGGGCCTCGAGATCGACAATCCGAAGCTGCTGGACGCCGACGTGCTCCAGGGCCTCGCCTTCACGAAGTCGGACGTGCAGCCGGTCCACACCGAGTTCCGCGACGACCGGTTCGTGGCGGCCTACGACCGCGACCCGAGCCAGTCAGCCTTCTTCACCGTGGCCTACACGGTGCGGGCGGTCTCGCCCGGCACCTACGTGCACCCGGGCGCTACCGTGGAGGACATGTACCGCCCGGCGCGCTTCGGCCGGACCGCCACCGGGAGCGTGACCGTGGGGGCGGCGAAGTAACGGCCGAGTCCGCTGCTCATACCGAACCTCGATGAACCTGACGCGTCGAGGTTCGTCCGCGTGAAGGCGCGACGGCGGTCGTCCGCCGGGCGCGGTGTCTCGACCCTGGGTCGGGACCACCGCAACGTGGTATCGGACGCCCACAAGCTCGAAGCGCTGGGGCCCGGGGGCCTCGAGGACGATATCGATCGCGCTCTCCCTCGCTCCAGCGCGCATCCCAACCGGGACCGGAGGCGTGCCTGCGGGATTGGAGAAGGCCGGGTGCGACAGTTCGACGAGCGGGATCGGCCTGTCTGTCGGGAGGGGCTCGGCGTCGAGGTCTTGGCTTCCCGTGCGATCTCGGCCAATCGGCGGACGGCGCTCCCGGCGATGGGCGCGGGTTGGGTCAAAGGGGCTGGGGCGGCCCGCCCCTCACCCCGCGGGCGCGAAATGCCCCCGGTAGCGTGCGCCGATCGTCTCTACCGGCAGCGTCACGAACACGTCCGTCGTGCCGAACTGCCGGTCGATCACCGCACCGTCGCCAAACGTCGCGCCGAGGCGCAGGTAGCCCTTGATCAGGGGCGGCAGCGTCTGCAGGGCGGCCTTGGGATCGACCGCCTCCTTGGGCAGCCGGTCCATCGCCACCGCGCGCTCCGGCAGCGGACGGACCCGCCAGCCCTCGGGCGCGCGGGCATGGTGGTGCAGGAAGGCGAGCGGCAGCGCCAGTCGGTCCGGATCGGTGCCCTCCAGGCTGGCGCAGCCGATCAGCGCATCGATCCGATGGTGCAGGATGTAGGCGTAGATCCCCTGCCACAGCAGCTCGACGGTGCGCTTGCCCCGGTAGGGCTTGAGCACGCAGGAGCGGCCCAGCTCCAGGATCCGTTTGTGCCCCTGTGCGGCGAGGAGCGGCGCGAGGTCGTACTCGCCCTCGGAATAGAAGCCGGCATGGCGCTCGGCCACGTCGCTGCGCAGCAGGCGGTAGGTCCCGACCACCTTGGGCCGGTGCTCGACGAACGGCTTTTTCCGCTTCGGCGGGGTGTGATCGAGGACGAGGAGGTGGTCGCAGATCGTGTCGTAGCCGTCGACGTCCCGGCGCGACAGGGCCGCGAGCCCGGAGGGCACCGCCGACATCTCCTCGTAGAACACCTTGAAGCGCAGGCGCTGCGCCCGGCGGATCTCGGATTTCTTCCGGGCCAGCCGCACTTCGAGGTTGCCGATGCGGCCGAGGCTGCGCCGCTCGAACGGCTCGGGCAGCCGGATCGCCTGCTCGGCCGAGAGCACGTCGGCGATGCCGGTGGGGCCGCCCTCAAGGCCGCGCAGATGCGCGTGGCGGCGGCGCAGCTTCGCGATCGGAGCGCCGACGCCCCATTGCACGCCCTTGTGCCACCCGGCACCGAGCGCGCTGTAGGCTCCGCGTGCGAGATTGGCCACCATGATCCGGTTTACTCCGGGTGCGCGGCGCGCGCCGTTCCGCCAGAATCAGAGCATGCCGCGGACACGCCATTATGACAGCTCCCCATATGAAAGCGCCCCGGCCTGGGGCCGGGGCGCTCTCGATCCGTCCGTTGGTTTCAGGATCTGGGGTCAGGCGGCCTGCTGGACCGAATCCGCGCGGACGTCACCCTCGATCACCGGGGCGCTGGCGCGGCCCGCCGTGGCGATCTGGATGCGGCGCGGCTTCTTCGCCTCCGGCACCTCGCGGACGAGGTCGATGTGGAGGAGGCCGTTCTCCAGGGCCGCTCCGGTCACCTGGACATGGTCGGCGAGCTGGAAGCGGCGCTCGAAGGACCGGGCCGCGATGCCCTGGTGCAGGAACTCGGCCTTGCCTTCGGCCTTGCGCTCGCCCTTCAGCGTGAGCGCGTTCTCCCGCACCTCGATCGACAGGTCGGCCTCGGTGAAGCCGGCGACCGCGACGGTGATGCGGTAGGCGTTCTCGCCGGTCCGTTCGATGTTGTAGGGCGGGTAGGTGGGCGCAGCCTCGGCGCTGGCGAACTGGTCGAGCGCGGAGAACAACCGGTCGAAGCCGACGGTCGAACGGTAGAGGGGCGCGAGATCGAACTGACGCATGACATATCCTCGTGTGAGCAACATGCAATTCCGGTCCGCCCCGAGGGGCCGGACCCGTCTTCCGTGCCGCCAGATGGCCGGCACCATCGGGATATCGGAGGGGGAAAATCGGGGTTCAAGACCCTGGATCGTAGGGAAAAGCGAGATTTTTTCGCTACGCTCGGCCGGTGCGTGGCTGTGCGTGAGGGGGGCCCATGGGACGGTTCGAGGGTAAGGCCGGGGGCGAGCCGCCGCTGCTGACCCTGCGCGACACGCCCGACAATTCGGTCCCGCCCGGCGGCACCCTGATCGCGGTGGGCACGCGGGACGATTGCACCCTGCGGGCGGCTTATTGGCAGCCCACGACGCGGACCTGCCGGGGCACGATCTGCCTGCTCCAGGGCCGGGCCGAGTTCATCGAGAAGTACTACGAGACGATCCGCGACCTGCGCGCCCGCGGCTTCGCGGTGGTCGCCTTCGACTGGCGCGGCCAGGGCGAATCGGACCGGCGGGTCGACGATCCCCACAAGGGCCACGTCGCAAGCTTCGACGAGTACCGGCTCGACCTGCGGGCCGTGGCCGAGACCGTGCTGATGCCGCTGATGCCGGAGCCGCATGTCGGGCTCGCCCACTCGATGGGCGGGTGCGTCGCGCTGCTCGGGGCGCTCGACGGCTGGCTGCCGTTCCGGCGCCTCGTGACGGTGGCGCCGATGCTGTCGATCCGGATGGTCCGCTGGCCGGCCGTGGCGTCGGTGCTGTCGCGGGGGCTGCACCGGCTCGGGCTCGGGAGCCGCTACATCCCGTTCGGCAAGCCGGTCTCGATCGCCACCAACCCCTATCCCGGCAACCGCCTCACGCGGGATCCCGTCCGCTATGCCCGCAACGCCGCCGCGGCCCGGCAGGTCGGCGCGGGCGCTGTCGGCGACCCGACGATCGCGTGGCTCGCCGAGTCGTTCCGGGCGATGGCGCGCCTGCGCGACCCGCGGGCGGCGCCGCGCATCACCCTGCCGACCCTGATCGTGGCGGCGGGGGCCGACCCGGTCTGCGGCACCCCCGTCACCGAGCGCTTCGCCGCGCGGCTCAAGGCCGGGCACATCCTGGTCCTTCCGGATTCGCGGCACGAGATCCTGTCCGAGCGCGACGCGATCCGGCAGGATTTCTGGGCGGCCTTCGAGGCGTTCGTGCCGGGCTTGCCCCTGCCCTCCCACGCGGAGGTCGCCACGCACGTCGCGGTGCCTGTCGCCTGACGCCTGTCGGGGGTTTCGAAAGGGCGAGCCCTTTCGCGGGTGCAGGGTGGAACCCGCTGGGCTCGGGCGAAGCCCGACATCGGGGTTTCACCCCGATACCCCACCAAAGGGCTCGCCCTTTGGAATCCCATGACGTTTAGCCGCCCAGGTCCGGGTCGATGTCGCGGGGGCGGACGAACCGGTCCAGGCGCCCCTGGCCGGGGGCGATCACGGCCCAGTGCTCCGTGTCGAAATCGATCACCACGTAGGCGGCGGTGGGAAATTCGAGGCCCAGGCGGTTGCGGGCGGCGCGGGGCCCGTCCCCGGCGAGGTCCGACGCGAGGTCGCCCAGGCCCGGATTGTGGCCGACGACGATCACCGTGGCGGCGCTGTCGGGCGCCTCGCGGATCACCCGCAGGATCCGAGACGCCGGGGCCTCGTAGATCTCGCGCTGCCAGCGGGTTTCGGGGGCGCCGAGGGGGGCCGCCATCGCCTCCCAGGTCTCGCGGGTGCGCTGGGCCGTCGAGACCAGCGCGAGGTCCGGCCGCAAGCCCTCATCGGCGAGATGGGCGCCCACGGCCGGTGCGGCCCGGAGGCCCCGGTCGTTGAGCGGCCGGTCGTGGTCGGCGACGCCCGCCGGACGGTCCGACTTGGCGTGCCGCAACAGGATCAGCCTGCGCATGACGTCAGCCCCTGGCAAGAATTCTGGCACGAACTCCGGACCGCCGCCGCGGTCCCCCGATGCCGGTTAGCCGAAAGCGCGGCGCACGTCAGCCGCCCCGCTGATCGCGCCGCATCATGAAGGCGAGCTTCTCGAACAGGCTGACGTCCTGCTCGTTCTTCAGGAGCGCCCCGTGCAGCGGCGGGATCAGCTTGCGGCCATCCTGCTCGCGCAGGGTCTCGGGGGCGATGTCCTCGGAGACGAGGAGCTTCAGCCAGTCGAGCAGCTCCGAGGTCGAGGGCTTCTTCTTGAGGCCCGGCACCTCGCGCATCGCCAGGAAGGTCCGCAGAGCCTCCTCGACGAGGCGGTGCTTGATCCCCGGATAGTGCACGTCGACGATGCGCTGCAGCGTCTCGGAATCGGGGAACTTGATGTAGTGGAAGAAGCAGCGGCGCAGGAACGCGTCCGGGAGCTCCTTCTCGTTGTTCGACGTGATGATCACGATCGGCCGGCGCCCGGCCTTCACGGTCTCGCCGGTCTCGTAGACGTGGAACTCCATCCGGTCGAGTTCGGTGAGGAGGTCGTTCGGGAACTCGATATCGGCCTTGTCGATCTCGTCGATCAGCAGGACCGGGCGCTCGGGCGCCGTGAACGCCTCCCAGAGCTTGCCCCGCCGGATGTAGTTGCCGATCTCCGAGACCCGCTTGTCGCCGAGCTGGGAGTCGCGCAGTCGTGAGACCGCGTCGTACTCGTAGAGCCCCTGCTGGGCCTTGGTGGTCGACTTGATGTTCCAGACGATCAGCGGCGCGTTCAGTCCCTTGGCGATTTCCTCCGCCAGCACGGTCTTGCCGGTGCCGGGCTCGCCCTTCACGAGAAGCGGGCGTTCGAGCACCACGGCGGCGTTGACCGCCGCGGTGAGGTCGGGGGTCGCGACGTAGGTCTCGGTTCCGGAAAAGCGCATCGCGGTCTCGGCAAGGCTGAGCTGAGCCCACCGGTAGCGCGGCGCACGGCGACCCTGCAAGCGCGACTCTGTCCCAGGGCCCAGTGCGCCGGCGAGGGCGCCTATGCGGACTTGCGCTGGCCGGCCGACGCGTCATCCGCCCAGGTCCTCGGTGGACCGCAGGCCCCCGTCGCAAAACCGGCGGCCACTTTTGCGAAACCGGCGCGGGAAAGGGTCGGTTCAGGGGGCCGACTTGAACCGCGCAGCAATCAACTGCCGCGGAGCGCCTCCAGCACCTTGCCGCCGGGGCGGCCGGTCGGGGTCATGCCGAGGCGGCGCTCCACGTCCTTGATGGCGTCGCGGGTCTTCTGGCCGACCTTGCCGTCCGGCTCGCCCACGTCGTAGCCGCGGGCCGCCAGCCGGGTCTGGAGGTCGCGCCGCTCGGCGCGGGACAGGGGCGGATCGTCGGTCGGCCACGCCGCCTGGACGCCCGGCTTCCCGCGCAGCCGGTCCGACAGTACCGCGATGGCGAGGCCGTAGGATTCGGCGGCGTTGTACGAGTAGATCGCGTCGAAGTTCTTCGTGACCAGGAAGGCCGGCCCGTCGATCCCGGCCGGCGCGATGATCCCAGCCGGCCCCTCGCCCGTGAGCGGGCGGCCGTCGATCCGGGTCACGCCGAGCGCGGCCCAATGGGCGATCGGCTTCTTGTTCCTGCGCCCGGCCGCCCCGACGGCGAAGCCGCGGGGCAGCTTGACCTCGTAGCCCCAGACCTGCCCGTGCTGCCACTTGGCGACGTGCAAAAAGTTCGCCGTGGAGGCGACGGCGTCGGCGGTCGAATCGACCACGTCGCGCCGCCCGTCGCCGTCGCCGTCGACGGCGAGGCGATGGTAGGTGGTCGGCATGAACTGGGTCTGGCCGAAGGCCCCCGCCCAGGAGCCGGTGAGACGCTCCGGCGCGATGTCGCCGCGCTCGATGATCCGCAGCGTGGCGATCAGCTCGCCGCGGAAGAAGTCCCGGCGGCGGTTGTTCGAACAGGCCAGCGTCGCGAGCGATTGGACCAGCGGCATCTTGCCGAGGTTCTTGCCGAAATTGGACTCGACCCCCCAGACCGCCGCGATCGTGTAGCGGTCGACGCCGTAGCGCGCCTCGGCCTGCGCCAGGGCGGTCGCGTTCTGCCGCATGGCCGCGCGCCCATCCTCGACACGCTCGTCATCGACCAGCGCGGCCATGTAATCCCAGATCGGGGTCTTGAACTCGGGTTGCGCCTGGGAGAGCTCGATCACCTTGTCGTCGAAGCTGATACCGCTCGTGGCCGCCCGGAAGGTCTGGGCCGACACGCCCGCGGCCGCCGCCTGAGCCTGGATGCCGGCGAGGCAGCCGTCGAAATCCGCGCGGGCCGGTTGGCTCGCGGCGCCGGCGACGAGGAGACCGAACCCGAGCGCGAGGCCCGGCCCGAAGCACTGATGGCGCATTCTGGCGTTCCCGTGTGTCGCCCCTGGTGTAGCGGCCGAATCAGGCAGCACGAGGGTTAACCGCGCGTTAGCGCGCCTCCCATTGGGCCGACGCGCCCCCCCGGCGGTCCCGCTCCGTACGCGGGACCCGGCCGGACCAGCCTGATGTGCCCCGGCGGTTCCGGCCGGCACGCCGGCCATCATGAGCGCGAAGCCTTGCCGGGGCGTCGATCGGCGCAGATCTGCGGCGCAACCTGCGGCAGATCGAGGTCCGATCCCAAGACGTTGCAGTCGGCGCCAGCGCGGCTGCAGCATCTTCGGTGGAAAACAAAATCGTTCTCCGGGGCGTGGAAAAATTCTTCAGTTCTAGATATGATAATGATCTCGGATCACCCAAATCAGGCCTATCGCTTCGGATTTCAGAAATGTCGATCGCCAAGAGAATCATAGCGTGCTTCGCAATATTGATAGTCATAACGATTATTGGTAGTGTATTGAATTACCGAAAACTGTCTTTTATTGAAAATTCGAGTGAATGGTCGGAGCATACCTACGACGTTCTGAACGTGAACGCGCTCCTGCTCAGCAGCATGGCCGATCGGGAGACCGGATTGCGGGGCTATCTGATCGCAGGGGACCGCAAGTTCCTCGAACCGTTGGAGAAAGGCACCCTGGCCTTCGCCGCGGCCGTGCAGCGACAGGCGACCCTGACGGCCGACAATCCGACCCAGCAGGCGCGCCTCGGACGCATCGAGGCGCTGGCGCGCCGCTGGCAGTCGGAGATCGCGGATCCCGAGATCGCCCTGATGGGGCAGGTCGGCGGCCAAGCGGAGGCCCGGGCCCGCGAGGCAGCGGGCGCCGGCAAGGCCTTCGTGGACGGCATCCGGGCCGAGATCGCGGAGAGCGACGCGACGGAGCGCGCCTTGCTGAAGACGCGCCAGGCCGAGGCGGCCGAGGCGTTCTGGACCTCCTACCTGTCGATGGCGATCACCCTCCTGGTCCTGCTGGGCAGTGCCGCCACCGCCGCCTACGTGCTGACCCGCGTGATCGCCGTCCCGACGCGCCGGATGACCGACGTGATGGGCGATCTGGCCCGTGACAACCTCGACGTTGCGGTGCCGAATCGGGACCGGACCGACGAGATCGGCCGCATGGCTGCGGCGGTTGAGGTGTTCAAGCAGGCGCTGGTCGCCAAGCGGGCGGCCGACGCGGCGGCCGAGCAGGAGCAGGACGCCAAGGCGCGCCGCGCCGCGCATCTCGACGCGACGCTGAAGGCCTTCGAGGCGGAGGTCTCGAGCCTGACGCAGGCGCTGGCCGGTGCCGCCACGGAACTCGAAGCGACGGCCCAGTCGATGACCGGCGTCGCCGAGGAGACGGACGCGCAGGCCCTGGCGGTCGCGAGCGCGGCCGAGCAGGCTTCGACGAACGTCAACACGGTCGCGGCGGCGACGGAGGAGCTGTCGAGTTCGATCCGGGAGATCAACGGTCAGGTTTCCCGCGCGGCCGAGGCCGCCGGCGAGGCGGCCCGGGAGGCGATCCAGACCGACGGGGCCGTGAAGAGCCTGGCCGAGACCGCCGAGAAGATCGGCGGGGTGATCGCCCTGATTTCGAACATCGCCGGCCAGACCAACCTGCTGGCGCTCAACGCCACGATCGAGGCGGCGCGCGCCGGCGAGGCGGGCCGCGGCTTCGCGGTGGTGGCCACCGAGGTGAAGGAGCTGGCCGCCCAGACCACCCGCGCCACCGGCGAGATCGGGGCGCAGATCGCCGAGATCCAGGCGGCGACCGGCGACGCGGTCCATGCGATCCAGTCGATCGCCCGGACGGTGGGCGAGATCGCCACCAGCTCGACCGCCATCGCGGCCGCGATGGAGCAGCAGGGAGCGGCGACCCAGGAGATCGCGCGCAACGTTCAGGAGGCCGCTTCCGGGACGGGGCAGGTGACCAGCAACATCGTGGAGGTCAAGCGGGCGGCGGGCGAGACGGGCTCGGCGGCCACCCAGGTGCTCGGCGCGGCACAGGGGCTCTCACGCTACTCGAACGACCTCGGCCGCGCGGTCGCGACCTTCCTGGCGGAGGTGAAGGCGGCCTGACGCGGGTTTCGAAAGGTCGAGACCGAGCCCTTTCGAAGCGTCTCCAGAGACAAGACGCCCTCGCGTCGAGCCGGTTTTAGCACCGTTGTTCGTCTCGGGGGCGGGGCCCTCTTCCCGGTCGCATGCAGCGAAAGCAGCCTGCGACCGGGATCCCTCATGCGACGTCGCGAAGAGGATGCCTGATACCAGTGGCCCTGCGGCTGACGTATCCTGGGCGAACCGCCGCCTGGGCGGCGACGCGCGTTCGCCCCTGCCGACGGCCGAACGCTGGACGAGTCCATGTCGACGACCCTCGGTATGAAACAGACCGTACCGCTGGCGCGGCGCTTCGTGCGCGGTTCCCGGATTAGGTTCCGATGCGCTCCACCGGTCCGGGAAAGGTGCGCCGCAGGGGCGCCGATCCCCCGCGCGGACGCGGCCGAGCACCTTGAAAGGGCTGGGCTGAGTCCTTCGGATCCTCGAACGATACGCGGGCCTCGCCGGAGAACGGCGAGGCCCGCCATCAACCCCCTCAGGCCCATTCCCGCTGCGCGAGCTTCTGCTCATACGCATCGATGGCCGCGCCGCGCTCCAGGGTGAGGCCGATCTCGTCGAGCCCGTTCAGGAGGTTGTGCTTGCGGCCGGGCTCGATGTCGAAATGCAGGCGGCCGCCGTCCGGCCCCCGGATGGTCTGGGCCTCCAGGTCGATCGACAGGGTGGCGTTGGCGCCGCGCTCGGCGTCCTCGAACAGCTTCTCCAGATCCTCGGGCGCCACCACGATCGCCAGGATGCCGTTCTTGGCGCAGTTGTTGAAGAAGATGTCGGCGAAGCTCGTCGAGATCACGCAGCGGATGCCGAAATCGGCCAGCGCCCAGGGCGCGTGCTCGCGCGACGAGCCGCAGCCGAAATTGTCGCCCACGACGAGCATCTTGGCGTTCCGGTAGGCCGGCTGGTTCAGCACGAAATCCGGGTTCTCCGAGCCGTCCTCGCGGTAGCGCATCTCCGCGAACAGGCTCTTGCCGAGCCCGGTCCGCTTGATCGTCTTGAGGTACTTGGCCGGGATGATCCGGTCGGTGTCGACGTTGATCGTCCGCATGGGCGCGGCGACGCCCTCCAGGGTCGTGAACTTTTCCATCGTCTGAACGCTCGCGCGATTTGGCTGTCTGACGGAGGGTTTAGCAGCGCCCGGCGCGGGCCGGAAGCGTCAGACCAGGTCCGCCGCGTCGGCCCGGGACAGGGTGGCGTCGTGCAGCGCCGAGGCCACCAGGGCGCCCGCGATCCCGGCCTCGCGCAGCGCCCGCAGGTCGCCCGGCCCGCGCACGCCGCCGGCCGCGTAGAGGCGGCGATCCGGCGCCCGCGCCTGGATCGCCCCGAGCGCCGCGAGGTCGGGCCCCTGCCCCGCCCCGACCTGGGCGAGCGTCATGGCGATCACATCCCGAGGCCAGAGCGCCGGGTCGTCGTGGAGGGCGGCAGGGCCGAGGCGCTCGGCGCCGCGCGTGTCGAGGGAGAGCACGGCGCGGTCGCCGAAGCGCGCCGCCACGCCGGGATCCGCTTGGCTCTCGCTGCCGATCACCGGCCGGCCGAGGCCGGTGGCCAGGAAGGCCGCGACGCCCGCCGGATCGGCGAAGCCCGCATCCACCCACAGGCCGATGCCCGGGCAGGCGCGGGTGATCGCCTTCAGCGCCGCCAGATCGGGCGGCGCGCGATCGAGGATCGCGTCGAGATCCGCCACGTAGAGGGTGGCGGCCGGCCACGCCTCGCACAGGCCGCGCGCCACCATCTCGGGCGCGGACCCCTTTGCCAAGGGCGTCTCGATCGGGGCATAGGAGGAGCGCTCGCCCCGGCGCGCCCGCACCACGCGGCCGCCCCGGAGGTCGAGCACCGGGATCACCGCGAAGCCGGGGCGCCCGAGTCCGTGATCCATCGAGGCGTTCATCGCGGTCCCATGCGCTTTCCATCCTGCAGGACGATCGGGTGGGACCTCGGCGGGGTTCACGTCAAGGCCGCGCTTGTGGAGGCCGGGCGCGTGGTGGCGGCCGTGCAGGTGCCCTGCCCCCTCTGGCAGGGCGTGACCGCCCTCGATCGGGCGCGCGCCGCCCTGCCCGACTGGGCCCGGGGCGAGGCCCGGCACGCGCTCACCATGACGGGCGAGCTGACCGACTGCTTCGCCGATCGGCGGGAGGGGGTGGCCGCGCTCGCCGGATGGGCCGCGGCGCATCTGGCCGGCCCCGTGCGGATCTACGCCGGCCGGTCCGGCTTCGTCGCCCCCGAGGCGGCCGCGGAGCTCGCCGGGGATGTGGCCTCGGCCAATTGGCACGCCACCGCGGCGCTCGCGGGGCGGATCGCCCCGGACGGCCTGCTGGTCGATATCGGCTCGACCACCACCGACCTGATCCCGATCGTCGGCGGCCGCCCGGCGGCGGCGGGCTACAGCGACGCCGAGCGCCTCGAGACCGGGGAACTCGTCTATACGGGCGTGGTGCGCACGCCGGTGATCGCGCTCGCCGACCACGCCCCCTTCGGCGGCCGCCGCACCCGGCTGATGACCGAGACCTTCGCCCACATGGCGGACGCCTACCGGGTGCTGGGCCGGCTCCCCGAGGGGGCCGATCAGCAGGCGAGCGGCGACCGCAAGGGCAAGTCCGTGGCCGAGAGCGAGACCCGCCTCGCCCGGATCGTCGGGCGGGACCGCGCGGAGGCCCCCGGGACGGCCTGGGCGGCGCTGGCGGGCCATTTCGCTGAGGCGCAGCTGCGCCTCCTGCACGATGCCGCCGCGCTCCTGCTCGGCCGTCCGGATCTTTCCGAGGCAGCGCCCCTGATCACCTGCGGAGCCGGCGCCTTCCTGGGCGCGCGCCTCGCGGACCGGCTCGGGCGCGCGACCGTGCCACTGGTCGACCTGCTGGCGGACCGGATCGCCGGCCCGCACGACTGGGTCTCGACCTGCGGGCCGGCGGCGGCGGTCGGCCTCATCGCCGCGGAGGAGGAAGTCGCATGAGCGCCATCAAGATCCTGGCCCGGATCCTCACGGCCCGGGTCGGGCCGCATATCGAGCTGGCCGTGGAGACGCAGACCGGCGAGGTCCTGAAGGTGCTCGCCACCGAGGACCAGATCGACCGGCTGGTCGACGAATTGGAGGACATCCTCCATTCGCCGGGCGAGCCGGACGACGACGGGCCGCCCGCGGCCGCCTGATCGGGGACAGGAGGGGCCGAACGCTGCCATGAGCCTGATCGCCGCCAAGATCGCCATCACCCCGACGCTGATGTGGGCCGTCTCAGCGGCGGCGCGCCGCTGGGGCAGCCTCGTCGGCGGCCTGCTCTCGGGCCTGCCGCTCACCTCGGCGCCGATCTCGATCTATCTCGCGGCCGAGCAGGGCGAGCGCTTCGCCTCGGAGGCGGCCGTCGGCTCGGTACAGGGTCTGGGCGCGGTGACGCTCTGCTACCTCGCCTACGCCCTCTGCGCGCCGCGGATGGGGGCTGCCGCCTCCGTCGCCATCGCCCTCGCGGCCTTCGTGCTGGGCGGCGCCCTGCTGCACGGGCTCGTCCGGCCCGGCCTGTGGCTCGCGACCGTGATCGACCTGCCGGCGATGGCTTTCGTCGTCGCCCTGTGCCGGCCGGGACCCTCGCCGGCTGCGCCGGCCCGCCGGCCGCCGCGCTGGGACATGCCGGCCCGGCTGGCGGCGGCCACCGCCCTGGTCCTGCTGGTCTCGACCCTCGCGCCGCTGCTCGGCCCGGGCCTGAGCGGGGTGCTGTCCCCGATCCCGATCATCTCCTGGCCGCTGATCGCGTTTGCGCGGATGCAGGACGGCGTCGGCGCCTCGCTCGACGTCGTGCGGGGCAGCGCCCAGGGCGCGTTCGGCGTGCTGGCCTTCTATATCGGCGTGCACACGATGCTCGGGGCGATGGATCCGGTGCTGGCCTACGCCCTGTCGATCGCGGTGTCGGCCGCCTGCGTCCTGCCGTGGTTGTTCGCGCACCGGCGTCCGCGGGCGGCGTGACCGCCTGGAGACGGCCCATGATCACCGCCACCAATACGCTCGCAGCCGGCTACGCCGCCGTACCACCCGGCCACATCGCGACCGTCGTAACCTCTCTGGAGATGGTGCAGCCGCCATCGCCGGGGCCCGAGCGCCCCTTCCCGCCCGGGCTCGAACTGCGCACGCTCGCGGACCCCGATCCGGAGGCGTACCGGCGCCTGTTCCGCGCGGTCGGCGCCGACTGGCTCTGGTTCTCGCGCCTCGCCCTCGCGGACGACGCGCTGCTCGCCATCCTGACCGACGAGGCGGTCGAGATCCTGGCCCTCCGGCAGGCGGGCCGCACCGTCGGCATGCTGGAGCTGGATTTCCGCCAGCCCGGCCAGTGCGAACTGGTGTTCCTCGGCCTCACCCGCGACCGGATCGGGGCGGGGCTCGGTGGCAGCCTGATGGCTCACGCGCTGCGCCGGGCTTGGTCGCGCCCGATCGCGCGGTTCTGGCTGCACACCTGCACCCTCGACCATCCCGGAGCCCTGGCCTTCTACCGGCGCTTCGGATGCGAGCCCTGCGCGGTGCATGTCGAGGTCGCCCCCGATCCGCGGCTGGACGGATCGCTCCCCCGGGATTGCGCGCCCCACGTTCCGCGGCTCGGGTGAGGCGGCGCCCGGCGGGCAACCGTGCTTGGCGCCCCTCGGCACGGACCCAACAGAAAGGCCCGCCCCGATGCATCGGAGCGGGCCTCGATCTCGGACTGGCGGTGAGGCCGGCCGTGCCGCGATCACTCGGCGGCGGCTGGCGCCCCGGCCGGGGTGTCCTTGGCCTTGTAGCGGTCGGTGCGCTCGACGATGCGGGCCGACTTCCCGCGGCGGTCGCGCAGGTAGTACAGCTTGGCGCGGCGCACCTTGCCGCGGCGGGCCACCTTGATCGAATCGATCATCGGGGAATGCACCGGGAAGACGCGCTCCACGCCCTCGCCGTAGGAGATCTTGCGGACCGTGAAGCTCTCGTTGAGCCCGCCGCCCTGGCGGCCGATGCAGACGCCCTCGTAGGCCTGGACGCGGGTGCGCTCGCCTTCCTTCACGCGGACGTTGACGATGAGCGTGTCGCCCGGCTCGAAATCCGGAATGGTCTTGGCCAGGCGCGCGACTTCCTCGCGCTCCAGCTGCTCGATGATGTTCATGGCATAGCTCCAGCCGTCGCGTCGTGACGCCCCTCATGGGCGATCGGCGCCAGGATTTCGGCGATCCTGTTGTGAGTTGGCCGGCTCTCTACAGGATCGTCCCCGGCTTGTCGATTGCCGCGTGCGCTGCCGTTCCGCGCCCTTCAGGCCGGCACCGCGCCCGCCTCCGGCAGCACGCAGCCCAACAGGAACGCCGCGAGGTCGTCGGTGATGTGGTCGATATGCGGCTCGCGCACCGCCTCCTGCTCGAACGCCTCGCGGTAGGGATCGATGATCTTGGGCACCACCAGCACGGTCGCCATGCCGAGGTCGTGCGGCACCGCGAGGTTGCGGGCGATGTCCTCGAACAGGGCGGACCGGGTCGGCTCGACAGCGTGGGCCCGCAGGAAGCGCTCGTAGGTCGAGCGCTCGGGCTTCGGCACGAAATCGGCGGCCGCGATGTCGAACACGTCCTCGAAATGGTCGAGGATCCCGAGCTTGGCCGCCACGTTCTCGGCATGGCGGCGCGAGCCGTTGGTCAGGATCAGCTTGCGCCCCGGCAGGCGCTCGATCGCGTCGCCGAGATCCTTGTCGAGCTTGATCGCCGAGTGGTCGATGTCGTGCGCGAAATCGAGGAACTCATGGGGATCGACGTCTGCCTCGACCATCAGAGCCTTCAGGGTCGTGCCGTAGGTGTGATAGAAATGCTTCTGCAGGGCGCGGGCCGAGAGGCCGTCGAGCCCGTAGAGCCCCATCACGTAGAGCGTGATCCGCTCATCCACCTGCGGCCAGACCCGAGCGTCGCTCGGATAGAGCGTGTTGTCGAGATCGAACACCCAGGTGTCGACATCGGCGAAGCCGCGCGCGCCGGGGGTCGTGAACTGGGCCTTGTCGGGGTGATGCACCGTATCCCCTCGGATTCGTAGCTCCTGCGCGGCGAGGCTGAGCCTTTGCGGTCACGCTCGCAGACTTGGCTGTCCCGAAGCTAGCTTGGAGCGGGACAATGCGCGTGCGGGGCGGAGGTTGCCGCCCCGCACGACCCCATCTTGAATCGGCCCGTCAGCCCCGCCGGATCAGCGTGCCGGCGCCGTAATCGGTGAACAGCTCCAAGAGCACCGCGTGGTTGACCTTGCCATCGAGGATGACGACCGCCTCCACGCCGCGCTCGATCGCGTACATGCAGGTCTCGATCTTGGGGATCATCCCGCCCGTGATGGTGCCGTCGGCGATCAGGCGGCGGCAATCCTCCACGGTGAGTTCGGGAATCAGCTTCTTGTCCTTGTCGAGCACGCCCGGGACGTCGGTGAGCAGCAGCAGGCGCTTGGCCCGCAGCGCCCCCGCGATCGCCCCCGCGAAGGTGTCGGCGTTGACGTTGTAGGTCTGCCCGTCCGCCCCATAGGCGACCGGAGCGAGCACGGGAATCAGCTCGGCCTTCAGCACCGCGTCGAGCACGCCGCGCTCGACATGCTCCGGCTCGCCGACGAGGCCGAGATCGATGGTCTGCTCCAGGTGGCTCTCGGGATCGACCATGGTCTTCAGCGCCCGCTTGGCCCGGACCATGTTGCCGTCCTTGCCGCACAGGCCGATGGCCCGCCCGCCCTCGGCCGAGATCCAGCCGACGATCTGCTTGTTGATCAGGCCGGCCAGCACCATCTCGACCACCTCGACGGTGGCTGCGTCGGTCACCCGCAGGCCGCCGCGGAACTCGGACTGGATGCCGAGCCGGTCCAGCATCTTGCCGATCTGCGGCCCGCCCCCGTGCACGACGATCGGCTTCAGCCCGGATTGTTCGAGGAGCACGATGTCCTCGGCGAAGTCCTCGGCCGCGGACCGGTCGCCCATGGCGTGGCCGCCGTACTTGATGACCACGATCTCCTGATCGTAGCGCTGCATGTGGGGCAGCGCCTGGGCCAGAACCTCGGCGCGCACGTGCACGTTCGGCAATTCGGTCATCGCGGTCCTTCACCGATCCCTGGCCACTCTTCGGCCGATCCTTGGGTCAGGGCCCGCGGGCGGGGTTGCGGCCGCACCCGTCGGGCGGGGGCGCTTCTACAGGAACCCGCCGGCACTGCGAAGCCGCCTTCGGCGTCAAGGGCGTGATCCCCGCGTCTCGCGTCGGCTCCGATTCGCCGGGACGGCCCCGCTGTCAAAAAACAGTCACCATTCCCGTATGTTGCAAACCGGCTACAGATTGGACCAGAACCAGCGTCGACCGGGTTGCGCCCCCGTGGCGCCCGGCCCATGCTGCACTGCAGCAAGCCGGAAGCTGGCGGCCGGGAGGACCGGATGCGGATCGCGATGATAGGGGCCGGGTATGTCGGCCTGGTGTCCGGGGCGTGCCTGGCGGATTTCGGCCACGCCGTGGTGTGCATCGACCGCGACCCGGACAAGATCGCCTCGCTGAACGCCGGGCGCATGCCGATCTACGAGCCGGGGCTCGACGCGCTGGTGGCCGAGAACGTCCGGCAGGGCCGGCTCGCGTTCAGCACATCGATGCGCGAGGCGGTGGCCGAGGCCGACGCGGTGTTCATCGCGGTCGGCACGCCGTCCCGCCGCGGCGACGGCTTCGCCGACCTGAGCTTCGTGTTCGACGCCGCGCGCGAGATCGCGGGCGCGCTCTCGGGCTTCACCGTGGTGGTGACCAAGTCCACGGTTCCCGTCGGCACCGGCGACGAGGTCGAGCGCATCATCCGCGAGGCCAACCCGGCGGCGGATGTCGCGGTGGCGTCCAACCCCGAGTTCCTGCGGGAGGGCGCCGCGATCGCCGACTTCAAGCGGCCGGACCGGATCGTGGTCGGCACCGGGGAGGCCCGGGCCGAGGCGGTGATGCGCGAGGTCTACCGGCCGCTCTACCTCAACGCCGCGCCGATCCTGGTGACCAGCCGGCGCACCGCCGAATTGACCAAGTACGCCGCCAACGCGTTCCTGGCCGCCAAGATCACCTTCATCAACGAGATCGCCGACCTGTGCGAGGCGGTGGGCGCCGACGTGCAGCAGGTCGCCCGCGGCATCGGGCTGGACAACCGGATCGGCACCAAGTTCCTGCATGCCGGGCCGGGCTACGGCGGCTCGTGCTTCCCCAAGGACACGCTGGCGCTGGTCAAGACCGCCCAGGATGCCGGCACGCCGCTGCGGCTGGTCGAGACCGTGGTGGCGGTCAACGACCAGAGGAAGCGCGCCATGGCGCGCAAGGTGATCAAGGCGTGCGGCGGCTCGGTGCGGGGCCGGACGATCGCGCTGCTCGGCCTGACCTTCAAGCCCGACACCGACGACATGCGCGACGCGCCCTCGCTGGCGATCGTGGCGGGCCTGCAGGATGCCGGCGCGACCGTGCGCGCCTACGACCCCGAGGGCATGGCGCAGGCGCGGGCGCTGATGCCGGCCGTGGACTACGCCGAGAACGCCTACGCCTGCGCGGAGGGCGCGGATGCGCTGGTGATCGTCACCGAGTGGAACGCCTTCCGGGCGCTCGACCTCGACCGGTTGCGGCAGGCCATGGCGTCCGGCGGGACGAGGCCCGTGCTGGTCGATCTGCGCAACATCTACGATCCCGAAAGCGCCGCGCGACACGGGTTTATCTATTGCGGCGTGGGACGAAACGAGGCGGGCGCCGTGTCGAACCCGGCCTGACCTGTGCGGTGATCCGAAGATCTCTTCGGAAGATCTTTTCGCGTCCCGGGCACAATGCCGTCAGACGGGTTCCCGACGCCGGGGCGCAACTGTGGCTTTCTGGTGATCGTTTCAGCGTCTCGACGGCCTGTCGACAGGTCCAGATTTGGCGTTCTGATCCCCGGGATTGGATAGGTCCCTGATGAATACATGTCACAGCCTTCGGCAATTTCGCCACGCGGGGATGACCTCGCGTCCGGGCTGGTTGGACACCGCAATGGTGCCACAGTAAGGGGTGAGAGGGTACTCACTCGTCGCGAGCCGAGCCGACTTCCGATAACGAGCGTGTGCGAACCGAACGTGACACAACGTACAGACATTGCGATCGTCGGACGCGCATGCCGACTGCCCGGGGCCCCCAGTGTGGACGGGCTGTGGTCACTCCTCTCCGAGGGACGCTGCGCCGTCAGTAAGGTGCCGGCCGACCGGTTCTCCCTGGAGCGGTTCGCGCATCCCCGCGCCCATGAGCGCGGCAAGAGCTACACCTGGGCGGCGGGCGTCATCGACGACGTGTGGTCGTTCGATCCGGCGGTGTTCGGCATCTCGCCCCGCGAGGCCGAGCAGATGGATCCGCAGCAGCGGATGCTGCTCGAGCTGACCTGGGAAGCCCTCGAAGATGCGGGCCTGCGCCCGTCGAGCGTGGCCGGCAGCCATATCGGCGTGTTCGTCGGCGCCTCCTCGCTCGACTACGGTAACCTGCGCATCCTCGACGCGCCGTCCGGCGACGCCTACGCGGCGACCGGCAACACGCTGTCGATCATCTCGAACCGCATCTCCTACATCTTCGACCTGAAGGGCCCGAGCTTCACGGTCGACACGGCCTGCTCGTCCTCGCTGGTCGCCTTCGACAACGCCGTGCAGGCGATCCAGTCGGGCCGGGTCGACACGGCCGTGGTCGCCGGCGTCAACGTGCTGGCGAGCCCGTTCAACTTCATCTGCTTCTCCACCGCGCAGATGCTCTCGCGCACCGGCCTGTGCCAGGCGTTCTCCAAGAACGCCGACGGCTACGTGCGCTCGGAGGGCGGCGTGGTGTTCGTGCTGCAATCGGCCGAGGCCGCCCGGCGCAACGGCGCCACAATCCGCGCCGTGGTGGCGGCGTCGGGCATCAACTCGGACGGGCGCACCACCGGCATCTCGCTTCCCTCGGGCTACGCCCAGGGCGCCCTGCTCGAGAAGGTCTACCGCGAGGCCGAGATCGGACTCGACGACCTCGCCTTCATGGAGGCGCACGGTACCGGCACGCCGGTCGGCGACCCGATCGAGGCCTCGGCCATCGGCTCGAAGCTCGGCCGCGGCCGGCAGGCGCCGCTGCCGATCGGCTCGATCAAGACCAATATCGGCCATACCGAGCCGGTCTCGGGCCTGGCCGGCCTGATGAAGGCGACGCTCGCCCTGGAGCACGATCTCGTGCCGCCGTCGCTGCACGCGGTCGAGCTGAACCCCGAGATCCCGTTCGGCGAGCTGAACCTCCACGTCGTGCGCGAGCCGATGACGATCGCCCGCAACGGGCGCGAGCGGTTCGCGGGCGTGAACTCCTTCGGCTTCGGCGGCACCAACGCCCACGTCGTGATCACCGATGCCCCCGCCTGGGCCAGGGCCGCCGAGTCGGCGCCGGAGCCCCAGGCGCAGGTGCTGCTGCTCTCGGCCCAGAGCCGGGCCGCCCTGAACGAGCTGGCCCTCGACTATGCCGAGCGCCTGGAGGCCGAGCCCGCGCAGGCTCCGACGCTGGCGGCCGCCGTGGCGCATCGCCGCGAGCGCATGTCCGCCCGCCTCGCCGTCGCCCTCGACGGCAAGACCGACATCGCCGCCGCGCTGCGCGCCGTCGGCGAGGGCGAGGACAGCTCCGACGCCTTCACGGGCACCGCGGTCGACCGGGTCGCCGAGGTGGCCTTCATCTATTCGGGCAATGGCAGCCAGTGGGCCGGCATGGGCCGTGAGGCCTACGCGGAGAACGCGGTCTTCCGCGCGACCTTCGACCGGATCGACACCCTGTTCCAGACCTATTCGGACTGGTCCCTGAAGGCGGCGCTCTACGCCGACGACCTGGATGAGCGCCTCGTGCTCACCAGCGTCTCGCAGCCGCTGATCTTCGCCATCGAGAGCGCGTCCACGGCCGCCCTCAAGGCCAAGGGGCTGATCCCGTCCTACGTGCTCGGCCACAGCGTCGGCGAGATCGCGGCCGCCGAGGCCGCCGGCATCCTGAGCCTGGAGGACGCGGTCCGGGTCATCTACTACCGCAGCCACCACCAGGAGACGACGCACGGCCAGGGCACCATGGCGGTGCTGCTGATGCCGGCCGAGGAGGTCGAGGCCTTCCTCAAGGATTTCCCGACCCTCGACATCGCCGCCTACAACAGCCCGAAGGCCGTCACGGTCGCCGGCCCGGTGGCCGATATCGACGCCGCCCTCAAGGCCCTGTCGCGCAAGCGCCGGCGCGGGCGCAAGCTCGACCTCGCCTACGCCTTCCACGGCAGGCTGATGGACCCGACCGAGAAGCCGCTGCTGCGCGACCTCGCGGGGCTGAAGGCGCGGGCCGGGACCACCGCGATGGTCTCCACCGTCACCGGCTCCCTGCTGGACGGCACCCATTTCGGGGCCGGCTACTGGTGGCGCAACATCCGCGAGCCGGTGCGCTTCTGCGAGGCCGTGCAGGATGCCACCCGCCGGGGCGCCCGCGTGTTCGTCGAGGTCGGCCCGCGCGCGACGCTGATGTCGCATGTCGGCGACGCGGTCGAGCCGCTCGGCATCGAGACCGCCACGGTCGGCGTGATGCACCGCAAGGCCTCTGGCGGCGACCCGATCGCCAAGGCGGTGAGCGCCGCCCTGGTCCAGGGCGCGCAGGTCGACGAGGCCGTGCTGTTCGGCGATGCGCCGCAGGGCGACGTGCGCCTGCCGACCTATCCCTGGCAGCGCCGCCCGTTCCGGCTGGCCGACACCACCGAGGGCGTCGGCGCGATGAGCCCCCGCCCCTACCATCCGCTGATCGGGTCGCGCACGACCTTCGACGGCCTGGAGTGGAACGGCTTCGTCGATCCGGTGACCGTGCCCGAGCTGGACGACCACAAGGTCGACGGCCAAGTGATCATGCCGGGTGCCGGCTTCGTGGAGATGGCGCTCGCCTGCGTGCGCGAGGCCCTGCGCGACGACGCGGTCGTGCTGGCCGATTTCGAGATCGTGGCGCCGATGGTGTTCGCCGAGGACGCCCTGCGCGAGGTCGCTGTGCGCCTGTCGGGTTCCGGCAACGGCATCCAGGTGCTGAGCCGTCCGCGCCTGACCCAGACGCCCTGGCAGCTCCATGCCCAGGCCAAGATCGTCGAGGGCACCTTCTCGGCCCCGAAGACTCCGGATCTCCACGGCTTCAGCTTCGAGACGGCCGGCGAGCACGTGCTCCCCGGCGACGCGCTCTACGCCAAGGCCCTGGCCTCGGGGCTCGCCTTCGGCCCGAGCTTCCAGCAGGTCGCCATGAGCGCCCGGCTGGATGACGCCACCATCGTGTCCGACCTGCTGCCGGCCGAGCCCGACACCCGCTACGGCCTCGTGCCGAACCGGCTTGACGCCTGCTTCCATGGGCTGATCCTGCTGTTCGCCGACCTGCTCGGAGAGAACGGCGGCAAGGCCTACATCCCGGTGCGCTTCGGCGAGGTGCGGCTGCTGCGCCCCGGCGCGGTGATCGCCCGCTCGATCATCCGCACCCGGCGCTGCAACGAGCGCTCGATCCTGGCCGACTTCACCCTCCTCGACGCCGAGGGCGCGGTGATCGCCACGATCCGCGAGGGCCGGTTCCAGGCCCTGCGCGCCAAGAACGGCGGCGACCTCTCGGTCTTCGCGATCGCGCAGGTGCCGGAACTCGCCACCGAGCCGACCGCGATCCCGATGGAGCGCCGCCCGAGCGTGGCCGCGCGTCTGCGTCCCCTGGCCGCCGAGGCGAAGGGGCCGTCCGATGCCGCCCTGTCGCCGGGTCACCTCCTGCTGGAGGGCTGGGCGACCTCGCTCGCCTACCGCCTCGCCTCCGGGTTGGCGCAGGGCGCGACCGTCTCGGCCGCCGACAGCCGCGTGCCCGAGGCCATGCGCCCCTGGGTGCTGAACGCCCTCTATGCCCTGGAGAGCAGCGGACTCGCGGAGCGTGCCGGCCAGAACTGGACGCTGGGTGACGGCTCCGCCCTGCCGGCCCCCGACGAGATCATGCGCTGGATCGCGGGCGACCATCCGGACCTCTCGGCCGAGCTGGTTCTGATCGCCGATGTCGGCGCCCTGGTCGACCGGCTGCTCGCCGGCACGCTGACCGACGCGCCGGCCCTGCCGCAGGGGGCGATCGACGCCTTCGTGCTGCGCTCCGCCACCGCACGCCACGGCGCCGACGTCGTCGCCGGCCTGATCGAGCGCAGCCGCCCGCAGCTCCCGAAGGAGCGGGCCTTGCGGGTGCTGCAGGTCGGGTTCGGCCCGCTCTCGGCGCAGGTCGCGACCTTTGCCGCCGCCGCCGAGGCGCGGCTCACCGTGTTCGAGACCGACCGCCGGCTCGCCGAGCGCGCCCGGCTGTCGCTCGGCCGCGCCGCCGCCGTGGCGGAGACCGCCGACGAACTCGCGCCCGGCAGCTTCGACCTGATCCTCGCGGCCGGCAGCCTGCATCGCGGCGACCGCGCCCTGCCGGGCCAGCTCGCCGGGGCGCTCGCCACCGGCGGCCTGCTGGTCGCGGTGGAGCCGGGGGCTTCCCTGTTCCGCGACCTCGTGTTCGGCCTCACCCCGGCCTGGTTCGAAGAGGCGGTCGGCGGCCTCCCCGTGGGCCGGCTCGAGGATATCGAGGGCTGGCAGCGCACGCTGAGCGCCCACGGCCTCGTCAAGGTCGAGGTCGAGCGCGCGGCCTCCGCCAACGGCGACGACCTGCTGCTGACGGCGGAAGCGCCGGTGCGTCCGGGTCCGGCCCCGGCGCAGAGCTTCGCGTTCATCATCGGATCCGACGACGAGTTCGCGGCCGAGACCGCCTCCTCCCTGGCGACCCTGCTGGTCGCGGGCGGCGTGCACGTCTCGATCATCCTCGACTCCGAGACCTCCCTGATGGAGCTGGAGAAGGAGACCCCCGACACGGTGGTGTTCCTGGCCGGCGCCTTCACCCGCGGCGGCGAGGCGTCCGAGCGGCTGCGCGACCGCTGCCTCAGCCTGAAGCGCTGCACCGAGCATCTCGGCGCCCGCCAGACCAAGCTCTGGGTCGTCGCCCCCGGCGCGACCCGCGACCGCGGCGGCCAGACCACCAACATCGAGGCCGGCGTGTGGGCCTTCTCCCGCACGCTCGCCAACGAGGCCCCGAACCTCGACGTCCGCCGCATCGACCTCTCCCCCGAGATGTCGTCGAAGCGCGCCTCCGAGCGCCTGCGCGACCTGATCCTCTCCGGCACCCCGGAGACCGAGATCGTGCTGGACGACGAGCGGACCCAGATCGTGCGCTTCCATGCCGGCCGGCCGCAGCACCGGGATCCGGCGGATCTGGTCCCGGCCGAGGCCGCGCGCCTGGAGCGCAGCAACACCGGGGGTCTCAGCGAGATGGTCTGGGGTCCGGCCGAGCGCCGTGCCCCCGGCAAGGGCGAGATGGAGATCGCGGTCGAGGCCACCGGCCTCAACTTCCGCGACGTTCTCTGGGCGCTCTCGATGCTCCCGGAAGAGATCCTGGAGGACGGCTTCGCCGGCCCCCGCCTCGGCCTGGAATGCGCCGGCCGCGTCACGGCCGTCGGCCCGGGCGTGAAGGGCTTCAAGGTCGGCGACCCGGTCGTCGCCTTCGCCCAATCGGGCTTCGCCACCCACATCGTGGTGCCCGACCTCGTCGTCGCGCCGATGCCGCACGGCCTCGACCCGATGGCGGCCGCCACCGTGCCGGTGGCCTTCCTCACCGCCTATTACGGCCTCGTCTCCTGCGCCCGGATGCGGCGCGGCGAGTGGGTGCTGGTCCATGGCGGCGCGGGCGGCGTCGGGCTGGCGGCCCTGCAGATCGCCAAGCTCAAGGGCGCGCGGGTCATCGCCACCGCCGGCTCCCGCGAGAAGCGGGCGCTGGTGAAGGCGCTCGGCGCCGAGCACGTGCTCGATTCCCGCTCCCTCGCCTTCGTGGACGAGGTGCGGGCGATCACCGGCGACGGCGTCGACATCGTGCTGAACAGCCTGTTCGGCGAGGCGATGGAGCGCTCTCTCAACGCGCTCCGGCCCTTCGGCCGCTTCGTCGAATTGGGCAAGCGCGACTACGTCGCCAACACCCATATCGGCCTGCGCCCGTTCCGGCGGAACCTCAGCTATTTCGGCGTCGACCTCGATCAGGTGATCCAGCACCAGGGCGACGACGGCGCGCGGATGTTCCGCGAGGTGATGGCGCTGTTCAACGACGGCGGCCTGAAGCCCCTGCCCTATCAGCCCTTCACGGCGGCCGAGACCTCGGACGCGTTCCGGCTGATGCAGCAGTCGGGTCACATCGGAAAGATCGTGATCAGCCCGCCCAAGGCCGGCACGATCATGAAGGACACGGCTCAGCCATTCACGGTCTCGGAGACGGGCGTCCACCTGCTGACCGGCGGCCTCGGCGGCTTCGGCCTGGAGGCGGCGCGCTGGCTGATCGACCGGGGCGCGAAGCACCTCGTGCTGGCCGGCCGCAAGGGCGCGGCCACCGACGAGGCCAAGGCGATCGTGGCGGCGCTGAATGCCCGGGGCGTGACCGTCGAGGCCAAGGCCGTCGACATCACGAGCCGCGCCTCGGTGGACCGGCTCATCGCCGGGATCGAGCAGGGCGGCAGGAAGCTCGCGGGCGTGCTCCACGCCGCGGCGGTGCTTCAGGACGGCCTGATCGCCAACATCGACGCCGCGGCGCTCGACGCGGTGATCGGCCCGAAGGTGATCGGCGCCCAGCATCTGGACGCCGCCACCCGCGACCGGAGCCTCGATTACTTCGTCCTGTTCTCCTCGGCGACGACCTTCATCGGCAACCCGGGCCAGGGCTCCTACGTGGCCGCCAACGGCTTCATGGAGGGCCTCGCGCGCCAGCGCCGCCGCCGCGGCCTGCCCGCGCTCGCGGTCGCCTGGGGCGCCATCGGCGATGTCGGCATGCTCGCCCGCAACAAGGCGGTCATGGAAGGCCTCGCCGGCCGGGTCGGCGTCACGCCGATGGAGGCCCGCCGCTGCCTCGACCTGATGGCCGAGGCTTTGGGCAGCCAGGGCACGTCCCCGGACGAGGCGGTGATCGCCATCGCGGCGATGCACTGGGGCAAGGCGCGCGAGCGGCTCGCCACCCTGCGCTCGCCGAGCTACGCGGAACTCGGATCGGACCAGCAGGCGGAGGCCGGCGGCGTCCAGGCGATCAACATCGCGGCGCTCCTCAAGGGCGGCGACCTCGATGCGGTCCGCAAGACCGTGTCGGACGCGATCGTCGAGGACATCGCCCGCATCCTACGCCTGCCGAAGGACGACATCAGCCGCGTGCGCCAGCTCTCGGAGATCGGCCTCGATTCGCTGATGGGCGTGGAACTCGGCGCCAGCCTGCAGGAGCGCTTCGCCCTCGACGCGCCGCCCGCGGGCCTCTCCTCGGGCATGACCGTCAACGAGCTGTCGGAGTCCTTAATTCAGGCGGTTTCCGCGCCCATGGACGAGGCGGCCGGCGTCGCGATGAGTCTCGTCTCGAAGCACATCGGCGGTGAGATCGATGCGCAGATGATGGCGCCGCTTCGGGAACTCATCGAGCAGACGTCCAGCGAGATCAAAGAGACGAACTCATGACCGATACGGCACGGCCTGACGGCGGGCGCGCGGCACTCGCCGGCTTCGTGACCAACCGGCTCGGGCGCGCTACGCCGCGTCCGGCCCCCGCCAAGGCGGCCTCGCCGACCGACAAGTCCGCGGTGCAGAACTTCGAGAACCTGCCCGGTTACCGCGAGCTGAAACTCCAGCGTCAGGCGGCCGAGCTGATCGGTCTGGGCAACCCGTTCTTCCGCGTCCACGACGCGAAGGCCGGCGCGACCACGCGGATCGACCAGAAGAGCTTCACCAACTTCTCGTCCTACGATTATCTCGGCCTCAACGGCCATCCGCGGGTCAGCAACGCGGCGCGCGAGGCGATCGATTCCTACGGCACGTCGGCCTCGGCGAGCCGCGTGGTGGCGGGCGAGCGGCCGGGGCACATCAGCCTGGAGCAGGCGCTGGCCAAGCATTACCGCTCCGAGGGCTGCGTCGTGATGGTGAGCGGGCACGCCACCAACGTGACCACCATCGGCGCCCTGCTGGAAGCCGGCGACGTCATCTTCCACGACGCCCTGTCGCACAACAGCATCGTCACGGGCGCGCAGCTCTCCGGCGCCCAGCGGCGCTCCTTCGCGCATAACGATCTCGACGCCCTGGAGACCCTGCTCCAGTCGACCCGCCACGAGCACCGCCGGGCGCTGATCGTGGTCGAAGGCCTGTACAGCATGGACGGCGACGCGCCGGACCTCGCCGGGCTCGTCGCCCTGAAGAAGCGCTACGACGCGTGGCTGATGATCGACGAGGCCCACGGCCTCGGCGTCACCGGCCGCACCGGCGCGGGGCTGTTCGAGCATTGCGGCGTCGACCCCAAGGAGGTCGACATCTGGATGGGCACGCTGTCGAAGACGTTGTCCACCTGCGGCGGCTACATCTGCGGGCCGATCGCGCTGATCGAGTACCTGAAGCACTCGGCCGGCGGCTTCGTCTACAGCGTCGGCATGTCGCCGCCGCTGGCCGCCGCCGCCGAGGCGGCGCTGGCGGTGCTGCACGCCGAGCCGGAGCGGGTCGAGCGCCTGCGCCAGAACGGCACGCTGTTCCTGGCCGCCGCCAAGAAGCTCGGCCTCGACACCGGCTTCAGCCTGGGGCTCGCCGTGGTGCCGGTCATCGTGGGCGATTCGCTGAAGGCCGTGACCCTGTCGGACCGGCTGTTCCGCCGGGGCATCAACGTGCAGCCGATCATCCACCCGGCGGTGCCGGAGCGGGCCTCGCGCCTGCGCTTCTTCCTGACCTCCGAGCATACGGCGGATCAGATCCGCGACACCGTGAACGCGGTGGCGGAGGAGCTGGCGGCGATCGACAAGGGCGGCTCGTTGATCGAGCAGTTGCTGGCCAAGCGGGGCTGAGCGCGTCCGGGGCAGAGCCGAAGGCAGGCGTTGCCCCGGATTTGCGGCCGTTACGAAGGGCTGGGCGGCTATCAGGCGCGGCCCGAATTCAGCAGGGCGAGGCCGGTCGCGATCGGCAGGAACAGCCGCATCGGCTTATCCGTCAGCGGCACGAAGCCGAGTTCCGCGTAGAAGCGCGCGGCTGGCGCGTCGATGGCGTCCGCGAACAGCGCGTGGCTGGCGATGGGGGCCGTAGCCACGGTGCGGATCGCATCGAACACCAGGGCTGCCCCGAGCCCTCGGCCGCGGAAAGCGTCGTCCCGCCCCAACCAGCCCATCAGCACGGCCGGCACTGTCGGATAGCGCGGCAGTTTCCTGGCGAGTCCGTCGGGCACGTCCGTGAGCGGCACGCTGTTCGAGGACAGGGTATAGAAGCCGCCGACCCGACCGGTCGCCATGTCGCGAGCGACGAAGCAGGCCGCGTAGCAGCGCTTGACGTCCTGAGAGACGGTGTGCCGGAAATAGGCATCGACGCGGGCATTCCCGCTGACAAAGCCGCGTCGGTCGTGGGACTTGGGGAGCGGCTCGATGACGAATGCCGCCGTCACCGCGGCTGGATCAGATCCGCATGGCGCTCGGCCGCCCGCCTGAGATGATCGGTCGGCTTCGGCGGCTCGATCAGAGCCTCCGCGAACCGAATCTGATCAGAGCGGGCCAACCGCAGGATCTCGGCCTCCTCGACCACGCGCCGGGCATCCTCGCCCGCCGCGGCGATCAGGTAGCCGGTCAGGGTCATGCCGCGCAGCTGCGCCGCGCGCAGCAGCGTCTCGTAGATCGGCACCGGGATACGGGCCTCGAGCCGCGCCGTTCCGTCTTTGCCTGGAGCCGCCATGGATCACCTTCCGGATCCGATGATACGGCAAAATGCCGTAACGGACAAAATTCAGCTTCAGCCCATAGTACGAGCTTCGCCGCGAGCCTGGATCGGACCCTC
This sequence comes from Methylobacterium sp. J-030, assembly GCF_022829545.1. Classification (GTDB taxonomy): domain Bacteria; phylum Pseudomonadota; class Alphaproteobacteria; order Rhizobiales; family Beijerinckiaceae; genus Methylobacterium. The sequence goes on along the minus strand of NZ_JAKSYM010000130.1, from coordinate 399 downwards.
TGCCCGATTGGCGGGAACGACGTTCCGCCAATCGCGAGGCTGATCGGCGGCGCGGATTACTTTGCGTAGGCGTAGGCTGTGGCGAGCGAGGAGACCGGTCCGGTGACGCCGCTGAAGGCGGTGAGCACTTTCGAGACCTCGGTGAACGGCGCGTTCGACACGTAGACGAGGTCGCGGTTGCGCATCCGGAACGCCTGGGACACGAACAGGCTGTTGGGATCGCGCATGTCGATCCGGTACACCACCGGGACCAGCGGTGTGGCGAGCAGCTTCGAGCCCGGGTTCAGCCGGCGCACCACGCTGGCCGGCTCGAACCGGAAGATGAAGGTGCCGGACGGGTCGGCGGCGAAGTCCGACAGGCCGCGCGCCTTGGCCAGCGCCTGCGCCAGGGTGATCCCG
>NZ_JAKSYM010000099.1 GCF_022829545.1 Methylobacterium sp. J-030 | reverse complement strand
CAGTCATATGACGAGATTTGAAGGCTGTTTAGAACTGATCACTACAATTCTGAACGATTATTAGGGGAATAAACTATTAATTAACAGAATCTATCAGAAATGTCGATCGGTTCTGCCGCGCGCTGTCAGGCAAGAACTGATTACAGTCCTGATGAGAAGCGATACGATGCGCCTGAATCTCTCTCTCAAGGGTGCGCTCTCGGCTGCCTTCGGCTTGCTGGCACTCATCGCTGCCGGGCAAGGCGCACTCTCGATCTTCGAGCTGGCTGGGATCCGTCACTCCGTCACCGAGGTCGCATCGAACTGGCTGCCATCGGTCGTCGCTGTGAACGAGATCCGGGCCGCCGCGTCCGAAGTTCGGATCAAGCAGCTGCGCCTACTCACATTGTCCGATACGCCGGCTCATCTGGCCGAGAACGAGGCCAAGCTCGCCGCGACCCACGATAAGCTCACAGAAGCGCGCAGGGCTTACGAGCCATTGATCTCCTCGAACGAGGAGCGCGCCATCTATGACGCTTTCGCTTCTGCCTGGAAGCGCTTCGAGCAGGACGACGTTGGGATGCGTCGCCTGATGGAGGAGGGGCAACAGTCGACTGCCCTCAAGCTGATGACCGCACCCGAGGCTGCGAACCTCTACGACGAGGCCCGCGCCGATCTCGCGCGTGACGTCGCTCTGAACGAGTACAGGGCTCGCCGGGATGCCGACGCGGCCCTGTCCGAAGCCGATACCGCTGCATTAGCTGCCTACATCGCCATGGCGCTGGCGCTCGCCGCCGCTTGTGCCGCCGCTGCCTTTGGACTGTTGCGCGTCTCACGCCCGATCCAGACCATGACCCAGGTGATGGGTGGGCTTGCCGGTGGCGACGCAGGAGCCGAGGTGCCCTACCAGAACCGCGGTGACGAGATCGGCGCGATGGCGGCCGCGGTGCAAGTGTTCAAGGACAACCTGATCCGCACGCGCGCCCTGGAGGCGGAGACCGCACAGTCGCGGCTGGCGGCCGAGGAGCAGCGCAAGGCCGGCATGCGCCAGATGGCGGACGGCTTCGAGCAAGCGGTCGGCGGGATCATCGGCTTGGTCTCGGCCGCTGCCACTGAACTGCAGGCGACTGCCGGATCGATGTCGTCGATGGCGGGTGAGACCTCGGCCCAGTCCGGCGCGGTGGCCGCTGCGGCCGAGGAGGCCGCTAGCAATGTCAACACCGTGGCCGCTGCCGCCGAGGAGTTGGGCTCGTCCGTGCAGGAGATCGGACGGCAGGTGGATGGATCGGCCAGCCTCGCGCATCTCGCCGTGAGCGAAGCTGACCAGGCCGGTGTTCTGGTGCAGGAGCTGAGCGGCGCCGTCGCGCGCATCGGCGACGTGGTCGGACTGATCTCGAACATCGCCGGGCAGACCAACCTGCTGGCGCTCAACGCCACGATCGAGGCGGCGCGCGCCGGTGCAGCCGGCAAGGGCTTCGCAGTGGTCGCCTCCGAGGTGAAGGCTTTGGCCGAGCAGACCGCGAAGGCGACACACGAAATCTCCGGACAGATCGCTCAGGTCCAGGCCTCGACCGGGCAGGCCGTCACGGCGATCACGGGCATCACCGGGCGGATCCGCGAGATCAGCGGCGTAGCGACCTCGATCGCCGCTGGCGTGGAGGAGCAGGGCGCTGCCACCCAGGAGATCGTGCGCAACGTCAGCCAAGCTGCCATGGGCACGGGCGAGGTAACCAGCAACATCGCCGGCGTGGCCCAGGCTTCCGAGGAGACGGGCGCGGCGGCGAGCCAAGTGCTGGGGGCAGCTTCGGAACTGTCGCGCCAGTCCGAGCACCTCGCGGCCGAGGTCGGGCGCTTCCTCGCCACCGTGCGCGCGGCGTGAGGCGTTGATGGCCGAGGTCCACCCGCTTTCACGCCGGTTCAGCCACGAAGGTGCGCAGCGCCTCGTCGAGGCTCTGGAACAGACCATCACAGCCAACACGGATCTGGGTCCGCGCTGGCCCCAGATCCAGTCGCTCGGACTATCTCTGCAGCAGCTGACTCGGGACCTAGAGCAAGAGGCCGACAGGATGGCGTTCAAGCTCGATGCGACACCGGAGGTCGAGGCCTTTCGCGCCAGCCTCTATCAGTTGGCCGAGGCATTCTCGCGGCTCGGCGTGATCGCGCAGGCCTACCCGTCCGCGACCTGAACCCAAGCCATTCACCTCACCAACCTCTGACCTTACCTATCCAGTGGAAGACAGTTCGATGGACGTCCTCCTCGTCGATGACAGCAAGGCAACGTTGCTGCACCTCCGGCGTCTGCTGGAGGCCGAGCACGACGTCGTCGTGACTGCCTGCACCGATCCGCTCGCCGCACTGGTCGAGGCCCGGACCTGCGCATTCGACCTCGTGCTGGTCGACCAGCACATGCCCGAGATGGACGGCATCGCCTTCATCCGCGAGATCCGGGCGATAGCGCACTACGCCCAGGCGCCGATCGCCATGATCACCAGCGACGTGTGCGATACCGTCAGGCTCAGCGCACTGGAGACGGGCGCCACCGACTTCCTCGACAAACGGGCCAAGGGCGTCGAGCTGAGCGTGCGGCTGCGCAACCTCGTGCGCCTCGCCAGTGCCGTGCGTCACTTGGACGAGCAGGCGTCGCGCATGGCCGGTGAGATCGAGCGGGCGACGCGCCGGCTACGCGAGCGGGAGGCGGAGGTCATCTTCCGGCTCGCCCTGGCCGTCGAGTACCGAGACAACGACACGGGCGACCACACCTGGCGCGTCGCCCGCTACAGCCAGATCATCGCCGAGGCGATGGGTCTGCCCGAGGAGTTCTGCCGGCGCCTGTACCTCGCGGCACCGCTGCACGACATCGGCAAGGTGGCCGTGCCGGATGGGATCCTGCTGAAGAAGGGGCGCCTCGACGAGGCCGAGTTCGCCGTCATCCGCACGCACCCGACGATCGGCAGGCGGATCCTGGGGGACAGTGGTTCGGAGCTGATCAGCCTCGCAGCCGAGATCGCGGAGGCGCATCACGAGAAATGGGACGGCAGCGGCTACCCGCACGGCCTAAGTGGCGACGCCATCCCTCTTTCAGCGCGGATCGTCGCCGTGGCGGACGTGTTCGACGCCCTGACGACGGTGCGGCCGTACAAGGCAGCCATGGCGTTCGAGGAGGCGCTGCGCTGCATCCAGGCGGATAGTGGTCGCCACTTCGAGCCCGCCTGCGTGGCGGCGTTCGCGTCAGCCTGGGCGGCGGTTTTGGCCGTGCCCGAAGCGGTGGTCGAGTTGCGTCTGGGATCGATGGCCCGGACGACCGAGCCCTGGGCGCGCATACCGGAATTGCGACGTAAGATAGCCGAGGGCGTCGAATAGCGCCTCGAGTTTTTCCTACGACTCCTCGAACACCGAGAGTGCTCGCAGAGCACCGGTCAGGGGATCTCCGCCTGCGATCACGGGCTCATAGCGTCCCGCTACGCCGGAAGCAGGTCGGCCGAGGCGTCTGATCACCTCCCGCTCGAACGCGACGAAGCTCTCGATCCGCCCACTGGAGTTGCGGAGCGGGCGGCAATCGATCTCTGCCCGGTACTTGGTGCCGTCCCCGCGGTAATTGGTGACGTAGCCGTGAAAGCGCTCTCCAGCTGCCAAGGCGCGTCTGAAGATATCGAGCGTTTCCTGGCGAGTTTCCTTCCCCTGCATGAAACGGGGGCTCTGCCCGACGATCTTGCCGAACTCGCGTCCGACAAGGCGTGCGAAGGCAGGATTGGCGTAGCGGATAATTGGCCCTGGCAGATCAATCGCCACGTCCGTAACGACGATGCCTACGGGAGCATCTTCCGCCAGGGCCCGGATCAGGTCGAGAACCATCATGGATGAGCAACGCCACAGACACGTGATAAATGCATCGACCACGATCGATCAAAGGTAGTCATCGCGCTTTCCATAAGCGTGTCCGACGCGTTCGTGACGCCGTAAAGCGTGCGGCGGACAAGCACACGAAACAAGCGCTTTGCGAACCAGTTCCCCGCAGATCGCCCGTGAAGCCTTGGCCGGGCAGTCGCATGAGGGTCGGTGCGGCGGGGGAACTGGACACCGCAGGGCGCCGGCTCACGGCCCGGATCTCCTCATGAACGGCAGCACTGTCCGCCCTCTCACCTATCCTGGCGGATGAGCTTACACCGCTCCTCTGATGGACGGGCGCTTCAGCGCCTCGACGCCCCTGCTCCAGCCTGCTTCCGCATCAGGGTTGCGCGGTTCGCGTCCGCGCGGGGCGTGACCATCGACGACACACACCAGCAGCGTCAGGGCAAGCCAGACCCGCGCACGCATGAACGCAACCCTTCGTACACAACGAGCAGTCGGTGTGTGCCGGAATGGTTTCCGAGTGGTTCATGGCAGCGGTGCAATTCACGCGATCCACCGACCCCGCACTTCTTTGGACCGGCATTGCCGATGACAACCGGGTTGACGGTATTGCTCTCGGGGCATGTATTACAGGTGCTGAGACGATGTCCGCCTCTGCGCGACTGGTCTCTACGGGCGTAGGATCATGAGCGAAGGCATCGTGCCACTACGCCAGAAAGGTGAGGCGGGTTCAGCGCTCGACCGCTTCGACATCGCTGCAGTGGCGCTTCTCATCGGTGGCCAAGCGGCAAGCCTACAAGCGGCCCGGGCAGTGGTGATCCTGAACGACCTCCGAGCGCAGCGAGATCAGATGACAGCGGTGCTCGTAGATGTGCGCGGCCGCGAGCCGACCGGTGACCCTGAGATCGACGACACCAACGCTAACCTGATCACGGCGATCAACTCCGGCATCGTGCAGATCGACCTGTTCATCGCCCGTGGTCAGGTCTTCTTGGCGCAAGCTGCTCAACCGGGAGCATACCGGCCTGAAGCATCAGCACGGACACCGACAAATGCCTAATGCCGATAGCGTTCGGCGAGGGTCATCAGCGCCTGCGCCAGCTCCGTGAGATTGGCCGAAGCCGACTCGACCTGCCGCGTGCCGGCCGCCGTCTGCTGGCTCGCCTGCCGGATGTTCTGGAGTGCGCCCACCACCTGCTCGATCCCGAGCTGCTGCTGGTTCGTCGAGGCGATGATCTGCTGGAAGACCTGAGCGCCTTCTTCCACCTTCGCGGTAATCTCCTCGATGGTGCGCTGCGTCGTGTCGGAGCGGGTCTTGCCGGCGGCGGCGCGCTTGACCGCCTCCTCGGTGAGCATCACCGACGTGTTGATGCCCCGCTGGATCTCGCCCAAAATGCCGCGCACCTGCCCCGTGGCGGCCTTGGCCTGATCGGCGAGCAGCTTCATCTCCGAGGCGACGACCGAGAAGCTGCGCCCGCTCTCGCCGGCCGCCGCCGCCTCGATGGCGGCGTTGAGCGCGAGCAGGTGCGTGCGCTCCGAGATGTCGTTGACCGTCTCGATGATGTCGCCGATCGTCTGGGTCTTCTCCGACAGGCTGACGATGTTGCCGGCCACCGCCTCGGCCTGCTCGCGGATCGCGTCCATGGCCTTGGCGGTGTCCGAGACCGCACGCAGGCCCTGGCGGGAAGTCTGAGCGGTGGCCTGGGCGGTGGCCACCACTTCCGTGGCCCGCCTCGCTACCTGAGCCCCCGATTGCGTGATCTGATCCATGGTGGCGGCGGTCTGTTGCACGGCGGCGAATTGCTGCTCGACCGAGGCGGCCTGCTCCTGCGCCGAAGCGCGGATCTCGGCCGCGGCGGCACTGAGGTCGGCGGTGGCGGCCCGATTGGTCTTGGCGAGATCCGAGAGGCCCGCCACCATGGCGTTGAGGGTGGTGGCGAGCCGTCCCACCTCGCCGCCCACGCCAGCCTCCAGCCGACCCGAGAGGTCGCCAGACCCGACCCGCTCGACGAAGCTCATCACGCGCACAAGCGGCCGGACGATCAGGCGACGGATAGCTATCCCGATCCCGGCGCAGATCAGGAGCGTGAGCAGAGTGCCGCCCCAGAGGGCGAGGCTTTCATTGCGCTCAGCACGGGTGACCTGTGCGTTCTGGATCGCCTGCGTGCGGCCCTCCATCGTCTCGATGGCAGCGAGCTTCTCGCGCAGGGTATCGAACAGCTGCTTGCCCGAGCCATCTGCCTCGATGCCGACTGCCTCTGGCCGCGTTGCAGGGTTGGCCGCGCTGCGTGTCGCGGCCTCGCCGATATCAGCCTGCCAAGTCCGGGCGGCGGTCACAGCATCGGTGAGCAAGCGCACCCGCTCGGCATCGTCGCCGATCAGGGTCCTCAGGCGGGTGATCGTCTCGTCAAGGACCGGACGGCTGGCTCGGTAAGGCTCAAGGCTGTTGTCGCGGCCGGTGAGCAGGTAGCCGCGTAGCCCCGTCTCCTGGTTCAGCATAGAGGCGCGGAAAGCGTCGAGACCGCGGATCAGTTGGTTCGAACGGTCTCGGGCATCGGTCGCATCCTGCAGTTGGTTACGGGTGATCAGAACCGCGCTGCAGCTGAGAACAGATACCAGCGCGATGACACCGATGGCACCGCCCAGCGTGCGGTTGAGGCCAAACGTATTCGGCATGCTCGATCCTTCCTGGTCAGACCTGCGGACGGCTTCGAGCGACAGCCGCAACGATGACGGCATCGCGAATAGCTCCTATAAAGAGCTGAAGCGAGCAAGGCCGCTCTCTACCGCGCCTCAAGCCCCACTATCGACGTTTGCGCCTGAGGAAAGCTGCCGATCCCGCCTGAGCAGTTCCAGCTCTTCGGCGCTCCGTTCCTCAACCCCGATGAGGCGTTCATCGGTGTCTTCGACGGCACGGATCAGTTCATCCAGCTTCATTTGGATAGCGGCGGTGTCACGAGCACCGGCTACCAGGATCACACCTGCCAAGAGCATGGCGGCGATGGACAGGAACAGGTTGAAAACGAGCGCCCAATGGTCGTCGAAGCTGAGGATAAATCCTGCACCCAGCCCCGCGGCAACGGTGAAGCAGGTCGTCAGAAAGCCTACGGGCTTTGAGAGCCACACGGCAAGGCCGATGATCGGACGGTCCAGCATCAATCCTCGATCACACCCCATCGAACTACTAAGCCAAGATAGGGTCGCCATGTTTCCCAAATGATCACGTGCCCTCCCTGCCAGCTCCAGCGTAGCGCCCACCGCACAGATGTCCGATCTTTTTCCTATGAAACAGCGTGCGTGCCCTCCAAAGATCCAGCAGATCAGAAACAATATATCTGGTCTATGTTATCTGAAAAATCAGTTTTAGTGACTGGTATACAATATTTTAGGCGATAACGAGCGCGTGATCACTGTATTTGATTATTGCAAACGGCGCTGCCACGCCCTTTGATGTCGCCATCCCGCTCTGACGGGATGTGTTTAGAGGCCTGCGATGAAGCTACGCGCCGCCATGCTTGCCGCTCTCTTCGCAGGAGTTCTGCCGCAATCAGCCCTGGCCTGCGGTGATAGCGAGGCCGGTCTCTCTTGCGACGACAGTGGTTCTGGTGCCGAGATGGGCGCCAAATGGATGCTGAGCCGCGCGAGCAAAGCCATCGTAGCAGACAAGGCCAAGGCGCTCGGTGCGTTCACCAAAGGCACCGACGGCTTCCGCACTGCCGACAGCTATGTGTTCTGCGTCGGACCGGATGGCGTCATGAGCGCTCATCCAAATCCGATCTTGCAGGGCCACGACGTGCTCGGCTTGCACGACAAGACCGGCAACTACTTCATCAAAACCATGACCGAGACAGCCAAGCCCGGGCAGGTATCGGTGATCCGCTACCTCTTCCCCAAACCTGGCAGCACTATTGAGGAGCCGAAGACCACCTACTACACCAAGGCCGATGATCAGATGTGCGCGGTCGGCGTTTATGACACGGACGTAGCCGCTCCTGCTGTAGCCACGCCGGACGGGCGCGTGGCGCGACTTCGACAGAAGCTAGATGGCGAGATTCCGGCCTCTGCAAAGGCCGACTGGTCGGCCTTCCTGGAGGCGCTGAACGCGCAGGGTGACGCAAAGGCTGCAGCGCTCGCCGAAGCTCGGCGCGACCTAGCCGCTGCAGCGGCCGTCTTGGAGCCGCCCGAGCCGAAGGGCGCGGCCGCTGAGTAGATGGGAGCGAAGAAGGGTGCTGCCCATGGCTAGCTTTGTACCTCTGACGGTAGCGACAGCCTTCACCTGCGGCTGGGCCGTGCTACGTGGGCTTTGGCTTGATCCAGAGCGTGTCAGCTTGGTGCTGGTTGGCATCGCGGCCTTATTGGCTGCCGTGCTGCTGATCGTCCTGACACCCGAGGGCGTCAGAATCGATCCGAACGCACTGGATCCGGCTGCTGTATGGCCATTTGCGAGTGAAGCCGACCCTCAAGGGCCATAAACGCGCGGACACAGATCACATCCGACAGTTGTAGACGGACGTGGATGCTTGCGGCCTGAGCCTTGCTCACCGTTTCGTTACGTACGGCTCACCCAATCAGAGGATGCTGCCGTTGAACGTTCAAGAATAGCCTTCACATCGGCGCCGCGCTGACGTCACTCGGGAGAACGTCGATGACTTCTTCCCTGCTTGCTGCGTTCCTCCGTAATTTGATTGTGATAGCGCTCGCGTATGCTACCGCCGCGATCGCTTTCAACTCAATTTACTTGATCCCGCCGCCGAGCAAACGCGCAATGCTCTCCTCAGCCAGATCTAACCCACGCGCCACTGTTTGCGAGTACCTCCCGACGGGTGACATCGCGAGTTGCACATTCCGGAACTAAGTGTGTCGATCCAATTGAGCTTTGAGGATGAAGGCGGTGTTCACGAGGTTCTCAGGAGGGGGCAGCTCACGATCCGGAACACGACGCTGCCGCTTCGACGCCTTTGGCTGCAGCCTTGGCATCTGTGCGTCCCAGGCCTGACCTAGGGAGCATCAGAACGGATCCGCAAGATAGACGGCAAGTGGGACGGTATCGCCATCCCCGATTATCGGCTGACACGGGCACCTGAAGCACTGACGATCCAGCTCGCAACCACAGGGACTTTTGCATTCCCTCATGCGCCTAATTCTGCCCGTCAAACGCAGAAGAAGCCGCCTCTCCTCTCGATTGGAAAGGACGGCCTCTATTTTTTTATGCCGTTTGAACAGGCGAAACTAGTTTCAGTGAACTTCCTTGAGATGCTGGATCGCAGCGTCGTGATACCAGCCGCTTCCACATTCAGTCGAAACGATCTGCTCCGGCTTGGGCTTCAGAGCCACAGCTTTATTCTCGTGGCGAAGGCCTCCAGCGATCGTCATAATTTCCGCGAGGCGCTCAGCGACTGAGGGCAACCCGTGAGAAAATTTCACAGTCATTTCTTATCTTTCTTTAGGATGCTCGATCTTATTAAAATCAGACGACGCGAGCTTGCAGTTTTAATATAGTCGCTTCTAGCAAATTGCCTAAGGAATATTCGCAAATTGCTTAAAATATGTACGTGCTGTATTTTGTGGCATGGGCTTGTATTTCGTAAGACCGCATTTCGCTAGGTCCGACAAATTGGCCGATTGGCGCTTCTCGTAGGTGAACGAATTCGAACGATAGGCTCGACACCGACACTGACCCCGCCGCTCGCCATCTCGAGTGCATGCCCGCGCAGCACGACCAGGCCTACGAACTACAAGAATAGCCCCCGCACCTTAGGCTGCGCGGAGGCTCGTATCCTGAACATTCCTGCGCTGATGGCTATCCTAACCGAACGCTATCAAGCCGATGCGGCTTTCGCTGTGACGGGCTTCCGTTGCAAACCCGTTCAGCCGCCGCCGCCGTTCCCACCAGCGCCACCACTACCCGTCGAACCGACACGCGAGGGCTGGTCTTCGTTGCCAGCCGCTGCCGAGTCTTCCGAGATGCCATCGGTTGCTCGGTCCGTCGGCGAGTAGGTGGTGTCACGCTCATCGCCGGTTTAACTGGACTGGCGCGTGACGACACCCGGGGCGCTTGGCGTCACGACCACGGTGGGGTGGGTCGGGGGCTCGAAGACCTGTGCAGACACAGGGGTCGCAAGGGCCACGGCCAGAGCCGCGGCGAGGAGCAGCTAGGTGATCGGGTTCTGTCCTCGTGCAGCGGGGCGAACGGTCGAGCCGGCGTAGTGTGACGCCAC
>NZ_JAKSYM010000081.1 GCF_022829545.1 Methylobacterium sp. J-030 | reverse complement strand
CTGAGCAGCGAGGCGAACACGACGTTGTTCGGCAGCACGCAGGTCAGGGCGTTCGGCGTGCCGGCGAACTGGCCGACGTAGACACCGCGGGCGATCGCCTGGATCAGCTGCGTCAGGTCCGAGCCGTTGAGCGTCTGGCCGGAGGCCTCGACCGCATTGAGGATCTCGGCCTCGGTGTCGGTGAACAGCGCGTGGCCGAAGTAGGAGCCCTCGACGCCGGTCGCGGGCACGCCGTCGGTCCAGGGCAGCTGCCCCGCATCCTCGGCGCCGTTCAGGGTGAGCGGGTAGTGCAGGCGCACGGGATCACTCCGGTGGGGAAGCCGGTGGGCGGGCCGCGAGCGGCCGGTTCAGGGCGGGTGAAGAGCGGCTGGCGCCGTCAGGCTTCGGTCAGGCGCAGCAGCGGGTCGCGCCCGAATGTCGAGCCGCCGAAGTTCGCGCGGCTCTGGGCGAGCGTCGTCGGCGTGCCGTAGGCGAACCGCAGGAGCGTGTGCGCGGGCTTGATGCGCCCGAAGATGCACTCCAAGTCCTCGGCCCTTCGGATCGCGAGCAGCGGGTCCCGCCCGAAGGACGAGAGCCCGAACCGGGCCCGGGTCAGGCGGTTGCCGGAGACGGTGACGGTCCAGCAGAACCGGAAGCCCGGCGGGTTGAGCCGCCCGCGCAGGCCTCCGAACGAGGACAGCCCGAACTGGGCGGCGCGGTATTCCTTGATCGTGATGGCGTAGCCGAGCGCGGCCGCGACCCCGATGAAGAAGGCCCTGGACTGGCCGCCCTGCATGGCGATCTTCTAGGCGAGCGCCTGGTGCCGCTCCGGCAGCGTCTGCACCACCGGGATGCAGGGATCGGGCAGGCCGTAGGCCCGCTCCCAATCCGAGAGCAGCAGCAGCGTGTAGCGCGGGTCCGTCTCGATCTACAGGAGGTCGGCCGCCAGCGGGTCGACCACCGCGCCCCAGATCTAGGCCTGGCCGCGGATCAGCTGCATCAGCGTCGAGGCCGGGTCGCGCGACCACGCGGCCCCGGTGGGTAGGAGGTCGGCGAAGGCCTGCGCGTAGTCGTCGCCGTCGCGGCGGATGATCCGTGAAGTGCGCGTAGCGCGGCCCGGGCTTCTCGATGGAGAGGTTTTGGTAGGCGTAGTCGCGGGCCGCGTTGCCGCCGATCAGGACACAGGCGGCGAGCGCGAAGTGGAGGGCGGCGATCAGCAGGACGTCGCGGAACGATATCGCGGCCGAGCGGCACGGGTGGTGGGCGTCGAGGCCGGCGATCGCGATCAGCAGCACCAGCGCCACCGCGATGAACGGGATGGGCGCCAGGCGCTCGATCAGGTCGGGCATGTCAGCGGCGGGCGGCCTTGCTCGGGATCAGCACCGCGCAGAGCAGCACCACCAGCGCGATCGCCAGGACCTGGGCGGTCAGCCGCGACGCGCAGACTAGGGGCTCGTAGGGGGCGACGCGGTCCGGGATGCCGGCGTCGAGGATCAGACCGTCCATGTCAGGGAGCCTCGCCGACGGACAGGGCGCGGCCGGCGTAAACCGGGCGGCCGACGCAGATGGCCGGGGCGGGATCGCGCCAGGACCGGACCGGATCCGGCGTGACGCGGCGCAAACCGATCAGGAGCGCGAGCCGCGCGACGATCCTAGGCATCAGAGTCGCGAGGCCTGCAGGACGGCGCGCGCATGCTCGCGCTGCTCGTCGACGAAGTGATCGCGGAAGACCGGGAGGCTGAGGCGCGCGGTCACCGCCCGTTCGTCGGCGATGTTCGGCGCCGCCACGACGCGGGTGCAGGCTGCGACCTCGGGCTCCCGCAGCACCGCGATCGTGTCGCGATAGATCCCCACGCAGGCGGGGGAATGCACGATGACCACCGCGCCATCCGACGGGAGGCCCATGATCATGCGATGCGTGCGGCTGGAGCGGCGCTTCTCGGCGGCGGTGGGCTTGGCTTCCGCGAGGCCCTCGGCCGCCGAGTGGGCCCGGGCATCCGCTGACACGCCGATGCGCAGCGGAGGGGCGTCCTGAAACAGCATCCGGTCAGCCTCAGCCGAAGATCGAGCGGAAGAACGCGGTGTCGAACGCCAGCCGGAACTGGAGGCTGTTCGCCCGGAAGCGGAGGTCGGTCGGCGCGCAGTCGCAGCGCTGGATCGCGGCGCACAGGTCGAGGAGCGCGGAGCGCTGGGCGGCGGTCACGAACGCTCCAAAGAAAAACCCCGCCGGAGCGGGGCGGGGTGATCAATTGTCGCGGCAGTTTTTCTGATCAGATACACGGAAATCCGAGCCGTATGGCAGTATATCGGCGCCGAGCGTCGCTGCGAATGCAGACTTCGCGAAGCCGGCGGGTCGGGTATCAACGCCCCTCAGCAGAGCCCGGCCCGCTGTCGAGGATCAAGCCGGCTTGCCGACCGCCCGGATGCGCTCGCGGTGGCGCAGGACGGCGGTCGGAACCGGCGGACGCGCTCGGCGCTCCGGCCCGGTGGCGTGTGCTTCGTGGCCGGGCCAGCTGCCGGTCAGGTCGCGGTAGAAGCGTCGGGCGTGGTCGCGGATCTCGTCGCGGTCGGCGACGTAGTCTTCCTGGGTGTGACGGTGACTCGGAGCGCGCAGGCGGTCCGCCAAGAGGCAGAGGCCGTGCAGGCGCTCGACGATGTCGCGTTCGGTCACGGCCGCGGATCCGTCATGGGAGCGAGCCTACCAAAAAATGGACCGCTTTGGGAGCGGATGGGGAAGGTGCGGGCCGGGGCTACAGCTTCAACCGCTGCCTGAGGGCAGCTGTGGGTCTGTCGGGCGTCCTGGCTGGCCGGCTTACTGCGATGCCTTTTTCACGGACCATGGCCCGCCGCACCATCTCGTTGCCCGCTCGGGCGAAGGTCTGTGGAGTGGCCCGCGCCATTGTCGTGGCGGTCCGGCCGGCTCACGGGCGGGCTTTCGCCCTCACGGCTACATGACCGACCCCGGAACGACGAAGGCCCCGGCGGTCGTCGCCAGGGCCTTCTAAATCTCTGCAGGGTCCGAACTACCGCAAGCCGTTCTCCCGGTCAAGCTGTCGTCGCGGCTCGGGTGGTTCATCAGCCCTTGGCGGGCGCGGCAGCCGGCAGCGAAGGCTTGGACTCGCCAGCCCCGAACCAGCCCCGGACCGTGCCGAGGATGTCGCTCGGGATCACGACCCACGACGGCAGGAAACCGGACGCGTTGCCGTTCCAGCGCCCGGCCAGCGTCTGCCGCGCCTGCGCGTCCGAGCGGCGGATCTCCAGGTCGAGGATCCGCTCCTGGATCGGCAACGTCGCGAGCTGCGCCTGGGCCGACTGCGCCCTCTTGTTGGCCATGAACGTGTCGTCGATCGCTGCCTGGATCGCGGCGTTCTCGAAGTTCAGCTCGTCGGCAAAGCCCAAGGTCGTCACCGTGACGCCCATCGGCGCGAACTGGTCGATCACCGCCTTCTCGACGGCCGCCATGATCTCGGCCTTCTGGTGGATCGCGTCGTCCGTCGAGCGGCGGCCGAACTCGCGCGCGAGCGCGGCCTGCACGGTGCGATGCACGTTGCCGTCGACCACCTCGGCGAGCGAGCGGCCGTAGAGCACGGAGGCGAAGCGCGCCTCGTCCGTGTCCTGGGCCGCCGGCTTGGTGCCGAACCAGTACAGGAACTTGGCCGCATCCTCCTCCTTCACGAAGGCGGAGATGACCACCGAGGTCGACAGCCCGATCGACTCGGCGGTCTCGAACCGGAAACCCTGGTCCGCGCTCGACGTGCCGCGATTGGCCGAGGTCGTCCACTCGCGCGACACCGGCGTGCGATCGACGATGATCAGGCGTGCGGCCGGCACGTAGTAGTCCGACAGCGTGCCGGTGTTGGGCAGCTTGGTGTGCGGGATCTGCACGCGCTTGGCCGCGACCTTGCTCTCAGCGAGGAACCGCTCCGAGCCGAACTGGGCTTGGCCGGTCTTCGTGTCCCCGCTCTCGGGGATCATGAAGGCCGACTGGTTCGGAAGGATCTCGATGTACTCACCGTAATCGTACTTGCTGAAGTAGGCGCGCGAGGGCTCGGGCGTGGCTACGACGCCCAGGCCGAGCAGGACGGCGGCCAGCGGCGCGCGGCGTCCGGGAACGAGCCAAATCAATGCGAGGACGGCGAGTAGCGCCAGGAACGGCAGCGGGGATCCGCCCGCCAGATCGGCGGTGACGCTGGTTTTCAGCGGCGCGAGGTCGCTGTCGGACAGCTGCTCGACGGCGGAGCGTCCGGCCACTATGCCGGCCTCGATCGACGCGAGGCGGGACAGGCCGGCATAGGTTGCGATGGCGCCGAGCGAGAGGCCGGCGCGGATGAGGGTGGACATGGAAGGTCTCGATAGTTCGAAGCCCGGTCCGGGCGAGGACGATATCAGTGTTCGCGATGCGTCCGCTCAGTGGTTCGACGACGAAGCTCGGCCGTGAGCCGAGCATGCGCCGCATGGAACTTTTCGCACCTGCGTAGTCCTTGATACGGTCCGTTCAGGCTTGCCGCTCGTTCGGTGGCGTCCAGTCCCGCGGGTCGATCTTGCGGACCGGGGAGGCCCGCATCGGCGCCGCGCGGCGTCCGGCCACCCGGCGATCCCGCTCGACGTGGCGTCGCGGGCGCAGGTTCGGCAGCGGGGCGCGCGCCTCTTCCGCCGGCTCCACCCACGGCGCGATCGGTGCCTTCGGCGGCAGGACCTCGATGCTGGTGAGAAACTGGAGCGCCGGCACGAGGTAGACCAGCGCCGCGTGCCAGTAGGCGTAGCGCAGCTGCTCCTCCAGAACCTCGTCGCCCGTGCGGGTGTAGTTCAGCTTGCAGAACAGGCCGGCGTCGCGACCGTCGCCCTTCGAGGTCGCGACCTCGTCGTGGCTGGTGAACCACGGCTTGCCGTCCGGACCCGCGCCGCAGGACGTGAGAACCGTGCGCCAGAGCGTGATCTTGCCGTTGTCCGACATCACCGGCTCGATCTCGATGCCGCCCGCGACCTCCGGAGGCCTGCGGATCGCGCCTGTCATGAGCCACGAGGGCGTCGCGTGTAGTGCGGTCGAGGTCAGCACGCCGAGATCGGCCTTGCCGCGCAGGTTGAACTGGATCGGATAGGGCGTCAGATCGAGCGGGCAGATGGCCGAGCCGGCCGCCGCCTTCTGTAACGTCTCGCTCAGGACCTGCAGGTGCGCCTCGATCGTGATGGCGTCCGGATGGGGGTCGCCCATGGCCGGCGGCATGCCGGGCTCGCGTGACCAGTTGTCGACCGGGCCGCCCATGGCGACCATGCGCCAGACCGGGTCGGATGCGCAGCGCGGGCCGCGGATCGGGCTGTCCGCCCGGCGCTTCGGCAGCTCGTCGCGGATCGCCCAGCGCAGCGCCTCCTCGATCGTCATCTTCCGGCGCTTGCGCGCCCCTTGGGTGGTGCTCTGCGTCGTTGCCGGCACGGTGGGTCCCCAATGCTGTGCCGGTTCGAAACGAAGCAGCAACGACGCAGTGGTCCGGCGGCGGTTTGGACATTGTCAAGCCGATCGCGACCTGTCTTTCAGCCGCGGCCGTCGAGCCTGTTCTTCTCGGCCACAACCCGTTCGCAGGCGCGCACGCGCTTCCGGTCGAAGGTGCGCCGCTTCATGTCCCAGGCCCCGCAGAACTGCGCGATCGACCCGCCGACCTCGCCCTCTGTGGCGATCGCCCGGGCCCAGAGCAGCAGGATCTTCCGCTCCTCCGAGCGGTCGCCGAGCACGGTTCCGGTGAAGGCCAGGATATCGAAGGTCGCGCTGGGCTGGTTCGCGGATACGCTCTGCAGCGTGTTGCCGCGCGGCGCGTAGATCGAGGTGTAGGGCATCGCCCGGAACGCGGTCGTCAGCCAGCGCTCGACGTCGGCGCAGGTCCAGGGCTCACGGGGTGGATTGCGGCCTTCCTGAGGGGCGGGCATCGAACGCGGGGGCGCGGCCCAAACCGCCGCTCTCCGTTCCTAGCATGTTCTCGGCAGGTTGACCGTTACCGAGGAGCCATCACGACAGGCGACGCGCTAAGCTCGACGGGATGCTACCGCCCTCTCGTATTACCGTCCGGACTCATAACCAGTAGCTGACGGTGGCAGCGATGCAGACGGCAGCGAGATAGTTCGTGGCCGAGCGGTCGTAGCGGGTGGCGATGCGGCGAAAGTCCTTGAGCCGGCCGAACATGCGCTCGATGGCATTGC
>NZ_JAKSYM010000086.1 GCF_022829545.1 Methylobacterium sp. J-030 | reverse complement strand
GCCGCTTCCCCTGTTTGAGGTGTGGCAGTTGCTGAGTCGTTCGGGTTCTGTGCCGATCGGGGTCCATTTGTGGACAGTGTCCGCTCTTCGATGAGAACAGACAGCACCTCTGCCTCGGCCTCGGTGACTTTCCCCTCCCCGTAGGCACGCCACAGCAGCGCCGTCACGGACGGCAGGGTGATTCGGCTCGCGGCCTCGATGGCGCGCCTCAACTCGTCGGCAAACATGGTCCTCGGCCCCGTGAAAGGGCCGCAACAGGTCGTTCCGGGCCGCCGCAGAGGCGTCCGGTCCACAAGGCAAAGCCTCATCGTCGCGGGAATTGGCGTTCCCGCTTGACGCCTAGGGCGTCTTCATGGCTTGTGAGGGGAGCAAGGGGCCTCACAGGCCATCTCGATTTTCGACGGCCCTCCAGTTTGGCGACTGGGGGGCCGTTGGCTTTTCAGGGGTCGACTTGCGGCGGCGTGATCTCCTGATGGTGCCGGCGACTCGCGCAAGGCGCGCATCAGCCGGACATGGCATGTCGGCCGGGTCACACGGTTAAGTCAACGTCAGGGAATGATTAGCGCGACCATGCCGGCCGGACCTTCGACCCTCGCAGACCTGCGCAAGGCCGGCATCATCACCAGCCAAGAGGTTGTCGCGGCGATCGACCTCTACCTGCGAGATCCGGCGGCTGGGCCCTACCGCTTCGCCAGCGGGCACAGCATCAACATCGCGGCACTCGTGAACGCCACGCCGGCCTTCGGAGCGGTCGACCGCGCAGGGCCGCAGGAGAAGGCCTTCCGAACCGTGCTGGCCGCTGCTGTCATGTCGGCCATTCCGACCGCGCCTTGAGCCACCACCGCCCCTGGTATTCTGTGATCTGCATCCAGACGACGAACCGGCCAGTGTGACGTCGCTACCCTAGTCTCGACCGCCACCACGTGGCACCTCGCCAGCATGACAAAGCGAGATGCGCTGACCTGTGAAGTGCAGGTGAATGGGACATGGCGCGCCATGAGCTTGGATGATGCCGCGGTCTATCATCCGGCGGACCTGAAGCGCTGCCCGACCTGTCATGGGCGGGTGATGATCCTCGGTGCCTACAGCGGCCCCAACGTTCGGCGGTCCATGTCACATCGGAGATCGCATAGCGGCTGCCCTCGGCAGAAAGATACGTACTCCGGCACGCCGTCCCTGCACCCGCAGGCGCTGAGGTAACCCCAGCCCGCAGGTACGCTCATAGATTTGCGCCTCAGAACCTACTTGCACTCGCGCCGCCTAGAATACCCGTGAGTTCGCCAAAAACAGGCCCTGGAGCCGGTTTCGCCGCTTGGCTGAGGTCACTAGGCTTTCCGTCACAACGGCCGCTGACGGGCCGTTTCTGACGCTTGGCTGTTGACTCGCTGATTATGACGCGCAATGCTCACGGTCGAGACGAATACTGTCTCAGAAACGACAAAAGCCGGGTCATCACCCCGGCTCTTGTCTCAACCGCAATGGGTCCTAGAAGACTTGCGGCTGTCGCTTAGTAGCACGTGCATTCTGCGCGCGGGCGATCGCTTGTCAAGTTTTCTGGGACCCTTTCCGTAAGGGACCAGAGATGCTGAAACCGGATCGTGCCCCCTGCCATAAGCTGACTTTTGAGGAGGCGGTGCAGATACACCTACGCCTACTCTCGGGCGAGATGTACAGCCGCATCGCGGCTTCCTACGACGTGAACCAAGGACGGATTGCCGACGTAAAGTTCGGCCGCTTGCACCCATCTAGTTACGAGGAAGCCACGCGCCGCGCGGATCGTTGAAACGACCATTCGCGCTCATTAAAACAGTCCGCCCTGGCCCTGGCCGGAGCGGGCCTGGAAACTCCGTTGCGTCACTTCATAATTGGCTTCACGAAAACCAAGGCCAAGCGGCAGCTTCCGACCCAACCCGGAAGGGAACGGCGTGAGCTGCGCCGCTCGTAAGCAGACGTTTCGGCCTTACCGGCGAGCTTCGGTCGCCATCCTGACGGCCAGCGCGGCCAGCACTGTCCCCATCACCCAACGCTGCACAACGGCAAACGACGGGCGTCGCGTGAGGAACAGCGCAATGGAGCCTGCCGAGATGGCGATAGCCGCGTTGACTAAAACGCTGATGACAATTTGGGTCGAGCCAAGAGCGAGGGCTTGGCCCAGCACGCTGCCCCGCGCCGGATCGATGAATTGCGGCAGCAGCGACAGATACATGACCGCGATCTTCGGGTTCAACAGATTAGTCAGGAAGCCCATCAGGAACAGTTTGGCTGGGCCATCCTTCGGCAGATCCTTGACCTGAAATGGCGAACGACCGCCGGGCCGGACGGCCTGCCACGCAAGCCACAGCAGGTATGCTGCGCCCGCGATGCGGATCGCGTCGTAGGCGTAGGGCACCGCCAGCACGAGCGCTGTGATGCCGAATGCGGCGCAGAGCATGTAGACGACGAAGCCAAGCGCCACGCCGCCGAGCGAGATCAAACCTGCCGTCCGGCCTTGGCAGATCGAACGTGAAATAAGGTAGACCATGTTCGGCCCCGGCGTCAGGACCATGCCCAGCGCGACGGCTGCGAAGGCGAGGAGGTTGCTCAATTCAGGCATCGTCGTCCCTGATCAGGAGGATGCCCAGACGCGCGGCGCTATGCACTCGCGCTCCCCGATGGTGTCCCATCTCAAGCGTCAGTCACGCGAGGTGGGCTATTCCTAACCTCGTAATGTATGCGTGGGAAGCCTTGGCCGTATCACGTCTGCTTTTGGCGTTTCGCGACCGGTGAGCAGACAGTCTCAAAACCACCCTAAGCGGCTATTCCGGAGGCGACCCAACTGCGACGTTCCGTCGATCATGGTCATTGCCCAATAGCGGTCATTCGTTGGTCGTCCGGCAATTTCGGCTTGGGTTGGAACGCCGCCGCTCGCGTTCGCGATGCCTTCAATCAGAGCAAGCACAGTGAGCAACGATCCGCTCTGCAATTTGATCTGCCCTGAGGGGTGTCTCGGGGTGATCGTGCAGCAGCGCCGCTTGGGGCATTTCGGGGTGTTCAGCCTCGCCCAGATCCTGGACCAAGCCAAGGCCACCATTACCCGTGATCGCGCGAATGCCTTCGGCGCCGTCGCTGTTCGCGCCGCTCAGCACGATCCCAACGACGCGCTTGCCGTAAGACTCGGCTGCCGAAATGAACAACGGATCGGCCGCCGGACGTGAGAAGTGTATCTTGGGGCCCTTATCAAGAAGGATCGCACCGAAGCCCAATCGCATGTGGTGGTCGGGTGGTGCGACGTAGATCCGGCCACGGTCAATAACCTCCCCGTGTCGCCCGAAGGCTGCCGGGAGGCTGCTGTGCGAATTGAGGATGTCGGGGAGGATGCTCGGGTTCGCCCCGATGTGCTGGACGACGAACACGGAGGCGCGGAAGTTGGTCGGCAAAGCCTCGATGATCCGCACAAGCGGTTTGAGGCCGCCAGCAGAGATAGCGATGACGATGATGGCGCTCATTTCCCAGCGATAATCACCGTAGCGAGCGCGGGTTCGGTTGAGTCTGCCCGAACGGCCCCACAAGGATCGCGAGTTGAGGCGCTGCTGATGTCTGCTTCAGCCAACTCCCGCCCGAGAGCAGACCGGCGGAAATCCACCCCAACCGGCCATTCAGCTTGCCACTCAACCCGGCCGCCTGCACGACCCTCGACTCTTCCTGGAAGCGGACGTTGGTCGACCGTTGGCAATTCCGGTTCGGCCACTCAGGGCAATCATCCTCGACGTGTGGCGTCCATCGCGCATAGTTTCCGCATGAGCCCGACACCCCGCATCGGACCTGATGTCGCCCCGCGATCGCCCGGCGGGGAACTCCGAAGCGGCATTCCCGCCGTTGCCGGTCCCTACCCGGTCCGCTCAGGCAACTTGGTGCGACCCCTCGTGGATGGTGGTCCAGCCTTTCGGCGCATTGCAGAGGCGATTGAGGCGGCACGGCACAGTGTTTGGCTGACCGTCACGTTCTACGCGCACGACTTCCAATTCGCGGACGGACGCTGCCTTTTCGACGCTCTGGACGATGCCGTGGCGCGCGGGCTTGACGTGCGCGTGCTGTTCTGGCGGCCGAACCCAGAGAGCAGCCGTTACGGCCGTACCTTCCCAGGTTCGGACAACGACCGCGAACAGCTGCGTGGCCGGGGGGCTCGGTTCGCCATTCGTTGGGATCGGGCTGGGACAGCGTACTGCCAGCACCAGAAGTCATGGCTGCTTGATGCAGGCCATTCTACCGAGACCGCGTTCGTCGGCGGCATCAACCTGACCGCGAAAGCGCTCGGCTCGCCGGGGCATCAGGAGGGCGGACAACACGACGTTTACGTCGAGGTCACCGGTCCGTCCGCCACAGACGTGCATCACAACTTCGTCCAGCGTTGGAACGAAGCGAGCGAGAGGAACCGCGCAGATGGTACATGGGAGGCGGCTGATGTGTCGTCACTCCCGTTCCCAGTTCGCTCCTCAGCGCCGCGAGGCGTGAGCGTTGTGCAGATACAGCGCATGGTGCCACCGGGTCGCTATGAGGACGGTAGCGCCACGCCCGGCGGGCAGCCCTACGCGATCCAGGCGGGGGAACGAACGATCCTGGAGCAATACGAGCGGGCGATCGATGCCGCGCGATCGACCATCTACATTGAGAACCAAGCGCTGCCGGTGCCATCGCTCGCCGGAAGGCTAGGGGCGGCGCTACAGCGTGGAGTGCAAGTCGTATTGCTCGTTCCCACCGAACCAGAGGGATGGGTCCGAGCGGCTCGCCGCGACCCTACTCGCGCAGCGTTGTTTGAGAGCATCGAGGCGCTCGATCAGCATGAGAACTTCGTGTTCGCTGGCCTAAGAGTAGCGGATGGCGGTGGAGGGCACGCCGTCTACGTCCATGCCAAGGTCATGCTGATCGACGATGCGTGGGCAACGATCGGCTCGTGCAACCTGCACGCAAACTCACTTGGGGGGCACGTAGAACTGAACGTCTCCATATGGGACGAGAACGTTGTACGAGCGCTGCGCTGCGAGTTGTTGGCGGAGCATCTGGGGCAGGACACATCCGGCCTCGACGATCGCGCTGCTATGCGGCTCTACGGTGAGGTGGCATGCGCTAACCGTTGCGGACCGACCCTCGGCGTGGGTTCGCCTGGGATAGCCATCGCTTTGAACGCGGCGGACTACGGTCGGTAATCGCCCGCTCGTTATGGTGTCAGAGGATGGGAGTGCAGTCGCATGAGCCTGCGATGGCTCGGGGGTAAGCGGGATAGCCGTGTCTGCTTCGGAAAATTCAGACCCGAAAGCAGACTGGCTGAATTCCACCCCAAGCAGACCTCGGCATCAGGCCCGCTCCAGCGGGTCGAGGAGGAGCGTGCCGATTGCCATTCGGTAGTTCCACCGAGAAGGTTGTTCCTCTGCGCTGGCTATACCGTCCGAAGCCATGGTAGCGCCCTCCTCGACTTAGCCAGAGAGGAAGCGATGCGCGGGCAATCGGGACTGGCTGCCGTTCTGTTGGTCGGGCTCGCGACGCTGTCGGCTCAAGCCACCGACGCTCCTATCACCCGTACCCCACTACAATCCGCCGAGACGCCCGAGGCCGCGCATAGCGCACAGAGTTACCTCGTGAGCGTCGCCCCACATGCCGTTGTGGCTAGGCACACGCATCCGGGCGTGGAGATGGGCTATTGCGTTTCTGGTGGCCTGACTGTGTCGGTGGCGGGTCAGCCGGATCGACAGATCAAGGCCGGCGACTCGTGGGTTTTCCCGGTCGGTACGCCGCACAGCCTGGCCAATACCGGAGAGGTACCCGCGCAGCTCGTGGTTACCTTCGTCGTCGAGAAGGACAAGCCGCTGTCCAGCCCTGCTCCCTGAGGGATCGGCTACGCCGGCTCGCTCGTGACTTGTCACCGCACGATCCGAACGGCCGGCTCCAGCACGTAGGGTGAGCCGGGCAGGTGTAGGCCGCTGCCCTCGACCCGAACGGCGATCTCGTAGCCCTGTCGCGGCCTGAGTAGGTGCGGTGGTAGGGCCAGCACGAAGCCGCACCGGCCGAGCCCATAGCCCGCGACCTCCAGGTCCTCACGGTACTGATCCGCCGTGCATCGGCCCAGCACCTGCGAGCCGATTGCCACGACGAGCGGTACCGGCACGTCCGGCGTGCCGCTCTCCCACGCCCAGCCGACGATCCGCCGGTGGGTCAGGGTGCCGACGTGCCCGAGCAGCGCCACCGGCTGCTCACGCTGCCAGGAGCGCCGTCCACGCGCCGGCCGCGTCCACCGCCATCGCGCAGATCCTCAGGCCGTCGGCCGAGCGGCGCACCTCGACGGTGTGTGCCGCACCGGGTGCTAGAGGCTCGTCGAGATTGAACTCGAAGCCGTGGCGGCCGTCGCCTACGCCCGCCGCCGCGATGTCGGCACGGTACTGCTCGGCCAGCGTCATCGCCACGACCACGCCATCGACCACGATGTCGAGGCACACCGGGGCGTCCGGGT
>NZ_JAKSYM010000080.1 GCF_022829545.1 Methylobacterium sp. J-030 | reverse complement strand
CTGTCCGGGGTCGTGGAATGGACGGGCAGGCACCCAAGCTGAGGTGCGGGCTTCAAAGCCCCAGGATGAGCCGGGGTCCTGCCCGTCGCCGCAGATCCAACCTTACCAGATCGGACAACAGAGGACTTACAAGGATGAGGGAGCTGGGTGGGACTCACCGGAACACCGTCCCACCCGGGCCTTGTCGCGTACCATGGAGCGACCCCAACACTTTAGGTCAACCCTCTTTAAGCGTTAAGCTTTCGGCAGTCCCGAGAGGACCTGTCGGTGCGGGCGTACGGATAGCTCGCAGGCCGCCGATAGACCGCTCGCGAGCGTCCTCCGCCACCCCGATACCAGGATCCCGGCAGAATTTGCCGACCGGATCCGAAACTTAACCCTTCGGTAACCATACCCGCCGTCAATGGTCCGGTAAGGACTCTTAACGGGCGGACATGAGCGAGACCCTCCCCGAGCCGATCGATCCGGAGACCGCCCCAGCGGCGTCTCCCCCTGCGCCCCGGCCGCTCAGCCTGCGCGGGCGGGCCTTCAAGGCCCTGGCCCTCTCCCCCGAGCCGCCGCTCCCCGAGTGGCTCGCGGGTCTCGACGCGGCGCTCAAGCGCTCGCCGACCCTGCTCCAGGGCCGCGCGGTCATCCTCGACTGCGCCCAGCTCAAGCCCGAGCCGGACGCCCTCGAAACTCTCATGCGCGAGCTCAAGGCCCGCGGCATCGCGGTGCTCGGTATCGAGGGCGCCGACACGGTCGGTGCGGGGCTGCCGCCGCTCCTCGTCAAGGGTCAGCCGTCCGAGACGGTCGAGATCCCGAGCCCGGCCGAGCCGGCGCCGCCTCTGGTCACCTCGATCACCGTCGAGGGCTCGGTCCGCTCCGGCCAGAGCGTGATCAACCCGACCGGGGACGTGACCGTGATGGGCTCGGTCTCCTCGGGGGCCGAGATCCTGGCCGGGGGCTCGATCCACGTCTACGGCGCCCTGCGCGGTCGCGCGATCGCCGGGGCCGCGCGTAACCCGCGCGCACGAATCTACTGCCGCAAATTCGAACCCGAGTTGCTGGGGATCGACCGCCTCGTGCGGACGGCGGAGGACATGGGCACGGCCCTGCGCGGCAAGGCCGCCCAGGTCTGGCTCGATGGCGGCAACATCCGAATGGCAAGCTTGGACTAGCAAGCTCTGGATTGAGGGAGATCGACGCGTGGCAAAGGTTCTCGTCGTCACATCGGGCAAGGGCGGCGTCGGCAAGACGACGACGACCGCGGCCCTGGGAGCGGCCCTGGCACAGGGCGGGCAGAGCGTGTGCGTCGTCGATTTCGACGTCGGCCTGCGCAACCTCGACCTGATCATGGGCGCCGAGCGCCGGGTGGTCTACGACCTGATCAACGTGGTCAACGGCGACGCCAAGCTGCCGCAGGCGCTGATCAAGGACAAGCGGGTCGACACCCTGCACCTGCTGCCGGCCTCGCAGACCCGCGACAAGGATGCGCTGACCGATGCCGGCGTCGCCCGGGTCATGGAGGAGCTCCGCGAGAAATTCGACTGGGTGATCTGCGACTCTCCCGCAGGCATCGAGCGCGGCGCCCAACTCGCCATGCACCACGCCGACATCGCGGTGGTCGTGACCAACCCCGAGGTCTCCTCGGTGCGCGACTCCGACCGGATCATCGGCCTCCTCGACTCGAAGACCGCCAAGGCCGAGAAGGGCGAGGAGATGGAGAAGCACCTGATCCTCACCCGCTACGACCCGTCCCGGGCCGACCGCGGCGACATGCTCAAGACCGAGGACGTGCTCGACATCCTGTCGATCCCGCTGCTCGCCATCATCCCGGAGAGCCAGGAGGTGCTGCGCGCCTCGAACCTCGGCTGCCCCGTCACCCTCAACAACCCCCTCTGCGCCCCGGCGCGGGCCTATGCCGACGCGGCCCGCCGGCTGAAGGGCGAGGAGGTGCCGATGAGCCTGCCGGTCGAGCGCAAGTCGTTCCTCGACAAGCTGTTCATGCGGAGGGCGGCATGAGCATCCTGGGCATCTTCCAGAAGCGCAATTCGGGCACGGTCGCCCGCGACCGCCTGCAGCTGATCCTCGCCCATGAGCGCGCCGAGTCGGGTCGCCCCGACCTCGTGCTCCAGCTCCGGGAGGAGATCCTGGCGGTGATCGCCAACCATGTCGCGGTGGAACCCGACAAGGTGAAGGTCACCCTGGAGCGCGGCGAGGCGGTCTCGACGCTCGGCCTCGACATCGAGCTTCCGCTCGGTGCCGCCGCCAAGCTCGACGCGAAGCTCGCGGCCAAGCTTGCCGAGGTCGCGGCCAACAAGGGCGGCCGGTCCGGCTCCTCCAAGAAAGCCGCTTGAGCCGGAGCGGGCTCGCTCCCGCCGGCACGCCATTGCGATCGCCGCGCCCGGTCCGCCGGGTGCGGCGTCGTCGTATCGGCTCCGGATGTAACCCTCGACCGCACGTGGCGCTGCCCTACCTCTGCCCGCGCGGGAGAGAGCGTTCACGGAGCGGCCATGCCGAGCGCCACCACCGATGACGGCGTGCTCCTTCACTACGAGGAGAGCGGATCCGGAACGCCGCTGATCTTCGTGCACGAATTTGCCGGGGATCACCGCAGCTACGAGGCGCAGCTGCGCCATTTCGGCCGCCGCTACCATGCGATCGCCTTCAACGCCCGGGGCTATCCGCCCTCCGACGTGCCCGAATCCGTTTCGGCCTATTCCCAGGCGCGCGCCGCCGACGACATCCTGGCGATCCTCGATCAGATCGGCGCGCCGCGCGCCCACGTCGCCGGGATCTCGATGGGCGCCTTCGCGACCCTGCATTTCGGCCTGCGCCACCCCGGCCGCGGCCTGTCGCTATGCCTCGGCGGATGTGGCTACGGCGCCGAGCCCGACCGGCAGGCGACGTTCCGGGCCGAAGCCACGGCGACCGCCGATTTGCTGCGCCGGGAGGGCATGGCGGCCTTCGCGGAGCGCTACGCCTACGGGCCGACCCGCGTGCAATTCGCCAACAAGGATCCGCGGGGGCACGCCGAATTCAAGCGGATGCTGGCCGAGCATTCCGCTGTCGGCTCGGCCAACACGCAACGCGGCGTCCAGAGGGAACGCCCCTCCCTGTACGACCTCACGGACGCGCTGGGGCGGATCACCGTGCCGACCCTGATCGTCGCCGGTGACGAGGACTGGCCCTGCCTCGCCCCGAGCTTGATGCTGAAGCGGGTGATCCCGTCCGCGGGCCTCGCTGTCCTGCCCAATACCGGCCACGCCCTCTCGGTGGAGGAGCCCGAAGCCTACAACGCGCTGCTCGACGCGTTCCTCGCTCAGGTCGAGACCGGGCGCTGGCCGATGCGCGACCCGCGCTCGGCCTCGGCGACGATCACGGGGATCGCGGGCTGACCGGATCGCGCGGGATCAGCCGGAACCGGGCAGGCCGCTCCGGCTGGGTCGTGACCACCGCCTGAGGCAGGATCGGCTCGTCCTCGCCCAGCACGATCCGGAACCGGACCAGCACCTGCGCGAGCGCGAGCACCGCCTCGCTCAGCGCGAACTGCGCGCCGATGCAGACCCGCGGGCCGGCGCCGAAGGGTAGATAGGCGAAGCGCCGCGGCGGCGGCGCCCCCGGCAGGAAGCGGCCCGGATTGAAGGCCTCCGGGTCGGACCAGAGCGCCCGGTGCCGGTGGAGCACCCAGGGGCTCACCATCACGATGTCGCGCGCCTTCACCGCATGGCCCGCCACGGTGTCGGACCCGAGCGCCCGGCGGACCACCACGAAGGCCGCCGGGTAGAGCCGCAGGGTCTCGTCGATCACCGCGCGGGTGAGGGGGAGGCGCCCGTCGCCCTGGCAGCCGGTGGGGTCGGCGAGGTCCGCGCCGCGCGCCTCCGCGGCGACGCGCTCCTGCAGCTCCGGGGCGAGGGCCAACAGGTAGGAGGCCCAGAACAGCGTGCCGGCCGTGGTCTCGTGGCCGGCCAGGATCATGGTGGCGACCTGATCGCGCAGCTCGGCCGGCGTGAAGGCGGCACCCGTGTCGGGATTGCGCGCCGCCGCGAGCAGGTCCAGCAGGTCGCCCGAGCCGTCATGATCCTGGTTCGAAGCCTGGCGGGCCGCGATGATCCGGTCGAGGAACGGGATCCAGCGGCGGCGGAAGCGCGCCCGCGACCAGTCGAGCGGCACCGGCCAGCCCGGCGGCGTCACGATGTCGAGGAGGTGCGGCCGGCCCATCCGCTCGCCGTAGGCGGCGATGAACCGGCGCAGCTCCGCCCCGTGCTCGTCCATGCCCACCGAGAACATGGCGCGCCCGGCCACCTCCAGGGCGAGCCGGTAGTAGGCCGTGAACAGGTCGACCGGGCCGGAATCGGCCTCCCCGGCGATGTGGTCCAGCCCGTCCGCGATCGCGGCCGCGATGTGGGGCACGAGGCCGTCGATCGCCCGTGGCGTGAACGCGGGGGCCAGGGTCCGGCGCTGGTGGCGCCAAGCCGAGCCCTCGCTGATCAGGAGCCCATCGCCGAGGATCGGGCGCAGGATGCGCGTGGTGCCGGTGGTGCGAGCGTAATTCGCCTGATTCTCCACGAGGACCCGGCGGATCGCCTCCGGGTCGTTCAGGACGAAGCTCGACCGGCCGAGCAGGCTCCGCCGGGTCACCGGCTCCTCGAAGGCGCGCCGGGGGAAGCCCCGGAGGCTGTTGTCGCGGATCGAGCGCAGATAGGCCCAGATCGGCAGCTCGCGATCCGGCGGCACGCGGTGCGGGGGGACCACGCGCGGCAGTCCGGCGAGGCTCTGGGCGGTGCCGGTCTGTGTCACGGTCGCGTCCGGGAGAACGGGCATCGTCAGAACGGGCATGGGCGTCATCCTGTGCCGGAGACGGGCCGAGCTGTAAACCGCAAGCCTACGCGTCGCACGGGGCGGTCACGCCGTCGTCATTCGGCGGCGCGCAATTGCGTCTCCGGCTTGCGCAGCGGCAGCCGCGCGGGGAACTTGGCAGGATCGGCCTTGGCCGACGGGCTCGCCACCAGGCTCGCCCGGGGCAGGGTGGCCTCCGTGACATCCAGGAGCGTGTCGACCCCGCGCTCCAGGAACTCGTCGACCCTGTCGACCACCAGGACCTCCGGCTGGCGCAGGATCGCCCGGGCGAGGCCGATCCGCACCCGCACCCGCTCGGTCAGGAGCTGGCCGCGGTTGCCCACGTCCTTGTCGAGCCCGCGGAGCTGGATCGGGCGTTCCAGGTCGAACGCCCGAAACACCGCCCGCGCTTCCCGCTGGATGATGGTCTCCCCGTGCATCCGCGCCGTGTCGATGCGGCCGAACAGCAGGTTGTCGAGCACGGTGCTGCGCGGGTTGATCCGGTTCGGATCGTAGGACTCGACGTCGCAGCCGTGGTCGCCGTGCATGTGGCGCTGGACGATGGTCCGCGCCCCGACGATGCGCTGGGTCATCGCCTGGTCGAGCAGGCCGAAGCGCATCCGCGGCTCGACATACGCCAGGGTGAGGGCCAGGAAGGCCACGCTGTCCGCCTCGTTGAGGCGCCCGTCCTCGGGCAGGCGCGCGAGCCGGCGGAGGTAGTCCGGCAGGGCATCCGGGGTGATCAGCGAGAAGCGCCGGAACAGCGGATGGCCGGGCGGCACGTCGGCGAAGATGTCCTTGAGGTTGCTGGCGATGGCCACGCCCATGCGGTCGAGGTCGTCGAGCAGGTGCGCCTCTTCCAGCGCGTCGCGGAACAGGGGCGCTGCGGCCAGGCGATGGGGATCCGTCAGCGTCGGGTCGCGCGGGACTCCGAACAGCAGGTTCTCCCCGACAGTCGCCTGATCGTTGTAGCGGCCGCGGGCGAAGGGGATCACGAGGTCGGCGAGGCCCTTCTCGACGAAATGCGTGCGCAGGCGCTCCCGGGCCGCGATCATGCGCTGGCCGGCCGGCATTTCGTGGGTGATCGAGCTGAGGGCGCCGAGGCCGAACCGATAGAGATCGTCGCCGAGGTCGAGCCGGCCGAGCAGATCGAGGAGACGCTGGTCGAGTTCCGTCGCGTTGGTGATCCCGAGGCGCCGGTAGTCGATCCAGGGGTCCTCGACGCTGTCGCAGGGGTTGCCGGTCTTCACCGCTTCGTTGATCCGCATCTTGCTGAGATCGAGGCTGCCGGTCCGCAGCGGCTGGATGCGCAGGCCGTAGAGCACGTTGTCGCGCAGGGTCCCGGGGAACAGGACCGGCTCCACCCCCGCGAAGGCGATCCGATGGGCGTGAACCGGCCGCGGCAGGATCGACAGGTCGTGCTCGCCGATCCGGATCGTGCCGCCCGGCGCCGTCTGCAGCCCGGCGAGCACGCGGGCGAATTCCTGGGCGGCCGGGCCGGGCGGGACGAGCGCGAGCCGCGCCGGCAGCCGAACCTCGGCGTCGCCGACCTCGATCGGCGCACCGCCCTGCGGATCGTGCAGGCTGAGCCCCTCGATCCGCAGCGGGCTGCCGAGCGGCGGCGGCGTCTCCGAGATCTCCGG
This sequence comes from Methylobacterium sp. J-030, assembly GCF_022829545.1. Taxonomy (GTDB): domain Bacteria; phylum Pseudomonadota; class Alphaproteobacteria; order Rhizobiales; family Beijerinckiaceae; genus Methylobacterium. Next base: position 117,659 of record NZ_JAKSYM010000080.1, on the reverse strand, counting down.
CTCGCCCGGCTGCAGGCGCTGCGGCCCGAAATGCGCCGCCACGGTCTCGTACTTCACCTCGACGTCGAGGCGCTGTTGGTCCCAGTCGATCAGCTCCTTGAGGGGCGGCGGCAGATCGCGATAGGCCGCGAGCACGGCCACGAGCTGGCCGATATCGAGTTCGCCCTTCAGGGCGAAATAGCCGCCGATCGCGTAGAACAGGAATGGCGTCACCTGCGCCAGCAGGTTGTTGAGGTATTTGACCGCGAACTTGCGCCGGTAGATCCGCAGGCGCAGGTCGTAGAGGCTGAAGAGCCGGCCGCCGATCTCGGCCCGCTCCCACCGGCCGGTGTCGTTGATGCGCACCGCCGGCAGCCCGTCGAGCACCTCGGCGATGCGGCCCGCGAGGTTGCGCGAGGCGATCTGGCGGCGCCGGCTCAGGCGGATGATCTCCCGCCGCAGCCGAGGGATCACGATCATCTGCACGCCCACCATGCCGCCGGCCGCGAGGCCGAGCCACAGGTTCTGCATCAGGATGAAGGCGAGCGCCGTCGCGGCCTGGGTGCCCAGGAACACCGGCACCACGATCGCGTCACCGATGAAGGAGCCGATCGGCTCGACCTCGTCGCGGATGATCGTGGCGGTCTCGGAGGATTTCACCTCCCGCTGCGTCTCCGGCGAGAAGCGCAGCATCAGGGAGAAGAGCTGGAACCGCAGGCGTCGCAGCATCCGCTCCCCGAGGATGCCCTTCTGCAGGTTGATCCAGTACTTGAAGGCGCCGTTGATCAGTACGAGGCCGAGGAACAGCGTCGAGAGGCCGAGCAGCAGCTCGAAGCGGTCGAACTGGAACCCCTCGAACAGCCGCGTGGTCCCGCCGCCGAGCAGCCGGGGCCACGTCACGGTGATGTTGAGGAACGGGACAGTTGCTTCGCCGTGCGCGAAGGCCTTGCCGGTGATCGCGTCGTTGACGATGCGCTTGGGCAGGTCGAGCGAGGCGAAGTAGAACGGCAGCGAGGCTAGGACGACGGCGCAGATCCGGAACTGATCGCCCTTCGAGTAGCGCCAGATATACGGGAACAGCCGCGGCTCAAGCGGTCGCATCGGTTCGTTCCGAGGGAGAGCCGTCACAGCGGAAGTCATGCCGATTCGCCGCGCCCATGCGTAGGCCCAGAATCGACACCGTAGCCGAAGGGTCAGAATTCATCCAATACGCCCGAGAGACCGCGCGACGCGGACCCGTAAAGCGCCGCGCGGCGTCATGAGACCGTCATATAGGGTATGGGTGGCTCGCTTGGACCGGCTGCAGGGCTGATCTGCGCAACCCGCCAAGCAGGGATTCGGTGATGCGGATCGGCTTCGAAGTCCGCGAAATCCCGTCCGGTTTCGACGCCGATCCATCGGCGGCCTTGCCCCGGAGCGCGCGGCCTTATATTGCGACGCAACCACCACGACTCCGTACCTGAACCGGCGCGGACGGCCGCGCCGCGCGGCCGCCAGGGAGCCGGCACAACCCGTTTCGGGCCGCCATGAATCTGCGCAACATCGCCATCATCGCCCACGTCGACCACGGCAAGACGACCTTGGTCGACAAGCTGCTGGCCCAATCCGGCACCTTCCGCGAGAACCAGCGGGTCGAGGAGCGGGCGATGGACTCGAACGACCTCGAGAAGGAGCGGGGCATCACGATCCTCGCCAAGGCGACCTCGGTCGTCTGGAAGGACACCCGCGTCAACATCGTCGACACCCCCGGCCACGCCGATTTCGGCGGCGAGGTCGAGCGCATCCTGTCGATGGTCGACGGCGTGATCGTGCTGGTCGACGCGGCCGAAGGCCCGATGCCGCAGACCAAGTTCGTGGTCGGAAAGGCGCTCAAGATCGGCCTGCGCCCGATCGTGGCGATCAACAAGGTCGACCGTCCGGACGCGCGGATCAACGAGGTCGTGAACGAGGTGTTCGACCTGTTCGCAGCGCTCGACGCCACCGACGAGCAGCTCGATTTCCCGATCCTCTACGGTTCGGGCCGCAACGGCTGGATGGCCGAAACCCCGGAGGCGGACCCGTCCGTCGGTCTGGAGCCGCTGTTCGACCTCGTGCTCAAGCACGTGCCGCCGGCCCGGACCGACGAGGGGCCGTTCCGGATGCTCGGCACCCTGCTGGAGGCCAACCCGTTCCTCGGCCGCATCATCACGGGCCGCATCGCCTCCGGCACCGTCAAACCGAACCAGCAGATCAAGGTGCTGTCGCGCGACGGCAAGGTCGTCGAGACCGGCCGGGTGTCGAAGATCCTCGCCTTCCGCGGCCTGGAGCGCGCTCCGATCGACATCGGCGAGGCGGGCGACATCGTCTCCATCGCCGGCCTGATCAAGGGCACCGTGGCCGACACGTTCTGCGACCCGCAGATCGAGACCCCGATTCAGGCCCAGCCGATCGATCCGCCGACCGTGACGATGTCGTTCATCGTCAACGACAGCCCGCTCGCCGGCACCGAGGGCGACAAGGTCACGAGCCGCATGATCCGCGACCGCCTGTTCAAGGAGGGCGAGGGCAACGTCACGCTCAAGATCGAGGAGGCGGCCGATAAGGACTCGTTCTACGTCTCGGGCCGCGGCGAATTGCAGCTCTCGATCCTGATCGAGACCATGCGCCGCGAGGGGTTCGAGATCGCCGTGTCGCGGCCCCGCGTCGTGTACGAGAAGGACGAGGCCGGCAGCCTGCTCGAGCCGATCGAAGAGGTGGTGATCGACGTCGACGAGGAGCATTCCGGCGTCGTCGTGCAGAAGATGTCCGAGCGGAAGGCCGAGATGCTGGAGATGCGGCCGTCCGGCGGCAACCGCCTGCGCCTCGTGTTCCACGCCCCGACCCGCGGCCTGATCGGCTACCAGGGCGAGCTGCTCACCGACACCCGCGGCACCGCGATCATGAACCGGCTGTTCAAGGCCTACGAGCCCTACAAGGGCGAGATGCCGGGCCGGCGCAACGGCGTGCTGATCTCCAACGACCAGGGCGAGGCCGTGGCCTACGCCATGTGGAACCTGGAGGACCGCGGCCCGATGATGATCGAGCCCGGCTGGAAGGTGTATCAGGGCATGATCGTCGGCGAGCACAACCGCGAGAACGATCTCGAGGTGAACGTGCTCAAGGGCAAGAAGCTCACCAACATCCGCACAACCTCGAAGGACGAGGCCGTGCGCCTGACGCCGCCGATCCGCATGACCCTGGAGCGCTCGCTCGCCTGGATCCAGGACGACGAGCTGGTCGAGGTCACGCCGAAGTCGATCCGCCTGCGCAAGGCGATCCTCGACCCGAACGACCGAAAGCGCGCCGAGCGCTCGAAGGAGAACGCGGCCTGAGCTGAACGGCCGGCCCCGGACGTGAACGGCCGGCACCGGACGTTCACGGCCGGCCTCGGACGTGAACGGCCGGCAACCGGGCGCTCACGTCCGGTTGCTGATGCAGCCCTTATTCCGGATCGCACTCGGGTCCATCGAACCCTTATGCCGGGCCTCCTAGCTTGGCATGGCGGCACCCGAGAGGTCCGCGTGAACCCCCAGACGACCATGCCTGTCGCGTTGAATCCGTCCCCGTCGCCCCTGCCCGCCGCCGGGACGCCGCTCTCCTACCTCGTCGGCCAGGATGGCGAGGGCCATTGGGTGGCGGTCGAGACCGGCGGGCGGGCCGGGGGCATCTTTCGGTCGCGCCGGGACGCGATCCGCTACGCCTGCATCGAGACCGGATGCCGGCCCGACGACGTGAAGCTCGCCGCGGACCCGATCCCGCTCCGGCTCGCCTGATACCGCTTCAGGCGGATGATTTCGGCACGGCCGTCTGTGCGAGTGGAGCGGCGCCATCGAGCGGCACCCCGCTCACGGAAGCCGGGCTGCCTTGAGTCACTTCGCGCCGCTCGCGACGACGGCAAGGGACGCGTCGACCGAGGCGTGCAGGCGGAAGCCGTACCAAATGGCCGCCCGGCGGCATGAAAGCGTCAGCTGCCGCCGGGATCGGTCTCGTCGTTCTGCTTGCCGCCACCCGCCGGGCCGGCTCCCGGATGACCCTCGGTCTTCTCGTTCGGATCCTTGACCGCGTCGGGCGCGATGTTCTTCGGCTTCTCGGGCTCGGTGCCCGCCGTGTCGCGCTCGTTCATTCCCGGTTCTCCCGTTCCGCCCGGGAGTGCCCGTCCGCCACTGTCGCGTCGGCGGCGGGACCCCGGGACACCTTCTGATCGGAGTGGCCGCCCGATGACCCGCCGACGGCCGGCGGCGACCGCCCCGGCTCGCCGCTGCGGCCCCACCCCTCCCGGGGCTCCGGCTGGGCCGCTCCGCCACCGCCCATGTCGGTGATGGCGGCCTGATCGGCCGTCTGGCGGCCACCCCCCGCGGGCGGCGCGCCGCCGGACCCGACGGAATCGTCGGGCTTGCGCGTGACGGTCCCGGATTCGCTGGTCGGCCGGGCCATCAGCGCTTCCCGTCATCCTGGCCGACGGCCGCCGTGGCGCGGTCGATCGCCTCGCTCAGGTCCGCCCCCCCGCCGGACGTCCCCTTCAGCTTGTCCAAGTTCTCCCGCGGCGTCTCGGCCTCGGTGGCGTCCGTGGCGTCGGAGCCGGGGGTGCCGGAGGCGATCCGCGCGGCTTCGGCGTCGCCCGCCGGATCCCGCTTGAGATCCGCCTGGGTGCGGGCGGCCAAGCCGACATCCAGCGGCGAGTCCTGCCCGAGGTCCTGGCCGTTGCGGTCCGCGTTGGCGTCGAAGTCCTTCAGCGACGGTCGTTCTGTCGGGCCGGTCATGGTGCGCCTCTCCGTGTCTTCGCGGGACAACGGGGGCGGCCGAGGAGGGTTGCGCCGGCGGGGCGATCGAGCGCGGTTGCCGCCGCTCGCGCCTTCAGCGTCCGACGATCCGGGGCAGCAGCTTCTGTGCGACGCGCAGCGCCGTATCCTCCGCGGCCCCGCGGTCGATCGACCGTGCGTCGATGGTCAGCAGATCGCCGTCGCGCAGGACGATGGCCGTCGCGCCCGCGCCCGTCCCGAACGCGTAGGACGTGATCCACGCGACCGCCGGGCCGGCCGGCAGGGTGGTGAGCCGGCAATCCGGATTTTTCCTGACGCAGATCGTCTCCAGCGCCGCCATCGTGGTCTTGCCGGACCGGACCCGGCCCTCGGTTCCATCCGTGAGGCGCCCGAGCCGCAACGCGACCGCCGGGGCGCCGTCGCAGGCCGGGCAGGTGAGGATTAGCTGAAACGGCTGAGCCTGAGCGGTGGCGTCCTTGCCGAGGGCCAGCAGGGCGTCCTCGGCGAGCGGCGTCAGATCGTGGACGGCAAAACCCTGCGCCAGCGCCGCCTGTGACCAGAGAGTACACAGGATCACGATGAGACAGCGCATGACAGGATCCCCGATCGATCGCGCGATCGGCGGTAGCGGAAGGGTGACGGAAGATCCAGGCTGGTGTTGGCGGGGCACCGAAACAAACGCGAATCTGGTTCGCGTTGAACTCACTAAAGTCGATCGATCTCAATCAGTCATGGCAGTTTCCAGGTTCGCCGATGAATTCCCGAAAACGTGTTCTTAACCAATTGAAAGCTTGCAATCAGCGCCCGCCATCCTTGGGGATCCAACGGTGTGCCCCGCGCCGCTCGATCCGGCGCGAGGCGTGAGGGCACGCGTTCGAAGAGCGGTGCCGCTCAGCCGATCCCCTCGAACAGCGGCGACGAGATGTAGCGCTCGGCGAACGAGCAGGCGATCGTGACGATGCGCTTGCCGCGGAATTCCGGTCGCTTGGCGAGCTCGATCGCGGCGGCGACGTTGCCGCCGGTCGAGATGCCCCCCGGGATCCCCTCCAGCCGGGCGAGCGCCCGGGCGGTCTCGAAGGCCGTCTGGTTGGAGACCTTGAGCACGCCGTCGAGGATCGCGGTGTGAAGGTTGTCGGGGATGAAGCCAGCGCCGATGCCCTGGATCTTGTGCGGGCCCGGCTGGCCGCCCGAGATCACCGGGGAATCCTCCGGCTCCACGGCGAACACCTTCAGGTTCGGCAGGCGCGGCTTCAGCACCTCGCCGACGCCCGTCACGGTGCCGCCGGTGCCGACGCCCGCTACGAACGCGTCGAGCCGGCCGTCCGTATCGCTCCAGATCTCCTCGGCGGTGGTCTTGCGGTGGATCTCGGGGTTGGCGGGGTTCGAGAATTGCTGCGGCATCACCGAGCCGGGAATCTCCTTCAACAATTCCTCGGCCTTGGCGATCGCGCCCTTCATGCCCTGCGCGCCGGGGGTGAGCGCCAGTTCCGCGCCGAGGAACGCCAGCATCTTGCGCCGCTCCAGCGACATCGTCTCGGGCATCACCAGGATCAGGCGGTAACCCCGTGCCGCCGCCGTGAAGGCCAGCGCGATGCCGGTGTTGCCGGAGGTCGGCTCGACCAGCGTGCCGCCCGGCTGGAGCTTGCCGGAGGCCTCCAGCGCGTCGATCATGTTGACGCCGATGCGGTCCTTGACGCTGGCGATCGGGTTGAAGAACTCCAGCTTCAGCAGGATCTCGGCCTCGACGCCGTGCTCCTTCGGCAGGCGGTTCAGGCGGACCAGGGGGGTGTTGCCGATCGTCTCGGTGATCGAGCCGTAGACACGGCCATGGCCGACCTTCGCCGGCGCATTGAGGGAATCGGCCATCGCGGAGCTCCTGCTCGTGTTGAGATCGCTGAGATGTGGGTCCGGTCGGACGAGACCAAGCCCCCCGGGCGGGAGACCCGGTTCGGCCCGGACGGAGGGCTGCGATATCGCGTCGCCGCCCGGGGAGCAATCGGGCTAAGTGTCCATATTGAAAGTTCTTTCTGCGTCCGGTGCAGTCTTTGCGGTATCGCGGGACGGCGCTTCTGACTATCGCCGTGCCGGTAGAAACTTATTCTCCTGACCGGCGCCGGTGCGGCGCGTCTGCTTGATGGGGGTGCTGATGTCGACTCGCGCATCGGAGTCAGGACTTACGTCGGCGACTCGGCGGACGGCGCTGCTGATGGCACTGGGCCTCCTCGCGCCGCGATCGGCCCGATCCGACGAGCCCGTTCGCGTCGTCCTGGCGACGGCGACGCCGGGCGGCGGCTTTCCCGCCTTCGGGGAGGCCTTCGCGGAGACGATCCGGAAAGCCGATTCGGCGCTGATCATCGAGCCCCGAGCCAGTGCCGGCTCGGTCGAGAATCTCCGCCTCCTGCACGCCGGCAGCGTCGATCTGGGCCTGGTGCAGGGGGAATACGCCTACCCGGCCTTCGCGGTGGCCGACGGCGTCACCGTGCTGGCTCCGATGTATCCGACGCCGGGCCTGTTCGTCGTGCCGTCAGCCAGCCCGATCCGGTCGGTGGCGGATCTGCGCGGGCGCACGGTCGTGCTGGGCACGCACCAGTCGGGGCTCACCGTCATGGCCCGCAGCGCGCTGGCCGCCTCGGGGCTCGATCCCGAACGCGACATCCGCCCGATCCTGCTCGATCGCGCGGGCGATGGGCCAACGCTGGTGCGCGAAGGCAAAGCCGACGCGCTCTGGGGCGGCGGTCTCGACTGGCCGGGCTTTTTCGCCATGGCCCAAGCGCCGGGCGGGGCGCGCTTCTTCGGACCCTCGGAGGTGGGGATCGTTCATCTGGCGCAGCCCGGCGCCGCGATGAAGCGTCTGACCGTGCCGGCCCGCAGCTTTCCCGGTCAGGCGGACCCGATCGAGACGGTGGGCTCGTGGAGCTTCGTCCTGACCCGCCCAGGTTTCGACGGCGATGCGGCGGAGCGGATCGTCCGCGCGCTCGGCCGCGACCATGCCGCCACGACCGATCCGAAGAACCTGATCGGGCTTGTCCCTGTGGACCGCTTGAATCCCGCGACCGGCCGCGCTCTGCATGCGGCTGGGCTCATCTAAGCAGGGTTCGCGAACGCGGTCACCGGTTCCTGCGATGAACACCCGCGACGCGCCCAGGCGCAAAGCGGATGAAGCGTTGGCCTGCCCGCGGTACAGGAAACAGCCAGGGCGGCCTCGGATCGGCGATGCGACCCAACCCCCAGGCACGGCTCTGGCCGTAAGGGCGTCCCCGCTCAGCGGAACGAGGCGACGCGGCGATCCCGCTTCCGCTCGGCTGCGGGCTGATAGGCGATCTCGGCGTGATGGGTGCAATAGGGCAGACCGGTGATCGAGCGGGCGCCGCAGAACCGAAATTCCGGCGTGGTCGGATCGCCGAGCGGCCAGCGGCACATGGATTCCCGAAGGTCCATGATGGTGACGCGCTGCGATACCGGAAGGGGCGTCGTGGCCGGGGTGGGGGCCGCGGCAGCCAGGTAGTTCGGCGCCGGCCGATGCGAGACGATCGCCACCGGCTCGGGAGCCTGCGTCTCCACCACCGCGATGGCCGTCTCGATCTCGATGACCTTCGAGGGTGGTACCGCGGCGGCGGAGGAATCCTCCCCACCCCGGGCGCGGCCTGCCAGGCCGAGGCGGTGGACCTTGCCGATCACCGCGTTGCGGGTGACGCCGCCGAGTTGCGCCGCGATCTTGCTCGCGCTCTGCCCGTCTTCCCACAGCCGGCGCAGGAGCGCCACGCGATCATCCGTCCAGCCTACAGCCGCTTCCATAATCCCCTCCGCCCCCTGCGGCCCGCGCCGTGCCGTGGTCCGGCACGCACCCCCCCGGGTTTGCCGACCCCCCATCGGCGGGGCGGGCAGCCGAGCAGACCGCGCCCACGCAGGGCAGCCGCACCGCGGTGCGACACCCTGTCCCGTCAGGTCGCACGGAACCCTAGCGCGGCGCTCCCGAGCGTTGCAAGAGTGCACCGCCGTCCCCCTCGGCCCCTGTCCACCGCCAATGGCGCGGTCGCCCCTTGTGCAACGGGCGACGAAATGGCTGCCGCGCGACCCGATCGCGATGCCGGCGGTGCACCCGCGCGCCGAACCAGCTACGGCATCGGCGTCGCCAAGCTTGGCCTCGCTCGCGCCGCGATCCCGTGGGATCGTGACTCCCGCGCAACAGCCGGGCGTTATCGCGCCCGCCGGTCGGCAAAGTCGGAACGCGTGTCACAGCCAAGCTCGTTTCGTGTGGCAAGGTGGCCGGGCTTCACGGATCAGGGTGACGAGATGGGTTTCGGTGGGACAGGCTTGCGCGCGCTGGTCGCGCTCGGGCTGGCGGGTCAGGTCGCGGCCTGCGGCAGCCTCCCGCGCACGCCCTATACGGCCGAGCAGGCTTCGTTCGCGGTGGTTCCGGGCATCCCCGGCGCGCGCGTCTTCGCCGATGCCTCGGTGGAGACCATCGCGGAGCTGGCCGCCAACCCGCAGCGCCGGGGCAAGGGTTTCACCTACCTGGCGCTCTCGGGCGGCGGGGGCGACGGCGCCTACGGGGCCGGCGTTCTGAACGGCTGGACGGCCTCCGGGCAGCGGCCCGAATTCACCCTGGTCTCGGGCGTCTCGACCGGCGCGCTGATCGCGCCCTTCGCGTTCCTGGGCTCCAGCTACGATGCCTATCTGACCGAATTCTACACGAGCGGCGTCGCCAGCGAGCTGGTGGCCTCGCCGAGCCTCGCCAACGTGCTGTTCGGCTCGGGGCTGTTCGGCGACGGGCGGCTGCGCAACCTGATCGATCGCTACGTCACGCCCGACCTGGTCCGGGCGGTGGCCGAGGAGCACGCCAAGGGCCGGCGCCTGCTCGTGGTGACCACGAACCTGGATTCCCAGCGGGCGGTGATCTGGAACATGGGCGCCATCGCGGCGAGCGGCGTGCCCAACGCCCGGGAGCTGTTCCGCGACGTTCTGGCGGCCTCGGCCAGCATCCCGGCGGTGTTCCCGCCGCAATTCATCGATGTGTCCGCTGGCGATGCGCGCTTCCAGGAGATGCACGTCGACGGTTCGGTGGTGACGCCGGTCTTCACCCTGCCGCAGACCCTGCTGCTGCGCGACGGCCGGATCCGCACGGGCGGGAAGGCCGAGATCTACGTCGTGATCAACGGCCGCCTGGAGCCCGATTTCGAGGTCACGAAGGACAACACGCTCTCGATCGTGGAGCGCTCATTCACGACGGCGAGCCGCGCGCGCTCGCGGGCCACGCTGACGGCGACCTACGCGTTGGCTCGCGGCAACGGAATCGGCTTCAACCTGACCTACATCGATGAGGGCGGCCCGAAGGTGCCGGCCTCCAAGGGGTTCGACACCGCCTACATGCGTACCCTCTACGAGGAGGGGCTGACCAAGGGCCGGACCGGGAACTTCTGGCAGCACACGGTCCCGGCCGCGCCGATCGTGAAGGCGACCGCGAGCGCGGTGGTGCAGTAGGAGCGTATGCCGTCGCCGAGAATCCCCTTGCCCCGCAAGCGGGGCAAGGGGGCGTCACGCGTCCCGCCCGAACGGGATCGGCGAAATCGTCGATCTCTCGGGGTAGAGCCGCCCGCGCTTACTGGCCCAAGCTCACTTCCCCAGAATTTTCGTGACGAGGCGGCCGATCGGCGTCGCCGTGCTGGCGTTCCGGTCGTCGCGGTCGACGGGGCGGTTCTCGTTGCCGAGGAGCTTGGTGACGAGGCGTCCGATCAGATTCATGGGATGGCCCTCCAGTGTCGCGCCAAAATGGCGCAGCTTCCGATTCAACGGGCGAGCCGCGGGCTGCGTTCCACCCGCGCCGCCCGCCGTCAGACCTGCATCAGCCGGATGTTGTTCGTGTTGCCCGCCGTGTGGAACGGGATGCCGGCTGTCACCACGATGATGTCGTTCGACTTGGCGAAGCCCTCCTGCTGCGCGTGCTGGCAGGCCTTGGCGGTCATCTCCTCGTAGGAATCGACGTCGTCCGTATGAACGCTGTGCGCCCCCCAGAGCAGACTTAGCCGGCGCGAGGTCGCGCGGTTCGGGGTGAGCGCCAGGATCGCGGCGGCGGGGCGCTTCCGGGCCACCCGGGCCGCGGTCGTCCCGCTCGACGTGTAGGCCACGATCGCGGCGGCGTGGATCGCCTCGGCGAGGTCGGCGGTCGCGGTCGCGACCGCGTGGGGCGGCGTCTCCTCCTCGCCGGGCTCCGAGGCCGCCACGATCGAGTGGTAGAGCTTGTGCCCCTCCACGCTGCGGATGATCCGGTCCATCATCGCGACCGCCTCCACCGGGTAGCGGCCGGTGGCCGATTCCGCCGAAAGCATCACGGCGTCGGCGCCGTCGTAGATGGCGGTCGCCACGTCCGAGGCCTCGGCCCGGGTCGGCGCGGGGGCGTTGACCATCGAGTCGAGCATCTGGGTCGCCACCACCACGGGCTTCACGGCGAGCCGGCAGGCGCGGATCAGCTCCTTTTGGCGGCCCGGCACGTCCTCGTGCGGGATCTCGACACCGAGGTCGCCCCGGGCCACCATCACGGCGTCGGAGAGCCGGATGATGTCGTCGATCCGCTCCAGCGCCTGCGGCTTCTCGATCTTCGACATGATCCCGGCCCGGTCGCCGATGATGCCGCGGGCCTCGATCACGTCCGAGGGCTTCTGCACGAAGGAGAGGGCCACCCAGTCGACGCCGAGGCCGAGCCCGAAGGCGAGGTCGGCCCGGTCCTTCTCGGTGAGCGGCGACAGGTCGAGCAGCGTGCCCGGCAGGTTGACGCCCTTGCGGTTGGAGATCGGCCCGCCGGTGACCACCTCGGCGGTGATCGCGGTCCGCTCCGGCCCGGTGACCCGGACGCGCACCCGCCCGTCGTCGATCAGCAGTTCCTGGCCGGGCACCACCGCGTCGAAGATCTCCGGGTGGTGCAGCGGGATCGTCTGCTTGTCGCCCTCGGCGCCGTCGAGGACGAAGCGCACCCGCTCGCCGGCCTCGAGGTCGAGCCGGCCGCCCTGCAGCGTGCCGATCCGGATCTTCGGTCCCTGAAGGTCCTGCAGGATGCCGATCGGCCGACCGACCTCGTCCTCGAGGGCGCGGATCGCGGCGTGGACCCGGGCGTGATCCTCCTGCACCCCGTGGCTGAAGTTCAGCCGAAACGTATCGACCCCGGCGAGGAACAGGGCCTTCAACCGGTCGGGCGCCGAACTGGCGGGGCCCACGGTGGCGACGATCTTGGCGTGGCGGTGACGGCGCATGCGGGTCTCGGCCTCCTGAGGCTGCCTCCGGCTATCGAGCCGGGCGATCGGTCGTTGCGACGCCGCTCACATCGGTGCCGGCGGGCGCCGGGGCGAGGGGGGAACGCCGACGGCCGGGGGGCTGTTCGCGCGGCCGCCTGATTCGGCCGGCCGCTATCTGGACGCCTCGCGGGCGATCCCGGCAAGCCCCGTCTCAAAGACGCCGGCGATATCGGCGACCGCCTCGGCGTCGCTCATCCCCTGGGCCTCGAAGGTCGCGCTCCAGATCACCGTGGCACCGCTGCCGTTCGGCCGGACCGCCAGCGTCGCGTTGTAGCCGCGTACCGGCAGGGGACCCTGGATGAAGCCGTAGCTGTAGCTCAGGTTCTTCTCATCGCGGACGGTCTCGACCTCGACGATCGTGCCGAGGCCGCCCTTCACCACGAGGCCGCGGATCTGCGCGCGGATGCCGTCATCGTCGTCGTCGGCCGACAGGATGCAGCGCTCCACCTGCGGGTGCCAGAGCTGGATGGCGCAGAAATCGCCGACCAGCGCCCAGACCGCCTCGGCAGAGGCGGGCATGTCGCGGCTGCGGGTGACCTCCAGGGCGCGGGCAGGCCCGGCGGCGAGCAGTGCCGCGCCGATCATCGCGAGGGCTATCCGCTTCATCGATCGATCTCCTTTGGGCCCCCGGCCGGAAAGGATGCTTCCATCCGGCGGAATGGCGTGATCACGTTGGCGCGACGCCGCCGCCGCGGGGCGACCGCGTCCGCCCCTGGAACCCGCTGCGACCGGCCGCGTATGCTGGCGCCGACAGATCGCGAGACCCAGATCACCGATGAGCAGCCCGACACGTCACTGTCCGGGAATCCGCAGAGCCGTGCTCGCCTGTGCGCTGGCGCCGAGCCTCGCCCTCGCGGCGCCGGATGCGCCCGCGCCGCTGCCCTTCGAGGCCTGCCGGGCCGACCTGATCGCCTTCGCGGCCACGCAGGCCGTGCCGCAGGGCCTCGCCGATGCCCAACTCGCCAACCTCGCGCCCGATCCCGACGTTCTGGCCGCCGCCACGAACCAGGGCGAGTTCGTCAGGCCGCTCTGGGACTACATCGAGGCCAGCGTCACCCCGGCGCGGATCGAGGCGGGCCGGGCCAAGCTCGCCGAACATGCCGAGACCTTCGCGGCGATCGAGGCCCGCTACGGCGTCGACCGCCACATCCTGGCGGCGTTCTGGGGCGTGGAATCGAGCTTCGGCGCGGTGCTCGACAACCCCGCCGTCGTGAAGCCGGTGGTGCGCTCGCTCGCGACCCTCGCCTGCGGCGATCCCGCCCGCGCGCCGTACTGGCGCACCGAGCTTGCGGCGGCGCTCCAGATCCTGGCCTGGAACCAGGCGCCCCTCGAACGGATGCCGGGCGGCCTCACCGGCTCCTGGGCGGGGGCGATGGGCCATACCCAGTTCATGCCGAGCGTCTACCACCGCGACGCGGTCGATTTCGACGGCGACGGACGGCGCGACATCTGGACCTCGGTGCCGGACGCCCTGGCCTCGACGGCCAACTACCTGCGCGCCCATGGCTGGAAGCCCGGCGAGGGCTGGGGCGCGGAGGCGCGCCTGCCCGAGGGCTTCGACGCTGCGCTGGCGGATGAGACCACGCCCCGCAGCCTCGCCGCGTGGCGGGCGCTCGGCGTCCGGCCCGCCCGGCCGGACACCCTTCCGGATGAGGCCGCGGAGGCGACCCTGATCCTGCCGGCCGGGATCCGGGGTCCGGCCTTCCTGATCCGGCCGAACTTCGCGGTGATCCTGCGCTACAACACGGCGCTCGCCTACGCGCTGACGGTGGCGCTGCTGTCGGACCGCCTGCGCGGCGATCCGGGGCTGGTTCGCGACTGGCCTCGGGGCGATCGGGTGCTCACGGGCGACGAGCGCCGCGACCTGCAGACCCGCCTTATCGCGCGCGGCTTCGCCACCGGCGGCGTCGATGGGAAGATCGGCCCGAAGACCCGGGCGGCTTTGCGCGCCTTCCAGGGCTCGGTCGGTCTGCCGGCCGATGGCTACGTCGACGCGGCGCTGCTGGACCGGATCCGGGGGACGCCCTGAACCGGGCTCAGGCCGAACCCGGCTCAGGCCAGGAAGGCCGGCTCGTCCCGGGCCAGCACGCGCTTGACGCTCTCCAGATGCAGCCGCGCGCTCTCGGCGCGGCCGGCCGCCTCCTGGGCCGCGACGTGCTTCGCGATCGCCTCGGGCACGACCTTCAGGGTCCGGCCCGTGCTCATGGCGAGCACCTGCGCCTGTGCGGCGCGCTCCAGGTAATAGAGGTCGTCCCAGGCCTCCGCGATGCTCTCGCCGAGCACCATCACGCCGTGGTTCTTCAGGAACACCACGTCGGCCTCGCCGGCACTGGCGGCGATCCGCCGGCCTTCCTGGGAATCCAGCGCCAGCCCGTTGTAATCCTCGTCCACTGCGATGCGGCCGTAGAAGCGCAGGGCCGTCTGGCCGGCCCAGAGTAGGGGCTGCCCCTCCAGCATGGCGAGTGCGGTGGCGTAGGGCATGTGGGTGTGGAAGGCGGCCCGGGCGTTGGGCTTCAGCCGATGCAGCTCGGCATGGATGTGGAAGGCCGTCGCCTCAGGCTGGCCATCCCCCTCCACGACGTTGCCGTGGAAATCGCAGAGCAGCAGGCTCGACGCGGTCACCTCCGCGAAGGCGAGGCCGTAGGGGTTGACCAGGAACAGGTCGGGCCGCTCGGGCAGGACCGCCGAGAAATGATTGCAGATCCCTTCCTCAAGGCCGTTGCGCGCGGCCCAGCGCAGGCAGGCGGCCAAGTCGATCCGGGCGCGGCGGATACCGTCCGCGTTGAGCGGCTCGTTGCTGCGCGCGGGCGGCGTGCCCGGGGCGGTGACCGCGTGAGCCATACGGGAAGAGCCTTTCTTGCTGTTGTCGGACCGGCCGGGGCGCCGGCCGCCCCGCCCATAGCGCGCGGCGGCGTCACGCGCGACCGTCGGTGACGCCGCCGACGAGATTGAGACCGAGCAGAAAATCCGAGGCGAAATCCGCCCGCACCACGGGCTCCCGCGCCACCGGCTCGCGCAGGACGGCGCGCTCGGCCCGGCGCGCAGCCACCGCCTCGTCGACCGTAACCTGCCGGAACGCGATCCGCGCACCCCCGCGGACCTGGGCGAGGCGGCCGAGATCCGGGCCGATCACCGTGGCGACCTTCGGGTAGCCGCCGGTCGATTGCCGGTCGGCCATCAGCACGATCGGCAAGCCGTTGCCGGGCACCTGTATCGCCCCCATGGCGACGCCGTCGGAGACGATGTCGTGGCCCTTGGCGTGCGTCAGGGGCGTGCCGTCGAGGAAGCAGGCCATGCGGTCGCCCCGGGGGGAGACGGTCCAGGGACCGGACAGGAAGGCCGCGATCTGGTCGGGGGCGAAATAATCGTCCTGCGGCCCGAGCACCACGCGGATCACCCGCGGGTCCCGGTCCAGCCAGGGTGCGGTGAGGCGATGGGGCGAGACGTCGCCCGACCGGCCCTCGTCCACGGGCAGGCGGTCGCCGGCGGCGAGGCCGCGCCCGTCGAGACCGCCGAGACCCGAGCGGGTATGGGTCGCGTTGGATCCGAGAACCGGCGCTACCGCGATGCGGCCGCACACCGCCAGATAGCCCCAGCAACCCGCATCGCCGGCCCGCACGACGAGCGTCCGGCCGGGTTCCAGGGTCAGCACGACACATCCCGGCAGCGCCGCGCCGTCCAGGGCGACGCGGAAGCCCGGCACGACCAGGGCGATCCCGATCGCGCCGCCATCCGCCGATAGCGTGACGCCGCCCGTCGAGATCTCGATCGCGGTGGCGTCCAGGGGATTGCCGGCCGCCCGGTTGGCGGTGGCGTGCATCAGCGGATCCATCGGCCCCGCCGCGGTGATGCCGTAGCGCAGGTAGCCGTGGCGGCCGCCGTCCTGCAGGGTGATCCCAGGCCCGGCGGCCTCGACGACGAGCGCCGTCATGCGCGCGACTCCCAGCGGCGGGCCACCGGCTCGCCCGCGGCTTCCCGGGCCGACAGCGCGTCGAAGGTCGCGGCATCCACCGGCTCGAACCGGATCAGGTCGCCCGCGCCGACGAAGAAGCTCGGATCGCGCTCCGGCGCGTAGAGCCGGGCCGGGGTGGCGCCGATCACGTACCAGCCGGTCGGCATCGGCACGGTGGCGACCGCCGCGAGGCCGCCGCCGATCACCACGGCGTTCGCCGGGTGCGGCGGGCGCGGGCTCGCCCGCCGGGGAACGGCCAGAACCTCCGGCAGGCCGCCGAGATAGGCGAAGCCCGGGGCGAAGCCATACATGTAGACCCGGTAGGTCGCCCCCGCATGGGTCGCCACCACCGCGTCGGGCGAGAGGCCGGTGCGTTCGGCCACCTGAGCGACGTCCTCTCCATGGGGCGCCGCGTAGCAGCAGGGCAGCGTCCAGAGCGTCGTGGCGGCCGCCCGCGCGGTTGTCCCGGCCGCGAGGGTCCGGACCCGTTCGACGAGCGCGGCGCGGTCGAGCACCAACGGGTCGTAGTGCAGCATCAGCGACCGATAGGTCGGCACGCGCTCGCGCAGGCCCTCCGGCGGGTCGGCGCCGAGCGCGTCGTCCAGCGCCAGGACCCGGTCGCTGATCGCGGGATCGACCGTGCGGCCGAACTCGACCACCATCGCCGCCTCGCCCGCGTCGAGGAGCCTCGGCTCGTCCGGGTCCGCGCTCACGGCCGGAACGGCGCCAGCCTCACCCCGGCGGCCTCCAGCCGGTCCCGGACCGCCCGGGCGGTGGCGACCGCGTGGGCCGTGTCGCCGTGCACGCAGATCGAGCGGATCGGGGTCGGCAGTTCCCGGCCCGATGCCGTCAGGATGACCCCGCCCTGGACCATGCGCAGGATCCGGTCCGCCGCCGTGCCCGGATCGGTGACGAAGGCGCCCGGCTCGCCGCGGGGGATCAGCAGGCCCGCCTCGGTGTAGCCGCGGTCGGCGAAGATCTCCTGATGGACGTCGAGGCCCGCCGCCTCGCCGGCCCGCACCTGGGCGCTCAACGCGATGGCGAGCAGCGCCAGGCCGGGATCGACCGCCTTGACGGCCCGCGCCACGGCATCGGCGACGGATTGGTCCTCGGCCGCGAGGTTGCCCAGCGCCCCGTGGGTCTTCACGTAGGTGAGGCAGTGGCCCGCGTAGGTGGCGAGCGCCTGCGCGGCGCCGACCTGATAGGCCACCAGCCGCTCGATCTCGCCCGCGCTGAACGGGATCCGGCGCCGGCCGAAGCCCCAGAGGTCCGGGAAGCCCGGATGGGCGCCCACCGCCACGCCGCGCGCCTTCGCCAGGGTGAAGGTGCCGGCCATGATCTCGGGATCCCCGGCATGCAGGCCGCAGGCAACGTTGGCGGAAGTTACGATGTCGAGGATCGCCGCGTCGTCGCCGCAGGTATAGGCGCCGTAGCCCTCGCCGAGGTCGGAGTTCAGGTCCACGCTCGTCACCGGATCGGTTCCTTCGCAACGCCGTCGCGCCGCCGGAGATGATCCGACTCGCGCCTTCGGCGGGGTGCCCCGCAGGACTCTTCAGCAGGCCGACGGCGAGTGCAAGGGCGATGCCGCAGCGCCGCGGCGCGTGGACCGGGCAAGGATCTCCGTCGGATCCGGTTCCGCCTAGGCCAGTCTGGACAGCGCGACGGTCGAGATGTTCGGCCGTCAAAGCGCACGAAGTCTCGTCACGCGCCGCGGCAGAGCGAAGTTCCCGGCATAGACGCTGGAACTACCGGGTCGATTTGGCAATTAGCGGTGAGTAAAAATCTTCGGAGGAATGTTCATGAAGGTCTCACGCCTGGCCAGCGCCGTTGCGCTCCTGGCCCTAGCGGCCAGCCCGGCCCTCGCCGCCCCGTGCGCGACCGGGACGACCATGCCCAAGACGCCGGATCAGCACGCATCCAATCCCAATAGCTCGGATGTTGACAAGTCGAGCAAGAACCTTGCCGGCGGGAATCAGCCCGCGTCGCCCGGCACGGTCGGGGCGATGAACAATGCGGGCGCCACGCAGACGGCGGATCGCGAGGCGAAGACCACGCCGGGCGCGAAGTCGAACAGCACCGATCCGGCCGCGGCGAACCTCGCGGGCGGCCAGCAGCCGGCTTCTCCCGGCACCGTAGGCGCCATGAACAAGGCGGTGGCCGACCGGGATACCGCCCCGGTCAAGGCCGACGGCTGCTAACCCGCTACACCGACGTCCGATCGGTCGGGAGCCCGCCTCGCAATGCCGAGGCGGGCTTTTTTATTGGGCGGGCAGGGCTTGCGCCCGGGACGAGACACATCATCCGATGCGTGTCCTCCAAAGAAAACTTCGCACCGGCGGCCCTGATGCCGACGCCTCCTGGGCGGCGACGCGCGTTCGTGCCTGCCGACGGCGGAAAGCTGGACGAGCCCCAGTCGACGCCCGTCGGTATCAATCCCCCGCCTTTGACCGTCGGCGAGTTTGAGCCGAGTCAATCTGGGTGTATTTGGCAGGCGAACCGGGATATTTCGGCAATTGCACAGGGGGCCATGACATGGGTGTGCGAGGGCCCCTGATCGTCGGAGGCGTGCTGGTCGCGGCGATCGGCGCTGCCATCGCCGCGCCGGATGCGGTCCTGCCGGCCCGGGCTGCACCCTATCTGCAGGACATGCGCGCGCGGATCGAGGCATTGCTGCCCGATCTGCGCCGAGCGCCCGTGGCGGCAGCGCGCCTGCCCCAGCCGCGGACCGCCGTCGAGGACGGGCGCAATCTTGTCCGGCTGACCGATCAGGAGCGGAAGCGGATCGGCCTGGTCACCGAGACACGGTCGGCCGTTCCGCACCCCCAGGAGCTGACCGCCTACGGCAGCGTCCTCGATATCGCGCGCATCACCGAACTCGCCAACAGCTACGCGGGCGCCGTCGCGGCGCTTCAGATGGCCGAGGCGCGTGTCGCGGTGTCCGGCAGCGCCGCCCGCCGCGCCCGCAATCTCGGCGCCGGGGTGGTGGCGGTCGCCCAGATCGAGACCGCCGAGGGCACGCTGCTCACCGACCGCGCCGCTCAGACGGGGGCGGAATCGCAAGTGCGCACGCTGAGCGCCACGGCGCGGCAGGAATGGGGGTCGGTGCTCGGCAAGGCGATCATCGACCGCGCGCCCCTGGTGACCCGCCTGATCGAGCGCGCGGATTTCCTGGTCCAGGTGACGCTGCCGCCCGGGGAAAGCCTCGCGAGCCCGCCGCAGGCCGCCTTTGCCGAGGTGCCGCCGCAGAGCGAGCGGGTTTCCCTGAGGCTGGTCTCGCCCGCGACGCGGACCGATCCCCGCATCCAGGGACAGAGCTTCTTCTACCTCGTCTCCGGCGACAGCGGACTCCTGCCCGGCACCAGCACGATGGCCTTCCTGCCGGCCGAGCGGTCGGTCCGCGGCGTGCTCGTGCCGGAGGATGCGGTGGTTCACGGGGAGGGGGGGACCTGGGTCTATCGCGGTACGGGCGACGGCGCCTTCGTGCGCCATCCGATCCGACCGGACGCGCCGATGTCGGCGGATTCCTTCGTGGTCGAGGATCTGCCGGACGGCGCCGAGATCGTTCTGCGGGGCGGGCAGGCGCTGATGTCCGAGGAGATGAAGGGCCGCATCCGCGTCGTGGGCGACGACGATGACTGAGCCGCCCGCGGAGGCCGGCCGCTCCGGGCCGCAGATCGCCCTCGTCGGCTTCGCCGTCCGTCAGCCGCGCGTGGTGCTGGCACTGGCCTGCGCGCTGCTGGTCTTCGGCCTCGCTGCGCTCGCGGGCGCCCGCTACGACGTGTTTCCGGAGTTCGCGCCGCCGACCGTGACGATACAGACTGAGGCACCGGGCCTCGATTCGGAGCAGGTCGAGGTGCTGGTCACCCAGCCGGTCGAGGTCTCGGTCGGCGGCCTGCCCGGGCTGGAGACGCTGCGCTCGACCTCGATCCAGGGCCTGTCGGTGATCACCGCGGTGTTCCAGGCCGGCAGCGACGTCGACCGGGTGCGCCAGCGGGTCAACGAGCGGCTCGCGGCGCTGGCGGGGCGCCTGCCGGACGGGGTGGCGGCGCCCGCGATGACGCCGCTCACCTCATCGACGCTCACGGTGCTCCTCGTCGGCCTGACCTCCGCCACCCGCGACGCCATGGATCTGCGCCACGTGGCCGAATGGACCGTGCGCCGGCGCCTCCAGGCGGTGCCGGGGATCGCCCAGGTGTCGCTCTACGGCGGGGCGGTGCGCTCGCTGCAGGTCCAGATCCGCCCGGACGACCTGATCCGCTACCAGATCGGTCTCAACGACGTGCTGGCGGCGGCCCGGAAGGCGACCGGCGTGCGCGGGGCGGGCTTCGTCGATACGCCGAACCAGCGCGTGCTGCTGCGGACCGAGGGGCAGTCGCTCACCCCGGAGGCGCTGGGGCAGACGGTGCTGCACAACGACGGTGGTCCGAGCGTCCTGCTCTCGGACGTGGCGACCGTGACGGCCGCCCCGGAACCCGCGATCAGCGCCGCCCTGGTGGACGGCACCCCCGGCGTGCTGCTGATGGTCGGCGCCCAGGTCGGCGTCGATACGCGGGCGGTGACGGCCCGGCTGGAGGCCGCCCTCGACGAACTCAGGCCGGTGCTGCAACGGGAGGGCATGGCGCTGCGCGCCGACCTGTTCCGGCCGGCGAACTTCGTGGATGTCGCCACCGGCAACGTCATGCAGGCGCTCGCCCTCGGCGGGGTCCTGGTGGTGGTCGTGCTCCTGGTCTTCCTGGCGGACTGGCGGGCGGCTTTGATCAGCGCGGCGGCGATCCCCCTGTCGCTGATCGCGGCCGCGCTCGCCCTCCAGGCCTGGGGCGAGAGCCTCAACACCATGACGCTCGGCGGGCTGGCGCTCGCCATCGGCGAGGTGGTCGACGACGCGGTGATCGGCGTCGAGAACGCGTCCCGCCGGCTGCGGGCGGCGCGGGCCGAGGGCAGGGGCGGCGCCCGGGTGGTCCTGAGCGCCATGCTGGAGGTGCGCAGTTCGGTCGCCTACGCCACGCTCGCCGTGCTGCTGATGTTTCTGCCGGTGCTCGCGCTCACCGGGGTGGCGGGTCGCCTCTTCGGCCCGCTGGCGCTCGCTTACATCGCGGCGGTCGTGGCCTCGCTCCTCGTGGCGCTGACGGTGACGCCGGCCCTCGTGCTGCTCCTGCTCGGCGGACGCCCGGCTCGCGGCGAAGTGCTGCGCGAGCCCCCGGTCGTGCGCTGGAGCCGCGCCGGCTATCTCGGGCTGCTGGCGCGGATCGGCCGGGTGCCGCGCCTCGTGATGCTGGCGAGCGTCCTGATCACCCTCGGCGGTGGCGCGATTCTGCCGACCCTCGGGGCGGTGTTCCTGCCCGATCTGCGGGAGGGCCACATGATCCTGCACATGGTGGCGGTGCCCGGGACCTCTCTGCAGGAATCCCAGCGGTTGAGCGGCCTCGTCACGGCGGATCTGAAGGCGATACCGGGGGTGAGGGCGGTCGCGGCCCAGATCGGGCGCGCCGAGGCCGGCGAGGACACGGCGGGGCCGCATTACAGCGAGATCCATATCGACCTGGAGCCCGGCCTCGACGGCGCCGCCCAGCGCGAGGTCGAGGCGGCGATCCGGACGCTGATCGCCGGCTTTCCCGGGCCGGCCTTCTCGCTGAAGTCCTTCCTGACCGAACGCATCGAGGAGACGGTCTCGGGCTTCACCGCGCCGGTGGTGGTCAACGTGGTCGGCAGCGACCTCGACCGGATCGAGGCCGCCGCGCGCTCGGTCGCCCGCGAACTCGCCGAGGTGAAGGGCGCCCGGGACGTGCAGCAGGCCGCGCCGGCCGGTCTGCCGCAGGTCACCGTGGCGCTGCGCCCGGTGGATCTGCGCCACTGGGGGCTCGACCCAGTGGAGGTGCTGGAGGCGGTGCGCACCGCCTATCAGGGCGATGTCGTCGGTCAGAGCTACCGGGGCAACGCGGTGGTCAACGTGCTGGTGATCCTCGACGCGCAGGTGCGGGGCCGCCTCAGCGCGGTCGGCGATCTGCCCCTGCGCGCCCCCGGCGGGCGCTACGTCCGCCTGTCGCAGGTTGCCGACGTCTACGAGAGCGCCGGACGTTATCAGGTTCAGCACCTCGGGGCGCAGCGGATGCAGGCGGTGACCGCCAATGTCGCGGGCCGCGACGTGACGGCCTTCGTGGCGGCGGCCAAACGCAAGATCGCCCGGGAAGTCCGGTTGCCGGAGGGCGTCTACGTGACCTTCGCGGGTGCCGCCGAAGCCCAGGCCGCCGCCCGGCGCGATCTGATGGTCCACGCGGGCCTCGCGGGCTTCGGCATCGTGGTGCTGCTCGCGATCGTCACGGGATCGGCGGCGAACCTCATCCTCGTCCTCGTCAACCTGCCCTTCGCTTTCGTGGGCGGCGTCGCGGCGGCCGCGCTGACCGGCGGCATCCTGTCGCTCGGCTCGATCGTGGGCTTCGTCACCCTGGCGGGCATCTCGCTGCGCAACAGCGTGATGATGATCGCCCATTACGAGCAGATGGTGAACCGGGACGGCCGACCCTGGAACGCCGCCACCGCCGCCGCGGGCGCGGCCGACCGGATGGTGCCGATCCTGATGACCTCCCTGGTCACCGGCCTCGGCCTGCTGCCGCTCGCCCTCGGCGCCGGGGAGCCCGGCCGGGAAATCGAGGGGCCGATGGCGCTTGTGATCCTCGGCGGCCTCGTCAGCTCGACGATCCTGAACCTGCTGGTGCTGCCGGTTCTGGCCGAGCGCTTCGCCCGCTTCCGTCCGCCACCGATCGGGGACCATGCGCCGGTGCCCCTGCGCTCCTGAGTGACGCGTCCGCGCCGATGTGGCGTCGCGGAACATCGCGGGCGGATTCGCGCGCTTTCACGCCGCCGGTCGAATGATGTCGGCCAAGACGTCAACGGATCTGCGCGATCGTCTGGGCTGAAAGCACTATAAAGATTGAAAAATGCCGGTGGAACTGCCGAACGCGTGCGATTCTGTGCTTCGCGCGACGGCAAGTCGTTGCGCACCCACGCCGCTGAAAGTGGATAATTGCTTACTTGCTTGCGTTCAAAATCGAGAAGATCAGGAATGTATTACGAATACTGCCAGCCAGGGTGGTTGAACCGGACGGCGGTCGCACGAACACCGCGTCGAATCGGCAACCTGAGCGTGCCAAATCCGTCGAGAACGGCCGAGGGCATCGTGGGCGACGAAGATTAATTGAGGTTAGGAGGAGCTTATGAAAAGCTAGTGGTCGAATACACAATTAACGGCTCATTAACCATGTCTGTGTCTTTATCATGCCATGTTCGCCCCGGGAAAGGCAGCAATGAGCATGATCGCGGCGCCCACAGCCTCTTGGTCCCACATTCTGACGCAGGTCGCGGAAAGTCTGGACCGTATCTCCGAGAAGCCTTCGGCGGAGATCCTTAGGCTCAAACCCAGTTCCGGTCTCGGCGAGGGGCCGGCGCTGCGCCTGAGCCTGGACACCGAGGAGGCCTCCTCCGCGGTGATGCCGGAGCCGGCCGTCAACGATGCCGAGCCGGTCCCCGTCGCGGCGACGGACGAGACGGAGGCCCCGGCCCCGGCGTCCTCCGAAGCCCAGACCGACGCGGTCTCGGACTGGATGACGACCCTCGACATCATCAACGGGATGGTCGGCCTCGCCGACGAGCAGAAGAAGCGTCTGCGGGAGCAGAGCGCGTCCCACGAGGTGCTGATCGAGACCCTGCAGCGGGAGCTGAAGGAGACGCAGCAGCGGCTCCAGCTCTCCGAGATGCGGGCCCATGAGATCCAGACGCGGGCCGACATCCGCCTCCAGCGCGTCCAGGCGGATGCGGACGCCCAGGTCGAGGAGATCCGGGCCGAGGCCGAAGCGCGGGTGCGCACCCTGCAGGCCGAAGCCGAGGCCTGGGTCCGGGCGGCCGAGGAGCAGGTGCGGGTCGCCGACCTCCGCGCCTACACCGCCGAGAAGTGGCTCTCGCGGATCGACGCGGCCGCGAAGACGCTGCTGCTCGGCGGCCATATGGCTCAGATCCAGGCCGAAGGCTGAGGACGAGCGTCCGGACCCATCGCTCCCGCCCCGTCCTCAGGATCGACCATGGAACAGTCAGCGCGCATTCAGTCTGACCCTGTGGCCGCTGCGGCGGTGTCGGGCGCGGACGCCGTCAGGTCCGATGCCAACGTCGTCGTCCTGGGATCGGTGCCGACCGCCGCGAAATGGTCGAGCCTGCTCGATCGGGTGCGCGGCGCGGCGCACTACATCCGCGAGGTCGAGGATCGCGCGCAGGACTATGAATTGCGCGTTCAGGACCTCGTCGAGCAGGTCCAGGCCGACCTGCGCGATGCCGACGCGAAGATCCGCGCCGCCGAGCAACGCGCCGACGCGGTGCAGGCGCAGGCGGCGATGCTGATCCGGGCCTCGGAAGACCGGGCCCGCCTCGCCGAGGAACGCGCCGCATCCGCCGAAGAGTGGCTGCGCCGGATCTCGGACACGATCGAGTCGGAATTCGTCGTCGAGCCCGCTGCGCGCAGGATCGGTGTGGCAGGCCGCTGAGACCGATTGGCCCGCCTCCCGATCCCCGGGAGACGGCGCGAATCCGGCGACGCGCACGAAGACATCCGCCGCGGCTCGCGCGGCGCACCGCCGTCCAGAGACATGTAGGGGCAGAAGGGAATGGCGATGCCAGCGATGGACGAGGCGTTCTGGGCCAACATCGACGCGCACATCGTCGCGCAGCGGCAGGACGGCCAGGACAAGCCGCCGGCGGCTCCCTTGCAGGCGGCTCCGGCGATCGCCGTGGTCAGCGACGCCGCGCCCCTGCGCCGGGTGGCCTCGGACTGGACCGGCGTGCTCGACACGCTGACGGCCGCCAAGAGTGCCGCCCAGCAGCAGGAGGCGCGCCTGCGCGAGCAGGCCGCCGAGCAGGATGCCCTGCTCCAGGAATTGAGGCGCTCGCAGCAGGAGGTCCGCGCCTTCGAGGTGCTGCTGCGCGAGGTTCAGGTTCAGGCGGACGCGAAGGCCGGCGAACTCCGCGCCCGCGCCGAGGCGCAGATCGGAAAGGTCCAGGCGGAGGCTGCCGCGAAGCTGCAGGCCATGGAGGCGCGGGTCCAGGCCGCCGAGCGCCGCGCCGAGGCTGCCGAGGGCTGGCTGGTGCGGATCGAGCAGGCGAGCCGGGATCTCGTTCCGGGCGAGCGCCGGGCCGCAGCCTGACGGGTGCCTATCGGAGGGTCGGACCCGTGAACCTCCCTGGCCGTGGAGCGCAGCGCCATCGGCCGACGGGCCAACGAAGTCAGTTGCCCGCGCCATGCCCGATCCCGATGCGATCGCGCGTGGTTCTGGGACTGTGTCGTCGCGCGCTCACCGGCGCCGACCCGGTATCCGCTGCGGCGGCGAGCGCTCAGGAAGGCCGGCGCGGCTCGGGCTGCGACCGACGCTTGCCGCAGGCGGACATCGTCCGTGTATGGCTCCGCATGCTGCTCGTGGCTTGGCCGCTGGCGCTCGCTCTCGGGGCTTGCACGCTGGTGCAGGCCGAGCCGGTCGACCGGACCGTGATCGGGCCGCTCTCGCCGATCCAGCCTGCCATCCCAAACACGTTTGTGACCCAGCCACCCGAGAATGGGGCCTGGCACCTGCGGCTGACGCGTCTGTAGCCCGCCGGGCGCGACCGTATTCTCCGAGTGTGCGCAGCGACGCGCTTCAGCGCTGCGCGATTGCAACGCGCACGGTACACGAGACGCGACAGGGACGCCGCGGAGCGGCTGTTCGACCTTCCACTTAACTGAGGCGCCGGAGCGCAGCGCAGGCCGCGAAGGAGCCCTCAGGGATCGCGCGGCTGGCTGGAGCCCTCCCTCAAGGCCCGCTGACGGGGGCGCTTCGGGATGAGTGGGTCCGATGGGAGCACCGATGGCTCCGAACACCGATCATTGTCGTGTCCCGTGTGCGGCGCGATCGGGCACGATTCCAGCCCCGTCGCTCCTGCGACGCTTCTCGGGACGGATCCGGTTGAACCTGTGGCGGTGGGGCGACGGACGGGGTCTCGGCCTTGCGCCGGGCCGACCTCGACGCGTGGCGAAGGCCCGCTCTCGCGTGGTCAGGGCCAAACCCAGGCGGGCGCCCCTGAACGGCTCTGATCGGCAGGAAAGCAAATGGAGCGGGTACCGGGAATCGAACCCGGGTATTCAGCTTGGAAGGCTGCTGCTCTACCATTGAGCTACACCCGCGCGGGCGGAGCGTTAGCACGCTGGCCCGCGCGTGAGAAGGTGATTCAGGTCAGGCCGAGCGCAGCCCGAGCCTCGGCGGGCGTGGCGACCCGCCGGCCGTGCCGGGCGACGGCCTCGGCCGCCAATCCGACCAGCTCGGCGTTGCTGGCGGCCAGCCGGTCCTTGGTCACCCGTATGTTGTCCTCCAGGCCGGTGCGCACCGCGTCCGCCCCGCGGGCGAGCGCCCACGCCATCACCACGGCCTGATTGCGGCCGATTCCGGCGGCCGTCCAGGTCGCCTCGGGCAGGATCCGCCGCGTCTCGGCGAGCAGGATGTCGAGCAGGTGCTCCTCGGCCGGCATCGCGTTCTGGACGCCCATCACGAATTGCACGTGCGGGCGCGCGTCGATCAGGCCCGCCTCGACGAGGCGCTTAGCCCCGTGCAGGTGCGACAGGTCGAAGACCTCGATCTCGGGCCGGACGCCGTACCGCTTCATCTGGCTCGCAAGATCGGTCACGAGGCTCGCGGAGTTCTCGTAGACGATCGTCGGGAAGTTCACCGAGCCGGTGGACAGGGAGGCCATGTCGGGCCGGTGCTTCAGCGATAGACCCCGGGCCGCCGGGTCGCGCCCGCGCCCGCCGGTCGAGAACTGCACGATCATCCCCGGGCAGTGCGTCCGCAGGCCTTCCTGCACGGCCGCAAATTTTTCGGGATCGGAGGAGGGCGACTCGTCGTCGTTGCGCACGTGGATGTGGCAGAGCGTGGCGCCCGCCTCGAAGGCCTGATGGGTCGATTCGATCTGCTCGGCCACCGTGACGGGCACGGCCGGGTTGTCCGCCTTGCGCGGCACAGAACCCGTGATCGCCACCGCGATCACCACGGGTGCGTCGCTCCGGGATGCTGCCATCCGTTCTTCCTCCCTGGCTCAATCGTCGTTGTCCTTGGGATAACGCCACGGGCGGAGGATCTGAACTGCCCGCGGCGGGCGCCAGATCCGTGCGCGGGACATCTGTGGCCGGATGACAGCCTGGACTTGTGTCGCGCCCGCGCTTGCCGCACCTCTCGGTGCGCGAGGCACACGATGATTGACACGATCCTGGTCCTGAACGGGCCGAACCTGAACCTGCTCGGCAAGCGGGAGCCGGAGATCTACGGGCGCGAGACGCTGGCCGATGTCGAGGCCCTGTGCCGCGAGACCGCCACCGGTTTCGGCCTCGCGGTCGATTTCCGACAGAGCAACGCCGAGCACGTGCTGATCGACGCGATCCACGCGTTTAGGGTCGGCTCGGCCGGCATCGTGATCAATGCGGGTGCCTACACCCACACCTCCGTGGCGATCCTCGACGCGCTCAACGCCTGCGCGGTGCCGGTGATCGAGTGCCATATCTCGAACGTCCACCGACGGGAGGCGTTTCGCCATCATTCCTACGTCTCGCTCGCCGCCACGGCCGTGCTGGCGGGGTTCGGTACGCATGGCTACGCCCTGGCGATCCGCCACCTCGCGCATCTGCGCGCCGCCCGGACTGCGTGAAGCGCGGATAGCGCGCCGCGCAGGGTTGACGCTGGCGGAGACAGGGCGGAGGAGGGCGGTCAGGCCCTCATCCAACGCGTTCTCCCCGGCCGGACGGGTCTTCAGGCCCCGGAGAGCGCCCAAGCGGAGCGCGCACGCCGCATGTCCAGCCCCTTCCTGCCCCTCGACCGAGCGGTCGTCGCCCGCGAGGCGGCCAAGATGTTCCTCGAGATCGGCGCCGTCCTGTTCTACAAGGACGAGCCGTTCAAGTTCACCTCCGGCTGGGCGAGCCCGGTCTACACCGACAGCCGGAAGATCATCTCGTTCCCGCGCCTGCGCGCGACGCTCATGGACTTCGCCACCGCCACGATCGTGCGCGAGATCGGCTACGAGCAACTGACCCACATCGCGGGCGGCGAGACCGCCGGGATCCCGTTCGCCGCCTGGATCGCCGACCGGATGATGCTGCCGATGCAGTACATTCGGAAGAAGCCCAAGGGGTTCGGCCGCAACGCGCAGATCGAGGGCGAGATCGTCGAGGGCGCCCGGACGCTGCTGGTCGAGGACCTCGCCACGGACGGCCGCAGCAAGGTCAATTTCGTCAAGGCTTTGCGCGACGCGGGCGCCCAGGTCGATCACTGCTTCGTGCTGTTCTACTACGACATCTTCCCCGACAGCGCCGCGCTGATGCAGGAGATCGGCGTCAAGCTCCACGCCCTCACCACGTGGCGGGACGTGCTGGCGGTGGCCAAGGAGATGGGCACCTTCGACCCGAAGACGCTGGCCGAGGTCGAGAGCTTCCTCAACGCGCCGGCGGCGTGGTCGGCGGCCCATGGCGGCATTTCTTCGTTTGGGCAGGCGTGAGATCATGAGCGTTGCCGATGTGTTCCCCGCCGAGCGCCGTGAGCCGGCATCGGCCGACCGGATCACGATCCGCCGGCCGGACGACTGGCACATCCACCTGCGCGACGGCGCCATGCTGAAGGCGGTGCTGCCCTACACGGCGGCGCAGTTCGCCCGGGGCATCATCATGCCGAACCTCGTGCCGCCGGTGACGACGGTCGCGGCAGCGCAGGCGTATCGCGAGCGGATCCTGGCGGCGCTGCCGGAGGGCATGGACTTCACGCCGCTGATGACCTGCTACCTGCGCGACGACACCGATCCGGACGAGATCGAGCAAGGCTTCGCGGAAAAAGTCTGGGTCGCCGCCAAGCTCTATCCGGCCGGCGCGACCACCAACTCGCATGCGGGCGTCACCGACCTCCGCGGGATCGCCCCCGTGCTGGAGCGGATGGAGCGGATCGGCATGCCGCTCCTAATCCACGGTGAGGCCACCGACCCGGAGATCGACATCTTCGACCGGGAGGCCGCCTTCATGGAGGGCAGCCTGATCCCGCTGCTCGGCCGCCACCAGGGGCTCAAGGTGACGGTGGAACACGCCACCACGGCGGAGATCCTCGACGTGGTCCGGGAGAACCGAAGCCGGTGCGCGGCCACGATCACCCCGCACCACCTCGTGATCAACCGGACCCACATCTTCCAGGGGGGGCTGCGCCCGCACCTCTACTGCCTGCCGGTGGCCAAGCGCGAGCGGCATCGCCTCGCCCTGCGCAGGGCCGCGACCTCGGGCGAGGCCTGCTTCTATCTCGGCACCGACACGGCCCCGCATGTCCGCGGCGCCAAGGAGGCGGCCTGCGGCTGCGCGGGTGTGTTCTGCGGGCCGAGCGCGCTTCAGACCTACGTGCAGGTGTTCGACGAGGAGGGAGCGCTCGACCGGTTCGAGGCCTTCGCGTCCCTCAACGGCGCGCGCTTCCACGGGCTGGAGCCGAATGCCGGGACGGTGACGCTGGAGCGTCGGGAGAGCCGCATCGCCGAGGCGGTGGCGGTGGAGGATACGGCTGTGGTGGTGTTCCGGGGGGAGGAGACCCTGCCGTGGGCGGTGACGTCCAGCTGAGCGCGACGGTGGCTGCTCTCAAGGCGTTCGGCTCCGCGACGGAGTCGCTGCCAAACCAAGAAAGACGAGGATCGCTCGGTTGAGCCGCAGCAAATTCTCGTCATCGAGCTGTCCGATGCGGTTGCCCGACTTCGTTTTCGGAACGGTCGTGATCTTGTCGACCATAAGTCGTGATGGTGCGCGTAAGCCGTTACGCTCTGTCGGATGGATGGGGATCCGGAAGAGGGGTGCGTCCTGCTCGTTCGACGTGAAGGCGCAGATGGTAATCGAATCGGTCGCATCGAAGCTGTCATCCTGCACGACCACGGCGGGGGGCGGTTTCCACGCGTAGGTTTTTCCGCCGGCCACCGTCCAGATCGCACCGCGCCTCATTCATCGTCCCGGTCGGACACGGCGTCGATGAAGGCTTGATCTTCCGCTTCGCGCTCGCTTTTGGCCACGGCGCGCGACTGGCGATGCGCCTCGGCTCTGAACGCGGGCGCACACACGTCCGGCACCCAGATCTGCATGGGTCTCAGGCCCTTAGCCCGGATCCTCGCACGATCGTTGCGTGCCTTCGCGGTTGCAGATTCGGCCTTGGAAACAGGCGGCATGTCGTTCACGCTCTGCGACGGCGACCTGTACGCTACATGGACAGCGGTGAGCTTGCCAACACTCGGCCTCGCGGTACTGATCCCCACCGAGCTGGAGGCGGTTTACGATGCAGGACGCGCGACAGGACGGCATCACGGCGATGGGCGCGGTCGACCTCGCCGCGGCCATCCGCAGCCGGGTGGTCTCCTGCGCCGAGGTGATGCGCGCCTATCTGGAGCGGATCCACCGGCTCAACCCGCAGGTCAACGCCATCGTGGCTCTGCAGGACGATGCGGCGCTCCTGCAGGAGGCCGAAGCGGCCGACGCCGCGCTTGCTCGCGGCGAGGCCGTCGGCCCGCTGCACGGCTTCCCGCTGGCCGTGAAGGATCTCGATGCGGTCCGCGGCCTGCGCTTCACGCAAGGCTCGCCGATCTTCGCCGACCGCATCGCCGACGCGGACTCGATCATGGTGAGCCGCCTGCGAGCCGCCGGGGCGATCTTCATCGGCAAGACCAACGTCCCCGAATTCGGCCTCGGCTCGCACAGCTTCAACCCGGTCTACGGCACCACCGCCAATCCTTACGACGTGACGAAGAGCGCGGGCGGATCGAGCGGCGGCGCCGCGGTGGCGGTGGCCCTGCGGATGCAGCCGGTCGCCGACGGCAGCGACCATGCCGGGTCGCTGCGCAATCCGCCAGCCTTCAACAACTGCTACGGCCTGCGCCCGAGCTGGGGCCGCATCCCCGCCGAGGCCAAGGACGTGTTCAGCCCGGGTCTCGCGGTGCTCGGCGCGATCGGGCGGACGCCCGCCGATATCGGCCTGATGCTGTCCGTCCAGGCGGGCTACGACCCGCGCTGCCCGAATTCGATCCGCCAGGACCCCGCAGCTTTCGCGAGCCCGCTCACCCGGGATTTTCGCGGCACCCGGATCGCGTGGCTCGGCGACTGCCGCGGCCAGATCCCGTTCGATCCCGGCGTGCTCGATACCGGGCGTGCCGCGCTTTCGACGTTCGTCGATATCGGCTGCATCGTCGAGGAGGCGGTGCCGCGCTACGACATGGAGCAGCTCTGGCAGGACTGGCTGGTGCTACGGGCGCTCACCGTCGCGGCGGCACTCCGGCCGCTCTACGACGAGCCCCGCCACCGGGCGATGCTCAAGCCGGAGGCCGTCTGGGAGGTCGAGCGGGGGCTCGCCCTCGGATCCGACCGGATCGTCGCGGCGCTCGAGGGGCGCACGCGCTGGTACGAGACCCTGCGCCGCTTCATGGAGGCCTACGACTTCCTCGTGATGCCGACGACGCAGGTTTTTCCGTTCGACAAGGAGATGCGCTGGCCCGAGACGGTCGGCGGGCGGGCGATGGGCACCTACCATCGCTGGATGCAGACCGTGATTCCGGTGACCATGTCGGGTCTGCCGGCGCTTGATGTCCCGGCCGGGTTCGGCGAGGCCGGTCTGCCCACCGGCATTCAGATCGTCGGCCGCAACCACGGTGAACTCGCCTGCCTGCAGCTCGGGGCCGCCTACGACGCGGCGAGCAACTGGGTCCGCCGATGCCCGCCGCCGCTGAATTGAGGGTTGGGCTAAAGCGCCGAACAGGCGCAATCGCGGGCAGGGATGCGTTGACCGGCTCCGCGCACTCCGCTAAGAGGCCCGACACTCCGCGTGCCAACCATGACCCGTTCCGGATCATGCGGCCGTCGCGGAGCAGGTTCGGACATCCGATGACCACGGTCCTTATTGTAGCGGTAGCGTCACCGACGGGGCGGCCCTGAGCTAGGGCCGCGATCCGGGCGGTGGCGCATGCAGGGTCCCTCGGGGCCCTTTTTTGTTGCCCGCGTCCGGGCGGGACGAGACCGAGACAGACGGGATGCCGAAGCGACGGCACCTTCGGGCGAGGCGGAGACCGCCCCGCGGGACGAGGGTGCGACGAGAGAGGACGGGGCAGGGCGGCGGTCTCAAGGATCGCCGTGGCCCCGGAGAGCGCGAGGAGACGAGCATGGGCGGCGAGGTCATGACCGGGGCCGAGATGGTCATCCGGGCCTTCCAGGATCAGGGTGTCGATACGCTGTTCGGGTATCCGGGCGGCGCCGTACTGCCGATCTACGACGCGCTGTTCCACCAGAACGCCGTGAAGCACATCCTCGTCCGTCACGAGCAGGGCGCCGTCCACGCCGCGGAGGGCTATGCCCGCTCCTCCGGCAAGGTCGGCTGCGTCCTCGTCACCTCGGGTCCCGGCGCGACCAACATCGTCACCGGTCTCACCGACGCGATGCTGGATTCGATCCCGCTGGTCTGCATCACCGGCCAGGTCCCGACGCACCTGATCGGCACCGACGCGTTCCAGGAATGCGATACGGTCGGCATCACGCGCCACTGCACGAAGCACAATTACCTGGTCAAATCCATCGACGACCTGCCGCGCATCCTGCACGAGGCGTTCTACGTCGCGGCCAACGGCCGGCCCGGCCCGGTCGTGGTCGACCTGCCCAAGGACATCCAGTTCGCCTCCGGGCTCTACGAGCGCCCGGAGATCGCGAGCCACAAGACTTACCGCCCCGCTGTGAAGGGCGATGCGGACCGGATCCGTGCGGCCGTCGAGCTGATGGCGACCGCCCGCCGGCCGGTCTTCTACACCGGCGGCGGCGTGATCAATTCCGGCCCGGAGGCTTCGCGCCTGCTGCGCGAGCTCGTCCGCGAGACCGGCTTCCCGATCACCTCGACGCTGATGGGGCTCGGCGCCTATCCGGGCACGGACGAGAAGTTCCTCGGCATGCTCGGCATGCACGGGACCTACGAGGCCAACCTCGCGATGCACGAATGCGACGTGATGATCTGCGTCGGCGCCCGGTTCGACGACCGAATCACCGGTCGGCTCGACGCGTTCTCGCCGTTCTCGAAGAAGATCCACATCGACGTCGACGCCTCCTCGATCAACAAGGTCGTGAAAGTCGATATCGGGATCGTCGGCGATTGCAGCTCTGTGCTCGCCGACATGCTGGAGGCGTGGCGCGCCCTGCCGTCGCGGCCGGAGACGTCCAACCTCGATCCGTGGTTCCAGAAGATCAAGGCCTGGAAGGCGCGGGACTGCCTCGCCTACTGGCCCTCGGGCACGATCATCAAACCGCAATACGCGGTCCAGCGCCTCTACGAGGCCTGTAAGAATCGCGAGACCTACATCACCACCGAGGTCGGCCAGCACCAGATGTGGGCGGCCCAGTACTTCAAGTACGACGAGCCGAACCGCTGGATGACCTCGGGCGGCCTCGGCACGATGGGCTACGGCCTGCCGGCGGCGATCGGCACGCAGCTCGCCCATCCGGACGGGCTCGTGATCGACATCGCTGGCGAGGCCTCCATCCTGATGAACATGCAGGAGATGTCGACGGCGGTTCAGTACCGGCTGCCCGTCAAGGTGTTCATCCTCAACAACGAGTATATGGGCATGGTCCGGCAGTGGCAGGAGCTGCTGCACGGCTCACGCTACTCGCAGAGCTACTCGGAGAGCCTGCCGGACTTCGTGAAGCTGGCCGAGGCCTACGGCGCCAAGGGCATGCGCTGCGAGAAGCCGGGCGACCTCGACGGCGCCATCGCGGAGATGCTCGCCTATGACGGCCCGGTGATCTTCGACTGCATCGTCGACAAGACCGAGAACTGCTTCCCGATGATCCCGTCGGGCAAGGCACACAACGAGATGCTCCTGTCCGATTACCTCGGCGAGACCGGCGTCGAACTCGGCGACGTGATCTCCGAGGAAGGCAAGATGCTGGTGTAACGGGCCGAGATCCCAAGACTGATCTCGAATATCTTGGTTTCAAAAGGTTGAGACCTTTTGCGGGTGCAGGGCGGAGCCCTGCTGTCGGGCTCCGCCCGATGTCGGGCTCCGCCCGATGTCGGGGCGCCGCCCCGACACCCCGCCGAAGGGCGCGCCCTTCGGAAACCCCGAGGAGGACGAAACCGGCCATGAACGCGATGAACACCCACTACCCCGATGCCGGCCGCGTCGAGCCGGTGAACCGGCACACGCTCGCGGTGATCGTCGACAACGAGCCCGGCGTGCTTGCCCGCATCTCGGGGATGTTCTCCGGCCGGGGCTACAACATCGAGAGCCTGACGGTCTCCGAGACCGAGGAAGCGCGCCACATCTCGCGCATCACCATCGTCACCACCGGGACCAACGGTGTGATCGAGCAGATCAAGGCGCAGCTCGATCGCCTCGTGCCGGTGCACCGGGTCGTGGACCTGACGCTCCAGGGCAACGCCATCGAGCGCGAGATCTGCCTCGTGAAGGTGAAGGGCGAGGGCGAGCACCGCAGCGAGGCCCTACGGCTGG
Organism: Methylobacterium sp. J-030; assembly: GCF_022829545.1. GTDB lineage: Bacteria > Pseudomonadota > Alphaproteobacteria > Rhizobiales > Beijerinckiaceae > Methylobacterium. The sequence continues at coordinate 83,121 of NZ_JAKSYM010000080.1, read as the reverse complement.
CCGCGGCCTTCGGCGCCAAGACCCTCGACGCCACGCTCAACTCCTTCGTGTTCGAGCTCACTGGCGCCACCGAGGAGATCGACCGGTTCGTGCGCCTGATGAGCGTGATCGGGCTGGTGGAGATCTGCCGCACCGGCATCTCCGCGATGGGGCGCGGGGCGGAGCCGCTGTAGGAACCGACCGATTGGGCTATGATGTCCGGAGAGTCGGAGACGCTCTCATGGAAGCCAAACTCACGCGCACCGGCGACGAATACGTGATTCGGATCCCTGCGGGCGAGGGGGATCGGCACGGTCTGGCGGATGGTCAGACCGTTGAGATCTTGCCTCGTCGACGCAGAGAGACGCTACAGGATATGATCGCCGAGATGGATCGGCTCGGGCCGGCCTATCGTCCTCCCGTCGTGGATTGGGGGCCGGATGTCGGCGCCGAAATCATCCATGACGACTGGACATGACCCGCGAGAACTACCGGAGGCCGGAGATCTCGCCTGGGTGGATTTCCGGCCGACACTTGGCCACGAACAATCCGGTGTTCGCCCCGCCCTCGTTCTGACAAACCGCGATTTCCACGCGCGGAACGCGACGGCAATCGTCTGCCCGGTGACACGCAATGTCGATCCATGGCCGACGAAGGTTCTGCTTCCGCAAGGTCTCGCGATTTCCGGTGCGATCCAGACCGATCAGATCCGGAACGTCGATCGCGCCGCACGCGGCTTTCGCCACATCGATGGCGTTCCGGTTGAAACGCTCGACGCCGTTCGCCAGAAGCTCGCCAATCTGCTCGGGTTCAACTTGCTCACTTGATTGAAGGATGACCGACCGCGTGGCCCGCACCCTCTACTACGCCCCCGGCGCCTGCTCGCTCGCCGCTCACATCATCCTGGAGGAATCCGAGCTGCCCTATGAGGGCATCAAGCTCGACCTCGCCGCGGGCGACCAGCGGCGGCCGGAATACCTCGCCATCAACGACCGCGGCCGCGTGCCGGCGCTGACCGAGGATGGCTGGGTTCTCACCGAATGCGCCGCGATCTTGCGCCACGTCGCCCGCGCCGTGCCGGAGAAGGATTTGTGGCCCAGGGATCTGCGCGAGCAGGCCGCCGCGGACGAGTGGCTCGGCTGGCTCGCCTGCAACCACCACGTGACCTACGCCCATGTCCGCCGCCCGGAACGCTACACGGACGACGAGGCCGCGTTCGACGGCATCAAGGCCAAGGCCGCCAACACCTACGCCGATCTCGCCACCATGACCGAGGTGCGCCTGTCGCACGGCGGCTGGGCTGTGAGCGGCCGGTTCAGCGTGGTCGACGCCTACCTGATGGTCTTCTGGTTCTGGGCCAACGGCCCGACGCTCCGGTTCGACATGGCCGGCCGCTTCCCGGCCTGGACCGCCCATGCCCGCCGCGTCGCCGAGCGTCCCGCCGTGCAGGCCGTCTTCGCCCGCGAGGGGCTTCCGCTGCCGCGCTGAGATCCGGCCGGCGAAGCACCTCTTGCCTCGCCGGCTCATTCGTCCTACAGCGCGTACCGTACGGTACGGTACGCCATTCGAGATGATGCAGGCCAGCGTCACAGCAGAGCAGGAAGCGCCGTCGGTCCGCCAGCAGGCGGTGCTGGATGCCGTGCTCGGCCTGATGGTCGAGGACGGCGAGCAGGTCACTATGGACGCCGTGGCGCGCCGGGCGAGCTGCTCGAAGGAGACGCTCTACAAGTGGTTCGGCGACCGGGACGGGTTGCTGACCGCGACGGTGCGCTGGCAGGCCTCCCGGGTCCATGCCGGGCATGACACCGCGCAGGTGCTCGACGGTGCGACTCTCCGGGAACGCCTGCAGGACTTCGCGGTCACGTGGCTGGAGGTGATCACCGGACCCACCTCGGTCGCGCTGAACCGCATCGCCATCGCGCATGCGGGTTCGCGCAAGAGCAACCTCGGCGGCATCGTGCTGGCGAACGGGCGCTTCGCCATCGGCGAGCGGGTGAAGCCGGTGCTGGAGGCGGGCCGCGCCGCGGGCCTGCTGGCCTTCGCCGACAGTGAGGCCGCCTTCCGCACCTTCTTCGGCCTCGTCGGCCGGGATATCCAGATTCGCCTTCTGCTCGGCGAGACCCTCGACCTCGACGGGGCCGGGATCCGGCGCGATGCGGGCCGCGCCGTCGAGCAGTTCCTGGTCCTCTACGGCCAGGCCAAACCCGACCCGAAACACCAACGTTAAGAGGAGACAGACATGCGGGTGTATTACGATCGCGACGCCGACCTGAACCTGATCAAGGGCAAGAAGGTCGCCATCGTCGGCTACGGCAGCCAGGGCCACGCCCACGCGCTCAACCTGCGCGATTCCGGCGTGAAGGACATCGTCATCGCGCTGCGCGAGGGCTCCGCCACCGCCAAGAAGGCGGAGCACGAGGGCTTCAAGGTTCTCTCCGTCGCTGAGGCTGCGAAGTGGGCCGACGTGGTGATGATGCTCACTCCCGACGAGCTGCAGGGCGACATCTACCGCGAGTCCCTCGAGGGCAACATGAAGCAGGGCGCCGCGCTCCTGTTCGCCCACGGCCTGAACGTCCACTTCAACCTGATTGAGCCGCGCAAGGACCTCGACGTCCTGATGGTCGCCCCGAAGGGCCCCGGCCACACCGTGCGCTCCGAGTACCTGCGCGGCGGCGGCGTGCCGACCCTGATCGCCATCGCGCAGGACGCGAGCGGAAACGCCCACGACCTCGGCCTGTCCTACGCCTCGGCCAATGGCGGTGGCCGCGCCGGCATCATCGAGACGACCTTCAAGGAGGAGTGCGAGACCGACCTGTTCGGCGAGCAGGCCGTGCTGTGCGGCGGCCTCGTCGAGCTGATCAAGGCCGGCTTCGAGACCCTGGTCGAGGCGGGCTACGCCCCCGAGATGGCCTATTTCGAGTGCCTCCACGAGGTGAAGCTGATCGTCGACCTCATCTACGAGGGCGGCATCGCCAACATGAACTACTCGATCTCCAACACGGCCGAGTACGGCGAGTACGTCACCGGCCCGCGGATCGTCACGCCCGAGACCAAGGCCGAGATGAAGCGCGTGCTGAACGACATCCAGTCGGGCACCTTCACCCGCAACTGGATGCTGGAGAACAAGGTCAACCAGACCTCGTTCAAGGCAACCCGCGCCAAGCTCGCCGCCCACCCGATCGAGGAGGTCGGCGCCAAGCTCCGCGGCATGATGCCGTGGATCTCCGAGAAGGCGCTGGTCGACAAGACCCGCAACTGACACGTTCGAGACGTCGCGGCCGGGCTTCGCTCGGCCGTTTTGGGCCCGGTCATGCGAAGGCGTGGCCGGGTTCTTTGTGTTCGGCATGGTGCACCCTTTCCCGGACGCCTGGAACGAAGTGGAAGATGATCCGGGATCCAGCATCAGGGAGCGCCGCGCAGCGGCACAGGTTATTTCAGATAGACGCCTCGCGACGTCTCCCGCTGGATCCCGGGTCACATTCCGCTGACGCTCCATGCGCCCGGGAAAACGGGGGCCTCAAAAGATCTCAGGCGCCCCCGATCGACACCTCCACATGTGATGCGAGCAGGCAGAATCGCCGGCCCACATCCAACGTTGCTGAAGGCGAACTTTCCCGGCCATAAGCCCTGCAGCCGTCCCACCCGTACGAGGACTGGCAAGCGGAGAGGACACCCATGGCATCGCTCTATTCCGACGCGCACCGGGCGCTGCAGGAGGAGTTCGGCACAACCAAGCTCGCGGTACGCCTCGACGAGGACTGGGTCCACGAGAGCATCCAGCCGGAGGAGGGCGCCTTCATCGGCTCCCGCGACATGTTCTTCCTCTCGACCGTCGATCCCGACGGCATGCCGACCGTGTCCTACAAGGGCGGCCCCACCGGCTTCGTGAAAGTGCTGGACGCAAGCACCCTCGTGTTCCCGGGCTTCGACGGCAACGGCATGTTCTACTCGATGGGCAACATCGAGGGGCAGGCCAAGGTCGGCCTGCTGTTCATCGATTTCGAGACGCCCCACCGCATCCGGGTCCAGGGCCACGCGACCCTGCTGCGCGACGATGCCCTGATGGCCGAGTACACCGAGGCCAAGTATCTCGTGAAGGTCGCGGTCACGAAAATCTGGGTCAACTGCCCGCGCTACATCCACAAGTACCAGAAGGTCGAGCAGAACAAGTACGTCCCCCGGCCCGGGCGCGAGACTCCGCTCGCTGCTTGGAAGCGCCTCGATCTCGCGGGCGACGTGATCAGCGACGCCGACAAGGCCCGCGTCGCCGAGGAGGGCAAGCTGGAGGTCTCGGAATACGAGGCGCTGGTCGCCCGCGGCGAGGCATGAGCCGCTACTGCGCCCGCGCCACGATGAACACCCGCGGGAAGGCGAGCAGGCGCCGCCCGTCGCTGCGCGGCGGGTAGGCGGCAGCGATCGCACGGGTGTAGGCCGACAGGAAGTCGGCTCGCTCGCCGGGATCGAGCGGGTCGAGGAAGGGCCGGAGGCCGGTGGAACTGACCCAGTCCACGATGGCGCCGGCATCCGCCATCCGGTGGTGATAGGCGGTGCGCCAGACATCGACCGCGGCGGCCACCGGCGCCAGCAGGTCGTAGTAGGCGGCGGGCTCCAGCATGCGTCCGAGGCGGCCGGCGACGGCCGGATCGCCGATCACCGCCGCCCAGGATCCGGCAGCCGCGGTCTCGCGCATCAGGCGGTGCGTGGGTTCGGCGAGGTTGTCGGGCATCTGTACGGCCAGCACGCCGCCCGGGGCGAGGAGGCCGAACAGCCGCGGCAGCAGGGTCGCGTGGTCTGGCAGCCATTGCAGCACGGCGTTGGCGTAGATCAAGTCCGGCGCCCGCTCCGGAACCCAGGTTGCGGCATCGGCCTGCGCGAAGGTGAGATCGGGCAGGCGGGCCCGGGCGCTCTCCAGCATGGAAGGCGACGTGTCGAGGCCGATCACGTCCGCCTCGGGGTATCGCGCGGCGATCAGGGCGGTGGAATTGCCGGGGCCGCAGCCGAGATCGTAGGCGAGACGCGGCGCATCGAGGGGAACGCGGGCGAGCAGTTCGGCGGCCGGGCGCGTCCGCTCATCCTCGAAGCGGGTGTAGAGGGCGGGGTTCCAGTCAGCCATGGCACCCTCTCGTAAAACGCCTCAGCAGCCGAGTTGGTCGGCCAGATCGGCCAGATCCCGGGCCGCGTAGGTGACCGGCACCGTCGGCGCGGTCTCGCCGCCGGCCGGGCCGTGCTCGTGCGGCCGGGCGATGTGGGCGGTGGACAGGCCGTGGCTCGTCGCCGCCGCGAGGTCGTTCGAATGGGCGGCTACCATCATCGTCTCCGCCGGCGCGAAGCCGAAGGCCGCGATCGCGTCGAGGTAGAGCGCCGGCTTCGGCTTGTAGTCGCGGGAATAGCCGGCACCCAGAACCGCGTCGAAGATCAGGCCGTTGCGGCGGGCGAGGTCGGCCATCAGCCGGACATGCCCGTTGGAGTTCGGCGCCAGGAGGTGTTTTTCGCGCAGGCGCCGCAGGGCGTCCGGCACCTCGGGCCACGCGTCGAGCCGGTGCCAAGCCTGGACCAGCTCGCTCTGCACGTCCTCCGGCACGCCCGCGATGCCGAACTGGGCCAGCACGTCGGGCAGGGACTCGGCCTGGAGCGTGTCGAGGTCGACGAAGGGACGGGCGCCCGAACGCACCGTCTCCATGGACGGGTTGTAGCGGGCGCGCCACGCATCTGCGAAGGCGCCGGCATCGAGGTTCGACGCAAAGTGTGCGAGCAGCCGCGCCGCCTCGCGGGCGACGCCGGAGCGCCAGTCGACCAGCGTCCCGAAGACGTCGAAGACCAGGGCCCCGACCCTCATCGCACCGCCTGCAGGCTCGGACCGCGCCGGACGAAGCCGACGATGTCTTTGACGGCATCCAGCGTCTGCGCCGCGATCACCTCGGCCCGGGCAGAGCCATCGGCCAGCACGGCGTCGATATGGCCGGGATCGGCGGTGAGCCGGCGCATCTCCAAGGCGATCGGCGCAAGGCTCGTCACCGCGAGGTCGGCGAGCGCCGGCTTGAAGGTCGAGAACTGCGCCCCGCCGAAATCGCGCAGCACCTCCTCGCGGGTGATCCCGGCGAGGGCCGCGTAGATCCCCACGAGGTTGTCGGCCTCGGGCCGCTCCCTCAGGCCCGCCACCTCGGAGGGGAGGGGCTCCGGATCGGTCTTCGCCCGGCGGATCTTCTGGGCGATGGCGTCCGCGTCGTCCGTGAGGTTGATCCGGGCGTTGTCGGACGGATCCGACTTCGACATCTTCTTGGTGCCGTCCCGCAGCGACATCACCCGCGCCGCCGGGCCGCCGATCAGCGGCTCCGTGACCGGGAAGAACGCCTCGCCGTGGCCGTGGGCCGCGATCGAGCCCACGAAGTCCGTGTTGAACTTCTGGGCGATGTCCCGGGTCAGCTCCAGGTGTTGCTTCTGATCCTCGCCCACGGGGACGTGCGTTGCCCGGTAGGCCAGGATGTCGGCCGCCATCAGCACGGGATAGTCATAGAGGCCGATCGAGGCGTTCTCCCGGTCCTTGCCGGCCTTCTCCTTGAACTGGGTCATGCGGTTCAACCAACCGAGGCGGGCGACGCAGTTGAACACCCAGGCGAGCTCGGCGTGCTGTGGCACCTGGCTCTGGTTGAACACGATCGCGCGCCTCGGATCGATGCCGGCGGCGAGGAAGGCGGCCGTGACCTCGCGGATCTGGCCGCGCAGGGCCTCGGGATCCTGCCAGACGGTGATCGCGTGCAGGTCGACCACGCAGTACAGGCACTGCGCGTCGCGGTCCTGCATCTCTACGAAGCGCTTCACCGCCCCGAGGTAGTTGCCCAGGTGCAGGTTGCCGGTGGGCTGGACGCCCGAGAAGACCAATTCGGTGAACGCGGCCATCGGCGCCGATCCTGAGCAGGTAGAGACCGGGGCTCCGTGCCGTCCGGGCGCCCGGTTAGTCGCACCCGTAGGCCGGACCGGTCAAGGACGCGCTCAGGGCTCCCGCGTCGGCAGCTTCGCGCTGGGGCAGAGATCGACCAGGACGCAGCGTCCGCAGGCCGGCTTGCCGTGGTGGCAGACCTGCTGGCCGTGCAACATCAGGACCTCGTGATTGTCGTAGAGGTCCTGCGCGCTCCAGTCTGCGGGGAGCTGCGCCCGCAGGATCGGGTGCGCCGGGCCGACATCGACCCGCGGGCCGATCAGCCCGAGGCGCTGGGCGACCCGGTGGTGGTGGCTGTCCACCGGCAGGGCCGGCATCCGCAGGGTGGAGAACGAGAGCACCGCCGCGCTTGTCTTGGGACCGACGCCCGGGATCGCCTGCAGCCACGCCCGCGCTGCCTCGACCTCCATGTCGGCCAGGAAGGCGAGGTCGAGGGTGCCGCGCCGGTCGCGGAGTGCGCGGAGCACGTCCCGGATGCGCGGCGCCTTCAGCTCCGGCCAGGTCACGCCCGCGATGGCGGCCTCGATCTCCGGCACATCCGCGTCGATCACCGCTTCCCAGTCGGGGAATCGCGCCCGCAGCGCCTTGAAGGCACGGCCCGATTCCGCGTTGCGGGTCCGGTGCGACAGGAGCGAGGAGACGAGCTCGCTCACTGGATCGAGGCTGTGGAAGTACGGGATCGGGCAGCCGTAGACCGGGCAGAGGCACGCGTGGATCACGCGCGCCTTCTCGGCGAGGGCGGGATCGTTCGGTGACGGGGCGGGCTTGCGGCGCGGCGGGAGGGCGGTGCCGGTTCGGAGGGAGGCTGCGGGCATGCGGGGCGAATCCGCGGAGCACCGCTGCTGTTCCGGCTTGCATGGGGCAGCGGCGATCTGTCCGACCGGGCTGCAAGACCGTCAGGATCGCGTGGCGGTTGCCCCTTCCTCCCCGGCGAAAGGAGGAGGGACTTCGGTTTTTCTAAAACGGCTACTTCACCAACGCATAGATATTCACGTCGAGGTTGTCGTCGGTTCCGTCCTTCAGATCCGTGGCGTATTCCTCGACGAACCGGTCCTGCACCACGATGTCCTTGGCATCGAGGTAGGCGGTCAGCGTCTCGTAGGTGCCGTCGATCGACTCGTAGGAACCCTTGTGGGCGAAGCGCAGAGCCTTGCCGGAGGGCGTCGTGCCGAAGCGCAGGCCGTCGGTTTCCGCGGGTGCGGGGTTCGGGGCGGCCGCCACCGGGATCATCGCCTCGAACTCGAAGCCGTCATCGTCCGTGCGGGTGAAGACCGCGAGCGGCCGGCCCGCCGGCGCCATGCCGAGCTTGGCGAGATCCGCCTCGATCCGCGCAAAAGCCTGCTTGAGGTTCGGCACGGCCTCCTCCCACTTGGTCTTGCCGGAGACGATCGCGGCGGGCTTGGCGGGCAGGGTCACCTCGTCGACGTCGCCCGGCTCGCCGGGCTTGTCGATCAGCGTCGGCCGTGCGGGCGTGCCGACGGCGTTCTGCCCGGCCGGCGGCGGCGCCACCGCCTGCTCGGGGGCGGGCGCCGGGCTTTTTCCCGGATCGGGTGCCGGGTTCGGGGCCGTGGTGGTCGGCAGCGGGTTCGTCTGGGCCGGTGACGGCGCGGTCGAGGTTGGCGGGGCCGGCTGCTGCGCGGCGAGCGGCCCGGCCAGCGGGCCGGCAGCGAGGACGAGACCGACGAAGAGGGCGGCGAGCGGACGAAGGCGGATCACGGTGGGCGCTCCGGTCGGGGCCCGGCGGATCGTCCGCCCGGGCTTCCCACCACATAGGGTAGCGGTGATCGGGATCGCCCGCGAGTGTGCCGTGCACGAAGGCCTCGCGACAGGACCGCGAATGCGGCGCATCTGCCACGACGCCGGACCACTCGCGCCGGCCCGGCGGTTTTGCCATATAGCCGACCGACCCCTCCCAGCCGCGGGACCGCATGAGCGCACTCGCCCACAGACGCTTCCTGAAGATGCACGGCGCCGGCAACGCCATCGTGGTGCTGGATCTGCGCGGCTCGAACGTGCGGGTCCGGCCCGGGGAAGCGCGGGCGATCGCGCAAGATCCGCGCTCGGTCTTCGATCAATTGATGGTGTTGCACGATCCCGTGAGCCCCGGCACGGATGCGTTCCTGCGGATCTACAACACCGACGGGTCGGAAGCCGGCGCCTGCGGCAACGGCACACGCTGCGTCGCTTACGCGATGCTCGACGATCCGGCCATGGCGCGCCCCGCCGAGGGCAGCCGGCTGACGCTCGAGACCCGGGCCGGCCTTCTCGGCGTCCGCCGGGTGTCGGAGCGCGCCTTCACGGTCGATATGGGCCGGCCGAAGCTCGGGTGGGACGAGATCCCCCTGTCGGAGCCGTTCCCCGACACGCGGCGGATCGAACTGCAGATCGGGCCGATCGACGATCCGGTGCTGCACTCGCCGGGCGTGGTGAATATGGGCAACCCGCACGCGGTGTTCTTCGTCGAGGCCGACCCCGAGAGCTTCGACCTCGGCCGGATCGGGCCGATGCTGGAGAACCACCCGCTCTTTCCGGAGCGGGCCAACATCTCGATCGCCCAGGTCACGGACCGCGAGATGATCAAGCTCCGGGTCTGGGAGCGGGGCGCCGGGTTGACGCTCGCCTGCGGCACCGCCGCCTGCGCCGCGGTGGTGGCGGCCTCCCGGCTCCGGATGATCGGCCGGCAGGCCCAGGTGGCGCTGCCGGGCGGCGCGCTGTCCGTGGAGTGGCGCGCCGACGACCATGTCCTGATGACCGGCCCCGTCGCGCTCGTCGCCGAGGGGACGCTCGCGCCGGAGCTGTTTGCCGGCCTCGCCTGATGGGAGTCGAGACGCTCACCTTCGGTTGCCGGCTCAACACGGTGGAATCGGAGGCCCTGCGGGTCCATGCCGGCGCGGACGGGCGCGATCGGATCGTGGTGAACACCTGCGCGGTCACCGCCGAGGCCGGGCGGCAGGCGCGCAAGGCGATCCGCCGGATCGCCCGCGAACGGCCCGGCGCCGAGATCGTGGTCACCGGCTGCGGCGCCGAGGTCGAGACGCAAGCCTACGCGGCGATGCCCGAGGTGGCGCGCCTCGTCGGCAACGGCGAGAAGCTGCGGCCGGAGGGCTGGTCGGCGGCCGGGACCGGCCCGGGGGCCGTGATGGCGGCGCGTGCGGCCGATCCGACCCGGGTGGCGGCGGTGGCCGGGCATACGCGGGCCTTCGTGCCGGTGCAGAACGGCTGTGATCACCGCTGTACTTTCTGCGTCATTCCGTTCGGGCGCGGCCCGTCGCGCTCGGTGCCGCTCGCCGACGTGATCGCGCAGGTCGAGACGATCGTGGCCCATGGCGGCCACGAGGTCGTGCTGACCGGCGTCGATCTCACCGCCTATGGCCGGGACCTTCCCGAAGCGCCGCTCTCCCTCGGGATCCTGGTGCGGGCGATCCTCCGGGCGGTGCCGGACCTCGCACGCCTGCGCCTGTCGTCGATCGATTCCGTGGAGGCGGACACGGCCCTGGTGGCGGCTTTGGCCGAGGAGGAGCGGCTGATGCCGCACCTGCACCTCTCTCTCCAGGCAGGTGATGACCTGATCCTCAAGCGGATGAAGCGCCGCCACGGCCGCGCCGACGCGATCCGATTCTGCGAGGCGGCCCGGCGGCTGCGCCCCGACATCGTGTTCGGGGCGGACCTGATCGCGGGTTTCCCGACCGAGACCGAGACGCAGTTCACCCGCTCCCTCGACCTCGTTGCGGAATGCGGCCTGACGCATCTCCACGTCTTCCCGTACTCGCCCCGGCCGGGGACGCCCGCGGCGCGGATGCCGCCGGTGGCGCCGGTGGCGATCCACGCGCGGGCAGCGCGGCTGCGGGAGGCGGGGGCGCAGGCGCTGCGGCGGCACCTCGATGCGCAGGTCGGGCGGCGGCTGACCGTGCTGGCGGAGCGCGGCGGGATGGGGCGGGCCGAAGACTTCACGCCGGTGCGGATTGCGGCCGAGATGGACCCCGGCACGTTGTGCAAAGTCGCCGTCGCGGCGCATGACGGCACGCGGCTGATCGCAGGTTGAGGCCCATCCCTCTCCCGGGCGCATGCAGCTCAACGGAATGCGACCCAGGACCCAGCATACGACGTCGCGCAGCGTCCACTCAGAACAAACGGAGCTGCTGCACGGCGTTCTGGGTGCTGATTTCCGGATCGCCTTCCAATGCGTTTCAGGCGTCCAGGAAGGGCGCGCGACATGAGGTCACGCAGACCAGAGCGCGGCACGCGCTCGGCTAAACACCTTGAAACGGCAGGGCCTGAAGCCCCATCGGGGCCGTGGCCGCCGCGATGTAAGCCGGTGGCGGCGCGGTCACCGTAATCGCATCGCGCTTCGGATAGAGCGGGATCGCCAACGACCGCGCGTGCAGGTGCAGGGCGCTCCCGCGGGGCGCGCCGCCATAGACCGCGTCGCCCAGGATCGGCCAGCCGGAGGCTGCGCAATGCACCCGGAGCTGGTGGGTTCGGCCGGTGACCGGCTTCAGCTCCAGCCATGTGCGCCCGCCCATTCGGCCGAGAACGCGCCAATGCGTCAGCGCCGGATCGCCGGCGGGATCGGCCTTCATCCACCATGAACGCGGATCGTCCGAGCGGCGGGCGAGCGGCAGGTCGATGCGGCCGGCCTCTTCGGCGGGGCCGCCCTCGACCACCGCCCAGTAGGTCTTGTCCACGGCGCTGCCCGCGAACAGCTTGCCGAGCCGCGCCAGCGCCTTGGTGTGGCGCCCGAGCGCGAGGCAGCCCGACGTGTCGCGGTCGAGCCGGTGCGCGGCCTCGGGCCGGCGCGGCAGGCCGAACCGCAGGGCGTCGAGATGGTCGGTCAGGGTCTCGCCGCCGCGCGGGCCCGGATGGACCGGCAGACCCGGCGGCTTGTCGATGACGAGCAGCAGGGCATCGCGGTAGAGCAGGCGCGCGCCTATGTCGAAGGCGTTGGACATCCGACCCGGCTAGATCGTTGTTGCCGGGTCGGCAAGGTGGGTGAGGACGCGACTTCATGGCGAGCGAGGAGAAGCCCGGCTGGTTCGGACGTTTGTTCGGGCGCAAGGGTCAGGATGCGGCCGACGAGAAGCCCGAGGCGGAACTCCCCCCGGAGGCGGCCTCGCCCTCCGAGGGGCAACCCGACTTCGCGACGGGCGCTGAGGATGTCGCGGTCATCCCGCTGCCGCCGGAGGAGACCGGCGAGCCGGTGGCCGACGTCGCCGAGGGCGCGGACCTCCTGCCGATCGAAGGCGAGCCCGAGCGTCCGCCCGCGGGCACGGCCGGGGACGACCCCGCCCACGGCGCCGATCCGGTCGATACGGGGGACGCGAATTGCGAACCGGTGGCCGCGCCGCAGCCCGACATCCAGCCGGTCGATGCCGCGGCGGCTTTGGCCTACGATGCCGGGGCCGGGCCGGATCGCGAGCCGGAGGCCCGGGGCTGGTGGAGCCGCCTCACCTCCGGGATGAAGCGGACATCCTCGGCGCTGTCCGAGCGCGTGACCGGCCTGTTCACCAAGCGCAAGCTCGACGCCACCACCCTGGAGGATCTGGAGGACGCCCTGATCCAGGCCGATTTCGGCCTGGAGACCGCGATGCGGATCTCGGAGGCCGTCGGCAAGGGCCGCTACGAGAAGGGGATCTCGCCCGACGAGGTGCGGGCGATCCTGGCCACCGAGGTCGAGCGGGCGCTCGAACCCGTCGCCATTCCGCTGACCGTCGATGCGGCGAAGAAGCCGTTCGTGATCCTTACGGTCGGGGTGAACGGGGCCGGCAAGACCACCACCCTCGGCAAGCTCGCCTCGAAGCTGCGGGCGGAGGGCCGAACCGTGATGCTGGCGGCCGGCGACACGTTCCGGGCGGCGGCGATCGACCAGCTCAAGGTCTGGGGGGCGCGCACCGGCACGCCGGTGGTGAGCGGCGCGCAGGGCGCGGACGCGGCGGGGCTCGCCTTCGACGCGCTGAAGCAGGCCTCGACCGCCGGCACCGACGTGCTGCTGATCGACACCGCCGGCCGCCTCCAGAACAAGGCCGGGCTGATGGCCGAGCTAGAGAAGATCGTGCGCGTCCTGCGCAAGCAGGATCCCGAGGCCCCGCACGCGACGCTCCTGGTCCTCGACGCGACGGTCGGCCAGAACGCGATCAGCCAAGTGGAGCTTTTTTCGCAGGCGGCGCCGGTCTCGGGGCTTGTGATGACCAAGCTCGACGGCACCGCCCGGGGCGGCATCCTGGTGGCGCTGGCGGCCAAGTTCGGCCTGCCGGTGCACTTCATTGGCGTCGGCGAGGGGGTGGAGGATCTGGAGCCCTTCGCGGCCCGGGATTTCGCCCGGGCGATCGCCGGGCTGGAGAAGGATTAGGCGGCGCGCATCACGTCGGTGCGGGAAAAATCAGCGCCCTTGAACAGGAGCGGCGCGTTCAGTGAGCGGGCGAGCGCGTAGGCGAAACAGTCGCCGAAGTTGAGGCCGGCCGGGTGCCGGCCCTTGCCGTAGCGGGCGAAGGCATCGGCCGCGATCTGCGCGAGGGTGTGGTCCACCGGGACGATGGAGATGCGCCGCGCCGCGATCCAGGCGTCGAGGACCGCGCGACCGTTCGGGACGCGGGCGGCTACGATAGCGCATTCGAGATATGTCGCCGCCGCCATCACCACGATGTCCGCGAGCGACAGCAACCGCGAGAACTGCTCAGCCTCAGGTTCCGCACGCTGAATCGCAATGAAGGCCGATGAGTCCAGGACGATCACGCCGGCAGGCCGTGTTCGTCCCAGGCCAGGATCTCGTCGATCGGGCGCGGATCATCGATCTCGCTCGCGGCTAGACGCCGCCGCATCGCCGCGTCGGCGGCCAAGCCCTCCGCGATCCGGCGCTCTGCCTCGCCGGACATCCGCGCCTGCTCCTGCCGAAGCAGGTCGAGCAGCAGATCCGGCACCGCACGCCGCGTAGTCCGCGTAAGGTCGGCCAGCAGCGCCTCGACCTCGGCATTCTCGATCGTGATGGACATCGCGCGCCCCGCGTTACACACACCCCGACGAATCCAGTCCGGCCCCCGATCGTACCGTGGGCGCCGCATCCGAGCCAACTGACGCGCATGCAGATCGAATCCGTCCCCCCGCGCCGCCACCTGCCGCCCCTGATGAAGCTGGCGCTGGAACTCGGGCCCCTGGTGCTGTTCTTTCTCGGGAACGCCTACTCCGAACGATTCGGGGTTGCCCCCGACCAGAAGCTGTTCGTGGCCACGGGCCTGTTCATCGCGGCGACTGTGGTGGCGCTGGCGATCCACTACGTCCTGATGCGGCGGCTGCCGATCATGCCCCTGGTGTCGGGGATGGTCGTGGTGGTGTTCGGCGGGCTGACGTTGGCGCTGCAGGACAAGACCTTCATCATGGTCAAGCCGACCATCGTGAACGCCCTGTTCGGCACCATCCTGCTCGGCGGCCTCGCCTTCGGGCGGCCGCTCCTGTCGGTGGTGCTCGACTCGATGTTCAGCCTCACCGAGGAGGGCTGGCGCAAGCTGACCTTCCGCTGGGGTCTGTTCTTCTTCGTCCTGGCGGCGCTCAACGAGATCGTGTGGCGGACGCAGACCGAGGATTTCTGGGTGAACTTCAAGGTGTTCGGCATCATGCCGATCACGGTGCTGTTCGCCCTGGCGCAGACGCCGCTGCTGACCCGCTACGAGAACAAGGCGCCGCAGCCGGAGGCGTGAGCTACTGCGCCGCCGCGACCTTCCCGGCGGCCCGGATCCGCGCGAGCACGCTGGAAAAGTTTTCCGGCGTCAGGATGCCCACGAGCTTGTCGTGGATCACCCCGTCCGGCCCGATGATGAAAGTCTCGGGCACGCCGTAGACGCCGAAATCGATCGCCGCGCGCCCGCTGGCGTCGGCCCCCACGGCACTGAACGGCACGCCGTGCCGGGCCAGGAAGCGCTGGCCGGCCTCCGGGCTCGGCTCCTTGTAGTCGATACCGACCAGCCGGATGCCGGGCTCCTTGGCCAGCCGCATCAGCATCGGGTGCTCGACCTGGCAGGGGGCGCACCACGAGGCGAAGACGTTGAGCACCGTGATCTGCCCCTTCAAGTCAGTGCTCGACAGGCCAGGCACCGGGGCGCCGGCGGCGTTGAGCCCCGGTACGGGCGGCAGGTCGAATTGCGGGACCGGCTTGCCGATCATCGCCGAGGGCAGGGCCGCCGGATCGACCCCGGAGCGCAGGCGCAGGAAGAACACGGCGGCGAGCGCCGTGAACGCCAAAGCCGGCAGGATCAGCAGCAGGGAGCGGCGAACCGGGGGCGGCCGGTCCGTCGCGTCGTCGTGTGCCGCGGTCATCGCCGGTCCTCGCCGAAACCCCTGAGCGCCCGCACCTGCGCGCGCCGGTCGCGGATCGCGTTGCCGATGAGCGCGCCCATCACAAGGGCCGTGAAGGCGTAGGCGGCCAGGATGAAGCCGCCGTGAGACCCGAGATCCATCGCGGCGCTCCTAGACCGGTTGGCCCACCGGCAGCCCCGACGACGGCTGCGGCGTGAGGCGGGGCTGGGCGCGGTCCAGGCGCTCGGCCTCGCGGATCGTCAGCGTCCGGACCCGGCGGCGCATGATCTCGGTCCGCATGGCGTAGAGATGCAGCGTGGTGCCGCCGAGCGTCGCGGCGGCGATCATCACCAGCAGCGGGTAGAGCATCGAGGGATCGATGGTCGGGCCGCCCATGCGCAGGATCGAGGCTGGCTGGTGCAGGGTCGACCACCAGTTCACCGAGAACTTGATGATCGGCAGATTCACGGCGCCGACCAGCGTCAGGATCGCTACCGCGCGGGCGGCGCGGTTCGGCTCCTCGAGGGTGCGCCAGAGGGCGATGATGCCGCAATAGATCAGCAGCAGGATCAGCATCGAGGTCAGCCGCGCGTCCCACACCCAGTAGGTGCCCCACATCGGCTTACCCCAGAGGGAGCCAGTCACGAGGCAGATCAGCGTGAAGGCCGCGCCGATCGGCGCCGCCGCGCGCTGGGCCACGTCGGCCAGCGGGTGGCGCCAGACCAGGGTGCCGATCGCCGATAGGCTCATGGCGCCGTAGAAGAACACGCCGAGCCACGCCGCCGGGACATGGATGTACATGATCCGCACGGTCTCGCCCTGCTGGTAATCGGGCGGCACGACGAAGAAGGTCTGATACAGGCCGACCGCCAGCACGGCGAGCGACAGGGCCGTGAGCCACGGCACGAGAGCGCCCGACCAGCGCATGAAATGGCCGGGATTCGAAAGGCGGGTCCAGAGGGAAGGCGTCATCGCGGCAGCGGTCTCGGGCATCGTGCCCGACGGTCTACTCTAGGGTGCGGTGCAGCAACAATGCGGGCCGTGCGCGCAGTGTTCGGGCGCGACGGGATGCGGGCCGCCCTCAGGTCATGAAACGGCTCGGCGCGAGTCTTTCCCCCGCGCCGTCCCGCGTCCCTCGTGTTGTCTCCTGGGCCATGGCCCCGGCGCTGAAAGGCGGCTGGGGAGGATGACGCATGTCCGGCACCGCGCGTTCGCGCGTCCGAGCCTTGCGGATTACGGGGAAACTGCGCATATGAGAGTGAACAAAAAGAGAACGTAAGGGCGTCGCCGCAAAAAGCTGTGGACGACGTCGCCTTCTCCCGCCGGTACGAGCCCCGCATGCGAACCGCCGACAAGCAGATCGCCGACATCCTTGTCCGCTACGGCGAGCCCTTCGGGGGCAACGTCTGGCGCGTCCAGGGGACAGCCGTCATCTATCACAAGACGCTGGAGCGCATCGCCGCGCAGGCCGGGATCGTGTTCGAGCCGCCGACCATCATCCGCGCCGAGCGCGACGAGGCGGTGATCCTGGTCACCGGCCGCCTGCCTGGCGCCAAACCCGGGATCGAGCGGGTCGAGTGGTCGATGGGCGAAGCCCTGGTGAACGTGAACTACCGCGTCTCGGGCAAGCAGGCCGCCTACGT
This sequence comes from Methylobacterium sp. J-030, assembly GCF_022829545.1. Classification (GTDB taxonomy): domain Bacteria; phylum Pseudomonadota; class Alphaproteobacteria; order Rhizobiales; family Beijerinckiaceae; genus Methylobacterium. The sequence continues at coordinate 66,279 of NZ_JAKSYM010000080.1, read as the reverse complement.
CTACGCCATGGCGGAGAAACGCGGGAAGGACCGCGTGATCCTCAAGCTGATCGAGCTGCACGGGCTCGTCTACTCGGAGGAGGAGGCCGACGAGTTCCGCGCCCACCAGATCCCCGTACGGGCCGTGGACGAGGATTTCGAGGAGGCGCCCGCCTTCGACGAAATCACCGAGGCCGAGGGCGATCTGAAGCGCCGGATCGACGAGGCCGCAACCATCAATGCGGTCACCGACCTGATGCTGGACGGCGCCACGCAGACCGTCCTCGCCACGATGCCGCCCGGCACCCGCGACGAGGTCCGCGACTACGCCAAGGCGCGCCTCGTGGCGCTCGGCTGGCCGAAGCGCCCCGGCCGCCGCAGCGCCGCCTGATCCCCATTTCCCAAGCGAAGGAGACCGCCATGCATCGCGCCGCGCGCCGCACCGTGAAGGCCCGTCGGGACTGGAGCATCGAAACCCTGTCGTACAGCCCGTCGCGGATCGTGCGCCTCGGGGCCGAGAAGGTCGCGATCCTATTCGCGCCGCTGGAGGAGGGCGGCGCGTGGCAGCTCTACCCGCACCCCGACACCTTTCCCGGTCTCAACTTCGAGGGCCTGCCCGCGCCGCTCCGGCCGGAATTCCTGGCCTTCCCGGATCTGCCGGAGGTCGAGCGATTCCTGGGCATCCGCGATGCGGAGCCCGCGGCCTTGGCAGCCTGAGCGCCTGCCTGACTCTGCGATCGGGGTTCCCAAAGGGCGAGCCCTTTGGCGGATTCTCGGGGCGGAGCCCTGAGCGGCCGACCAGGGCTCTATCCTGGACCTGCGAAAGGTCTCGACCTTTCGAGACCCTAACTCGCCTCGCCCGCGGCCCGGTGGAGCGCCTCCGCCTCCGGGGTGAAGGCCCCGTCGGGCCCGTGCAGCACCAGGGACGGCAGCAGGCTCGGCGCCGCGCGGCTCCCCTTCGTAGCGGCGATCAGGACGCGGATCGCCGGAGCCTCGGCACGGGCATGGACGGGGCGGATCGCCAGACCGCCGAAGCGGCCCCGAAGGGCGTCGAGGCAGGTCGGGAGCGCGTCGGCCCGGTGGATCATGCCGATCCGCCCGCCCGGTCTGAGGATCGCCGTGCAGGCACGGATCCAGGCATCCAGGCTTCCCGCGGCAAAGGTATGGGCCGCCGACCGGTTCGGATGCGGCGAGGCGCGATGTGTCCCGGCTTCGAAGAACGGCGGGTTGGTCAACACCATGTCGAAGCTGTCCGGCAGGAGACCGGCGGCGCGGCGTTCCGCCGCGGGGGCGAGGACGTCGGCCTGGACGATTGCGGCGGCGATGCCGTTCAGCGCGGCATTCGCCCGCGCCGTCTCGGCGAGGCCCGGATCGCGCTCGACCAGGGTCGGCCGAAGCCCCGGCACCAGCGCGGCGCAGGCGAGGCCGACCGCGCCGGTCCCGGCACCGACATCGCAGAGCCGGCAATCCGGCGTCGGCGTCAGAAGCCGGGCGAGCAGCACCGCGTCGGTCCCGGCCCGGTGTGCCCCCCGCAGCGGCTGGTGCAGCCGGAGAAGTCCGCCCAGGAAGGCGTCCGGTGCGGCGGTCACGGCTGGCGCAATTCGTGGGCGAGACCGGCATCCGTGAGCAGGCGCCGCGCCTGGGCCGCGTGGTCCCGCGGCACCAGCAGACGCTGCCCGAACATGCCGATCGAGCCCTCCATCAGGCTCATGTGGCTGTCGGCTACGAGAACGGGGATCTCGGCCGCTTCGAGCACCGTGCGGGCGAACCCGATCAACACGACGTCGTTGGCCCGGATCAGTTCGATCATGAGAACGCCCCACGGCCCGGCGGTTTCGCCGCGTCGGCTCCGCGGCCCGGGCGACCCATATCGTCCCGGAGCCGATGTTGCGGCGCCGCGGGGCCCGTGCGAAGGGATCGCCCTCCGCCCGGGGCGGAACCGGTCTGGAGGTCACGCATCTTGGGTATGGCCCTCTCCATCGAGAACCCGAAGCCCGAGGCCGAGGCGGGGCTGAACGACCTCGTCGCGCTGGTGGCGGACGGGATGGCACGGGTCAACACCACGATCCTGTCGCGGACGGGCTCCGAGGTGACGATGATCCCGGAGGTGGCCAACCACCTGATCGCCTCCGGCGGCAAGCGCCTGCGCCCGATCCTGACGCTCGCCTGTGCCAGGCTCTGCGACTACGCGGGCGAGACGGACGGCGACGTGAAGCTCGCCGCCAGCGTCGAGTTCATGCATACGGCAACCCTTCTGCACGACGACGTGGTCGACGAGAGCGACATGCGCCGCGGGCGGGTCGCGGCCCGGATCAAGTGGGGCAACGAGGCCTCGGTGCTGGTCGGCGATTTCCTGCTCGGTCAGGCCTTCCGGATGATGGTGGAGGTCGGCTCGCTGAAGGCGCTCGACATCCTCTCGGCCGCCGCCACGGTGATCGCCGAGGGCGAGGTGATGCAGCTCACCAACGCCAAGAACCTGGAGACCGACGAGGCGGCCTACCTCGCGGTGATCCGCGGCAAGACCGCCGAGCTGTTCGCGGCGGCCTGCGAGGTCGGGCCCGTGCTGGCCGGACGCCCGGAGGTCGAGCAGGCGGCGGCGCGGTCCTACGGCATGAGCCTCGGCATCGCCTTTCAGTTGATCGACGACGTGCTCGATTACGGTGGCACATCGGCCGAACTCGGCAAGAACGTCGGCGATGATTTTCGCGAGGGAAAGATCACCCTGCCGATCGTGCTGGCCTATCGCCGGGGCAGCGAGGGCGAGCGCGGTTTCTGGCGGCGGACGCTGCAGCAGGGCGAGATCCGCGACGGCGACCTGGAGACCGCCCTCGACCTGCTCCACCGCCACGGCGCGCTGGAGGAGACCGTGGCCCGCGCCCATCATTACGGCGCCGAGGCCCGGACGGCGCTCGACGTCTTCCCGGACGGCCCCGTGAAGGCGGCGCTCAACGGGGCTGTAGAGTTCTGCGTGGCACGGGCGCGCTGAGCCGAGACCGCGTCCCATCGCTTGGTCGCTGCGCCGAAACCGGCCCGGGGCCGGCCGACATCAACGCGTCGCCGAAGCCAGCGCCCCCGCCAGGGCGGGCGCCAATCCGCGCAACTCCTCCAGATGGGCCGCGGTCAACGTTCGCAGCAGCGCCTCGGCCCGAGGCGTGAGCGCCAGCTCGCTCCGGCGCCGATCCTGCGCGGCCCGCGTCTTCGTCAGCAATCCGGCATCGACCATGCGGGCGACCAGTTCGGCGGCGCTGTGGGGTGCGATCAGCAACTGCTCCGCCAGCAGCCCGACGGTCGCAGGCGTGCGACCGACATGGCCGGCCAGGGTCAACAGGGCCTGATGCTGCTGCGGCGGTAATCCGGCCCGTGCTGCCGCAGTCTCGCTGAACGCCAGGAAGCGCCGGAGGCGAAACCGGAAGTCCGCCAGCGCTGCATATTGCTCCGCCGACAACGTATCGGCGCCCGACGCATCCGCATCCATCGCGTTCCCCCCAGCTTCCCGGGCATCCATGCGTGTCCTGTGCCGACTGACGCCGATCCGCTCCGACCGGCTGTCGATCCCGTCTAGAATATATCGTAATCCGATATAAATAGCGGATCGATGGATCGTGGAGGCCCTGATGGACGGCGGGAGCGAGTTCGAGCGCGGTGGGGCTGGTCCCCGGCGCCGGGCGCTGGGTGATTTCAGCGCCGATCGGCGCGTGGTGGTCCTCGCCGGGATGGCGATCGTCACCGGCACTGCCGCAAGCGGCACCGCCTGGATTCTGCTCACGCTGATCGGCCTCGTGACCAATCTCGCGTGGTACGGCCGCCTCGACCCGAGCCTGACCTCCCTCGCAGGTGCCGCGCCGGGCCCCTGGATGGTCGCGATCCCGGTGATCGGCGCGCTCATCGTCGGCGCCCTGGCGCGCTACGGGTCCGAAAAGATCCGCGGCCACGGCATCCCGGAGGCCATGGAGGCGATCCTGATCGGCGGCAGCCGGATGTCGCCCAAGGTGGCGGTGCTAAAACCGCTCTCCTCCGCGGTGGCGATCGGCACCGGCGGGCCCTTCGGCGCGGAGGGGCCGATCATCGTCACGGGCGGCGCGGTCGGCTCGTTGTTCGCGCAGTTCTTCCACCTGAGCGCCGCCGAGCGGAAGACTCTGCTGGTAGCAGGCGCCGCCGCCGGTATGACGGCCATCTTCGGGACGCCCGTTGCGGCGGTGCTGCTCGCCGTCGAGGTGTTGCTGTTCGAGTGGCGCCCGCGCAGCCTCGTCCCGGTGACGGTCGGGGCGGTGACGGCGGCTTGCTGGCGGCCGGCCCTGTTCGGGGCAGGCCCGCTGTTTCCCTTCGCCGACAATCCGGCGCTGCCCTGGTGGGGCCTTCCCGCCTGCGCGGCTCTGGGCCTCGCCTGCGGCCTGATCTCGGGCGTTCTGACACGGGCCCTCTACGCCCTGGAGGACGGGTTCGGCCGGCTTCCCCTCCACTGGATGTGGTGGCCGGCCCTCGGCGCCGTCGTGGTGGGTCTGGGTGGCCTCGTGGAGCCGCGGGCGCTGGGCGTCGGCTACGACGTGATCCACGATCTCCTGTCGGGCCACATGCTGGCGGGTGCGGTCGCGACGATCCTGGTCGTCAAGGCGGTGATCTGGCTCGCCGCCTTGTCGTCGGGGACCTCCGGGGGCGTGCTCGCGCCGCTGCTGATCCTGGGCGGGGCCGCGGGCTGGTTGATCGGCCTCGTGCTGCCCGGCGCGCACGGGTTCTGGGCGTTGATCGGCATGGCGGCGATGCTCGGCGGGACCTTGCCCGCGCCGCTCACGGGCGTGGTCTTCGCGGTCGAGGTGACGGGCGATGTCGCCGCCCTCGCGCCGCTGCTCGCCGCCACCATGACGGCCTACGCGGTGACCGTGCTGCTGCTCAAGCGCTCGATCCTCACGGAGAAGATCGCCCGGCGCGGCCAGCACATCACCCGGGAATACGGGATCGATCCCTACGATCTCACCCGGGTCGAGGCGGTGATGACGCGCTCCGTCGACACGCTCGCCGCCGCCATGCCGCTGCGGGCGGCGCAGGCCGCCATCGAGGCCGGCGCCCACCACGCCTATCCGGTCGTCGACGCGGCGGGCCGACCGGTGGGGCTGGTCTCCCGCAGCGACGCCCTGCGCGGGACCCTGGCGGAGCGGGACGGCAATCCGGCGGCCGACACGCTCGGCCAGCGCGTCTCGGATGCCGATCTCGCAATTGTCCATCCGGGCGACGTGGTCTCGCATGCCCTCGACGTGATGCTCTCAGGCGGGCAGGGGCGACTGCCGGTCACCGATCCGACGAGCGGTCGCTTGGTCGGATTGCTGACCCGCAAGGACTTGCTTCAGGTGCGCGCGACCGTGGTGCGGGCCGAGGCCGAGCGCCGCGCGTTCTACCGGAGAGGCCGGGGCAGCCAGGGCGCGGGATCGGGAGCATGACCGTGATGATTCGTGTCCCGGGACGAACGATCAGCCTGGATCGGCTCAGGCCGAGCGCCCGCGACCTGACCGCCGGTGCCGTCGGGCCGGACCTGACCTAGCCCGCGTCGTTACCCGCGAGGGGCGGCGCGCGTCGCTGTCGCTCGATCGGCACAATGGGGTGGGGGCGGGCATCTGCCGGTCGTGTCCGGCCTTTCTGCCGACGCGGCCGTCCTCGCGGTGCAAGGGGCCGTCCTGGTGTCGAGCGGCGCCATCGCGTTCGGCCGCGGCACCGCGGATCCCGCCGGGCTCACTCTCGGAGACAGTGGCGCCTATCTGTGCGGCCGGGCCGGTTTCGGGCCAACGGTGACCTTCGATGTCGCCAGCGCGATCGGTCCCGCCGACCTGCCGCTTGCCCGGCGCCGGCGCGGGATCGTTCCGGAAGCGGGCGGCGGCGTCACGGCCGACGATGGGGAACCGGACCGAACGCGCGCTCATCTCAGCGCAGGAAGGTCGGCGCCACCCACCAATCCGGATGAGCGGCACGCAGGGCCACGGCCGCCCGCACCGCCTGGCGCCGGTCGGCGAACAGCGCGAAGACCGTCGCGCCGGAGCCCGACATCCGCGCCAGCCGTCCGCCGCGCTCGCGCAGCGCCGCCAGCACGGTCCCGATCACCGGCGCCACGGTGAGGGCCGGCGGCTCCAGATCGTTGCGGGCCGGCGCGATGGCCGCCACGAGCCCTTCGCCATCGAGCCCTCGGCCGATCACGGGATGCTCCGCCCCGGGCAGGCTCTGCCCGACCGCGAGGCCCAGCGCCTTGAACACCGGCGCCGTGGGCACCGGGACGCCGGGATTGATCAGCACCGCCGGCAGCGGCGCGAGGCCGAGCGGCGCGCCGATCTGCTCGCCGACGCCGCGCATCATCCGGGCCCGCGGATCCAGGCAGACGGGCACGTCGGCTCCGGTCTCCCGGGCCGCCGCCACGACGGCCGCGTGGTCGAGCGACAGCCCGTTGAGCCGCGCGAGCAGACGCAACGCCGCGGCGGCATCGGACGAGCCCCCGCCGATGCCGGCCGCGACCGGAAGACGCTTGGTCAGGTGGAAGCCGCCGACCCGCAGGCCCGACACGCGGGCGGCGAGATGGCGCGCCGCGCGCAGGACGAGGTTGTCGTCGGTGGGACCGGCCGGGCCGGCGGTCGGACCCGAGACTGTCAGCCCGAGGGGCGCGGCGGGGTCCAGGGTCAGCCGGTCGGCGGCACCCGCGAAGGCCACGAGGCTCTCCAGCGCATGATAACCGTCATCCGCCCGGCGCCCGAGGATGTGCAGCGTCAGGTTGACCTTGGCGGGGGCGCGGTCTGCGAGCAGGGGCACGGGATCTCGGGCAGGTGACGATTCGAACGAGCGGTTGCTCTACAGGCTACCGACCGCGAAGTCCCACGCCCGATGGCGCGATTTCGTGCTGGATGTCAGGTGATGTCGGTCGATGCGTGATCACGCAGGCGAGTCCGTCGCAGCTTCGGCCCAGTTCTCGACGCGCAGATCCGGCTTCAGCCGGTCGAACTCGCGCGTGCTGTTGGTTACCAACGTCACATCGAGCGCCGCTGCATGGGCGGCGATCCAGGATCATCGTTTCCGATAGGCAGGCCGGCTCTCCGGAGCCGCGCACGAAACACCGCCTATCGGCGCGGCGGTCGACCCATCAAAGCGCGCTGCCGGGATGAGCTGCGCCAGATCGGCCAGTGCCCGACGCGCTGTGTCGAACCCCGTCGTCTCGCGAATCCTCACCGAACCGAAGATGAGTTCGCCCGGAGCAATCGGCGACATCCCGACTTCGCCCGGCTGAAGGGCGCGAAGACGCTCCAGCACCCGCGGCGGCTTCGAGCGGCGGATGTGGATGCAGATGTTTGTATCCAGCATGTAACGCGGGGTCACGGTGTCTCGCGGTCCTGCGGCAGCCCATCGTCGCGCAGGAGATCGTCAAGCGGCAATTCCCTCAGAAGCGCCAAGGCTGCCGACAGGTCGCGGTCTCGGACTTCGCGCAGGACGATCTCGTCGCCCCGCCGATAGAGGTCCACCTCAGGACCCTGCAGCCGAAATTCAGTCGGTATTCGAACCGCTTGGCTGTTGGCGGAACGGAAACCTTGCGTCCGTGTCATGCCCGACCCCGCGTCCCTGCGGGGAGCATAGAGGCGGTCCGCACGGAGTCGATACGGAGCTTCCGATCGGCGCCGCAGACCTTCAGCCGAAATCCCCATGCGACCGGTACGGCACCGGATCGCCGACGCGGATCGCGGTCAGATCCTCGGCGAGTTCGACCAGCCCGTCGCTCGCCGACAGACCGGTCAGGGCGCCGCCCGGCGCGATGACGGCCTCACGCATTCCGGTCTCGCTCGGGCGCAGGCAGACCCGCAGGTATTCCCGCCGACCGGGGCGTTTCTCCAGGGCGAAGCCGCTGCGGACGGTCAGGATCGGCGCCGTATCCTCCGTTCCCGAGAGATGCAGCACCAAAGGTCTGAGCACGGCGAGCGCGGTCACGTAGGCCGCGGCGGGATTGCCCGGGAGGCCGATGAAGGGCGTGCCCGCCACGGTCCCGAGGGCGACCGGACGGCCCGGCTTGATCGCCAGACGCCACAGCGTGAGTGCCCCCGACGCCTCGACGGCCGCGCGGACGTGGTCTTCCTCTCCGACCGACACGCCCCCTGAGGTAAGGATCAGGTCGTGCTCCGCGGCGGCCGCGGCGAGGCGCTCGCGCACCTCTCCGGGTGCGTCGCGCAGGATGCCCAGATCGACGGGTTCAGACCCGAGCCGCCGCAGGAGCGCGGCGAGCATCGGCCGGTTGGCGTCGTGGATGCCGGCGGGCGGCAGGGGCGCGCCCGGCGGAGTCAGCTCGTCGCCGGTGGAGAACAGCGCCACGCGGAGCGGCTCGCGCAGGCGCAGGTCGGCGCATCCGAGCGCGGCGGCCAGTGCCAGATGCCGGGGTCCGAGCCGCGTCCCGGCTGGAATGGCGCGACTGCCGCGGGCGATGTCCTCGCCGGCACGACGGCGGTTGGCGCCGGGCGCGAGGCCCGCAGGCAGCCACACGGCCTCGCCCCTGACCTCAACATCCTCCTGCATGGCCACGGTATCGGTGCCCGGGGGCATCGGAGCGCCGGTGAAGATCCGCACCGCGCAGCCCGCGCCGGCCTCGATGGGGCCATGCCCTGCCGGCACCCGGCCGTCGAGGGGCAGGCCGCCCTGTCCGTTTGCGAGATCGGCGGCCCGGAAGGCGTAGCCGTCCACCGCGGCGTTGTCGAAGGGCGGCAGGTCGAGCGGCGCGATCAGGTCCTCCGCCAGGATCCGGCCGTCCGCGCGACTTAGCGGCGCCGTCTCGATGCCGGCCAGCACCGGAAGGCGCTCTCGGATCAGCGCCACCGCGTCGGCGACCCGTAGCGGCGCGGGTGCCGTATCGAAGCAGTCGGAGCTCAGGCGACCCATAATGGCACAGGATCAGGCGGGGGCAGGCGGGTCGGCACGGCGCGGCCTCGCGGGCGATGGTGTGCCGGCTTGCGGCATCGGGATCGCGCGATCAAGCCCCGGGCACCGGCGCGACTCCTCGCCCGCGCGGGTCAGATCCGCTACGGTCCGGTTCGCCATGTCCGCGCCCGCCCTGTCGACTGCCGAAGAGATCACCTGCCAGCGCCACCTGTTCGAGGTGCCGGCCGAGGTCAGCTACCTCGATGCGGCGGCGTGGTCGCCCCTGCCGCTGTGCGTGCGCGCCGCCGGGGAGACCGGCCTGCTGACGAAGCGCCGGCCCTGGGACTATCCGCGATCGACGATCCCCGCCTGGGTCGAGCGCGCCCGGGCCGCCGCGGCCAGGCTGATCGGTGCCGGGCCGGACGATGTCGCGATCGTCGGCGCGGTCAGCCACGCCATGGCGGTGGCCGCGCGCAATCTTGCCCCTGTCCCGGGCGGTCGCCTGCTGCGCGTGGCCGACGAGTTCCCGTCCCTGCGCTTCGCCTTCGACCGGTTGGCGGCCGCGCGCGGCCTCACCGTGGAGGAGGTCCCGTGGCCCCCGGACGGGGATTGGACCGCCGCGCTGCTGGCCGCGCTCGCGCGCCCGGGCGCGCCGCCGCTCGCGCTCGCCACGCTGACGCCTCTGCACTGGACCGACGGCAGCCTGATCGACCTCGACCGCCTCGCGCCGGCGGTCAACGCGACCGGCGCGGCCTTGGTGATCGACGCGACCCAGGCGGTCGGCGCCATCCCGGTGGACGTGACCCGCTGGCGACCCGATTTTCTGGCCTTCCCGACCTACAAATGGGCGCTCGGACCCTACGGCCTCGCGTTCCTGTACGCCGCGCCGCATCGGCAGGACGGCACGGCATTCGACGAGCATGTCGGCAACCGTCCGCCGGCTGTCGGCGCGCGCCGCTACGACCGGGGTGAGCTGAACGATCCCGTGGCCCTGCCCATGGCGGCAGCCGGGCTGGAACTGATCGCCGCCTGGGGGGCGCCGGCCGTCACGGCCCGCCTGCGCGGCCTCACGGACCGGCTCGCGGAATCGCTCGGCGCGCTCGGTCTGCCGATCGCGCCGCGGAGCCTGCGCGCGCCCCACATCCTCGGTGTCCGGCCGTCGGGCGGCCTGCCCGCTGAACTCGTGAACGACCTGCATCGGAACGGGGTGTTCGCGAGCGAACGCGGCGGGGGGCTGCGGCTGAGCCCCCATGTCTGGGTCAGCGAGGACGATCTCGTCCGGTGCACCGATGCGATCCGGATCAGTCTCGCCGGCCGGCGCGGCGCAGCCTGAAACCGTCAGGCCGCGATATCCGTTGCCGGGGCGTCCCCGGACGCCCCCGCCTGTTTGCCGAAGCGCTGGCGCCATGCGTGCTGCGCGCGATCGACGAGCTGCGCCGCCGTGCCCTGCGGCGTGCGCGCGCCCGTCATCGAGGCCAGGGTCAGGGCTTCCGTACCGAACCGGCTCTTGAACCCCTCGTCGCCGCAGAGAAAATCGACGGTGTGCAGCCCGCGATCGATCGACCACATGATGTAGTCCATCATCAGCACCATCCCGGGCGAGGCGCGCTCCACCTCCGGATCGTAGGTGGTGACGAAAGCCATCATCGCGCCGGCCTGGACGAAGTTGATCGACACCGCCACGACGTCGCCGCCGCATTCCAGCACGAAGGCGTGGAGCAGCCCGGCCTCGGCCAGCACCTGCACCATGGCGGGCAGCGCCCCGGACGTCTCATCGTAGAAGGCGGTGGAGGCGAGGCCGTGGCGTCGGAGCCAAGCCCGCTTGAACGTGGCCAGCCGGTCGAGCACCGGCTTCAGGTGCTCGTCCGGTCCCAGCAGCCGGAAGGCCAGGGGGCCGCGTTCGCCGAGGAATTTCTGGCCGCGGCGGTAATTCTGCCGGGTCTTCTTCGATTGCGCGTCGAACCACGCCTGCCCGGTCGTCCAGGGGCCGCGCACCCGCCAATTCGCCTCGTCGCGGTGGTTCAGGCGAAGCCGGACCCCGCCGCCTTCCGGCTGGAGCAGCGTCCGGGCCGCGGCATCCGGCAGAAGCCGGTTGAGATAGGCGAGATCGAAGCCGCCCGCGCGCCCGGCGTGGCGCCACATCCGCCGGACGAGGGCGTGGTCCGTCCGGTCGGCGAGCAGCGCATCGCCGAAATCGGAGCACTCCTTGGCGGCCCACTCCAGCACCCGGAACCCCTTGCGGCGCACGGTGGCGAGCGGCATCACGCCGGCCAGATCGTCGCCCCGCCACGCCATCACGATGGCGAGCGCCCGGCGCTCCCGGTCGGGCGCGCTCGCCCACCATGCGGAGATCCAGGCGTGGCTCTGGAAGACCGAGGCGCCGCTCGCTTCCCACAACGCCGTCCAGGCGGGACCGACCTCGGCCAGCCGCTCGGCCGTTCGAAGGATCTCGAAACGCTCGGTCGCCACGGTCAGGCCCCCGGCCGCGGCTCGGCCGACGCGCCGCGCAGGCGCCGCACCCGCCGCGCGATCCGCCGGCCCATCTTCTTCAGCGGGAGCAGGTAGAGACCCGACAGGGACTGATAGTCGGCCACGTCCCGATCGACGAGGCCGAACCTGAAGTCCTCGTTCGGCTCCGGCATGCAGAGGGTCCCGAACAGGCGGTCCCAGAACGAGAACAGCAGGCCGAAATTCTTGTCGTAGTGCTCGGGCGCCGTGGAATGGTGGAGCTGGTGCCAGTGCGGGCACAGGATGATCGTGTTGAGCGGCCCGAACGAGATCTTGAAATGCGTATGCCGCACGAAATCCATCATCAGGATGTTGCGCATGATGTAGACGTTGATCCCGAACACGGTCAGCTCGACCGGGTCCAGCGCCAGCAGGCTCCAGATCCCGAAGCAGATGCCGGGGATCACGCCGTCCCAGGCGCGGTTCATCAGCTCGTCGAGGGGATGGACACGGTCCTTGGTGATGCCGACCATCACTTCGGCCGAGTGGTGGACCTTGTGGAGTTCCCACAGGAACGGGTAGCGGTGCTGGGCCGTGTGGTAGAGGTAGTAGGACAGGTCGTAGGCCAGCAGCATCGTGGCGGTGAACACCACCACGGTGATCGGGCCCGGCTCGCCGAGGATCGGCTTATCGATGCCCAACAGCGTACCCAGCACCCGGTTGGTGGCGTAACCGACCGCGACCACGAAGGTCACCCCCGCCGGGATCAGCAGGAACGGCATGATCGCCTTGCGGGTGACGTAGAACAGCAGGTCCGCCCGGGCTGACGGGTGCGTCATCACCTCCCGCGGAAGCGCGAACTCGAAGAATTCGCCGAACGCGTATTTCTCCGCCGTACGCAGATAGGCGATCAGGGCGCAGCCCAAAGCGGTCGCGAACAGCAGGCCGGCGGCGAGCAGATTCTCCCCCGAGACTCTCGCGACGATCCGCTGGATGAAGTCGACGACGTCCATGTCTCCGCGTTCCCTTCGCCCGACCGGGTCCGATCCACGTCCGCACCCCTCGGATGCCGCCGGACCGATGTCAGTTTCGATGACGCGCACCACGCACGGTCTGCCGCCATCGGACTATTCTGCCTCATCGATCGTCTGTCGGACATTGGTTCCGATTGCGGACCAAAGCTTTAGACGCCATGAACTCCATACTTCGACCCGGTCCCGAGGGCGATCCCATCGCGCAATCCCGCTCAGCCGACCGAAAGCGCCGGAGGGCCCCGCAGTCTCGACCGCCGCAGGGTCGCCCGCACCGCGGCATCGATACCCTCGGCCGCGGATGCTTCGGAGAATCGCGCCTCGTAGCGCGCCCGCGCCGCCCGGCCGTAGCCGCGCCAGGCCGCCGGGTCGGCGATCAGGGCGGCCAGGGCCCGCGTGATCGGTTCGGGGCTGCCCGACGGGACGATCCAGCCTGTCCGCCCGTGCTCCACGACCTCGGGAAGGCCGCCGACCGCCGTTACCAGGGGCGGCACGCCGTACGCCATGGCCTCGATCGCCACGCGGCCGAGGGATTCCGGACGCTGCGACGGCATGGTCACCACGTCGGCCCAGCGGTAGAGCGCGGCGGGATCGGCCACGAAGGGTTCGAGGCGCACGCGCTCCGCCAGGCCGGCTGCGGCGATCCGCTCGGCCAAGGCACGCTCGCGGGCCTCGTCCTCGAAGGCGCTGCCGACGATGCGGAGTTCGATCCGCTGCCGCTGCGCCTCCGGCAACGCGGCCACCGCCTCGATCAGCACGTCCTGACCCTTGATCCGGCTGATGCGCCCGAGCATCAGCACGCGGAGCGGACGGCTGCCATCATAGTCGCCCCGGTTGATCGCCAGCGGCCCGGCGATGCCGTTGTAGACCACCCGGGCGCCGGTCCGCGCGGGCAGCGCATAGGCCCGGGCGGTGGCGTGCGAGTTGAACACCACGTCGGCGCCGCTCCAGCGGATCAGCCCGCGCAGGATCGTCAGCACGGCCCCTTCCGGGATCTCGTGGACGTGGACGATGCTGCGCCTGGGCAACAGGCGAGCCGCGAGCAGGTAATCGGCCACCACGGTCGTGTTGATGTAGACGATGTCGCTCGCGCGGATCCGCCGGAACGCGCGCAGGACCGCGATGGGCAAAGCCGGCAGATCGATGGTGAGACGTCGCGCCAGACCCTTGCGCCGGAGGATCCACAGCGGCTCGATCACGACCCGGCTGGCGAACGGCTCCAGGACCGGCACGATCGGCCCGTGCCGCGGCAGGATCACGTCGATCCGCGCGGCCGGATGGGCGGCGCGGAGCGCGCGGACCGTCTCGATGAAGCAGCGGTCGGATCCGTAGAGTTCGAAGCCCTGATGCACGCAGGTGATGATCAGCGCCGACCCGCCGGTGTCACCCGGTGCGGTTGGTCCATCCGCCAAAACGGTGTCAATGGACTGCAATATCGGCTCCCCCACCGTAGGAATAAGAATCCTCGAATTGGAAAACTGAAGGTTGAGAAGCGCGCCACGTCGCTTGGCGGCAACGGCTTGTTACAATACAAGCGCTGGAAGGGGAAGGAAGGACAATGCCTGACCGGGTACCCACGGTGCTTATTCTGGGAACGCGCGGTATCCCGGCAGCTCACGGCGGGTTCGAGACTTTCGCGGAACGATTCGCCCTGCATCTGGCCGGCCGGGGCTGGCGCGTCGGCGTGTACTGCCAGCGGGAAGTCGAGCGGGTCGGCACCCGGATCTCGTCGCAGGTCTGGAACGGCATCGAGCTGATCACCGTGGAGGTGGCCCTTACGGGACCGGCCGCCACGCTGGCCTTCGATGCCCTGTGTGTCCGCGACGCGGCCCGGCGCGGGGGCGTCTGCCTCGTGCTTGGTTACAACGGCGCGGCCTTCCTGCCCTACCTGCGCGCCCGCGGCAGCCGGATCCTGACCAACATGGACGGGATCGAGTGGCGCCGCCCGAAATGGTCGCTGCCCATTCGGGCGTATTTCTACGTCAGCGAGTGGATCGCCGCCTGGTCCTCGCACCGACTCGTCGCCGATCATCCGGCCATCGCCGATCACCTGGCCAGCCGGCGCCCGCGCCGGGCCATCGTGACGATTCCCTACGGCGGCGACCCGCCACCCGCGGAGATCGGGCCGCCGCCGCTGGGGCTGGAGACCGGCCGCTATCTCGTCTCAATCGCCCGCATCGAGCCCGACAACAACATCCTGACGATCGTCGAGGCGTTCTCGCGTAGGCATCGGGGCGTCCGCCTCGTGGTGCTCGGCACCATGAGCGTGCGCAACCGCTATCACCGCGCCGTGGAGGCGGCCGCCTCGCCGGAGGTGCTGTTCCCCGGCGCCATCTACGATGCCGATCAGGTCCGGGCGCTGCGGGTCCATGCGTTGGCCTATCTCCACGGTCACACGGTGGGCGGCACCAATCCGTCCCTGGTGGAGGCCCTGTGGGCGGGCAACGCGGTGATCGCCCACGACAACCCGTTCAACCGGGGGACTGCCGGTGACGGGCAGATCTATTTTCGGGACGGGGCGGCCTGCGCGGCGGCGATCGACCGGGTGCTGGCCGATGCGGGCGCGGTCGAGACCGCCCGCGCGGCGGCCCGGCGACGCGCCGAGAGCTTCCGGTGGGGCGACGTGCTGGCGGCCTACGAGGACGAGGTGCGGCGCGTCGGTGGGTATCCCCCGGCGGAACGGGTCAAGGCGCCGGCCGCCGAACCCGTCGGCGCCCCGGCCGGGTCGGGCTGGTGAGGGCGAGCCGCCGGGCGCTGCTCGCGGGTGGACTGGCGTCGGCGGCTGCGGCGGCACGCCCGGCCCTGGGGGCGGCCGAGCCGATCTCGCTGCGGCGGGGCATCGCGCTCTGGCCCTGGTTCTCGCTGACCACCGAGTTCCCGGCGCCGCGCACGGATTACGCCTGGCCGCCGTTCCAGGCGGACCGGCCCGTGCCGACCCGCGCCGATCTCCGGCGGCTCTCCACCCTCGGCTTCGATTTCGCGCGTCTGCCCCTCGATCCCGGTCCGTTCGTGGCCTTCACCGGCACGCGCCGGGCCGAACTGCTCGGCAGCCTGTCGGACGCGATCGACGCGGTGCTGGCAACCGGCTTGCGTGTCCTGCTCAACGTCCAGGCCAATGCGGCGACCCATCACTACACGCCGGAGGCCTTCTACGGCACCGATCGGGCGCCGCTCTTCCCGGCCTACCGGGATCTCGTCGGCGAACTCGCGCGCTTGTGCGCCCGGAAGGGGTTGGATCGGGTGGCGCTGGAGCCGGTCAACGAGCCGCCGCAGGCCTGCGGAGCCGTCGCGTGGACCCGCGTTCAGGATGCGCTTCTGACGGCGGCCCGGTCTGCCGCGCCGGCGCTGACGCTCGTGGCGACGGGCGCCTGCGGAAGCCTCGTCGGCGGCCTGACGGCCCTCGATCCGGCGCCGCTCGCGCGGTTCGCGCCGCTGCTCTACACGTTCCACTTCTACGAGCCGTACCTGTTCTCCCATCAGGGCGCGACCTGGCTCACCGAGGAGCCGTTCTACCGCTGGCTGAACGCGGTGCCGTGGCCGGGGACGCGCGCGGGCATACCGGCGACCCTGAGGGCGGTAAGCGCCCGCATGGCGGCCGACCGGTCCGTCCCGCAGGCCGAGAAGGCCCGCGATCTGGCGGTGATCGAGGTCAAGCTGCACGAATACGGCGACGCCGAGCCCGGACCCGCTTTCCTGGCCGCCGCCATGGAGCCGGTGGCGACCTGGGCCGATCTCTACGGGATCCCGCGCCGGACCGTGCTGATGGGCGAGTTCGGGGCGCTGCGCACCGATGCCCGCTACACGGCCGCGCGAGCCCCCGACCGGGCCGCTTATCTCCGCGACGTGCGGCTGACGGCGGAGCAAGCGGGCTTCGGGTGGTCGTTCTGGAACCTGTTCGACGGGCTGGGGCTCATGGACGACGCACACGCGGTCGATCCGGCCGTGGCGGCGGCGCTTGGCCTCAAGGCCTCGCCATAGGTCGCGCTCCGGTTATGCGGTTGCCGATCTGTCCCCGTGGGAACAGGACGATGAGCATCAGGGCGAACTTCGCCAGCAGCGTGGTCTTGCCCGCCAGCCCCTCGAAGGTGTTGACCAGGATCACGAAGGCCAGAATCGGCAGCCAGACGCCGTGTCGGCACGAGCGCGCGATCTCCGCAAGGTAGAGCGCCACGGCCACGACGAGGAGCGTCGTCATCAGGATGCCCTGGTAGAGCAGGGTCGAGAGGATCGAGTTCTCGATGCCCCATTCGAGCCCATAGATCCGCCGCAGGGTGGCGACCTGGGTCAGATCCGGCGCGAGCAGCAGGTCCCGGAACGGGATCGCGTCGAAGACCGCCAGCATGTCGACCCGGGCCTGCGCGCTGCCGCCGTCGGAGGTGAACCGGCTCAGCAGGATGTCGAAAAAGCCGACCGCGGCCAGCACCGCCACGGCGACCGGCGCCAGTGTCAAAGCGAAGCAGGCGCAGGCCGCGCCGATCAGCGGGATCCGCCCGCGCCGCAGGACGCCGCAGAGGGCGACGAGGCCGACCGCGCCGCCGAGGACCAGCGTGGTCACGGTGGCGGAGCGGCCGCCGAACGTCACCAGCGCCACGAGTTGCAGGGCGATCATCCCGGCCCGCAGGCCTGGCCCGAGCCGTCCGCCACCTCCGGCGAGCGCCAGAATGTAGCAGGCGGTGACGGTGGCGTTGCTGAGCGGATGGCCCTGCAGGGCCGCCGAGCGCGTGTCCCACTCGAAGGCCGAGCCGTCCAGGCGGAACGGGAAGAAGCGCTGGCCGCTGGCGAGTTCGTAGAGGCCGAGCAGCGCGTTGGCGAGCATCACGAGGTGGAACACGGTCTCGATCCGGGCGAGGGTCGCGGCGTCGCGGTCCATGAGCAGGATCGGCAGGAGGCCCGCCAGCACGAAGGTGTCGATCGAGCCGGCGAGTCCGTTCCCGCCGCGGGCCGCGATCAGGGCGAGGAGCAGCACGCCGCAGATGGCCAGAAGCGCGCTGGCGGGCCGGCGGTTGAGGGCCTGCGCCACGGGGATCACCGGATTGCCGGCACGCAGCAGCATCCATCCGAACAGCGCGACCGCGAGGTAGGTCGCCGGATGGATCTTCGAGGCGGCCGAGCCGGTGAGCCCGTCGTAGTTGAGCCCGAAGACCCACAGCAGCCCCCCCGAGACGCCGACGAGGAGCGCCGCCCAGATGACGAGGACGATGGATTCGGCCCGGGCGATCATGCTGCGCGGGGTCGCGCGCCCCGCCGCGGGCGCGGCGAGGGGCCCGGCCGGCTCTGCCCGTGCGAGCTTCACGCCCGGCGCCGCGTCAGCAGCAGGGAGCCCGAGATCGGCCGGCCCAGCGCCTCAGAGGTGTCGACCAGATCGATCAGGTCACGCTGGCGCGTCGCGCCGTTGCAGGCCACCATCAGCACTCGGTCGGCCGCATTTGCGAGCGGGCCGAGCCGCAGGTTCTCGCTGAGCACCCCGCCATCCACGATCACCAGCTCGAACCGGGCCTTCACGCCCGCCACGAACCGCTCGATGTTGTCCACCGTCAGGGCATCGCGGATCGACTTGCTCGTGTCGCCGAGCCCGATCCGGCGCGCCCCGGATTTCGGATCGGTCTCTGTCACCGCGTTCAGGCTCTGCTCGCCGCGCAGCACGTCGAGGAGGCCGCCCGTGCCGGAGCCTTCGCCACGCAGATCCGCATCCACGAGCAGGACCCGGTCGCCGCGCCCGACCGCCACCGCGGCGAGCAGCCCGATCACCGCCCGGCGCTGCAAGTCGTCCGCGTCGCCCGACGTCACCATCAGTACGAGCGAGCGCCCGCGCCCCCCCGTGGTCGCGGCGAGATGGTCCAGGGTGAAGCCCGCGGCTGCCGCGTTGGCGCCCCTCGGCCGCAGGCCCGGCAGGACCGCCACGACCGGCGCGTTCGAGAGCCGCTCCAACTGGCGCGGCGACAGCACCGTGGGCGCCAGGTATTCCCGCACCAGCGCGAGTCCGGCACCGAGGCCGAGGCCGCCGAACAGGGCCGCGGCGACAAGGATCAGCCGCGGCGGCCAGCTCGGATCCTCCGGCGGGCGCGCCGACGTGATGATCCGCGCGTTCGAGCTGTCGATGGTGGTCTGCTCCTTAATCTCCCGGGCGCGGACCAGGAAGCTGTTGTAGACCGATCGGGCCGCCTCGACCTCGCGTTCCAACTCGCGCTGCTGCACCGAGGACTGGGCGGTGACCGCCGCCTGCTGCCGGAGCCGCCCCAGCTCGGCGGTGAGCGTGTGCTCGTTGGCCTGGGCGCGGTGGAATTCGGTCTCGGCGGCGCCCGCGATCCGGCCGAGTTCGGCCTCGATCAGGCGGCGGACATCCTGCATCTGGGTGCGCACGGCGGCGATGAACGGGTGGCGCTCGCCGAGGTTGGTGCGCAGATCCGCCTCCTTGGCGGCGAGTTCGGCGTACTGGCCGCGCAGGCGGTCGATGGCCGAGGACTGGACCGCCTCCGGCATCGCGCCGGCGCCGACCGCCCGGCCGCGGGCATCCCGGATTCCCTGCAGGCGGGCCTGCGCGTCGGCGGTCCGGGCCTGGGCCGCCACCAGCCGGGTGTTCAGATCCGTCAGTTGCTGCTCGTTGATGAGCCGGCCGCTCGCGGTGATCAGGCCGTGGCGGGCCTTGTAGTCCTCGAGCTTCCTGTCGGCGTCGTTGACCGCGTTCCGCAGCTCATCGAGCCGGCCCCGCAGATCGCCTGCCGCGCGCCGGGCGGCATCGGCCCGCGCCTCGGTCTGGTCCGCGAGGTAGGCGTTCGCGATCGCGTTGACGATGCGCGCCGAGAGATCGGGATCCACCGTGGTGACGATCACGTCGATCACGAAGACCTTGTCGGCGCGCTTCACCGCGAGCTTGCGCCGGAGCTGTTCGAGGGCGCGGCCCCGCGCGTCCACCTTGCGCTCGGGGCGCGGTCCGATCACCATCTCCCGCAGAGCGGACACCGTGTGGGTGAACCAAAGAGTCCGGGGCACGCCGAAGCCGGGCTCCGAATCGAGGCCGGTCTGGGCGACCGCGCGGCCCAGCACCGCGTCGGACTCGATCACCTTCACCTGACTCTCGACCTGGGCGATGCCGCCGTCCGGCGAGAGGGTGCCCGGGTTCACGTCGTTGGACACCACCTGCCGGTCGCGCGGGTCGATCAGGATCTGGGCTGTCGCCGTGTAGAGGGACGGCGTGAGCAGGGCATAGGCCAGGGCCAAGAGGCCGAGCAGCAGGGCGGTCCCGACCATGATCCGCTTGCGCCGCCAGAGGATGCGCCACAGGTCGCCGGCCTCGGCGCTCGTCTCCGGCCGGGCGGGCCGCTCGGGCAGCGCGGGCTGTACCGGCGCCAGCCAGGTCGCGACAGCGAGGTTAGGGTCGATCCGTGTCACGATCGGTCACCGTCGTCTCAATCCAGGTCAGGCCCGCACGGGCGACAGGCCCGGTTGCAAGAGTCGCGCATTCGGCGCGAACGCTGCAGAATCTGAGATTGTCCTGGCAAGACGTACCGATTACTGAACACGTCGTAAACACCCGGTGCAACTTCGGATCAGTTATGCCGTGTAATCATCTCCCTTACGGTTAGGGATTGGATCTGGGGTCGGTGCGTTGATCGACGGATCACGGGGCTGCCAGGGGGCATGCGGATCGATGCATGTGCGTGTTCGCCTCGATGGCGCTCGGCCGCGCCGTTGGCATCGTACCGTGCTGCAACGGATCAGCGCGATCCCCGGCATCGGCACGGTCAGTCTCGCGGACGCGCCCGGAGCCACGGCATGGCCGCACACGGCCGATCTGCTGTTCCAGCTCGAGGCCCTGGTCCACGGCCTGCGCTGTCGTGGGTTCGAGCCGATCGCCGGTGCTGAGCTCGATCGGTGGCGACGGGCCGATGGCCCGCCCGACCTCGTCCTCGACTTGTGCGGCGACGTCCCGTCCGGTCCCACGACCTGGCATATCGCTTACGACGGCATGGCCGGCGAGGACGCGTTGCTGGCGAGCCTGCTCGCGGGCGCCGTGCCGCGTCTCACCCTGGTCGAGAATGGGACGCTCCGCGCCGCCGGCCGCCTCGGGTCCGACCGGCCCGGGATCGTGCTGGCGAGTATCGAGGATGCGCTGGCCCGGTCGATCACGGTGATCGCGGCCGCTCTGCGCGACCGGATCGCCGGGCGAAACGGGGCGGGGGTCTGCGGCGATGCGCCTGTGGGCCATGCGGTGGCCCTCACGGTTGCGCGCCTCGGTACGCGGGCCGGGCGCATGCTCGCCGGCGCGCTCATCCACCGCCTGTACCGTCTGTGCTACAACGCTCCGCACTGGCGCTGCGGCTGGCGGCACCTCGCCGGGCTGGACCTCGTCGATCTCCGGCGCCATCCCGAGACGGGCTGGACCGTCCTGCCCGACGACGGCCGGCGCTTCTACGCCGATCCCTTCCCGATCGCCGTCGCGGGACGCACGCACCTCTTCGTCGAGGATTTTCCGCACGCCACCGGCAAGGCGATCATCTCGGCCGTTCGCTTCGGGCCGGATGGGCCGGAGGGCCCGCCCGTGCCGGTGCTGGAGGAGGCCCATCACCTCTCCTACCCGTTCGTCTTCGAGCGGGACGGGTGCGTCTGGATGGTGCCGGAGAGTTCCGCCGCAGGAACCGTCGATCTCTACCGCGCCACGCGCTTCCCCCAAGGCTGGGTCAAGGAAGCGACGCTTCTCTCCGGCGTGGTGGCGAGCGACGCGACCCTGGTCGAGCACGAAGGCCGCTGGTGGATCTTCGCCACGGTTCGCGATGCCGGGCTCGACGCGCCGGCCGGGGCAGGCTCCTTCCACGATGCGCTCCACCTCTGGTCGGCGCCCGATTTCCGCGGCCCCTTCACGCCGCATCCGGCCAATCCTGTCCTGGTCGATCCGTCGCTGGCGCGCCCGGCTGGGCGGATCGTGGCGCGGGGCGGCCACCTGATCCGCCCGGTCCAGGATTGCGCCGCCGGCTACGGCCGCGCCCTGGTGCTCGCCCGGATCGACCGCCTCGATCCGGAGGGGTTCGCGCAGACCGCGATCGGCCGGATCGAGCCCGGCCCGTCATGGCCCGGCAATCGCCTGCACACCCTGAACGCGGGCGGCGGGATCGAGTGCATCGACGGGGCCGGGCGCGCCCCGCGCTTCAGGGCGCTCATCGGCGCATGAGAGTGGGCGGGGCGAACCTCAGCCGGCACCATTTTCACGCTGCGGAGCCCTGGCGGGAACGCGCCGGGCTCGCTACATGTCGGTAGCGGGGCTGCAGAGTTCGTCAGGAGCACTATCCCCGGGGCCTTATCGACTCCCTCGGGAGCTGTCCCTGGCCTCGTCCCTGGACCTGGCCAACACGGCGCCCACCTACGCTGTAGGTTTCCCGGGATCGATCCTCCAACGGCTCACGTGGCTCCGCACTCGCTTTCTTCCGAACCCGCCGATGCGACGCGCAAGGCGGAGCTGCGCCGCGCGGCCCTGGCGGCGCGCGACGCGCTCGGTGCGGATCACCGACATTCCGCCTCGGCGGCGATCGCCGCGGCGCTTCTCACACTCCCCGAACTGACGCAGGTTCGGCTCGTCGGCGCCTTCTGGCCGATCCGCAGCGAGGTCGATCCGCGGCCCGCCGCCGAGGGCCTGCTGGCCCGCGGCCAGGCCGTGGCCCTGCCGCAGGTCACCCGGGAGGGGCTCGTGTTCCGGGAATGGCGCGCCGGGGACACGCTGGTCTCCGGCAGCTTCGGCCTGAGCGAGCCCGACCCGTCCTTGGCGCCCGTGGATCCCGACGCGCTGATCGTGCCACTCGCCGCCTTCGACCGGACCGGCCAGCGGATCGGTTACGGCCGCGGCTATTACGACGGGGCGATCGAGCGGTTGTCCCGCGGCCGCCCCCTCTTTACCGTCGGCATCGGCTTCGCCGCGCAGGAGGTCGGGCGCGTGCCGGCCGAGCCGCACGACCGTCCGCTCGATTGCGTGGTCACCGAGGCGGGCCTGATTCGCTTCGACAGGACGGCTTGACCGATGCGTCTGCTCTTCCTCGGCGATGTCGTCGGCCGTTCGGGCCGCACCGTCGTGTGCGATCACCTGCCCCGCCTGCGCGAGCGCTGGCGCCTCGACTGCGTGGTGGTGAACGGCGAGAACGCGGCCGGCGGCTTCGGCATCTCCGAATCGATCTGCGACGAGCTGCTCCAGGCCGGCGCCGACGCGGTGACGCTCGGCAACCACAGCTTCGACCAGCGCGAGGCGCTGGTCTTCATCGCCCGCCAGCCGCGTCTGGTGCGCCCGGCCAACTACCCGCCCGGCACGCCCGGCCGCGGCGCGACGGTGGTGGAAACGCAAGGCGGCGCCCGCGTTCTCGTGGTCAACGTGATGGGCCGCGTCTTCCTCGACGCGATGGACGACCCCTTCGCGGCGGTGGAGCGCGAACTCATGGCCTGCCCGCTGGGGGCCGCCGCCGACGCCGTGGTGGTGGACGTCCACGCGGAGGCGACCAGCGAGAAGCAGGCCCTCGGCCATTACCTCGACGGCCGGGCGAGCCTCGTGGTCGGGACCCATACCCATACGCCCACCGCCGATCACCGGATCCTGCCCGGCGGCACCGCCTACATGTCGGATGCCGGCATGTGCGGCGATTACGATTCAGTGATCGGCATGCAGAAGGACGAGCCGATCCGCCGGATGATCCAGAAGACGCCGGGCTCCCGCTGGGAAGTCGCGACCGGCGACGGCACGCTCAGTGGCATCGCGGTGGAGACCGATGCGCGGGGCCTCGCCACCCGGGTGGCGGCACTGCGGCTCGGGCCGCATCTCGAGGCGAGCGCGCCGTATTTTTGGGATTAAGGCCGCTGCTTACTGCTGCGCTTGGACGTGCAGCCTGACGTGGGCTCTCCCTCCCCCCTCTGCAGGGAGGGGAAGCCGTGGATCTGCCTCCATCCACCACGCGACGCGCGTGCGTCCCGTGCGCGACTTGATCGCGTAAGGCCCTGCCTCCACAGTAAGTAGGACGGACGCCGCCGGCGGCCGCATGTCTTAAGATCAGGCTAGAGCGACCGATGGCCGCCCGCGATACCGGCGAGAACAACACGGAGCCGCTGGCCCGGCCCGGAATCTATCTCGGGCGCATGGTCGTCTTTCTCATCCTCGTCGGCTTTCTCGCCTTCATCCTGTTCAAGCAGATCACGCCGGCCTTCCTGGCCAATCCCGGTCTCAACGGACTCATCCTCGGGGTTCTGCTGATCGCGGTCGTGATCGCGTTCGGGCAGGTCATCCGCCTGTTCCGCGAGGTCGCCTACGTCAACGCGGCGGCGCGCGGCACCCCGGCCAAGCGCCCGCCCACGCTCCTCGCGCCGATGGCGCCGATGGTCGCGGCCCGGCCCGCGGGCGTGACGCTGCCGGGCACCGCCGGCTATCTCGACACCATCGCGGCCCGCCTCGATGAGGGGCGCGAGATCCTGCGCTACATCGCCGGCATTTTGATCCTGCTCGGCCTGCTCGGCACGTTCTGGGGCCTGATCGACACCCTCTCGGCGGTGGGCGGCGTGATCAAAGGGATGCGCGGCGGCGGCGATGCCGGGGTCATGTTCGACGAGCTGAAATCGGGCCTGGCCGTGCCGCTCTCGGGAATCGGCCTGGCCTTCTCGGCCTCGCTGTTCGGTCTCGCCTCGTCGCTGATCACCGGCTTCCTGGAGTTGCAGGCGGGCCAGGCCCATGCGCGTTTCCACAACGAATTGCAGGACTGGCTGATGTCCGGCCAGGCTGTCGCCGCCGAGACGGCGGCGGTGGCGGTCCGGGCGGGGGGAGCCGGCACGCTGGAACTCAAGGAGGCGGTCGATCGCCTGACCGCTCTGGTCGCGGAGGGCGGCGGCAGCCGCGCCGCCACGCTCGCCATGACCAACCTCGCCGAGGGCATTCAGGGCCTCGTGCAGCACATGCGCGCCGAGCAGCAGATGATCCGCGACTGGGTGGAGGCCCAGGCGAGCCGTGAGCGTGAGCTGAAGCAGGTGCTCGACCGGCTGGGCCGGGAGCGGGTCTGATGGCGTCCACGGCGGCGCGGTCCCGGCGCACCCTCAACGTCTGGCCGGGTTACGTCGACGCGCTGGCGACGCTGCTGCTCTCGGTTGTGTTCCTTCTCACGGTGTTCGTGGTGGGGCAGTTCTTCCTGTCGCAGGAGCTGACCGGGCGGGACGAGACGCTCGCCAAGCTCAACCGCCAGATCGCCGACCTTACCGACCTTCTCGCTCTGGAGCGCTCGAACCGACGCACGCAGGAGGACGAGGTCCGCTCCTTGCGGACGACGCTCGCGGGCGTCGAGGCCGAGCGCGATCAGGCCAAGACCCAGGCGGAGGCCGCCACCGTCAGCCAGGGCGCTGCCGGTGCCGTCGACAAGCAATTGGAGGCCGAGCGGGGCGCGACGAAGCGGGCGCTGTCCCAGATCGACCTGCTCAACGAGCAGATCAGCGCCATGCGCCGCCAGCTCGCCGCCCTGGAGGACGCGCTGGCGGCGTCCGAGAGCCGTGACCGGGAATCTCAGGTCCGCATCGCCGAGCTGGGCAGCCGGCTGAACGTCGCCCTGGCGCAGAAGGTTCAGGAATTGGCGCGCTACCGCTCCGATTTCTTCGGGCGCCTGCGCCAGATCCTCGGCAACCGCCCCGACATTCGCGTGGTCGGCGACCGGTTCGTGCTGCAATCGGAGGTGCTGTTCCCCGCAGGCTCGGCGACCCTGAAGCCCGAGGCCGGGCCGGAACTTGACCGGATCGCGGGGGCGATCTCGGACCTCGCCAAGCAGATCCCGGCGGATCTACCCTGGGTGCTGCGGGTCGACGGCCATACCGATGCACGGCCGATCAGCACCCCGCAATTCCCGTCGAACTGGGCGCTCTCGGCCGCCCGCGCCATCGCGGTGGTGCAATACCTCGCCGGCAAGGGCATCGCGCCCCAGCATCTTTTGGCCGGCGCCTTCGGCGAGTTCCAGCCCATCGATGGCGGCACCACCGATGAGGCCTATGCCCGCAACCGCCGGATCGAGATGAAGCTCACCGAGCGGTAGCGGCCATCTCCCATTCCGGGCGGAGGATCGACATCAGAACCATCGACCGGAAGTTGCCATCGGCGGTCCGGCGGACTTCGCGCAGGTTGCCCTCCTTGCGAAAGCCTGCCGTGGCGTAGGCGGCGCGTGCGCGGGCGTTGTCGACGTAGACCATCAACTCGATGCGGTGCGCCGCGCGCTCCGTGAAGCCGTGGCGCAAAGTGTCCTTGAGCAGCGCGCTTCCGAGACCGCGTCCGGGCTCCACCACCGCGATGCGCCGCAGCAGGAGGCAGGCATCCGCCAGGACGGACTTCTGAAGCAGCACGAACCCGACCGGTGCACCACTCTCCAGCAGCAGCCGGTACTCGGAGCCCGTGGCCATTTCCCGAAGATGCTCCTCGGCCGACCAGCGGCCGACCCAGTCGGCAAAACCCTCGCCCCGCTCCAAGCGCTGGATCGCCGGGATATCCTCGGGCGTCGCCGCGACGTAGGTCTGAGTCGTCATCCCGGCCCCCAGGTCGGCGGCGCGCTCAGCCCGCCAGCGCCTCCTTGTAGGCGAAGATCCCGGGGGTGCCGCCGGTCATCAGAAACAGCACCGACGACCCCGCCGGGTAGAGCCCGGCTCGGACGTCGTGCAACAGGCCCGCGAAGGCCTTGCCGCTGTAGACCGGATCGAGGAGCTTGCCTTCGGTCCGCGCCATCAGCCGGACGGCCTCCAGCATGCCGGCGGTCGGGATCCCGTAGCCCGGGCCGCGGTGGCGGCCGTCGAGGTTGATGTCCTCCGGCGTCACGCGCCGCTCCGCGCCGGTCAGCGCCAGCGTCGCGTTGGCTTTCTCCAGAACCTCCCCCCGGGCGCGCGCCTCCTCGGCGAGCACTGCGAAGGATTTCGCCAGACGCGGGTCGCGGCCTATCGAGGCGAGCCCCGCGACCAAGCCCGCATGGGTGCCGGCACTGCCGTTGGCGGTGACGATCTGCGCGAAGGTCACCCCCAGCGTGTCCGCCTGGGTCAGGATCTCGGCGGCGCAGTTCACGTAGCCGAGGCACCCGGTCGGGCTCGATCCGCCGGAGGGGAAGGTGTAGACCACGCGACCTTCAGCGCGCAGGGCGTCCGCCCGCGCCTCGGCGGCCGCGATGGAATCGGCGTCGCCCGGAAGCTCATGGACCGTGGCGCCGAACAGATCGTCGAGCAGGCGGTTGCCGTTGCCGGTATAGTCCGGATCCTGCCGCGGCACGCTGCGGGTCAGGAACAGCTCGCAGGTGAGGCCCGCCCGGGCGGTCGCCGCCGCGGTGAGCCGCGCGTGGTTCGACTGGATCGCACCCACCGTGATCGCCGTATCGGCCCCCGCCTCCCTGGCGGCGCCGAGCAGATATTCCAGCTTGCGCAGCTTGTTGCCGCCGAGGCCGATCCCCGCCAGGTCGTCACGTTTCACGAAGATCCGAACGCCGTTGAGGGCATCGCCGAGATGGGCCGTGAGCCCGTCGAGGGGCTCGATCGGCGTCGGGAGCGTCAGCAGCGGCAGGCGCGGGAAGCGGGCGAGGTCGAGCGTCGGCATGACGCCCTGTCTACACCGCGCCGCCCTGTGTGTCCCGGCCTACTCCCCGGCCGGCAGCCGCTCCACCCGGGTACGGGGCTCCTTGCCCCGGGCGGTCTCGTCGAGGGCGTCGGTGAACTGCAGGTTCGCGAGCTGCGCGTAGAGCGCCCCCTGCGCCAGCAGGCTCTCGTGGGTCCCGGTCTCGACGATGCGGCCGTCGTCGAGGACCAGGATCCGGTCCGCGGCGCGGATCGTGGCCAGCCGGTGGGCGATGACCAGGGTGGTGCGCCCCCGCATCAGCGTGTCCAGGGCGGCCTGGACGGCGCGCTCGGATTCCGCGTCGAGCGCCGAGGTCGCCTCGTCGAGGAGCAGGATCGGCGCGTCCTTGAGGATCGCCCGGGCGATCGCGATCCGCTGGCGCTGGCCACCCGAGAGCGTCACGCCCCGCTCGCCGACCTGCGTGTCGTAGCCCTGCGGCAGGGCCGTGATGAAGCCGTGCGCGTTGGCGCGCTCGGCGGCATACCGAACCTCGGCCTCGCCGGCCTCCGGGCGGCCGTAGCGGATGTTCTCGCTGACGCTCCCGGAGAACACCACCGGATCCTGCGGCACCAGCGCGATGCGATCGCGAAGGGCTTCGGGATCGACCTGCGCGATGTCGAAGCCGTCGATCAGGATCCGGCCACCCTGCGGATCGTAGAAGCGCAGCAGGAGCTGGAACACGGTCGACTTGCCGGCCCCGGACGGACCCACGATGGCGATCCGCTCGCCGGGAGCCGCCGCGAAGTTCAGGCCGTCGAGGGCAACGTGGCCGGGTCGTGTCGGATAGGCGAAGCGCACCGTCTCGAAGGTCACGGCGCCGAGGGCGGGTTCGGGCAGCGGCAGGGCCGGCTTCGGCGCGCGGATCGCGGGCTCGGCGGCCAGGATCTCGGTCAGCCGCTCGGCCGCCCCCGCCGACATGGCAAGGTCGCCGTAGACCTCGGAGAGCTGGCCGAGTGCTCCGGCGCCGAACACCGCGTAGAGCACGAACTGCGAGAGTTCGCCCCCGGTCATCGTGTGGGTCAGCACGCCTTGCGCCCCGTACCACATCACCCCGACCACGGAGGCCGAGATCAGGAAGATCGCGACGCCGGTGAGCAGCGCCCGCGCCCGGATCGAATCCCGAGCGGCCCCGTAGGCCTCCTCGGACGCCGCCGCGAACCGGGCCGCCGTGCTGCCCGAGCGCCCGAAGGCCTGCATGGTCCGCACGGCGCCGACCGCCTCGGCGGCGTAGGCCGAGGCCTCGGCCAGCCGGTCCTGGGCGGCCCGGGACCGTCGGCGCACGCCCCGGCCCGAGACGATCAGCGGGAAGACGATGATCGGGATCGCGGCCAGCACCATCACGGAGAGCCGCGGGCTCGTGACCACCATCATGGCGGTCGCCCCCACGAACAGGAACAGGTTGCGCAGCAGGATCGATACCGAAACCCCGAAGGCCGACTTGATCTGCGTCGCGTCCGCGGTGAGCCGCGAGATTATCTCGCCCGACTGCGCCCGGTCGAAGAAGGCCGGGTCGAGGATCGTGAGCCGGGCGAACACGGCAGCACGCAGATCCGCCACCACCCGCTCGCCCAGGGTCACCACGGTGTAGACCCGGGCCGCGCTCGACAGCGCGAAGGCCGCCACCACGCCGAGCAGGGCGAGGAAATAGGCGTCGATCACCCCCGAGCCGTCGACCGTGAAGCCGTGGTCGATCACCCGGCGCATGGCGACGGGCACCACCAGCGTCGAGGCCGACGCGCAGGCGAGGGCGACGAGCCCGCCGATGATCCGGCCGCGATAGCGCAACGCGAACGGGAGCAGCGGCCGGAGCGCGCTCAGCGGTGCTTTGGGCCGCCCCTCGACGGCCGCCTTGGGTCTACGGGCCATTACGCCTCTCGTATGCGTCGATCTCCCGGTCCGCGGCGCTTGTGACCGGGGAGCGCCTGCGGTATACGCCGCCGCTCATCCGATTGCGTGTGTTCAATGGCCGCGGGCCGCCACCACGGTCGGCTTGGACGTGCCGTTGCACGAACCTACGGTTCGGTGCAACCGGTGACATCTTCCGCATTCCGGGCCGGGCGGCGCCTCCTGCGCTTCCCGCCGGCGTGCCAGATCAGGGACGACAGGTCATGGCGAAGGACGCGGCCGCGAAGGCCAAGGGGACCGAGCACCCCGACTACCACTTCATCAAGGTCGTGATGACGGACGGCACCGAGTACCGGACCCGTTCGACCTACGGCAAGGAGGGCGACACCCTCAACCTCGACATCGACCCGCTCACCCACCCGGCCTGGACCGGCGGCGAGCAGAAGATGCTCGACCGCGGCGGACGCGTCTCCCGCTTCAACTCGCGCTTCGGCAATCTCGGCAAGCGCTGAGCGACCCGGACAGAACGTGCTGCCCCCGGGCGGCGTCGTACGGACGGGCGGTCCCCTCGTAGGGCCGCCCGTTTTCTTTGGGTCGACCGGCGACCGGGTCAGCCGTCGCTCATGCGGAACGCCATCCGCAGCAGGCCGTGCTGGGCGGCCACCGGGCTCTCGACCGGGGCCGGCGTCGGCCGGTCCTCGGTGATCAGCACGTCGAGGTGCAGGATGCGGCTGTGCAGGCGCCGCGCCCGCATGATCAGCTGCTGCAGACGCACCGGCAGCAGATTGAAATCCTGCGCTTTCGGCGGCTCGCTGCTCGCCAGCTTGACCCGGTGCTTCTCGAGGAGCGCCTCGGCCGGGGTCATCTCCCCCTCGGACACCGCGCGCTGCACCAGCAGCCAGGAGGCGACCTGCATCAGCAGCGTCGTCAGCCGCATGCTCTCGGCGGCGTAGCTCAGCGTCGCGTCGCGGGAGATCAGGCGCGATTCGTCGCGCCCCTCGCCGTCGAGATAGGCGGCCGTCTCTTCCACGAGCTTCATCCCCTCGCGGAATAGCGACTTGAAGGCGTCCGAGTTGACGTAGGACTTGCCGAAATCGACCCAGTCCTGGTCGTCCCGAAACGTGACATCGAAGCCGTTCATCCTGCCTCTCCCGTGCCGTCCGACGGCCCTGTCCGTCCGGAAATAGGACGCTGCGTCCCGCTCTGTCCGACGACGCTGCAATCCTAGCGCCGATCGGCGCCGGGATCAGGGTTCATCCTTTTTTAACCTTAACGAACCGGTCGACGCCAAGATAAGCGGTCTCCCGGCGGATGCCAGCGTTCAGATTGCGGCGCGCAGGCCCGCGAACACGCTGCGACCGCTGCCGGGATGGAACGCCGCCAGGGTCGCCGCGCCCCCGGATGTCCGGGCATTCGCGACCGCGGCGATCTCCGATACGGAGCGCGCGTCCGTAAGGTCGCGTCGGCGAAGTCCGGCGTCAGGCCCCCGGGCAGGCCGCCCTTGTCGCTGTCGGTGCGATTTGATGTGAACGCCTTGGCGCCCGTCATCAGCGCCACGTCGGGCAGGAACCAGAAACGGTTCTCGCCGTAAGCCGCGTCGTTGGACGCGCTCTGGAGGGGATTTAGCGTCTGAGCGCCCCGCTGGCCGCGGATGTCGACGCATTGCAGCGCCGCGTTTTGGCCCGCGAAGGCGCGCAGGCCCAGCACGACGTCATCGCGGAAACCGCCGAGATCGACGGTTCCGGCCCAGTGTGGGCTGATACCGGAGGTCCAGCCCTCCTGGTCGATCGCCTGGAAGATCGGGTGATACAGGCTCGTGTGGATCGCCCCGGTGTCAACGTCGAGTTTGCCGACATCGAGCAGGAACGAGGTGCGGTTGGCGATCCGCTCGGTCTCGACCTTGCGCGACGGGTTGCCGGTGATCGCCGTGGGATTGGCCAGCATCGGCGTGGCGAGGCTGCGGACGCCGGACGCTTCGCGGATGAGCCCTTGAAGCAGCGAAAGGCCGAATTCCACGCGTCTCCCTCCCCCCGCCGCGGGGAGGGAGGGCGCGCGGGTCCTGTCCGAGAGCGGGACGCGATCCCCGCCAGGGGCCACTCCGACCATCCCGCCAGCAGCCCGTGCCGCGATGGCCCGGCGCGGTGCTGGCGGAAGACGCATCTCGGGCATCCGACCGCTCGTCAGCGGCCTCGCTAGTGCTGATGCTGGTGCGGTCCGCCGGGCGCGGACGCCCCGATCGGCGCCACCGAGAAGGTCACCGGCACGGTGCCGGCCCGCTGGAAGGTCAGCGTCCCCGCCACCGTTTCGCCGGCCTTCGGCGCGCCGGTCAGATCCTCGAACATCAGGTGGAAGCCGCCCGGTTTCAGCTCGACGGTCTCCCCGGGCTTGATGGTCAGGCCGCCGGAGACCGGCGCCATCTTCATGATCCCGCCCTCCATCGACATGGAATGGATATCGCCCGACTTAGCGAAGGGTACCGTCGCCCCGGTCAGCACGTCGGGCGCACTGCCGGTGTTGGTGATGCGCACGTAGCCGCCCGCCACCTTGGCGCCGTTCGGCGTGGCGCGCAGCCACGGCGTCTCGATGGTCAGGTCGCCGGCCTTGATCGGGGCCGCCTTCGCGGGCGCTGCCTGGGCCACCTGGACGATCCGGAAAGCGGGGGCGGCCGCCTTCAGCTCATGGGCATCCTGACCGGGCTTCGGGATGTCGGACCAGGAATAGCCGCCCTCCGTGCAATCCTGCTGCACCGGCACGTAGACCGTCGCGCCGGGCTCGAACGTATCGGCGACCTGCGCCAGGAAGGTGAACTCGTCGACCTCATCGTCCGGCAGGCTGCCGCCACTCCACGTGCTCGCGGTCACGCCCTCGGAGGCGGTGCCGTGATGGGTCGTGTAGGTTTTCGCGTAGGCGCCGCGGGTGGTCGCCAGCGTCCAGCCGGGCTTCGGCATCGGCTTGGCGCCGAACAGCCCCTCCGGGATGCTGACGCTTACCTTGGTGGTCGGCTTGCCGTCGCAGCCGTGCATGATCTGGACGACGCCGCGATAGGTCGAGCCGGGGCTCGCCTGCCTGCGCTCCAGCACCGCGTGGGCCTGCGCCGCCGAGGCGACGAGGCCGAGGCCGATCACGGCCTGAATAACAATCTTCATGGGACACATCCGGTCTGAGTGTTTCGTCGGGAAACAATCGCTCAGGCGGATGGGGGACCCCGCGGTGCGGTGCTGCGGTCGGGCGGTTCGCGGGAGCCGAGCTGGCCGACGGTCCGATAGGGAGGGCTACCGCGATCCTCCGCCGTCCACGCGACGATGTCGGATGCGATGCGGGTTGGAAGCTCGGCACCCACCGCCTGCGCGGCCGTGCAGCAATCACCGTGACCGTGCGGAAGCGGCCTGTCCGGGTTCGTATCGGACGCCGCGTGCTGCGCGCACAGGCCGTCGATGGCGGCCGGGATCGGCATCAGTCCGCCCAGAAAAGCCTGGAACACGAAGGCGTAGAGCGCCAGCGCGGCGATCACCGCACGCAGGGGCGCCACGGGATGAGCGTCGTCTCGTCTCGTTCTCGCCGAGGCCCGATCCATGCTGCGCCCGTTCGCGATCCGGCCCGCTATGGCATACTTGCCACACGGCGACGCCCGTGGCTGTTGCCGGGGTGCCGCACCCGGAGACGGCGTGCGCTGGCGCACCGCGATGCCATATTCCGGCCCCTTCGATAGGGAGTCTTAAGCGCCAATCCCACACCGTGACGGCCCAGACCATCCCTTTCCGTCACGATCCGAACAGATTCCGGACCAGAGCCAGCGACCGATGCGCAAGAAGGCACATAACCGGTTCACCACGCTCCTGAGCGTCGCCGCCCTGGGCGCCCTGGGGGTCGGTGCCGCGGAAGCCCGGGACCAGGGCAATTACGCCCAGGCCGAATGGGCGCAGGACTATGCTTCGCCGGCCGCCATGCAGGTGCAGCGTGAGACCGTGCCGATCCTCTCGCCCCAGACGGTGGCGGCGACCGAGCAGATGGTCGAGCGCTACAAGGATATCGTGAACCGCGGCGGCTGGCGGCAGGTGTCCGGCGCCGAGCATCTGCGGATCGGGTCCCGCGGTCCGGCCGTGGCCGCCGTGCGCCAGCGCCTGATCGTCACCGGCGACCTCGATGCGGCGGCCGGCGGCTCGGGCGTGTACGATTCCTACGTCGCCGCCGGCGTGAAGCGCTTCCAGGCCCGGCACGGCCTCAGCCAGACCGGCACGATGAGCCTCGCCACCCAGCAGGCGATGAACGTGCCCGCCGACGTGCGCCTGCGCCAGCTCGAGACCAACGTGGTGCGCCTGCGCTCCTATTCGGGCGATCTCGGCCGGCGCTTCGTGATCACCAATATCCCGGCCGCCCTGGTCGAGACGGTCGAGAACGGCCAAGTCGTCACGCTCCACGCCGCGGGCGTGGGCAAGATCGACCGTCAGTCGCCGATCATGAACACCAAGGCGACGCAGATCAATTTCAACCCGACCTGGACGGTCCCGGCTTCGATCGTGAAGAAGGACCTGATCCCGAAGATGCAGAAGGATCCGAACTACCTCACGGACAACCGGATCCGCATCCTCTCGAACGGCCAGGAGATCTCGCCGAAATCGGTGAACTGGAACTCCGACGAGGGCACCCGCTACACCTACCGGCAGGATTCGGGCGCCGACTTCAACTCGATGGGCATCGTGCGCATCAACATCCCGAACCCCTACGGCGTGTTCATGCACGATACGAACACGAAGGGCGTGTTCGGCGACGATTTCCGCTTCATCTCATCCGGCTGCGTGCGCGTGCAGAACGTGCGCGAGTACATCACGTGGCTGCTGAAGGACACGCCCGGCTGGGACCGCCAGAAGGTCGAGGAGGCGATCGAGAGCGGCAAGCGCGTCGATGCCAACATCGCTCAGCCGGTGCCCGTCTACTGGACCTACATCACGGCGTGGTCGACCCCGGACGGGATCGTCCAGTTCCGCGACGACATCTACAAGCGCGACGGCGTCAACGTCCCCTCGACGATCGGAGCGCCGACCCCGGTCGCCAGCGCCGAGCCGGTGCCGCAGACCTTCGAGCCCGGCGACGAGGAGTAACCCGTCGCCCAATTCGCTCCGGATCACCCGAGGCCCGCATCTCCCCCGAGATGCGGGCCTCGCGCGTTTGGGAGCGCGTCTGTCATGGCCCGGTCAAATGCGTCTGC
The DNA here is from genome assembly GCF_022829545.1 of Methylobacterium sp. J-030. GTDB lineage: Bacteria > Pseudomonadota > Alphaproteobacteria > Rhizobiales > Beijerinckiaceae > Methylobacterium. The sequence continues at coordinate 32,324 of NZ_JAKSYM010000080.1, read as the reverse complement.
TTGGCCCTCGAAGCCCAAGTCGCGGGGCCGCAGTGGCGGCTTCCTGCGACGGAGCAGGACACCATGCAGGAGCCCCCGATGTCGCGCGAACCCAAGTCCGGAGACGGAGGCCTCACCCGCCGGGAGACCGTGGCCGGTCTCGCCAGCCTGGGCCTCGCGGCAGGACGCGCGGAGGCGCAGGGCACCGCGGAGGCCAACGGGATCGTCTACGCGACCGATGTCACGGGCGTGGACCGGGCACCGCTGCCGGGCGTCCTCGTCTCCAACGGCCGCGAGATCGCGCGCACCGACGACCAGGGCCGCTACCGCCTGCCGATGCCCGGCGATGGCGCGGTCTTCGTGATCAAGCCGCCCGGCTACGCCCTGCCGCGCGACGCCGACAACGTGCCGCGCCATTCCTACATCCACCAGCCGGAGGGTACGCCGGCGAAGCTGGGGCTGCGCTACCGCGGTGTCGCGCCGACCGGCCCCCTGCCGGCCTCGATCGACTTCACGCTGACCCGCGTCGACGAGCCCGCGGATTTCGACGTGATCCTGTTCACCGATCCGCAGCCTGAGAGCCGGTTCGAGCTCGACCACGTGCGCGACACCGCGGTCGCCCGCGCCATGGCGATCCCGGCGGCCTTCGGGATGACCACCGGCGACGTGCTGTTCGACGACCTCTCGCTGATCGACCGGTCCAACCGGATCATCGGGCGGATCGGCCTGCCCTGGTACAGCCTGCCGGGCAACCACGACCTCAACATGCAGGCGCCCGATGCCCGCTACAGCCGCGAGACCTGGAAGCGGGTGTTCGGCGCGCCGACCTACGCGTTCCGCCACGGGCGGGCCTGGTTCGTGATGCTCGACAATGTCGAGTGGCTGGGGCCGCCGGTCCCGGTGGGGGCGAACACCTACCGGGGTCATATCGGCGAACGCAGCATGACGTTCCTGCGCAACCTGCTCGCCGAGATCCCGCGGGACGACCTGATCGTCCTCGCCATGCACATCCCGCTCTTCACCGATACGACGCCGGACGATCCCCACGGCACCACCATCGACCGCGCGGCGCTCCTCGATCTGCTCGCGGGGCGCAAGGTTCTGAGCCTCGCCGGCCATACCCACACGACCGAGCACCATTACCCGGCGGAGGGGCACCACCATCACGTGCTGACCGCCGTGTCGGGTTCGTGGTTAAGCGGGCCGGACACGCGCACCGGCATCCCGTCGGCCGACAGCCGCGACGGCACGCCGAACGGCTTCCACGTCCTGTCGGTGCGCGGGGCCGACTACACGACCCGCTACGTCCCGGCGCAGGGCCAGCCGGACGAGACCCTGCGCATCCTGTTCGAGAGTGAGGCGCGGGTCGGCGCCGTGGAGGTGATCCGCCTGACGCGGCCGATGCAGGGCCTCCGCCCACCGGTGCCGCAGGATGCGCTCGGCGACACGACCGTGGTTGTGAACGCGTTCGACGGCGGCCCGCGCACCAACCTGGCGCTCCGCATCGGCGACCGGCCGGCGCAACCGATGACCCGGACCCGCCGGACCGATCCGTTCGTCGCCGAACTCTTCGCCCGCTATCCCGAGACCAAGAAGAGCTGGGTGCAGGCCACGCCCTCCACGCATATCTGGACGGCGCGTCTGCCGGACGACCTCGCGCCCGGCGCCCACCGCGTCACCGTCGAGGGGACCGACGAGTACGGGCGCCCTCTTCGAAGCTGTACCGTTCTCGAGGTGGCTGGCGCGCGCGGTTGAGCGCGCGCGCCGCGTGCCTCAGGCCGCGAGCTGCCGCTCACCATGGCCGCCTTCTTGAATCTCCTCGATGATCTTCGCACAGAAGGCATCGAGATCCCCGGGATTGCGGCTCGTGACGATGCCCTGATCCGTCACCACCGCCTTGTCGTGCCAGCGGCCGCCGGCATTGATCACGTCGGTGCGGATCGAGCTGAACGCGGTGAGGTCGCGGCCCTTGGCCGCGCCGACCTCGATGAGCAGCCACGGAGCGTGGCAGATCGCGGCCACCACCTTGCCGGAGGTCACAAAACTCTTGATCAGCGCGAGCGCCTTCGGCTCGAGCCGGAGCTTGTCCGGATTGATCTGGCCGCCCGGCAGGACCAGCGAGTCGTAGGCGGATGGATCGATTCGCTCCAGGTCGGTGTCGACCGCGACGTCCTTGCCCCAATCGGTCTTGTCCCAGCCGCGGATCGTGCCCTTGCTCTGGCGCGATTGCGGGGCGGCGACCGTCACGGTGGCGCCGGCCTCGGCGAGCTTCGCCTGCGGGACGGTGAGTTCGGCTTCCTCGAACCCATCGGTGGCGAGGATCAGGATCTTGGCTTGGCGGATGTCGGGCATGAATGGACTCCTGCGGATCAGGTTGGCCCGGTCAACCGGATGGGGAACGGGCTGTTCCCGACGGCGCCACGCTGCGCCGCTCCGCTGCGAATGCCTGTCGGAACTCCCCGAAGCCCGATCCGTTGGTCCCCATCCCGAATGAAGAGGAGCCGCGCATGGCCAATCCCGGCCTACCCGAACCCACGCCCGGCGATCTGCCGCCGCCCCCGCCTATCCCCGATGAGGAGCCCGATATCGGCCCCACCGGACCGCGCACGCCCTATCCGGTGAACGATCCCGGCATCGGCGAGCCGGGTGGCCCGGGCTCGGAACCCGACATCTTTCCGGGGACGCCGACCGATCCCGGCACGCGGATGTGATGCGGGCAGTCAGTGCCCGCCGTGCGAGGTCCGCACGTCCCGCGGCGCGTTGAGAATCTCGGAGAGGCTCGTCACCACGTGGCGGGCCTCTTCATCGGTCAGGCGCAACTGAAACGGCGGCAAGGCCCCGGCCTGGAGCGCGACCACGGCCTGCCCTTCCTCGTCGGTGCCGATCTCGATCGCTGATGACGTCACGTCGAGCATGGCGATTTCCTCATCGCCCATCTCGTCGGCCAAGTCGGGCTCGTCGGTATCGTCGATCGCCGTGAGGAGCTGCCCGACGGCCCGCACCAGGGCGCGGGCGGCGCGGGCATCCATCACCACCGCCGTCGCCTGATCGTCCTTCTGGAAGGATAGCTGGATGTTCGCACCGTCCAGCGAAACCGATATGCCTGCCATGTAGCGTCCAGAGCCGCGCGCCGTAACTGCTTGCGCACGCTCCGTATATGCATCGTAAAGGCCCGAAATCCCAGGGGGCGGCGGACCTTGGTCGCGCCTTCATCCCGGGCTGCGACGCAGAAGATACGCGGCCGGCGCCTTGTTGCCGCCGCAGCCGGCGCCTAAATACGTCTTCGGGGGGTTTACCCACCGAGGCTGATGCTCTTCAGGGTTCAGCGCCTCGCGCCCCGCCGCACTGGCCAAATCCAGAAAGACCGTGGTGCATCACGCGGCGTTCACGCCGCGCGGGTGGCCTATGGACGAATGAGGTACACTACGTGAATACCGGCACTGTGAAGTGGTTCAATGAGACCAAGGGCTACGGTTTCATCCAGCCCGACGACGGCGGCAAGGACGTGTTCGTGCACATCTCGGCCGTCGAGCGCGCCGGAATGCGCAACCTGATCGAAGGTCAGAGGGTCACTTACGAGATCCTGACCGACAAGCGCAGCGGCAAGGACGCTGCGGGCAACCTCCAGGCGGCCTGATCGGTCGACGGGTCCGGCCCGGTTCCCCCTGACGCGCAATACGTGACAGGGGGCTCCCGCCCATGCGGGAGATCGGGGCGGACCTCGAAACGGCCGCATGGTGCGGCTCCCCCTTCCGACGCTACCGGTTCGGGCAAACCCGCTCGGAAGCAGGTCGCGCCGGAGGCAATATCCCAGAAACGACGCCGGACGGAGCAAACGTCCGGTCCACAAAAGAAAAAGCGCTTATGTTATTTGAGTACACACGCCGCCGCGGCGTCCGGTCTCCCGTGACCGACGCCCCGACCTTCCGGGTCGGCAAGCTGGCCGAGGCCGGGACCGCGGATTTGAGCTGTGGCGATATCAGCCACCTGATCGACCGGTCCTACAACTACCACTCCTCCCGGGAACTCCACTGGCATCTCGCCGACCGCCTCGGGCTTGCCCCGACGGCGCTCACGCTCCGTGAGGTGCGCGCGGCCTGATCGCCCGCTTCGTCCTCAGTGGCCCCAAGCTCAGCGGCCCCAAGCCGCGAGGACGGGATCGCGCAGGGCCGCCGGCACCGCTAGCAATTCGCCGTGGACCGGCTCGGCCCGATTGTAAGGGGTCGCCGCACCGTCGAAGTCGCAGACGATTCCCCCAGCCTCGCGCAGCACGAGATCGGCCGCGGCCAGATCCCAATCCCGGGCATGGCCCGAGATCATCCCGATATCGACGCTGCCCTCCGCCACCCGGGCGAGCCGCAGGGCGAGGGACGGGATCCGTGCCACCACGCTGAAATCGGGGTTCGGCCCGGCGCCCCGGGTCAGGCGGTCGAGCATCGGCTTCGGCCCGGTGATGCGCGCGCCGGCCAAATCCTGCCGCGAATCCACGTGGATCGGCGTGCCGTTGCGGGTCGCGCCGCGTCCGCGCACGGCCTCGTAATCGGTCTCCCCCGCCGGGGCGTGCACGAACCCGATCAGCGGCTCGCCCCCCGCGAGCAGCGCGACGGCGATCGACCAATCGGGATGGCCCGACAGGAACGCCCGGGTGCCGTCGATCGGATCCACGATCCAGACGAGGTCGTGCCCGAGGCGCGCCGGGTCGTCCGCGGTCTCCTCCGACAGCCATGCCGCCCGCGGGACGAGGGCGCTCAGGCGGACCTTCAGGAAGGCGTCGACCGCGACGTCGGCTTCGGTCACCGGCGAGCCGCCGGCCTTTGACCAGATCCGCGCGGAGGTATGGCCGCCGAGCCGGAAGAACGGCTGCGCGATGTCGGCGGCCTCGCGCATGACGGCGCGCAGCTCCGGCATCAGGGCGGATACGGCGGCGTCGGTGAGGGGCTCGGGCATCGCACTCCGCGTGGGATCCGTTGGGGGCCGGATAGCCCATCGCGCCGTTCATCCGGCGCAGCGGATGGCAGGACGTTCGGGCTGAGGGGGCCGGATGCGGACGATCGCGCGCCCGGCCCTGCCGTTGTACGGCGCCGCCCGCATCGCCACAAGGATGCTGGTTGATCAATCGATAACGACCAATCCGCGCAAGGAAATGTTGAGCATTCAAGGAAGCATTGAGCATTCCGCAAATGACAGCCCTGTCCAGATTCGCTTAACGACGGCTCTTAAGCGCTGCGGAGGAGTTCGAGTGCGATTTTGCTTGGCATAACGGACGGCCCGACAGGCGCCGCCACTTGCCCCAGGGACTCGGACAGATGAACACTTCCCCGGTCACGGACGAACGTCGCGCAGGACATTGCATGCAGGGTGCCGCGGGCACGCTCTCCCTCACGGCCTCGCCGCTTCCGGTGATCGGCCGCAGCCCGGGCGCCCGCCGCGCCGCCGGGATCGCGCTGGCCTATGCGGTCGAGGAGGCCGAGATGGCCGGGGCCGACCGGTTCAGCCTGATCCTGGTCGATGCCGAGGGCGAAGAACTCCACCGGCTCGGCAGCTTCGACGAGGACGACGTGGTCGCGGTCTGGCGCGACATCGCGGCGCGCGCCGGGTTGGTGCGCATGATCGTGCGGGAGGACGGTGTCCTCGTCCCCGTCACCGAGCAGATCGGTCGGCTGATCCTCGGTCGGGTGCGCATCCGGCGCCGTCATGCCGGCCTCGGCGGGCGCCGTCCACGCTTCCTGGCCCGGCGCAAGACCGGACGGCTCCCGGCGCGGCCTCAGATCCACCGCGGCGAGAACGAGATCATCGCCCGGACCTGAGGGCCGCGGCCAATCAAGTGAGGTTGCGCAGCAGCGCGTCGGCGGTGAGGCCCGCAAACAGGATCAGGCCCGCATCGCGGTTCGAGCGGAACAGGGTCAGCGCCCCGCGCCCGTCACGCTCCCGCAGCGACAGGACCTGCCAGGCGAGATGCCCGGCGAAGGCCGCCACGCCCAGGAACCCCACGACACCTGCCCCGGCCTGCCACGCCGCCAGCGCGACCAGCGATGCCGCGAGCGCGTAGCAGAGGCCGACCGCGCCCCGCACATGCCGGCCGAACAGGCGGGCGGAGGAGCGGATCCCGGCGATCTCGTCATCCTCGATATCCTGGACCGCGTAGACCGTGTCGTACCCGACCACCCAGAACCACGCGCCCGCGTAGAGCAGCAGCGGCGACGCATCGAGGCGCGCGAACACGGCCGCCCAGCCCATCAGAGCCCCCCAGGCGAAGGCCAGCCCCAGCACCCCCTGCGGCAGCGGCATCACGCGCTTCATGAACGGGTAGATCGCGACCGGCAGCAGCGAGCAGAGACCGATCAGGATCGCCTGCTCGTTGAACTGCAGCAGCACCGCGAGCCCGATCAGGGCCTGGGCCACGAGGAACAGGGCGGCGTGGCGCGGCCGGATCTGCCCGGAGGGGAGGGGGCGCAGCCGCGTGCGCTCGACCTGTGCGTCGAGGTCGCGGTCGGCGATGTCGTTGTAGGTCGAGCCCGCCCCGCGCATCGCTACCGCGCCGATCAGGAACAGCAGGCAGTGCCAGGGATCGGGGAAGGCTTGGTCCGCCGCGATCGCCGCCAGCGCGGCCGACCACCAGCACGGGAGCAGGAGCAGCCACCAGCCCACCGGCCGGTCGATGCGGGCGAGGCGGAGATAGGGGCGCCAGGATCGCGGCGCGATCCGCTCGACCCAGTGGCCGGCGACCGCGTCGGCCGGGCGTCGATCCTGGATCACGGTTCCGCCCGTGGGCTGCCCGCTCATCGGCCGGGTCTCCGGTCGTCGCGCATGTCGATCCTTCCTCCGCCGCGAAGGAGGGATGCGCGCCGGATCCGCAATCCTCATAGAGCCGGGCCCGATCGCGTTGCAATCGAGCCCGGCGCGCAGTGTCTGTTATGACGCGCTCTTCGTTGCGCCGCCCCCCACCGCAGCGGAGAGCGCTCCGGACAACCTTACAGGGCTCCCTGCGGCAGCTTGAAGCTCCCGGTCAGGCCCGGTCCGCCGAGCAGGCCGCCGCCCTGGCCGTTGGCCTGGGCCTGAGCCTGTGCGCGGGCCTGGGCTTCCATCTTGGTCGCCTGGGCGGCGACGCTGCAGATCTTGGTGCGGATGCCGCTGACCTTCATGTGGTCGGCCTTGAAGCCCTCGGCGAAGGAATCGGGGATCGAGCACCACTCCTTGTTGGCGGTGATCCACTTCATGCCCTCGGCGCCGTTGGCCTGGAGCTTCCCGAACAGGGCGCAGGCCTCCTGCGGGGTCATCTTCTTCTTGGTCTGCGAGGCTGCGTTGGCCCGGCTGACCAGGGCCTTGCGCTCGGCCAGCGTCTTCTGGATGGCGCCGCATTCCGGCGCGGCGCCCTGCGCGGAGGCCGCCGTTCCGAACATCACGGTGCCGACCAGCACCGCGGCTCCCAGGCTCAAGCTCCCCTTCACCATCCCGCAACTCCCTCGACGCCCCTGCCGAATCCGCGAGCGGCCGGCCCAATTCCGTATCTCTTGGTTCGCCATAGGAATGTGGCGTCAATCGAGCGACAAACCGGCTCTCCAATACGTCTGTGCGTCGAACGCCGAAAAGCCGCGGCCGTAACCCTTTGGCAACACTTTGGCGGACCGAGCGCGCGTTGACAGGGCGGAGGCGCCTTGCGACGACGCCGCCATGCCGGCCTACGATTTCACCGCTCCGCGCCTCTACGTCGCGGCCGACCTCGCCGAGGGCGCGCGCCTGCCGCTCGAGCGGGCGCCGGCGAACTACCTGCTGAATGTCCTGCGCCGGGGGCCGGACGACCCCGTGCTGGTCTTCAACGGCCGGGACGGCGAATGGCGCGCCGATCTCGTCCAGACGGGGCGGAAGGGCGCCGACCTGCGCGTCGCCGTTCAGACCCGCCCGCAACCCGCGCCGGCCGACCTCCACTACCTGTTCGCCCCGATCAAAAGCGCTCGCCTGGACTATCTTGCCCAGAAGGCGGTCGAGATGGGGGCGGGCACGATCCGACCGGTGATCACCCGCTTCACCCAGGGTGACCGGGTCAACGTGGAACGGCTTCGGGCCAACGCCATCGAGGCCGCCGAGCAGTGCGGCATCCTGGCGATCCCGGACTGTCCCGAGCCGGGGCGGCTGCCCGAGGTCCTGGCGGGCCTCGAGCCGGCGCGGCTCCTGGTGTTCTGCGACGAGGATGCGCCGGTGCGCGATCCCGTGCGGGCTCTCGTCACTGCGGCCGATCCCGAAGCGCCGCCGCCCCTCGCCGTGCTGGTCGGCCCGGAGGGGGGCTTCTCCGACGAGGAGCGCGCCCTGATCCGGGCCCGGCCCAACACGGTCGCGCTCTCCCTCGGGCCGCGGATCCTGCGGGCCGACACCGCCGCGGTCGCCGTCCTGACCCTGGTCCAGGCTGTGCTCGGCGACGCGCGCTGACCGACGGACCCGTCCGATCCGAGGTGTGCCCGCGCACATCAGTGCGCAGGCGCAGGCGATTGTCCTCGGGGATCGGACGTGGCGGCACGCTCCGATCCCCGGCGCCGCGTTGTCGGTTCCGAACACCTCGACTATGTGCGTGAACGGACGCCGCCTGCGCCGCGCGCTCGGGAGCGGGTGTCCACCCGGACCCCGTTCGCGAGAGGGGGGCAAGCGGTCGGACCCGCCGGAGCGACCCGGTGCGTCCGTATTCCAGGTTCAGGTCAGACGCACGGACGGGTAGCGCATGGCGCGCGACAGCAACGACAGCACGCCGCTCACCACGCGTGCCGAACTGATCGAATGGTTCGCGGCCGGCGAGAAGCCGCGCGCGCGGTTCGCCATCGGGACCGAGCACGAGAAGATTCCGTTCTACCGGGACAGCCGGGATCCGGTCCCCTACGACGGGGATCGGGGCATCAAGGCCCTGCTGGAGGGGCTCGCCCGGGAGACGGGCTGGGAGCCGATCCTCGACCTGGGCAACATCATCGGCCTGGCGGCGGAGGAAGGCGGGGCGATCTCGATCGAGCCCGGCGGCCAGTTCGAGCTGTCCGGTGCGGCGCTCCCGGACGTCCACGCCACCGCGGCGGAACTCGCGACCCATTTGGCGGCCACGAAGCGGGTGGCCGACCCCCTCGGCATCGGCTTTCTGACGCTCGGCATGAGTCCGAAATGGCGCCGGGACGAGACACCGGTGATGCCCAAGAGCCGCTACCGGATCATGGCGTCCTACATGCCGAAGGTCGGGTCCCTCGGCCTCGACATGATGCTGCGCACCGCCACCGTGCAGGTCAACCTCGACTTCGCCTCCGAGGCCGACATGGTGCGCAAGATGCGCGCTTCTCTCGCGCTGCAACCGGTGGCGACCGCGCTGTTCGCCAATTCCCCCTTCACCGACGGCCGGCCGAACGGCTTCCTGTCGCGCCGCTCCGAGATCTGGCGCGATACCGACGCGGACCGCACCGGCATGCTGCCCTTCGCGTTCGAGTCCGGCTTCGGCTACGAGGCTTATGCCGACTGGCTGCTCGACATGCCGATGTATTTCGTCAAGCGCGGCGACATCTACCACGACGTGTCGGGCGCCTCGTTCCGCGATCTGATGGCCGGGAAGCTGCCGCAGCTTCCGGGCGAGTACGCCACGGTGGCGGACTGGGCCAACCACGCCTCCACCGCCTTCCCCGAGGTGCGGCTCAAGCGCTTCCTGGAGATGCGCGGGGCGGATGTCGGCGATCCCGGTATGATCGCCGCGCAGGCGGCCTTCTGGGCCGGGCTGCTCTACGACGAATCGGCCCTCGACGCCGCACTCGACCTAGTGAAGGGCTGGAATGCGGCGAACCGCGAGGCCGCCCGCGCCACCGCGCCCCGGCTCGGACTCGCCACGCCGGTGGCCAACACGACGCTCGGCGCAGTCGCCGCCGAGGCCCTGGCCATCGCCCGGTCCGGCCTGCGGGCCCGGGGTCGCCGCGACGCGCAGGGGCGTGACGAGACGCTGTTCCTCCAACCGCTCGAAGCGATCGTGGCGGCCGGCCGGACGCGGGCCGACGATCTGCTTGCCGATTATGAGGGCCGCTGGGGCGCCTGCATGCGCGCTGCCTTCTCGGAATGCGTCTTCTGAACGGCCGCTGATGGCATGAACATGCCCGCGCGAATCTTCGGCCAAGCATGCTATTGGAACGTTCCGAAGCACCCGCGTCGCGTGCCGGAGAATGTGCCATGTTCCGTTTCACCGTCACCGCCCTGGCCGGGGCAGCCCTGCTCGCCGCCGGCACCGGCGCCGGCCTCGCTGCGGACCCGGCCCAGTTCCGTCCGCGCCCCGATCTCGGACGGCGCGTGCCCGGACCGACCCGGCCGCCGCTCTACAGCTATTACGGCGAGTACCAGTACCCGGTGCCGTTCGGTTACGGTTACGCGTTCGCACCAACCCGCTCGCACGGGTTCGAGTACGGTTACTACGGGCCGCGCTATTCCTGGTCCGATCCGGATTGGTATTTCGGCCCGGCCTTCAGCTACCCCGAATGGTGAGCGGCCGCTGGCCGGCCGGCGTTGCCCCACGTAAGTGGATCCCGGAAGGGGAATGCGCCGCGTGGATGATACGGACGTCGTCGTTCTCGATCTCAGCGGCTTGAAATGCCCGTTGCCCGTGCTGCGGACCCGCAAGGCGCTGCGCCGGCTCGCCGCGGGCCGGTCCCTGGCGGTCACCTGCACCGACCCGCTGGCGATGATCGACATCCCGAACCTCGTGCGCGAGGAGGGCGCGGTGCTCGACGCGGCGGAACGGGACGGCGATCGCCTGCGCTTCCGCATCGCGCGTTCCGCGAAGCCGCCGCATTCCTGAACGATCCGTCACGATCTCGGGAGTGGGATGGGATCGGCATGGCACCACGGATCGGGGGCGTGCGCCTCGTGCACGACGGCTGGGCACGCTTCCTCGTGGCCGAAATCATCCAGGAGGACGGGACGCGTATCACACGAGAGATCGAGGATCACGGCCGGGCGGTCGCGGTCCTGCCCTACGATCCGGACCGGCGAGTCGCCACGCTGGTCTCGCAGTTCCGGGCGCCGGTGCTCTATTCCGATGGTCCGGCGACCCACATGGAGGTGCCGGCCGGTCTCCTCGACGAGGGAGCGGCCGAGGACGAGGCCCGGCGCGAGGCCATGGAGGAGACGGGCCTGCGCTTGCGCCAGCTCGACTTCGTGGCCGGCGCTTGGTCGATGCCGGGGATTTCCACCGAGCGAATGGACCTGTTCCTGGCCGCCTACGGGGCCGCCGACCGCACCGGTGCCGGCGGTGGCTTGGCCGCGGAGGGCGAGGCCTTGACGGTCCACGAGCTTCCGCTGCGGGAACTGGCCGCCATGGGCCGTGACGGGAGGCTCAACGACATGAAGTCGCTGGTGCTCCTGTACGCGTTGCAGTTGCGGCGGCCGGATCTGTTCTGATGCTTCGTCCCGGGCCGGGGAGCGCGGTTGGCGAACAGGCGTCGGCGTCGCCGTTTCGCTCCGTCCCGTTCGAGAGTGAGACGGTTTCTGTTCGTTCCGGGTCGTATCCGGCGGCGGCGCAGGGATCGGCGCGGTCCCCGGGGGACCGGTGTCGACGCGCTGGCCTGTGGCCGCTGACGACTTATCGATGCGCTCGGCGGTCTCGCGTAGCCGGACCAAGGGCCCGGAGCGTCGTGCCTGCCCTCGCGATGGTGGCTAACGTCCCGATCGTCGTGAGCGCCGTCGTTCGGACAATCGCCAACGCGGGACCGACCCCGGAACGCCTGGCTACTTGCTGACGGGAGGCCGCACCGACCGCGGCCGCCGCGCGGACATGCCGATCCTGGCCGGAGGGGCGGTCCCTGCCACGTGTCTCGTCGGGTGCGCAGTGACTCGGCCCAACGGCCCCGCGTGCGCTTTCGCCGTACGACGCGGCTCGGACCGTGATCGCGTCAGGGGATGTCCTTCGTGCGCCCGGATGCAGCCCCTCCGTCGCGTTCCGTCAGCGCATCCGCGTAGAGCCGCGCCACGTCCCTGTGAAACGCCGCCCGCGAATCGGGCCGGGTGTAGAACATGTGCCCACCCGGATAGACTGCCAGATTCAGGCGGCCGGCGGCATAGGCCGGGACCTGCGCCAGCAGGAGTTTCGAGGCGAAATAGGGGGTCACGAGGTCCGTGAAGCCGTGCGCCACGAGGACGCGCAGGTGTCCGTCGAGTGCGAGCGTCCCCTTGAGGTTGGAGAGCACCTCCGGCGCTTGCCGGCCCGAGCCCCAGCTCCAGCCGTGATTCACGGCGTTGTTCAGGAGTTCGTAGCGCAGGTTCGGTACGGGCCACTTCAGCCTTCGCGCATAGAGGTCGAGCATCGCGCTGGTCAGCGGCGCCTGCAAGGCCGTGAGCTGAGGGTCGTCGAAAGTCGATTGCGCCGCGTCCGGGTTCGGGTCCCAGCCGGTGATCCCGGTGTCGTAGGCGCTCGTCACACGGCCTTCCGCGCGGTCGATCTCACGCTGGACGCTGCGGGTCGACAATCGCGCCGCCTGAGCCCGCACGAGCGCTGCATCGAGCCCGACCAGGGGCGCGATCGTCTCGGTCATCCGCGCCACCGCGGCAGCATCGGCCGGACCCTTGAGGAGATCGGTCAGGTAGGCGCCGGAGGCGTAGGCTTCGGCTTGGCCGAGGAGCGCCGGCGTCGGCACGGTGCCCTTCCGCTCCAGCGCTCCAGCCGCGAGGGAGGGGAGCTTCAGCACGTAGCCCCAGGGATTGGCCCGGGGAGTCTCCAGCCACCCGAAGTCGAGCACCGGCGAGAGCAGCACCATCCCGGAGAGGCCGACGCCGATTTCCTCCTGCAGCTTCTCGGCGATCAGCGGCCCGCGGAAGCCGCCATAGCTCTCGCCGACGTAGAATTTCGGCGCTGCCATGCGATCGTTGACCCGAAGATAGCGGGCGATGGCGGCCGACAGCGTCGCGGCATCGGAATCGACCGACCAGTAGGCCTTGCCGTTGCCGTCCGCCGCGCGGCTGTAGCCGGTCCCGACCGGATCGATGAACACGAGATCGGTGAAGTCGAGCCACGTGCCGTCGTTGGGGGTGAGCGCCACAGCTTGTGACGGGCTGATGCTGTCGCCGCCCGTGGACAGCCGCCAGGGGCCGATCGCCCCGATGTTCAGATAGGCCGATGCCGCGCCGGGCCCGCCGTTCACCGCGAATGTGACGGGACGCGAGCGGCCACCCTCGGGGGCCATCGTGTAGGCGACGTAGGCGATCTCGGCCTGGAGCTTGCCGGATTCATCGACCAGCGGCAGGCTTCCGGCCGTGGCGGTGAAGGCGAGGCTCCGGCCGTCAGGCAGCGTCACGCTGTGCTGCGTTACCGAGTCGGGCGGCAGGCGGCGCCCCTCCGGGCCGCGGGGCGCCTGCTTGGCCTCCGGCGGGGGAGGGCCGTGCGGCCCGTCCTGGGCACGAAGCGGCAGGGGCGCGCCCAGTGCCAGGACGAGGCCGAGCGCAGCAAGATGTCTGCCGAGGGTCACGATCACGCCTTCTTGCTCCAACGGCCCGAATCGTCCTGCTGCCAGTAGGCCACCGTATGACCCGCCTCCTTGGCCTGCTTCCACTGCTCGCGGGCGCGCAGCAGAGCCTCCTGATCGGTCCCGTCGAACAGGATGCAGATCCGCTCGTAGCTCCCGGCATCGGGCGGCAGGTCGGCGCCCTCCACGAGGAAGCGGATGGAGGCCGCGTTGGGATTCACGTCCCGCAGGGTCAGCACCACCGGCTGGCTCGCGGCGTCGGGCTCGCGATCGGTTCCGTGGGGCAGGAAGCTTTCGTCGGAGTAGGTCCAGAGATGGTCGTCGAGCGCCTGCTGGCGCTCCTCGGTGGCGGCCTGGATCGCAGCCTGCCAGCCGCGATCCAGCGAGCGCTCGACGAGGTTCGGCAGCACCTTCTCCAGGGGCTGTCGCTGCATGTGATAGAACAGGATCTCGGTCACGGCGGCAGGAATATAGGGTCGCGCGCCCTAACGCGAGGAGCGGCGCGCCGCCGCGGCTTCAAACCAGCCGGCTTTGCTCGATCGCCGCGCCGACGAAACCCTTGAACAGCGGGTGCGGCTCGAAGGGACGCGACTTCAGCTCCGGGTGGAACTGCACGCCGATGAACCACGGATGCCCGACATGCTCCACGGTCTCGGGCAGGAGCCCGTCCGGCGACACGCCGGAGAAGCGCAGACCCTTTTGTTCCAGGCGCTCGCGATAGGCCATGTTGACCTCGTAGCGGTGGCGGTGGCGCTCGGAGATCTGCGCGGTGCCGTAGATCTGCGCGATCTTCGATTCAGGATCGAGCTTCGCCTCGTAGGCGCCCAGCCGCATGGTGCCGCCGAGATCGCCCGCCGCGGCGCGCCGTTCCAGCTCGTTGCCGCGCAGCCACTCGGTCAGCAGGCCGACCACGGGTTCAGCCGTGTCGCCGAACTCGGTCGAATTGGCCTCCGGCAGGCCGGCAAGCGACCGGGCCGCCTCGATCACCGCCATCTGCATGCCGAAGCAGATGCCGAAATAGGGGATGCGCTTCTCACGGGCGTAGCGCGCCGCGCGGATCTTGCCCTCGGCACCCCGCTGGCCGAACCCGCCCGGCACGAGGATACCATTCAGCCCCTCCAGGAACGGGGCCGGATCCTCGCGCTCGAACACCTCGGACTCGATCCATTCGAGGTTGACCTTCACCCGGTGGCTGATGCCGCCATGGGTCAGGGCCTCGGTCAGCGACTTGTAGGCGTCCTTGAGCCCCGTGTACTTGCCCACGATGGCAATCGACACCTCGCCCTCGGGATTGCGCACCCGTTCGGCGATGGTGCGCCAGCGGGTGAGGTCCGGCTCGCCGCCGTGCTCCAAACCGAAATGGCCGAGCACCTCCCGGTCGAGACCGGCATTCCGGTACGAGAGCGGCACTTCGTAGATCGAGGCGACGTCCCGGGCCTCGATCACCGCGGTCTCGCGGACGTTGCAGAACAGGGCCAGCTTGCGCCGCTCATCCGCCGGGATGTCCCGATCGCAGCGGCAGAGCAGGATGTCGGGCTGGATGCCGATGGAGCGCAGCTCCTTCACGGAGTGCTGCGTCGGCTTGGTCTTCAGCTCGCCGGCCGACGGGATGTAGGGCAGCAGCGTCAGGTGCACGTAGCAGCAGGTGCCCCGCGGCAGCGCCTGGCCGAGCTGCCGGATCGCCTCGAAGAACGGCAGCCCCTCGATGTCGCCCACCGTGCCGCCGATCTCGACCAGCACGAAGTCGAACGCATCGTTGCCGTCGAGAACGAACTCCTTGATGGCGTTGGTGACGTGGGGAATCACCTGGATGGTGGCGCCGAGATAGTCGCCACGCCGCTCCTTGGCGATGATGTCCTGGTAGATCCGGCCCGTGGTGATGTTGTCGGCGCGGGTCGCCGGCACCCCGGTGAAGCGCTCGTAATGGCCGAGATCGAGGTCGGTCTCGGCGCCGTCGTCGGTGACGAAGACCTCGCCGTGCTGGGTCGGGCTCATCGTGCCCGGATCGACGTTGAGATAGGGGTCGAGCTTGCGCATCCGGACCCGGTAGCCGCGGGCCTGAAGCACCGCCGCAAGGGCCGCCGAGGCCAGCCCCTTGCCCAGGGAGGAAACCACGCCGCCGGTGATGAAAACGTACCGCGTCATGGGCCTCGATCCATAAAGAAGGTGCCGGCGTTTGCCAAACGCCGATTACGCCGGCCCGTGCGAAGGCTGGGGATCGCTGGATGCATGGACGGGTCGGCCGGGGCCGGTCCGTCCGGGCTCGCGTGAGTCGCGGGTTCGTGCCGTCAGCGCGACTGCGGTGCGTCCGGCACCGCCGGCTGGGCGGGAGCCGAAGGCGCTGGCTGGGCCGGCGCCGTGGCGGGGGCCCGGTCCTGCTGCTGGCGCAGCGTGTCGAGCAGGTTGTCGGCCCCGGTCGGCTGCTTGGCGGGCTGGCCCGCGCTCTGCGGCGCGCCAGTGTCGAGGATCGACTTCGGCGCCTGCGAGCGGTGCGACAGGATGGCCAGCACCAAGCTGGTGGCGAAGAACAGGGCCGCCAGGATGGCGGTGGCGCGGGTCAGGGCATTGGCCTGGCCGCGGCCCGTCATGAAGCCGGCGACGCCGCCGCCGCCCCCGCCGCCGAGCCCGAGGCCGCCCTCGGACCGCTGCAGCAGCACGACGCCGATCAGCGCGAGCACGATGATGAGGTGGACGACGATCAGGACGGTCTGCATCGGTGTTCCGGAGGCATGGTCTGGTCCGCGCGTCGCTGCCCGAGGGCCGGCCGCGGGGACCGGAAGGCGGGCGCGCAGGCGGCCGGTGCTCGGGACAACAGCCGCGAAGGATCCCGGGCGCATACACCAATCGGGATCCGGCGCCAACTCGAGGATCGGCCGCCGGCTGTCGCCGGAGCCCCTCGCGCCGAGGTGCCGGCTGTGCTCTGTTCCACGCCGAGGACGGACCTCTGAATCCACCGTCCCGCCCGGGAAGGACGCCATGCCGATCTCACGCCGCGCAGCGCTCGCCGCTGCCCTCGTCACGTCCGCGCTGATGAAGCCGGCCCTCGCCGCCGAGCAGCAGCCCCACGACCAGAAGGCCGCAGTCGAAGCGCAGGTGGATGCACTGACGAAAGCCCTGCTCGCGGGCGACGGGACCGCCCTCGATGCGCTGACCCTCGCCGGGCTGAGCTACGGCCATTCAAGCGGCGTCGTGCAGGACAAGGCGGCCTTCATCGCGCCGCTCGCCAGCAAGCGTCAGACCTTCCCGAGCATCACCCTGTCGGACCGGTCGGTGTCGGTGGCGGGCGACGACGCGATCGCCCGCCACGTCTTCAGCGGCGAGGTGGTGACCGACGGCAAGTCCGCGCCGGTGCATATCGGCGTCATGCAGGTCTGGCACCGCGATGGGGATCGCTGGCGCCTCCTCGCGCGTCAGGCGTTCAAGATCTGAGGGGCTGACCGTCAGTAGCGCGACGGGACGTGCATCTCCGGCGGGATCGGCGCGCGGATGTAATCCGCGTTGCGGACCCGATCCGGCAACTGAACGGGCAGATGGTCGACCTCGTCGTAGGGGATCTGCTCCAGCAGGTGGCTGATGCAGTTCAACCGCGCGCGCTTCTTGTCCACCGCCTCGACCACCCACCAGGGGGCCTCGGGAATGTGCGTGCGTCCGAGCATGTCTTCCTTGGCGTGGGTGTAATCCTCCCAGCGCCGACGGGATTCGACGTCCATCGGGGAGAGCTTCCACTGCTTCAGCGGATCGGTGATGCGCATGTTGAAGCGCAGGGCCTGCTCCTCGTCGGTGATCGAGAACCAGTACTTCAGGAGGACGATGCCGGAGCGGACCAGCATCCGCTCGAACTCGGGCACGGAGCGGAAGAACTCCTCCACGTCCGACTCGGTGCAGAAGCCCATGACGCGCTCTACGCCCGCGCGGTTGTACCAGGACCGGTCGAACAGCACGATCTCGCCGCCGGCCGGCAGATGCGCGATGTAGCGCTGGAAATACCATTGCGTGCGCTCGCGCTCGTTCGGCGCGGGCAGCGCCGCCACCCGGCAGACGCGGGGGTTGAGGCGTTGGGTGATCCGCTTGATCACGCCGCCCTTGCCGGCGGAGTCGCGCCCCTCGAACAGCACGACCACGCGCAGTTTCTTGTGCTGCACCCAGTCCTGAAGCCGCACCAGCTCGTGCTGGAGGCGCAGCAATTCCCGGAAGTACAATCTGCGGTCGAGACCGGACCCCGCGCCGCCGTCGAGATCATCCAGCCGATCCTCTTCGAACCCGAGTTCGATCTCCTCGTCGTAGCTGTCGAGGATCTCGCGGCGGATCGTCTCCAAGAGATTGGGGTCGGCGGGGGAAGGAACGTCCGTCATGATCCGAATCCCGGTGATGGAACACCGCGATCGTTAAACAGGATCGTGTGACAGGCCCGAGAAACTTGCCCGGGACGCTTGCTCAGGACGTTTGCTCAGGACGTTTGCGCTTGCCCTGGTCCCTCGCCCCGGTCCCTCGCCACCCGCGCCAGCGGCCTCACGCGTAGGCGGCGCAGATCCCGAGGAAATCCTCGGCCACGAGGCTGGCGCCGCCGACCAGCGCGCCGTCGACGTTATCCACCGACAGGAGTTCGCGGGCGTTGCCCGGCTTGACCGAGCCGCCGTAGAGGATGCGGATCTTCTGCGCCTCGTCGCCCACCAGCTTGTCGAGCATCTCGCGCAGCGAGGCGTGGACCTCGGCGATGTCGCGCGGCGTCGGCGTCCGGCCGGAGCCGATCGCCCAGACCGGCTCGTAGGCGATCACCGTGTCGGCCGCGGTGGCGCCCTTCGGCAGGCCGATGGCGAGCTGGGCACGGACGATATCCAGGGCGCGGCCCTGCTCGCGCTCCTCGATGGTCTCGCCCACGCAGATGATGCCGCACAGGCCGGCCCGCCGGGCGCCGAGCGCCTTCGCGTGAACGCCGTCGTCGGTCTCGTGGTGGTAGGCCCGCCGCTCGGAATGGCCCACGATCACGTAGCGGGCGCCGAGATCGGCCAGCATCTCGGCCGAGATCGAGCCCGTGAAGGCGCCGTTCGGCCGGGCGTGCAGGTTCTGGCCGCCGATGGCCACGGGCGAACCGGCGGTCGCCGCGACACAGGCGCTGATCAGCGTCGCGGGCGGGCAGATCAGCACGTCGATGCCGCCGGCCAGCTCCGGCGAGAGACCGTCGCGGATCGCCTCGACCACCTGGATCGACGCCCGCGTGCCGTTCATCTTCCAGTTGCCGGCGACCAGCGGTCTGCGCCCCGACTGCGTCATTCCCGTCCTGCCTCGCCATGCCGTTTGCAAGTTGTCGCGGCCTACCAGAGCGAGCTTGGGCGTGCAAACGATGCGGACAGCCGAGCCTTTGCCTGTGGACGCGAATGGTCTATCGCGGTCGGCTTTCAGGACAAGCGCCGTCCCGGCGACGGGGCGCCCGCCGAAGGTATCCGATCGCAGATCATGCTTCAGGGCATCCGCAACGCCAGCCAGCACTGGCTCGGCAAGATCGTCTTGACGATCATCTTCGCCCTGCTGATCGCGGGCGTGGGCATCTTCGGCGTCGAGGAGTTCTTCCGCGGCGGTACCAGCAATCAGGTGGCCACGGTCGGCAGCACACCGATCACCACCGAGCAGGTGCGCCAAGCCTACCAGAACCAGATCCAGCGCTATCAGGCGCAGCTGAAGCGCGCGCTCACCCCCGATCAGGCCCGGATGCTCGGCCTCGACCGGCAGGTGATGGCCCAGCTGATCACCGAGGCCGCCCTCGACCAGAAGACCCACGACCTCGGCCTCGCGGTGCCGGATTCCGCGGTGATCCGGGCGATCCACGACGAAAAGAGCTTTCAGAACGCGCAGGGCCAGTTCGAGCCGCAGCTCTTCTACCAGACCCTCCAGCGGGCCGGCCTGAACGAGGGCATGTTCGTGCGCGAGCAGCGCTCGGTGATCGCCCGCCTGCAGCTCGCCGAGGCCGTCTCGTCCGATCTGCACGTGCCGGCGGCGTTGCGCGAGGCGGTCCACCGCTACGCCACCGAGCGCCGCGCGGCCGCCTATCTGATGCTGACCCCCTCGACAGCCGGCCAGATCCCGGATCCGACCGACGACGAGTTGAAGACCTGGTACGATGCGAACAAGTCGGGCTTCCGCGCGCCGGAGTTCCGCGCCGCCAACCTCCTGGTGGTCGATCCGGCCTCGATGGCCAAGCCCGCTTCCATCAGCGATGCCGACGCCCGCGCCGCCTACACCCTGAACAAGGACCGCTACGGTGCGCCGGAGAAGCGCACGATCCAGCAGATCGTCTTCCCCGACAACGCCGCCGCCGAAGCGGCCCGCAAGGCGATCGAGGACGGCTCCAAGACCTTCGAAGCCGTCGCGACCGAACGGGGCACAGACGACAAGGATCTGACCCTCGGGACGCTCAGCAAGGCCGAGCTGTTCGACACCGCGGTGGCCGATGCCGCCTTCGCGCTGCCGGAGGGCGGGGTGAGCCAGCCGGTCCAGGGCCGCTTCGGCACGGTGCTGTTGCGCGTCACGAAGATCGAGCCCGGGACCGTGAAGCCGTTCGAGCAGGTCGAAGGCGAGATCCGCAAGGGCCTTGCGCTCGCCCGCGCCCGGGACGCCATGGAGACGACGCGCGACGCGATCGAGGACCAGCGTGCGAGTGCCAAGCCGCTCACCGACATCGCGGCCGAGCGGGGCCTCAAGCTCGTCACCGTCAAGGCCGTGGATCCGAACGGCAAGGATCCGGAGGGCAACAAGGTCGCCGACATCCCGGATGCCGAGACCACGCTGCCGGCCCTGTTCCGCGCCGAGATCGGCGGCGACAACGAGCCCCTGCGGACCAAGACCGGCGGCTACGTCTGGTACGACGTGACCAACATCGATCCGGCGCACGACAAGCCGCTCGATCAGGTGAAGGACGACGTGAAGGCCGGCTGGACCGCCACCGAGATCGCCAAGCGCCTCCAGGCCAAAGGGCGCGAACTGGTTGAGAAGCTCAACAAGGGCGAGTCGATGGAGGACGTCGCCAAAGAGGTGGGCGTCAACCTGCAGGAGGCGCAGGACCTGTCGCGCAACCAGGCCAAGGACATGCTGACGACGGACGACGTGAACCTGATCTTCGCGACGCCGGTCGGCAAGTCCGGCACCGCGGCAGCCGGTGATTCCCGGGCGGTGTTCAAGGTCACGGCCGCAACCATGCCGGCTTTCGTGGCGGACAGCCCGAGCGACCGGACGATCGCGCAGAACTTCCAGGCCGCGCTCGCCGACGACGTGCTGTCCGAGTACATCACCGAGGTCCAGAAGAATGCCGGTGTGAAGGTCGATCCGGCGGCCCTGCGCCGGGCCATCGGCGGCGAGTATTGAGGCGATGGCCGAGGCTCCCGATTACGCGGCCTTCGCCGGGCGGTACGAGGCCGGTCGGCCGAGCGTCGTCGCGCTGAGCCTCGTGGCCGATCTGGAAACGCCGGTGGCGGCGTTCCTCAAGCTGCGTGCGCGGCATGCGGGGCCTGCCTTCCTGCTCGAATCGGTCGAGGGCGGCGCCGTGCGCGGGCGCTACTCGATGATCGGCCTCGATCCGGATCTGGTCTGGCGTTGCCGGGACGGCGCGCCGGCCATCGCCCGCGGGGCCGACCTGACCCGGTTCGAGCCGGACGACCGGGCGCCGCTCGCGAGCCTGCGCGCCCTGATCGCCGAGAGCGCCATCGGGGACGAGGGCCGGGACCTGCCGCCCATGGCGGCCGGCCTGTTCGGCTATCTCGGCTACGACATGGTCCGCGCCATGGAGCGGCTGCCGGAGCCGAACCCGGATCCGCTCGGCGTGCCGGACGCGATCCTGGTCCGGCCGCGCGTGATGGTGGTGTTCGACTCCATCTGGGACATCATCACCGTGGTCACGCCGGTGCGGCCCGCCACCGGTATCACCGCCCGGTCGGCCTACGAGGCGGCGCTCCAACGCCTCGACCGGGTGGCGGAGGCCCTCGAAGGGCCACTGCCGATCGAGGCGCGGGAGGATCTCTCGGCCGTCGCCCATCCCGAGCCGGTCTCCAACACGACGCCGGACGATTTCTTCGGGATGGTTGCGCGGGCCAAGGCATACATCGCCGCGGGCGACGTGTTTCAGGTGGTGCTGTCGCAACGCTTCTCGGCGCCGTTCACCCTGCCGGCCTTCAGCCTGTACCGCTCGCTCCGGCGCACCAACCCGGCGCCGTTCCTCTGCTATCTCGACTTCGAAGCCTTCCAGATCGTCTGCTCCTCGCCGGAGATCCTGGTGCGGGTGCGCGAGGGCATCGTCACGGTGCGGCCGATCGCCGGCACCCGCCGCCGCGGCGCGACACCGGCCGAGGACGCGGCGCTCGCCGAGGAACTGCTGGCCGATCCGAAGGAGCGGGCCGAGCACCTGATGCTGCTCGATCTCGGCCGCAACGATGCCGGGCGTGTCTCGCGGATCGGCAGCGTGCGGGTGACGGATTCGTTCTTCATCGAGCGCTACAGCCAAGTGATGCACATCGTGTCGAACGTCGAGGGCGACCTCGATCCGCGCCACGACCCGCTCGACGCCCTCGCGGCGGGTTTCCCGGCCGGTACGGTCTCGGGCGCTCCGAAGGTGCGGGCGATGGAGATCATCGACGAATTGGAGCGCGAGAAACGCGGGCCCTATGCCGGCTGCATCGGCTATTTCGGCGCGCGGGGCGAGATGGATACCTGCATCGTACTCCGCACCGCCGTGGTGAAGGACGGGCGGATGCACGTCCAGGCTGGGGCGGGCATCGTGTACGATTCGGATCCAGCGTCCGAGCAGCAGGAATGCGTCAACAAGGCGAAGGCGCTGTTCCGGGCCGCGGAGGAGGCGGTGCGGTTTGCGGCGCAGGCGAAGCGCGGGCAGTAGGGGCGGTGGCTGTCGAGCCGCTACGCGGCGCGTCCTGCGCCGGTTCCCGGATCAGGTTCCGCCGGCGCTCCACCTGTCCGGGAAAGGGGCGGTGCCGAGTACGGTGCAACCTTTTCCCGGGCGCATGCAGCGGAAGCGGGATGCGACCCGGGACCTAGCACGAGAATCGCCGTGCGGCGGCTCCAAACAGAAACCAAGCACCCGGCACGGTTGACCACCTCGCCCCGAGCGGTCACATCGCCCCCATGCCCGAGCGTACCGCCGCGATGCCCAACGTCCTCGTCATCGACAACTACGATTCCTTCACGTGGAATCTCGTCCACCTGATCGGCCCGCTCTGCGGCGCGATCGACGTGGTGCGCAATGACGCGCTCACGGTTGAGGACATCCGCGCCAGGGCCCCGGACGCCATCGTGCTCTCGCCCGGCCCCTGCACGCCGAACGAGGCGGGCATCTGCCTCGACGTGGTGCGGGATCTCTCGCCAGAAATCCCGATCTTCGGCGTCTGCCTCGGCCTTCAGGCGATCGGGCAGGCTTTCGGCGGCGACGTGGTGCGGGCGCCCCTGCCGCTGCACGGCAAGGTCTCGACCATCCGGCACGGGGCGAGCGGCCTGTTCCGCGGCCTGAACGACAGCTTCGAGGCGACGCGCTACCATTCCCTGGTGGTCGATCGCGCGCGCTGCCCGCAAGCACTCAAGGTGACCGCCGAGGCGGACGGCCTGATCATGGGCCTCGAGCATGTCGAGCGCCCGCTCCACGGCGTGCAATTCCATCCGGAGAGCATCCGCTCGCAGCACGGCACCGAGATCGTGAAGAATTTTCTGGATCTCGCCGCCGCCTGGAACGCGGCGCGTGACAGGACCCGCGCCGACGTGCATTGACCCGAAGGAGGCCGGGCCGGCCCTTCGACAGAGCGCATGGACAGTTTCAGACCCCATCTCGCGAAGGTCGCCGGGGGCCTCGCCCTCGACCGCGCCGAGGCGCGCGCAGCCTTCGACGACCTGCTGTCGGGCGCCGTGACGCCGGTGCAGGCCGGCGCCTTCCTCGCCGCCCTCAAGGTCCGTGGCGAGACCATCGAGGAGATCGTCGGCGCTACGGAGGCCATGCGGGCGCGCATGACCCGGGTCGTGGCTCCGGAGGGCGCCATCGACGTGGTCGGCACCGGCGGCGACCATTCCGGAAGCGTGAATGTCTCGACGCTGGCCGCGATCCTGGTGGCCGCCTGTGGCGTGCCGGTCGCCAAGCACGGCAACCGTGCCGCCACCTCGCGCTCCGGCGCCGCCGACGTGCTGGCCGCCTTGGGCGTGGAGCTCGGGCTCGACCCCGTGGGGCAGGCGCGCTGCCTGGCGGAGGCCGGCCTCTGCTTCCTGTTCGCGCAGACCCACCATCCGGCGATGCGGCACGTCGCGCCGGTGCGCTCGGAGCTGCCCGTACGGACGATCTTCAACCTGCTGGGGCCCTTGAGCAACCCGGCCGGCGTCGCCTACCAGCTCTTCGGCGTTGCCCAGGAGGCTTTGGCCGAGCCGCTGACCCGGGTGCTGGCGGAACTCGGCAGCCGCCGGGTCTGGACCGTCCACGGCTCCGACGGGCTCGACGAGATCACCGTCACCGGGCCGACCCGGGTGGTCGCCTTGGAGGCGGGGCGGATCGCGCGCTTCACCATCGATCCCCGGGATCTCGGTCTGACGCTGCGCGCGCCCGAGGAGCTGCGCGGCGGCGATCCCGCCGACAACGCCCGGGCGGTCGAGGCGGTGCTCGCCGGCGAACGCAACGCCTACCGGGACATCGCGGCGCTCAACGCCGGCGCTGCACTCGTCGTCGCGGGCGCTGCGCCGACCCTGGCGGACGGGCTCGCACGGGCGCAGGATGCGTTGGATTCCGGGGCGGCCCGGGCGACGCTCGCCCGCCTTGTCCGGGCTTCGAACGACCACTCCAACGGGCAGGGGGGCCGATGAGCGCCGTGACGCAAGAGCCGACCCATGCGACCGGCGTCGATGCGCCCCCCGAGCGGCCGAACGTGCTCGCCAGGATCGAGGCCTACAAGCGCCGCGAGATCGCCGAGGCGAAGCTGCGGGTGCCGCTGGCCAAGCTCGAGCGCAAGGTCGCGCAGGCCGACCCGGTGCGCGGCTTCGCGGCGGCGATCCGGGCGCACCGCGCCGAGGGCCGGCCGGCCCTCATCGCCGAGGTCAAGAAGGCCTCGCCCTCTAAGGGCCTGATCCGGGCCGATTTCGACCCCGCTACCCTGGCCGCCGCCTACGAGGCCGGCGGCGCCACCTGCCTCTCGGTGCTGACCGACGAGCCCTCGTTCCAGGGGCGGCCGGACTATCTGACCGAGGCGCGCGCCGCCTGCGGCCTGCCGGTGCTGCGCAAGGATTTCATGTTCGAGCCCTATCAGGTCTACGAGGCCCGGGCCTGGGGCGCCGACTGCATCCTCGTCATCATGGCCAGCCTCGATGACGACGAGGCGGTCGCGTTGGTCGAGACCGCGCATCTCCTCGGGATGGATGTCCTCACGGAAGTGCACGACGAGGCTGAGCTCGCCCGGGCGATCCCGCTCGGCACGGCGATGATCGGCATCAACAACCGCAATCTCAAGACCTTCGAGGTCTCGTTCGAGACGGCGATCCGCCTCGGCGCCGACATCCCGGCGGACCGGATCGCGGTGGCCGAGAGCGGCATCGGCGACCACGCCGACGTGGCCCGGCTCGGGGAGCACGGCCTCGGCGTGGTTCTGGTCGGCGAGAGCCTGATGCGGCAGGCCGATGTGGCTGCGGCGACCCGCGCGCTGCTGTTCGGCGACGGCAAGGTCAAGAAGAAGGCTTGAGCGATGGAGCCCGGCGCGACGCTCACGCATCTCGACACCAGCGGCGCGGCCAACATGGTCGACGTCACCGACAAGCCCGCAACCGACCGGACCGCCCGGGCCGAGGGCGTCATCGTGATGGAACCGAACACCCTGACCTTGATCCGCGAGGGCGACGCCAAGAAGGGCGACGTGATCGGCACCGCACGGCTCGCCGGCATCATGGCGGCCAAGCGCACCCACGAGCTGATCCCCCTCTGCCACCCGCTGCTGCTCTCGAAGGTCCGGGTCGAGATCGAGCCCGACGACGCGCTGCCGGGCCTACGCATCGCCGCGGAGGTGCGGGTGCAGGGGCCGACCGGCGTCGAGATGGAGGCGCTGACCGCCGTCTCGGTGGCCTGTCTCACGGTCTACGACATGGTGAAGGCGGTCGACCGCGGCATGCGGATCGAGGGCATCCGGCTTACTGCCAAGGATGGCGGCCGCTCCGGCGCCTACCGGGCGCCCGCGTCATGAGCGGCCTGATCCCGGTCGCCGAGGCGCTGGCGCGGATCCTGGCGAGCGTGCCTGGCCCCGTCGCCGCCGAGACCGTGCCGCTGGCCCAGGCCGCCGGGCGCACGCTCGCAGCCGTCGTCACCGCCACCCGCACGCAGCCGCCGTTCCCGGCCTCCGCCATGGATGGCTACGCGGTGCGCGGCGCCGAGGCGGCAATCACGGGGGCGAGCCTGCGCGTGATCGGGACCAGCGCGGCCGGCCACGGATTCTCCGGTGGAATCGGCCCCGGCGAGGCGGTGCGGATCTTTACCGGGGCGCCGGTGCCGGACGGCGCCGACGCGATCCTGATCCAGGAGGACGCGCAGGCCGAAGGCGAGACCGTCCGGGTGGTCGAGCCGGTGGAGCCCAAAAGGTTCATCCGCCGCGCCGGTCTCGACTTCACGGCCGGCGAGACGCTGCTCACCGCGGGCCTGACCCTGGACGCCCGGCGCCTCGCGCTGGCGGCGGCCGCTGGCCACCCAAGCCTGCCGGTCCGGCGCCGACCCCGGTTGGCGATCCTGGCGACCGGGGACGAATTGGTCGAGCCCGGCGCGACGCCGGCCTGGGATCAGATCGTTGCCTCGAACAGCCTCGCCCTCGGGGCGCTCGCCAGCGAGGCGGGGGCGGAGATCATCGATCTTGGCATCGCATCGGACGACCATGCCGCCCTGGAAGACGCCTTCCGGCGCGCCCGCGCGGCCAGGGCCGATCTCCTGATCACGCTGGGGGGCGCCTCGGTCGGCGACCACGATCTGGTTCAGGCGGCGCTGGCCCGACAAGGGCTGGAGCTCGGCTTCTGGCGGGTCGCGCTCCGGCCCGGCAAGCCGCTGATGCACGGCCGCCTCGGCGACATGCTCGTGATCGGGCTGCCGGGAAACCCGGTCTCCTCGATCGTCTGCGGGCTGCTGTTCGTGGTGCCGGCGATCCGCGCGCTCCAGGGGGATCCCCAGGCTGGAGCCGACCGCAGCGAGCTGGCGACGCTCGGCCGCAATCTCGATGCCAATGACGGGCGGGCCGACTACATGCGCGCGCGTCTTGCCGTCGAGCCCGGCCAGCTTCCGGTAGCCACTCCGGAGCAGCGCCAGGATTCCTCGATGTTGGCGGTCCTGGGTCAGGCCGAGGCGCTGCTGGTCCGCGCGCCGCACGCGCCCGCCGCCCGCGCCGGCGATCCCTGCCGGATCATCCGGCTCGACCGGCGGCTGCTCTGACCGGCTCGGGAACGACCCGCCACACCTTGAGGGGACCGGGCAGGTCCAGAGGTACGAGCCGATCGGACCGCACCGCGCCCTCGGCCAGCCGCGTGGCAAAGGCCGGCTCGGGCTGAAGATTCTCGGCCGGCCGGGCCGGGCAAGCGACGAGGTATCGGACGCCGAACTGCGTCAGTACCCGCTCCAGATCCGCTCGCGTGCCGCCCAGCCCTTCGAGCGCGGCTGCGAGACCGGGGATCGCCCGGTGATAGGGCGCCGCTACGATCCCGTGCGGGGTGTGCAGCAGGATCGCGGGCCCCATGAGGATCGGCGCCAGCACGGTGCCGGCCGGCAGGGCAGCGAGCGGCGCCAGCGCCTCCTGGCTGCGGCAGGCGATCGCCCCGGCGGGGTCCGGCGCCGTCCGGGCCGTGGGCGCCAGCGTCCCCGCGACGACGGCGGGCACCATCCAGAGCGTGCTCACGAGGCAGGCGCCCAGAAGCGCGATGCCCCAGCGGGGCAGCCCAGCCAAGCGCCCGGCGTCGCCCCGGAGCGCTCGGTCGAGGACGGCGCCCGCGACCAGCGGCACGAATCCCGACGCGATGTACAGCCCGCGGAACTGGAACAGGCCGAGGAGCAGGCCGGGCCACAGGAACAGGGCTATGACCGCCCAGGCACGCCGCTGCGGCCCGCACCAGGCCATCCCGGACGCGGCGGCGGTGGCGAGCCCGACCACCGGATAGAATACCAGGGCTTCCCATTGCCCCCGGACGATGAGTCTCGGGAGCGAGGCCATCTCGTTCACCGTCAGCAGCCAGTGGTCCCGCACCAGGGGCGGCATGTCGGGGAAAGGCCCGCCGAGGCAGATCGGGAAGGCGAGGGCGAAGCCGGCGAGCAGGATCGCTCCGGAAAGGCCGGCCAAGGCGAGGCGCGCCCGGATGGAGGCGAGACGCTCCCCGGCCGCGGCGGCGCAGACAGCGAGGAGCAGGCCACCGAGGGCGAGCCACAGCCAGGGCGGCGAGAGCGCGTCGCAGCGTGGCGCGGTCCAGAGCCCGGGCGCCGTCTGTCCGGCGAACAGCAGAGGCGCGGCGAGCCCGAGGCCCAGGCCGAAGCCGAGCAGGAGCGGTAGGGCGCAGCGCCCGCGCAGGCACCAATCCCCGACGAGGAACAGAGCCGCCACCGCGATGGACGGCAGACCCTCCAGCCCGATCGCGAGCGATAGAGCTGCCAGCGCGCCACCGATCAGGCCGCTCCGCAGGCCGCCGCGGATCATGCAGAAGGCCAGCCCGACCATCGCGATGATCTGGAGGTTGTGATGATCGACGCGCCCTGCCGCGAACTGGATGGTCACGCCGAAGGTCTGCGTCGCCGCGATCAGGGCGAGCACCGCCGCGCGGCTGCCGAATTGATTGCGGACTCCGCGATAGACCACGCTGCCGTACAGCCCGAACAGCAGGAGTGGCCACAGAGCGGCCGCCACGCCCTCCGCGAGGGCTGGGCCGGTGAGCGGCGTCAGGGCCAGGATCAGGCCGGCGATCGGGGCATCCACCCAGCGCGACCAGTGGCTCGGCACGCCGCCGGGCGCGAGAAAGCGATGCTGAACGGTGTCGTACCAACCTTGGCCGGCGAGAAGATCGCGCACCTCCACGAGGCGCATGGCGTCGTCGGTATCCGGGACGCGCAGGTGGTGGATTGTGGCCCACAGGTCGGCCGGGGGCACCATCGTGGCGAGGCTTACGAATGCGGTCGCCCACAGAACGGTACGGGGTTCGATCTGGACGATCGGCCGAGCGGTCGGCTGTGCCGGAATGGGCATGGTGGGTCACCGAGACGGGCGGCCGGTGCCCTCGGCCGCGAGGTTGCGCCGCCAGGTTTAACGACCGGTCAAGATGAGGCGCGCGCAACGGCGCGAACGCCCTTGAACGACCTGGGCTTGCCGTCGAAGACGCGTTTCCCACCGCCAGGGATTGGAATTCGCTTGCCCGGTAAGCCTGTATCGCCAGCGATTCCTTAACCATGCCTTGCGCATCCTGCCGGCCTGTCGGCGCTGCGCGCGTCGTGCGACCATCGAATCGCCGGAGCACGGGATGAGCCACCACACCGAGACGCTGGTGATCGGCGCGGGGCCCGCCGGCCTCACCGCCGCCTACCTGCTGTCGAAGCGGGGCCGGTCCGTCACGGTTCTGGAGCGCGATCCGGCCCAGGTCGGCGGCATCTCCCGCACCGTCTCCCACAACGGCTACCTGTTCGATATCGGCGGCCACCGGTTCTTCTCGAAATCGAAGGCGGTGGTCGATCTCTGGGACGAGATCCTGCCCAACGACTTCATCGAGCGTCCGCGCCTGTCGCGGATCTACTACCGCGGCCGCTACTATGCGTATCCGCTCAAGGCCTTCGAGGCGCTGAAGAATCTCGGCCTGCTCACCAGCGCAGCCTGCATGGCCTCCTACCTCTACGCCCGCCTGCGGCCGGTGCGGGAGCCCAAAACGTTCCACGCCTGGGTCCGCAACCAGTTCGGCGAGCGCCTGTTCGCCATTTTCTTCAAGACCTACACCGAGAAGGTGTGGGGCATGTCGTGCGATGCGATCTCGGCCGATTGGGCGGCGCAGCGCATCAAGGGGCTCGACCTCGGCGCGGCGATCCGCGACGGGATCAATCGCTCGCTCGGGCTGCGCAAGCCGGCGAAGGCCGGTGGCCCGGTGATCAAGACGCTGATCGAGTCGTTCCGCTATCCGCGGCGCGGCCCCGGCATGATGTGGGAGGCGGCCGCCGCCAGGATTCGCGCGCAGGGTGGGAAGGTGCTCCTCGATCGCGGCGTCGACGCCCTGACCTACGATGCCGGCACCGGCATCTGGACCGTAGCGGCCCGCAGCGCCGATGGCACCCGCGAGACCTTCACGGCCCGCCACGTGATCTCGTCGGCCCCGGTGCGTGAGCTTGTCGACTCGATCCGGCCGCGGCCGCTCAGCACCTTCAACGCGCGGTCGCTGAAGTACCGCGACTTCCTCACCGTGGCCCTCATCGCGAAATCGCAGAAGGACTTCTTGGACAACTGGATCTACATCCACGACCCGTCCGTGAAGGTCGGGCGGGTGCAGAACTTCCGGTCGTGGTCGCCCGAGATGGTGCCGGACGCGGACCACACCTGCCTCGGCCTCGAATATTTCTGCTTCGAGGGCGACGGGCTCTGGAACGCCTCGGATGACGAACTCGTGGCGCTCGCCAAGCGCGAGATCGGGCAGATCGGCCTGATCGACCCGGACGAGGTGGTCGATGCCTGCGTGGTCCGGCAGGCCAAGGCCTATCCGGTCTACGACGAGGAGTATGCCGGCCACGTGGCCACGGTGCGCCGGGAGCTGGAGCGGGACTTCCCGAGCCTGCATCTCGTCGGCCGCAACGGCATGCACAAGTACAACAACCAAGACCACGCGATGATGACCGCGATGCTCACCGTGGAGAACATCCTCGCGAACCAGCGCCGGCACGATGTCTGGCGGGTCAACGAGGATGCCGAGTACACCGAGGCCGGCGTGTCGGGGGCCGAAGCTGCACTCGGCAGCGAGCGCCTCGTGCCGCGGAAGGTCGCCTGACCGGCAACAGGGTCTGGGCCGCGTCACCGCTGCGGCTTGTCCCTCGGATAGGCGCCTCTATCGTCCCCTCCGGACACGCCCCGTACCAGGGCGGCCGGGAGGAAGTATCACGATGCGATCATGGATCATCGCCGCCCTGTTGGCGGGCGTCGCCGGGCCGGCCCTGGCGCAGGGCGCCGCCCCCGCCGAGACCAAGGCCGAGGCCGACGACCTGCAGAAGCTCGAAGGCATGCACAGCACGAGCACGCAGGCCGCCCCCGAAATCCCGCAGACCGGCCGGCGCGCCGACGCGATCCGCAAGAACCTGTCGAAGATCAAGCTGCCGGACGGCTTCAAGATCGACCTCTACGCCGTCGTGCCGGATGCCCGCGCCATCGCGGTCGGCCCCAATGCCGGCGTGCTGTTCGTGGGCACGCGCAAGACCAAGGTCTACACGGTCACCGATCGCGACAAGGATCGGGTCGCCGACGAGGTGCGCGCCTTCGCGCCGGGCATCGAGTTCAAGATCCCGAACGGCGTCTGCTTCTCGAAGGACGGCGTGCTCACGGTGGTGGAGCAGAACCGGGTGCTGGCGTTCCCGGCCGCGGAGTTCTTCTACGAGAACCCGGATGTCGCCGCCGGCGTGCTGGTCAAGCAGGGCGACCTGATCCCGGCCTCCGAGGAGAGCTTCAACCACACAGCCCGGGTCTGCCGGGTCGGGCCGGACGGCAAGACCTACATCGCGCTGGGCCAGCCCTACAACGTGCCGCCCGCCGACAAGATGGATCTGTACCGCAAGGACGGGATCGGCGGCATCATCCGCATGGATGCGGACGGCAAGAACCGCGAGGTCTTCGCCACCGGCATCCGCAACTCGGTGGGGATGGATTTCAACACCGACAAGACGCTCTGGTTCACCGACAATCAGGTCGACGGCATGGGCGACGACAAGCCGCCGGGCGAGCTGAACCACGCCACCAAGCCGGGCGAGAATTTCGGCTTCCCGTGGTTCGGCGGCGGCGCGGTCCGCACGGTCGAGTACAAGGACCAGACGCCCCCGGCCGACGCGGTCGCGCCGATGGCCGAATTGCCGCCGCACGCGGCCGATCTTGGCATGACCTTCTACAACGGCAAGCAGTTCCCGGCCTCGTACAAGGGCGGGATCTTCATCGCCGAGCACGGCTCGTGGAACCGCACCCAGCCGATCGGCGCCCGGGTGATGTTCGCCAAGCTCGGGGCCGACGGGAAGATCGAATCGGTCAAGCCGTTCGCGGAGGGCTGGCTCACCGGTGACGGTGAGTATCTCGGCCGCCCGGTGGACGTGGCGGTGATGCTCGACGGCTCGCTGCTGGTCTCCGACGATTCCGCCGGGGCGATCTACCGGATCTCCTACGAGAAATAAGTGGGGCTCTTTCCTCCCCCTTGCGGGGAGGGAACGAGGGTGGGGGTGGTTCCGGATGAGGCGCTGTGGTGCCTTCTGCACCACCCCCACCTCCAACGCCTCCCCGCAAGCTTGAGCGATCCCGGGCAGGCCCGGGATCGCCAGGGGAGGAGAGTACCGTTGCGCAATTCGAGTTCGATAATGATCCGTCCGCTTCTTGTCCTGATCGCCACCCTTGTCCCGTTTGCGGCTCAGGCCGGCGATGCCGCCGTGGGCAAGAAGCGCGCGACCGCCTGCCAGACCTGCCACGGGATGGACGGGCTCTCGAAGCTGCCGGAGGCGCCGAACCTCGCCGGGCAGGTGGAGCCCTATCTGGTGAAGCAGCTCACCGACTACCGCGACGGCAAGCGGCAGAACGAGATCATGAACGTGGTCGCGAAGGAGCTGTCGGATTCCGATATTGCGAACCTGGCGGCGTATTACTCAGGCATCCAGGTCGACGTGCTGCCGCCGGGCTGACCCGCGCGTCTCCCTCCCCC
>NZ_JAKSYM010000078.1 GCF_022829545.1 Methylobacterium sp. J-030 | reverse complement strand
GGAAAGCCCTGCTGCCGATCGCCGACGCCTTCGACGCTCGGGTGGAGGCCGTCGAGGCGGAGACCGTCCTCGCCTGCTGCAGCGTCCACCCTAGCACGGAAGGCGGCGGCGACCGGCCGCAGGGATTTCCGGCGCCGTGTCCGTCCCGGCGTCAGCCCACCTCTGCCGGGCATAGGCACCGCCCGTGCAGTCGCGATCCGCAGGGCCTTACCTGTCCAGGCCTGTTCGGTATGGACCCCGGGGGTGCCCCTCTCGAGGGCGACGGTCCGTAGGCTCACGCCGAGCAGCGTCGGGAAGCGCCATCCTGCGCCGAAACACAGCCGTTCGTCGCGTGGGGCGAACAGCTCCGGTGGGC
>NZ_JAKSYM010000006.1 GCF_022829545.1 Methylobacterium sp. J-030 | reverse complement strand
GGCCGTTGGTGGCCCCATCCGCGAGGTCGAGGGCGCACAGGCCGGTGCTGCGTAGAGCGGCGGTGACGGTGGTCGTTTTGTAATGACCCTGTGGCACGAAGAGCCGGCAGCGCTCGCCGCGTGGGGCGCGGCCGTAGCGGCCGGCCATGTTGGTGGCGGCCGCGGTCTCGTCGAGGAAGACGAGTTTGTCAGGGTCGAGGTCGGGCTGAGCCTCGAACCATGCCTCACGCGCCGCCTTCACGTCGGCCCGCTCCTGCTCAGCCGCGTACAGAGCCCCTTCTTTTGCGGGTGATCCCGTGCCGGGCGAAGAAGCGCGACACTCCGCTCATGCTGATCTGGACGTCGTGCCCGGCCACGGCGTCACGCAACTCGCGCAGGAAAAGTTCAGGCCGGGCCTCGTCGAGGGATAGGATCAGATCCGCGTGCGCCTCGATTGCCGGCCGGCTGTCGTCGCTGTGTGTCGGTTTGGGAGCGACGTGACCCTGCTGTGCAAACTGCTGCGACCAGCGACTGGCACTCGACACGCTTACCCCG
>NZ_JAKSYM010000004.1 GCF_022829545.1 Methylobacterium sp. J-030 | reverse complement strand
AACGAAAAGCCCTCACAGCGGTTGGGCGGTATCCGGTAGAGGCACGTCCGCGACCGGTCGTACCGCACACGCGCGGCCGCCTCGCGCAACGCTCCCGGTCCGGTCGTCATGGCCTCGACAGGGGCGTTCATGTTGCGCGCGTGGAGTACGCTCTCCGCGAGCGTCGCCTGGGCCGAGGCAGGTTGATCGCGCAGCTAGGCATTCTCGGCCGCCAGCGCCAGTAGGAGAGCGGCCCCGACATCGCTCATTCCTGCTCCCACGCCACCCCGAGGCAGCGCCTCTAGCCGGGCTCAAGCTTGGCCGCAATCGCGTCCGATCATCGCGACTGCACCGGCGGAACCGCACCGAGGCCAAGGGGGTATCAGGCCCCGGTGCTGCTCTCCCGGCGCGCGGCCGGAGCCGATCGCTGAGGGTATGACGGCGCGGGGTGGTTAACGGATCCTGTACGAAGGCCGCTGGGACCGCCTGCACTCGATCGTTGGATCAAGCCGCCCGAAGGCTCTTCTTCGGTGCGCTCTAAGCCATCGCCCCCGGCCGGCCGAGGCCGATCGCTTTGGCGAGCGCCGAGCGCCGGGCAGCGTAGCTTGGGGCCACCATCGGGTAATCGGGCGACAGACCGTACTGGAGCCGGTAGCGCTCCGGCGTTAGCCCGTGCGCGGTGAGGTGGCGTTTCAGGGTCTTATAGGACCGTCCGTCGAGGAAGCTGACGATCCCATCGTCTCGGATCGATTTGTGGATTTGGGCTGTGCTCGGCTTCTCGATATCGAACTCGGACACCGGCACTGAGCCGCCCGGCTTGAGCGTATTGAGAGCCTCGTGGATGCTCTTAATCAGCTTCGGAAGCTCGACTGCGGGGACTGAATTCTTCGTGACGTAGGCAGAGACGATTTCGCCGGTAAGCTCGGCCAAATTCAAGCCTGGATTGTGAAATTCTTCGGTCATCAAATCGATCTTTCGGATATTTTATGCCCCCGTAAAAATAGTTTTCATACGAAATCTCACAAGTAAATGCGGCTTCCGACCGCATAGATCGGTGAAATTGTCGCATCTGGTGGAATAAATACTTTCTTGGAGACGGGAAGCATGATCGGGGGCCAAATGGCTCGCGGCGGCACGACGTCGGCCCGAATTGGACGCACAGGGCAAGGCACAAGCCCTGATCGAAAAGCCAGCAAGAGAAGGCCGCCCGAGCGTCCCTGTCAGCCGCGGATACGAAGTAACGAAAGAGTACGGGGGTCAGGGGTCAGCCGCTGATCGGGAATGGCGTTGCCTAAACCGTTGTGACGCTCTGGCTTACGCGGCGACGGCGTCGCAGCGGAAACGTTGCGAGGGATCCGCCAGTGCCCGTTCCATCTCCTTCCGAAACCCCTCGGCTCCATCGTGCCAGGCAGCCGGATCAGTCTCGTACAGCGCCATGACCTCATGAAAGCGCTTGTGCGCGCACCCGAACGCGGTGTCATGCAGGCCGTGCTTGTCGAAGAACACCCCGATGCTGCAGGCATGCGGATCCTTCGATGCTTCCTTCCAAGCCACCGGTAGAGGCTGACCCATCAGGGTCCGACACGCCTCCACCACGCGCAGGTGGCCTGCATAGGCGCCCAGCATCGACGTCGGCGTCCGGTCCATCTCCATGCCCACCGTCGGCCGTGCCGCCATCCATGATGCGATAGCCGCTCCAGGCATCGGCCGTGCGATCCCGTAGCCTTGCCCGAGATCGACCCCAAGTACGCGCAAAGCGTCGCGGATCTCGGCTGTCTCCACGCCCTCGACGATAAGCCGCTTGCCGATGCTGTGAGCTAGGCTCTGCAGGCTGAGCACGAAGTGCAGGTCTCGGGGCTTCTGTCGGAGCCCGCGCGCAAACGACTGGTCGAGCTTCATGATGTCGACGGGCAGGTCGCGCAGATTGATCAGGGACGAGTAGGCGCTGCCGATATCGTCGAGTGCGATGCGGATGCCGAGTGCACGGATGGCCTGCAGGCGCTCTGACATTCGAGCGAAGTCCGAGGTCGCATGGCCTTCCAACAGTTCCAGCACCACTGCGCCATCCGGGCTGAAGGCGTGCTGATCGAGTACGTCGCGCAGAAGATCGACGAACCCATCCGCGAGCACCAGCGGCACCTCGACGTTGACGCTGACGTAGGGGCCTGAGCCATCACCTCCCAAGCTCTGCCGCAGCGAGACCGCTTGCCCGAGCATCGTGCGAAACAGTTCGGCGAGGGCGTCCTGCGGTAGGCTGGACAGGAAGTCCGCCGGCGGAAGGAGCTGGTCGCCGCGCATGAGCCGCGCGAGCGCCTCGTAGCCGACGATCTCGCCTGTGCGCAGATCCTCGATGGGTTGGAAGGCGGCTCTTATGTCGAGGCTTAATTGGTGCAGCACGGATGTGCTGCAGGAAGCAGCCGCGCGTGGCCTGCGAGCCCGAGCGTGGTGCACGGTCATAGTGATCCTATTGGGTCTGGATCGGGAGGTGCTTAGCCACGACGTAGGGTTGCAACCTGATCCATATTACATTGCGCAACCGTTAACGACCGCGACAGCCCTGAGCCGAAGGGTCCGCAATGTATTTGGGCGCTCAGATCACAAGGCGCAGATCTGTCTCGTCCGGTTCGGCAGCACGAACCTGGTTCCGACCCGCGCCTTTGCCCACGTACAGCGCCGCATCTGCCTCCGCGACGAGTGCAGCCGCGTTGGGCGCTAAGACCTCAGGAACGCTGGCTACGCCACAACTCACCGTGAGAACTGTATGCGGCCCAGATGCGTGGGGCATCCCCCAACCCATTACCGCCGCCCGGATCCGCTCGGCCACGACGATCGCACCCGCGGTGTCGACCTCAGGCAGGATGACCCCGAACTCCTCGCCGCCGATGCGACAAGCCGTATCGCTCGCGCGATTGGCCGCTGCTCGGATCGAGCCAGCGATCAGTCGGAGCGCTTCGTCGCCGCGCTGATGACCATAGCTGTCGTTGAAGCCCTTGAAGCAATCCGCATCGATCAGGATCAATGCCACCGGCCGCTGGCCCCGCACTGCACGGTCCCATTCCTGTGCGAGCGCCTCATCGAAGCGCCGCCGGTTGCCGAGGCCAGTTAGGGCATCGGTGGTCGCCTGTGCTGCGAGGCTGGCGTTGGCTGCGACCAGCTTCGCCTCGGTCTGCTCGCGTCGGCCCAGTTCTCTACGCAGCAACCAAGTCAGCCCAGCCGTGACGCCGCAGAGACTGAGCAGTATAAAGCCCAAGCTGAGTGCCTGATGCCACCACTCGCCGTAGATTGTCGACGATGCCACGGCGATGCTGAGGGTGAGGGGGCCCGTGCCGAGCCGCGCGAAGGTGAGCCGACGTTCGCCTTCCCCAAACATCGCCGGACCGACGAAGCTGCCTTCGCGCATCGCGATCATGCGGCGGTAGCTCGGGGCATCGGCCACGCTCGCGCCGATCACGCTCTGCTCAAACGGCTCGCGCATCAGGACGACGCCCTGAGGTCCGAAGAGCGTGACGGTCCCAGCATGCTCGGCACCGACTGAGGCGAACAGGCTGCGCAGGTAGTCGATCTTGATGCCGCCGACCACGACACCAGCGAACGAACCGTCGGAGTTCGACAAGCGGCGGGAAAGCATGATCATCGGCTGACCACTCACCCGCGAGACAGCGGGCGGGCTGATGTGCAGATCATCGTCATCTGGATGGGCGGTGAAGTGACGGAAATATTCGGTATCAGACCGGTCCAGCCCCTTCGGTACCGATGGGCTCGAGCCGGAGACGATGGTGCCGCGCATGTCGAGAAGCAACAGGAAGGCGAAGCCAGGCGCGGATGCGGCACGGTCGAACAGGATCATCCGGCGAAGCTCGGGTGTAGCTTCCACGACACCGGGACGACCGATGTTTTCTACAACGGCCTGTAGTGATAGGTCATAGAGTTCGATGTTGCGCGCGATATCGCGGCCGAGCACCTGTACGAGGCTGTTTGCTACTAACTGGCTGCGGCGCTCCGCATCTGTACGCATCTGCCAGAGCAGAATGGCGGCCACGCAGATCAAGCCGGTGACGGTTAGGCAGTTGGCAAGGGCCAGCCATCGAGCCAGGGATGGCCTGGACCATGAGCCATCGACGTGCCCTCGGGAGCTAGCTACAACGTGCGCCACCTCGAGCCTGCGCGGTTTGAACATCCCGACGCAGTCAGCCGCAAATCAATTACGAAGCCCTTAGCGCGATGTAGACACTTCGTGGTCTTGGCAAGGAGGTACCTGCTGAGGACGTGGGATAAGTGTTTGACCATTCGCCGTCTTCCATGGAGACGGATCGAACACCGCGGCTATGGGCTGGAACGCGCGCACGAGATCGCCGTCCAGGCGACCGGTCATCCCGTCGAGGATGGCGTAGGCTTTTTCACCAGCCATCGGCGCTCGGTAGGGCCGACGCTCGATCAGAGCGCCATAGACGTCGCAGAC
>NZ_JAKSYM010000292.1 GCF_022829545.1 Methylobacterium sp. J-030 | reverse complement strand
GCGGTGGCGGACGGTGCCTTCGTGTGCGCACTGGCGTGGCGCACCCGCTCTGTCCCGGTGGCCACCAGGCCAGGTCCGGGCCGTGCAGCCGGACCGCGCGACGTAGCCGAGCGGCCGGTCGAGCAGGTCCGGGAGCTGGGCAGGTGTTGATGAGGGGCCTCCGGGCATGCCGTCCCCCCGCTGCGGGGGGGGGTGGCCCGCGAAGCGGGTCGGGAGAGGGGAGCGACGGTCCCGTGCAGAGCGCGACGGGAGAGTTAGCCACCAACGTCGCGCTGCCGATCGGCCGACCCTCGCTGACGCGAGG
>NZ_JAKSYM010000291.1 GCF_022829545.1 Methylobacterium sp. J-030 | reverse complement strand
CGAACGCGGCGCTTCTCGCCTTCCCGGGACGCCTGCCACTGACGGGCGGGTTGCCGCTGCTGGTGGGCGATGAGATCGTGGGCGGCGTCGGCTCGTCGGGTGGCGAGCCCGAGGACGATCTAGCCGTGTGTCACGCCGTGTGCGCAGCGCTGCGAGAGCTGCCCCTCGCTAGCTGAGCGATTGTGTGCGCGGCCCGGTGGTGGCTCGCCCTGTCGATCCATGGCGCTCACCATCATGGAGCGCCGCGGCGCTTGCCGCGGGTCTGGGGTTTCGTGGCGCTGGTGCGAGCCGGGGCAAGATCCTGCGAAGTCATCGCCTGCAGGGCCGCCTGCATCATCGGGCCGAGGCCGCCAGGGGCGTCGGGGCGCTTGGCCGGAAGCCGCGCCGGCCGCTTCGTCGCCTTGTTGTAGGGGGCGCCCATCAGGCGGCCGCCGACAGCACTGCGACCGCCGGGGCGGACGGGGTCGGCGGAGAGGGCGGAGCATCAGTCTCGACGCTCGCCGCGATGGCGGCACGCACCAGGGCAGACGCATTCGTACCCCGGCGCTGAGCGGCGCCACGAAGTGCAGCGCGCAGCCCGCGATCAAGGCGGATCAACAAAATAGTGTCGAGATTGGCCGGTCGCATTGCGCGCCTCCCTTTCCTGTTCTGGAAGGTAGAGGTTCGCGCAGGTAAGTATATACAGCGCAGGTAACAGCTTACCGACGCGTCCCTTCGAGGATTAAAACAACCCTCTCGCTGTCTATGGCAGATTGTCGCAGTTATAACGTGGGTCTGAAGGCCGAATTCACATCTTCTAGGGAGATCGTTCCACTCAATATGCCGGCGAAAACTTTGCTCAAGGCCTCAAGATTGTAGATGGCTGAGAGATGGGCATATTCTTCTATTTTGCGTCGATCCGTTTCTGACACTTGCTTATCCCCGCCGCTAACATTGGCTGATAGTGTTCTTGCCATCTCCGCCAATTCGTCTCTGTCAACTTTGCGAACTGGCGCAGTCAAATCATCTACAAGCTGAGTGACCCCGGCTCGAATAGCTGCCCGCGTGGGCTCATGAACCTTCCAATCTTTAGAGCCCAAATGAGCGCCTGATTTATCAGTGTAATTCTCAATGGTGCTAACTAAGCTCGATATACGAGACACCATTACATAAAGATTTTCACTGCCATTGAGCAACGACTGCGCCAAAGATGCGGTCTGAAAACTCTGGTCCACACGGCGCTCAATTTCTTCACTCATTGATCGGCCCGCCTTGTCGGCAGCCTCAACAACAAGGTCGCGCGTCTGGTCGCTCATGCGGAAGGCGTAGTTCCGCCGAGTTCCTTTCCCCGGCGCCTTGGGTGGCCTGCCCGGGCCACGCCGCGGAGGTTCTTCAGCAGTCGCCATCGGTTTTCCTTCCTGTGCCGCAATATCCCTCATAATCCTGGTGACAGTAATTGACAACGCCCTCGATAGGCGCGAGTTTGCATTCTGTCATTTTATCCGATGACAAATGCGAGGCGCAGATGAGCGGAGCGATTGAGAGGGCGGCGACAGCAGTGGCCAAGCGCAAGGCAACCATCGCCGCGCGCCCCCACGGACCTACCCCGGAGGACTGGATTGAAGTGTTGGAGAACCCGACAACCGGCCCAGTCGTGGCTGGCCGGTTCTACGGGCTCGGTAGGAACGCGAGCTACAACAGTTGCGAGTCGGGCGACCTCCCACAGGCGTTCCGCGCGGGCGGGCAGTGGCGCGTGCCGACCGAGCCCCTGCTGCAGAAGGTCGGCCTTATCGGCTTAGAAGCCCGGGAAGCGGCTCTACGCCGAGCCCGTGAAGCGATCGCGGCGCGCGCAGCTCAGCGTTGCGACACCCGCCATGCTGGCTCTTCTGAGCCCATCGCCGCCTGACCCCTCGCCCATTGGCGGGGTCAGCCCCGCCGGCCGGTCATCCCGCGCCATTCCAGCCGGCGCTCAGCAGCAGGACCCCACACATGAAAAACCCCGCCAATCGCGGGGCGAAGGCAGGGCTCTCCAAGATTGTCGCTTCGCAGGCTGACAATCAGGGATATGCCCTAACACCCGGCGCCCTTCAAGTACGACGCCTTGTCCAGCGTGGTCTTACCCCGGCGGTAGCCGCCGCGACCGCGAGCCTCGCCTACGCGGTCCCGGAACACTGGAGCTGCCGCGCATGACGGCCGCTCTCACCACCATGCGCGCCGGAGACGGTGCGCCCCTCGCCCATCTCCAAATCGCCGAACGGGCTGGCCTCGCCGCCCGGTACGCCGAAGCCGCCAGCAGCCTCGCGGATGCCGGGGACACGGCTGCGATGGTGCATGCCCTCGGCTGTGCCGGGCGAGCAATCCTCGCCGCTATCGAGGCTGCGCGGACGCTGCGCCCGACTGATGGGGGCGGCCGATGAACGTGCGTGTCGCCGACAACATCACAGCCGCTCGGATCGACGCCTACTTGGAAACGGCGCCGGCGCACCTGAAGCCGATCATGCTCGCCGTGCGCGACCGCGGGTGCGCCTGGGTCACTGTCCCGCAGAAGGTTGGCCGGTTCGATCTGCCGAAGGGCCGGCCGCTCATCACCGTCATCGGCGATGACCTGCACGTCGCCATGGGCCCGGCCGGCTTCCACCGGAAGTCGATCCGCCGCGTGATCGCCGCGTCCCGCTTCGTCAGCATCGTGGCGGGTGAGCCGATGACGATCGCCTACGCCACGCCCGCCCTGGGAGCCGCCGGGCTGGGCCTGAACGGCACGATCATCGAAACCCGGCCAGAATTCGAGATGCACTGGGTCGACCTTGTTCAGAGGGAGGCCCCGAACGCGCAGCTCATCATCGTCTCGGTCAAGGAGCGCGGACATTGAACGCTCGCCCGACCGATCACACCCCCAGCATGGTCGACCACGCGCTCGCCTACGCCCGTCGAGGCTTCCCGGTGTTCCCGTGCGATCCGATGGACAAGCAGCCGCTCGTCCCGCGGGACAAGGATGCAGACGGCAAGCCGATCCCCAAGACCGGCGGCCTTAACAAGGCAACCCGTGATGAAGCACAGATCCGCGAGTGGTGGCGCAAGTACCCGCGCGCCATGATCGGCCTGCGCATGGGCCCCGAGGCTGGGGTGTTCGCGATTGACCCCGACGTGCCGAAGGAGCCGGGAGACCCGGACGGGCTTGCAGCCTGGCGTGATCTGGCGGCCGCACACGACTACGTGCCGACCACCCACGCGCACGTCAGCCCTCGCGGCGGGCGCCATCTATTGTTCGCCTACCCGGCGGACATCACCATCACGAACAGCCCCGGCAGCCTGCCGCCCGGTATCGACGTGCGCGGGGCCGGTGGCTACGTCATCGCACCACCGAGCCGGATGGCTGATGGCCGGGAGTACCGGCTGGAGCGCCCTGAGCTGGCGTTCAGGCACGAGCCCGCGCCCGACTGGCTGCTCGACCTCCTCAGGAAGCCCGAGCCCGCTTCTGCACCCCCACCCGAGCAAAAGAAGACCAGCGAGAAGTCTGCCCCGCCGCCGCCGAATGGTGCGCGCTCGCGCATCTTCATGGACGATGTGCCGGACAGCTACATCGCCCGCGCCGTCGAGGAAGAGTGCGCAGCGGTCGCGACCGCGCCGCGGGGCCAGCGCAACAAGGCGCTGAACACCGCCGCGTTCAAGCTCGGCACGCTCGTCGGCGCTGGGCGCCTCGATGCTGGCACGGCCACCCGGCGCCTCTATGATGCCGCGGCAGCGAGCGGCCTCGTTCAGGATGACGGCCAGCACGCCGCGCTCGCGACCATCGAGTCCGGACTGACGTCAGGGTCCGCCAAGCCTCGCGAGTTCCCCGAGCGCAAGGCCCGGTCCGGAGCTCCGGTCCAGGGGCGCGAGGAGCGGCAGCAGGGGACCGAAGGAAATGGCACCTCAACACCCGGTGCCGGCGATGGAGACCAAGCGGAGCGGCCCGCCATTCAGGTCGTCAACGGTGAGGTGCCCCGAGCCGTCGTCGAGACTGAAGAAGCCATCATCGCGGCCCACATGCCGATCTTCACCCGGTCCGGGAGTTTGGTCCGGCCCGTCATCGAGAGCGTCCCGGCATCGAAGGGGCGGCAAACCACGGTAGCGCGCCTCAAGACCATGTGCGCGGCCAGTCTCGCCGATCACACGGCGCAGGTTGCTCGCTATCAGCGGTTCGACGGCCGGTCGAAGGATTGGGTCACGATCAACCCGCCGGCCGAGGTGATGAACGCGCTGCTCGCCCGCGATGGCAAATGGCGCCTGCCTCCGATCGCCGGCGTCATCACGACGCCGACCCTGCGCCCCGACGGGACGATCCTCGACCGCCCCGGCTACGACCCCGAGACCCGGCTGTTCCTATCCCTCGACCCGGGTTTTCAGATGCCGGAGATCCTTGAGCGTCCGGGACGCGAGGAAGCCGAACAGGCGCTGCATCTCCTTGAGGATCTACTGGTCAGCTTCCCGTTCGTCAGCGACGTGGACCGGGCCGTCGGCTTGTCGGCACTCATGACGCCGGTGGTGCGCGGCGCACTCCCGACGGCGCCGCTCCACGCGATCCGCGCCAGCACCCCGGGCACCGGCAAGAGCTACTTGGTGGACCTCGCCAGCGTCATCGCCACCGGCCGCCGGTGCCCCGTGATTGCCGCGGGTCGCACCGAGGAAGAGACCGAGAAGCGTCTCGGCGCGCTCCTGCGCGAGGGCGTGCCGATCATCAGCATCGACAACGTCAACGGTGACCTTGGCGGCGACGCCCTATGTCAGATGACGAACATGCCGATCGTGCGCGTGCGCGTCCTCGGCAAGAGCGAGGCGCCCGAGACCGAGTGCCGGGCGACGGTGTTTGCCACAGGCAACGGCTTGATCCTCGTGGGCGACATGACCCGGCGGACCGTCCTCTGCACCCTGGATACCCAGGCCGAGCGGCCCGAGCTGCGGGACTTCGACTTCGACCCGATCGAGCGGGTGCAGGCTGACCGCGGAAGATACGTTGCGGCGGTGCTCACGATCATTCGGGCCTACCGCGCGGCAGGGTCGCCGAAGGTGTGTGGTCCGATCGGCAGCTATGAGGATTGGACCGAGGCAGTGCGCGCAC
This sequence comes from Methylobacterium sp. J-030, assembly GCF_022829545.1. Lineage (GTDB taxonomy): Bacteria > Pseudomonadota > Alphaproteobacteria > Rhizobiales > Beijerinckiaceae > Methylobacterium. The sequence continues at coordinate 5,352 of NZ_JAKSYM010000291.1, read as the reverse complement.
CGCTGATCTGGCTCGGCCAGCCCGATCCGTGCGCGAGCATGGAGAAGGCTCGCGAAGAAGATCCGGAACTGTCCGCGATCCGGGAGCTGTTCGGCCATTGGCAAGAAAGCCTGACGCTCTCGGACGGATACACCACCAACACGGTTATCAAGACCGCCTGCGCGCGGGCACCGACCGGCAGCATCGACTTCAATCAAGTCGGGTTCATCCTACCCGAGTTCCGAGACCTCCTGCTGCGGCAGGCCGGTGATGGCGGCGCGGTGAACACCCGTCGCCTCGGCAAGTGGCTGGCAAAAATCAGCGGTCGCGTGGTCGATGGCTACCGCATCGAGATGAAGATCGACGGCAAGCACGGCAATCGGTTCTCGCTTCGGCAAGTGGGGGGCTCCGAGCCGGCCGACCCGTTCGCAGGCCTCGACACAGACGACGTCCGCCGCGCCGAGCCGCTGTTCTGACCATGGGCACCGCACGCATGGGGGTTTCGAGGGTTTTGAGGGTTTCCTATGACCATCACGCGGGAAGAAGCAGGACAGTTTTACGTGAAGGGCTGAAACTAACCCTCAAAACACTCCAAACCCCCATCCGGTGTGTGACAGGTGGTTGGCCATGACCCCCTGTCGACTGACCCGCACGAGGCGGAGGTGAAGAGCCGCAGCAGAGAGCTGCCTATCAGATCAGACACCCACGCTCGCCGCGCCTGCTTCAACCGCCTGTCTAACCGTCGCACCGTTGCGCAAGGCTGCGGCTATCGTGGCCGACGCCGTGTCGATCGCACCGGCTCGCTCATCGCCGTAGTCTCGGACGCTCTTCGACTCGGACCCAACGCGGGCATGGAAATTGTCCGGGAAGCGGTTGCCCATCCGCATCTTAAGCATCAGCGAGGCGTCGCGATAATCGGCATCGAAGTTTCCGGCCTTGTTCAGGGTCTGGGTTCCATAAGCTCCTGTCTCGCTTTCTTTCGCCAGAGAAGAGCTTCCTCGCTCCGCACCTCTTCCAAGAAAGAAATGGATGATCTTGGAGACCAGCCAACTGATGATGTTCATCGGGATACCCTGGGCGAGCAGCGGCAGATGCGCCCTGTCGTAGAAGGCAACGCATCCCAACGGGCTTCGGGCATCGAGGTGCTGTCATGACCGCCCCGCGCACGCGCGCACCCGCGAGTGGGCAAAGTTGGCAGAGTGTGACCGCCCAAGCTATCGAGGTCGTCACCAGTGCCTTGCCTGGTATTGCCCTTAGGAAGGCCTAGGAGCGCAGCGCCGCTATGGTGAGCGGTCTGCCTGAACTGGCCTGAACGCTGAGATCAGTACCCACCGTAGAACCGGCGCGGGCCATCGTAGCCGCCATAGCCGCGATCGTAGCCCCGGCCATACCCATAGCCGGGTCGGTCGCCGTATGGGCCGCGCGGACCACCATAGCCCCAGCCGCGATCGTTGGGACGGCAATGGCCCCAGGGGTTCGGGTGAAAGCCTGGGCCACAGCCGCCGGCGACACGCTCGATCAGGACCCCACCGTCGGGCGGGCCGTACCCGAACGGAGCCGCATTGGCCGTCGTAGCAGTGGTCAGCCCCGCTACGATCAGCGCGGCCATCCCGATCATCTTGGAGCGGATCATGACACGATCTCCTAAAACCGTCGGACCGGGCTTGCCGGACCGGATGCCAGGAGAATGAGCTGGGCGCGCTGAATTTGTTCTGGGTCGCTCGTTCATCGACCCGACAGGCTTGGCCGTTCGCGTCGCGCTCTACCCGCACACAACAAAAACGGCGGGGCTCACACCGCGCCGCTCGCTATTCAGCTGCTGTTCTCAGTACCGATCGTGTGGCCGCGGCGGACCATCCTCGTCGAACTCGCGCCGACGCTCCTCACGCCGGATCGCGTCGTGTCGCTCCTCACGGAACTCTTCTCGACGCTCCTCTCGGCGGATCTCGTCAGCCTCACGTTCCCGCGGCGAGCGCGGATCGACCCGCACGCCACCCGGTCCGATGTCGATGCTCTGAGCGATAGCTGGCACGCTCGGGATAGCGAGCAGACCCGCTGCGATCAGCCCTCTGGCAATGATGTGCTTCACGTCTGATCCTCCAAAGCTAGGCCGGTAACGAGCTTGGTCGGCTGACGTTCCGACCGGTGGGCTACCAACCTAGCCCTAGCTCCTTGGTGACTGCGTTGGGCGTGGCATCGCGCAGAGCTTCGATCACGGCTGCTATCGCATGACGCGCCGCTCTGCGGACCCGCAACGGCACGGCGCGCTTGTAATCCAGGACCGCCGCCAGCGTGTCGGTCGCTGCGCGCGCATCGACGAGCGACCGCTCCAGCATCGGTGTCATCTCGATCCTGTGAAGCAAGCTCATGAAGGAATGGGCGGCGATCGCCGTGACGTGATCACCCATGCCGATCTCGGATGTTTCGATGGCTTCCAACCACGGCGCGAGCAGCTTCGACAGCACTGGCGGCAGGTCGCTTGTATCGATCTGACCCACTCTTTGCCTTCACCCGAACACGTCAGAGCCGTCCAGTTACCAGCAGCACGATCAGTACGATGATCAGGATACCCCCCAGGCCGATGCCGCCGATGCCGTTGTAGCCTCCGCCGTAGTAGCCGTAGCCACCACCACCGAGCGCCAGCACGATCAGCACGATCAGGAGAATGGTGACGAGGTTCATGCCAGGGTCCACTCGATCGGATTGAAACTCGTCGATCTGAAGGAGTCGTCAAGCGGAGGCTTCAGACCATAGTCAAGCCTCAGGCGCAACGATTCCCGCGATGCCACGGCGCTGTCGCTGCGCTCGCGGAAAAGGTGGAGCTTACACCCCACCACCATCACCCCTGAAGGTTGCTTCCTTGGTTCCGTTCGCCGCGGGCAGCGGTGGCAGTTCCGCCAGATCCAGCAGCACGCGCGCGCCCTGGATCGCCGCCACGGTCTCTGGGGCCGCCCCTTGCGAGCGTGCCCTCTGCTCCAAGTCCGCCAAGCGGATCCCGAGCACCTCGGCTTGCCGCCGGTTCTGTCCGGGTGGGAAATCGCCCAACAGGTCGATGAGTTCGACCATGAGCGAGCGTGGGACGACCATGTTGGCAGGAGATTGCATGTGCCGGCCCCTCAGCATCCCGAGCCCGGCAACCTGCCTCATCTCGAACGCGCATGCTCCAACACAGTTTAGAATTGGGGGCTGCCATCTGCCAGCAGCCCCACAGCGTGGAGTACACTCGGCACTTGTCGGTCGAGCATATCAATTTGTGCGTGTTTTTATACCGGAAATATACACGCATAGATTGTCGCGTAACTGGAGGAAGATTGTTTGAAAGACGACACTCCCCCGCACAAGGCGCGCGAAACACAGGATGCGGCCTATGCCAACCCGTCTAGCGCCCCCCGCGCCCCGGCGATCGTCGCTCGGCACACCCGGCGGAACGCGACCATCTCGCCGGTATGCAGCCCGGTTCGATAGGATCCATTTCGCTCACCCCTCGGCCCGCCGCTTCCCTTGGCGCCCCCGTGCATCCGGCACCGCATCTTTCCGCTGACTGCTGGCGACTGGCAGGCCATCCCCTTGCGGGTCCGGGCACAGCACCGGCGCGACAGGCGCAAATGTGAGGGCTCGCGGCTCTGTGGGTGCATGGGGTCGGCTTTCGTTTTTCCGCTCCCCCCCGGGGGGATGAGTGACATTCCCGACGATCGCCTGACCGCCTTCGTAGACGTGGACGTGCTCGACCTTGACCTTCTGCTCGCCACCGCGCCGCATCTTCGCCAGCGCCTCGGCCTGCATGGTGTAGGTGCGCATGAGCTTGTTCGCGAGATTGCCCAGAGCGTCGATGGCGTCGACCTCCTTCGCCTGAGCTGCCCGGCCGAGGGCCTGCATCGCGGTCTGGTGGGTGGCCGCCATCTGCACGGCGAGCTGCGCAACCATCTCGTCCTCGGCATCGACGCACTGGACCATGGCGAGCATGCTGTTGGCGACGCTCTCGGCCTTGGCTGGCTCGGCCAGCGCTATCCGCACGAGGTGATGGACCTGCTGCTGCCCGAACGCGACGGATCCCGTGCCCATCGCGTCGGCGACCTGGATTGCCCAGATGGCCGCCGACGAATGCGGGGGGCCGAAGCTGAAGCTGCCATCATCGTGTGACTTGAGCTTGATCCGGGCGAGCCGCCTGCGCTCGTCGAACCGGGAATGCACCGTGAGGGCCGACTCGGTTTCCGCCTTGGTCGGCTCGGGCAGCTCGGGCTCCTCGACCTGAGCAGCTTCTACGGTCGTCTTGCGCTGCCTTGTCATGCCCCGCCCTCCTACAAAAAACCTGGACCCCTTGTGTCTTTTGAAGGCGTTGCCGCGGTCGATCCGGCCGCCGCAACCTACCCCAGCCGCATCGTCACTGACCCATCCTCTGGGTCGACCGCCGCGACCCGAGGGCCTCCGATCTCGATCACGCCTGCCACATCGTCGAGCCCACGGTTACAGGCCGTCGCGAGAACATCGCTCGACGGGGAGGGCAGGACGAGTAGGAGGCTGCGCACTAAGACGGACACGACCGTCACACGCATGGTTGGATGGAACGGCGCTCCATCCCGATCGCGCTCGTAGGCCGTTACGACGTTGTCGGCGATCAGGGTGGCGAACCGCTCAAGGTCGGGGCTTGGCATCATCTCAGCGGTGCCTGAAGTAAATGATATCTCAAGATAACGTATTGCGTTTTGCGGCGCGACAACAGACTGTGCTGTCTTCTCCAAAATCAGGTGCACCGTGAGCGAGAACGTAATGACCATCGAGGCTTCGGCCGTCGATTTCATTGATCTGACGGCGAACGTCGTCTCGGCCTACGTGTCGAAAAATTCTGTCCGACCCGGCGACATGGCAGAGCTTATCGCCAACACGCACGCTGCACTCAAAGGGCTTGGTCAGGGCAGCGCAGCTGAGGCTCCGGCAATCCAAAAGCTCACCCCTGGCCAGATCCGGAAATCCATCACCCCGGACGCACTGATCAGCTTCATCGACGGCAAGCCGTATAAGACCCTGAAGCGGCATGTCACCGGTAACGGCATGACGATGGAGGAGTACCGGACGCGCTTCGGCCTGCCGAGCGATTACCCGTCCGTGGCGGCCAGCTACTCCGAGCCGAGCTCGGCACTCGCCAAAAACCTTGGGCTCGGCCAGCAGCGGAAGAACTCGGCGAAGGCCGGCGAGCGCGCCGAGGTCGTTTCCGACAAGCAGAAGCGTGCCGCTGGTGGGCCGCGGAAGTCTGAGGGAAGCCCTGTGGCCTAAGGCGCAGGGCGGATCTGTCTGTTCCCTCCGGCTTGCATCAGCTAGCGTCGGACTCCGACGCGATGCTGAATGGCGCCCCAGCGCCGTGAGAGTGTGCGCCAC
>NZ_JAKSYM010000278.1 GCF_022829545.1 Methylobacterium sp. J-030 | reverse complement strand
CCGTCCAGTTCGGCGAGCTGAGCGCGGCTCTCGGCGACGATGGCCTCGTGCTCCACCTCGCGCGCCTTCGCCAAGGCCGCTTCCTTCGTCGCCAGGGCCCCACGGGCGCCAGCGCGGACGTGGAGGGCAATCCCGGAGCTTGGCCCGGGCCACGGCCTCTAGCGGGGGCATTTCGGCCACTGGACCGGCGGCATGCTGATGCGCGTCGTGGACCGCGAGGGCCGCGCCGGCCCGAGCCGGGGGCGACCAGGGGGCGGGCGGGGGAGGTAGGTCCGGCTGTGCCCGGTCCGTCGTGTAGGCCTGTAGCC
>NZ_JAKSYM010000254.1 GCF_022829545.1 Methylobacterium sp. J-030 | reverse complement strand
GCGCGCATCGAGAAGCGTGCGGTGGAGACCGAACGGGTCCGTGTCAGCACGCGAACCGACACCGTCGACCAGGTCCTGCGCGAGACTCTGCGCAGCGACATGGTCGGCGTGACCCGGGTGCCCGTCAACCGGACCCTCGCCTAGGGCGAGGTACCCCCGGTGGTCAGGACGGGGGCCGGGGTGACAATCATCCAGGTGCTGGAAGAGATACTCGTCGTCGAGAAGCGCCTCGTCCTGAAGGAGGAGGTGCACAGCCGTCGGACCACGGCGGACGAGGACGTCGAGATGCCGATGATGCTGCGCCGGCAGCACGCCATGATCGAACGCGTGTCCCCCGAGGGGCACGTCACGGAACAGGCCGCCATGCACCCGTCACAGGAGCCGACATCATGACCCAG
>NZ_JAKSYM010000252.1 GCF_022829545.1 Methylobacterium sp. J-030 | reverse complement strand
CAATCTGGCCGCCTGTGTTCTACTCCGCGAGTGCTTCCGCTCGGGGAGTTTTGACGTGCGCACGCCTCAAGACCGCGTTCTGAACCTTCGTCTGCCGGCCTCGATGCGCCGGGACCTCGACGCCGCCGCCCATGCCGGCGGGGTCCGCCTGTCCGTCGCGACCCGCACGGCGCTGGCGGTTGGCCTCGCCGCGATCCGCACGAACGATCAGCCGGACCCGCCCCCGCCGGCCGGCCCCGCCGCCGCACTGCGGGCCGCCGCGTGATGGGCAACGCCTCTGACCTCCCCGAGGGCTTCGCGCTCGATCCTCCGCCCACCGAGGATCAGACTCTCGGCGACGTGCTGCAGGTGGCTGAGACCCCGCAGGATGTCCTCCAGGAGTACATCGACACGGTTCTGCAGGCGGCGTCCGAACCGGGCGCGCCGGGGCTGGCACAGGTCGTCACCTCCGATCCGCTTGAGGTGGTGCGC
>NZ_JAKSYM010000251.1 GCF_022829545.1 Methylobacterium sp. J-030 | reverse complement strand
CCGAACCCGGCCGCGCTGCGGCGTCTTTCCGAATCGGAGCTGCCGGCGGTGGCGGAGGCGGTGCGCGCCGAGATGATCGACGCGGTCTCGATCACCGGCGGCCATCTCGGCTCGGGGCTCGGCGTGGTCGAGCTGACGGTGGCGCTGCACCACGTGTTCGACACCCCCGACGACCGCATCGTCTGGGACGTCGGCCACCAGTGCTACCCGCACAAGATCCTCACCGAGCGCCGCGACCGCATCCGCACCCTGCGCCAGGGCGGCGGCCTGTCGGGCTTCACCAAGCGCGCCGAGAGCGTCTACGATCCCTTCGGCGCGGCCCATTCCTCCACCTCGATCTCGGCCGCGCTCGGCATGGCGGTTGCCCGCGACCTCGACAACGCCGCCGCCAAGCAGAAGAACCGCCCGCTCAAGCGCCGCAACGCCATCGCGGTGATCGGCGACGGCTCGATGTCGGCCGGCATGGCCTACGAGGCCATGAACAATGCCGGCGCCCTGCACTCGCGCCTGATCGTCATCCTCAACGACAACGACATGTCGATCGCCCCGCCGGTCGGCGCCATGTCGGGCTACCTGGCCCGGCTGGCCTCGGGGGGCACCTACCAATCCCTGCGCGAGACCGCCAAGCAGCTCGGCAAGCTTTTGCCGAAGGCGCTCTACCAGCGCGCGGCCGCGGCCGAGGAATATGCCCGCTCGCTGGTGGTCGGCGGCGGCACGATGTTCGAGGAGATGGGCTTCCACTATGTCGGCCCCGTGGACGGGCACAACCTCGACCAGCTGCTGCCGGTCCTGAAGAACGTGCGCGACGCCGAGCACGGCCCGATCCTGCTGCACGTCGTGACGCAGAAGGGCAAGGGCTACGCCCCGGCCGAGGCCTCGGCCGACCGCTACCACGGGGTGGTGAAGTTCGACGTGGTCTCGGGCGTGCAGGCCAAGGCCAAGCCGAACGCGCCGGCCTACACCCGGGTGTTCGGCGAGAGCCTGATCAAGGCGGCGGATGCCGACGACAAGGTGGTGGCGATCACGGCCGCGATGCCGGGCGGCACGGGCATCGACCTGTTCGGCAAGGCGCATCCGGACAAGACGTTCGACGTGGGCATCGCCGAGCAGCACGCGGTGACGTTCGCGGGGGGGCTTGCGACGGAGGGCTACCGTCCGTTCGTGGCGATCTACTCGACGTTCCTGCAGCGGGCCTACGACCAGGTGGTGCACGACGTGGCTTTGCAGAACCTGCCCGTGCGGTTCTGCCTGGACCGGGCGGGTCTGGTCGGGGCGGACGGGGCGACGCATGCGGGGGCGTTCGATCTGGCGTATCTGTGCTGCCTGCCGAACATGACGGTGATGGCGGCCTCGGATGAAGCCGAGCTGGTGCACATGGTGGCGACGGCCCACGCGCATGATTCTGGGCCGATCGCGCTGCGCTACCCGCGCGGCGAGGGGGTTGGGGTGGAGCTGCCGGAGCGGGGCGATGTCCTGGCCGTGGGCAAGGGCCGGGTGGTGCGGGCGGACGCGGAGGCGCGGGTGGCGATCCTGTCGCTCGGCACGCGTCTGGCGGAGGGGCTGAAGGCGGCCGATACGCTGGCGGATCAGGGCATCGCGGTGACGGTTGCGGATGCGCGGTT
>NZ_JAKSYM010000248.1 GCF_022829545.1 Methylobacterium sp. J-030 | reverse complement strand
CAGTCCAGCGGCGACGGTGAAGCAGGTCGTCAGGAAGCCGACGGGCTTTGAAAGCCACACGGCAAGGCCGATGATCGGACGGTCCAGCATCAATCCTCAAGCTCAGCGCATCGAGCCGCCAAGCAAGATAGCGCGACCGTGTTTCCGGAATCAGTATGTGCCTTCTAGCTCAACTCAGGCATAGGGGCTGCCGGACACGTCCCCGAGCGCCTTCCGCCGGAACAGCGTGCGCCATCGCCCCCTCCGATGCCCCGGCCGGTCGTGGATCAGGTGGCACCGCTGCCCGAAGGCCGCGAGGTTGGCGGCCGCATGGGCGGATGGTCTACCACCTGGGCGATGGGCGCTGGTGGGATGCGGATGCCGCCCGGTGGCGCGA
>NZ_JAKSYM010000230.1 GCF_022829545.1 Methylobacterium sp. J-030 | reverse complement strand
GCAAGATATCGGTCATTTGATGGAGATTTGGTCGGATATCTGACATATGGGCTTATCTCAAGTCGCAGCGATGTGGGCCCCATGCAGCAGGCGCTGACGCGGAAGCTTGAGAGCTTCGAACCCTTGTCCGACCAAGCCCGCTGGGCCCTCAACGGCCTGGTGCTCAAGGTCCGGCAGGTCGGTGCACGCCAGGATCTGATCCAGGAAGGCGACAAGCCTGACAACGTCCTCCTGATCCTCGACGGCTTCGCATGCCGGTACAAGGTGCTCCCGGACGGCCAGCGCCAGATCATGGCTCTGC
>NZ_JAKSYM010000221.1 GCF_022829545.1 Methylobacterium sp. J-030 | reverse complement strand
GCTCGTCGAGATTGAACTCGAAGCCGTGGCGGCCGTCGCCTACGCCCGCCGCCGCGATGTCGGCACGGTACTGCTCGGCCAGCGTCATCGCCACGACCACGCCATCGACCACGATGTCGAGGCACACCGGGGCGTCCGGGTCCGCGGCGTCTTGGGCCCCGCCGGCGATGTACGTGCCAGCACAGCGGTCCATCCACGCCAGGACGGTGCCGAAGTGCATCGGCTCAGTCGACAAGCCGGCCCGGCGGATCAATCGCTCCCCCAGCGCATCCATCCGCGGATCATGGCGGCCGACACGGGTCGCGTAAGGTAAGGGCGTGGTGCTTCCTACAAAGTGGTCGACGCCGCCGCAGCCCTACCAGATGCCC
>NZ_JAKSYM010000220.1 GCF_022829545.1 Methylobacterium sp. J-030 | reverse complement strand
GCTCGTCGAGATTGAACTCGAAGCCGTGGCGGCCGTCGCCTACGCCCGCCGCCGCGATGTCGGCACGGTACTGCTCGGCCAGCGTCATCGCCACGACCACGCCATCGACCACGATGTCGAGGCACACCGGGGCGTCCGGGTGCGCGGCGTCTTGGGCCCAGCCGGCGATGTGAGTGCCATCACAGCGGTCCATCCACGCCCGGACGGTGCCGAAGTGCATCGGCTCAGTCGACAAGCCGGCCCGGCGGATCAATCGCTCGCGCAGCGCATCCAGCCGCGGATCATGGCGCTCGACACGGGGCGCGTAGGGTACGGGGGTGGTGCTCTCGACCAACTCGCCCACGCCGTCGAAGCCCGAGCGCACGCCCGGGGCGGCCAGGAAGCTCTCCGCCGGGGTGGCCTCGGCCAGCAGGATGTCGTGGCTGTCCAACTCGACGTGCCAGTAGGTCAGATCCCGCACCGCCTCGCCGCGGGTGATCGAGGTACCGTTGACGAGGTGCCCGGCGGCGACGAGCAGGCCGTCGAGCCACAGGCAGTGGTCGGGTGAGACGAGTAGGTCGCGGGCAGGTACGCCATCAGCTAGGGCACCGGCTTTGATCCGGACCGGGCGGTCGGCCTGGGGCGCGGACAGGCCGGGGTAGGACCGCGAGCCGATCCAGCGGATGGGCCGGGGCTGGCCGGATGCTGTGATGGCGAGGTCGCCCACGCGCAAGCGCTCCACCGGCACATCCACGATTGTGCGGCCGCGCAGGATGCGGATGCGCGTGCCGGTGACGTAGCAGGGGGCGGCCGGTTGTGCTGGAGCGGCGCTGACTAAGTTGATCCGCGCGCTTCCATTGCCGGTGCTAACCCCGGCTCCGGCGCGCGTCTCGGCAGAATTTAGTGTGCCGCTCGCTGCTAAGTATGAGGTGCCACCGCCACCACCGCCGCCTCCGATATAACCACCTCCTGAACCGTACGCAGTGCCACCTACACCACCGAAGTTACCGCCACCGCCACCACCTCCACCAAAGATGGCGCCGCCACCGCCGCCACCGCCGAAGCCACCGTTGCCAATCGGGAAGGAGTTGTTGTGACCACCTGCATAGCTTGGCCCTGTCGAACCGCCCAAGCCCCCGTCAAAGTCAGAACTGCTACCGCCGTTGCTCGTCGCACCGGCGCCACCACCGCCACCGCCACCGGTTTGACTGTTGCCGGCGGCGCCGCCAGTTCCGAGAAGAGCACCCTGAGGGCTAGCCTGCGCGTTCAGGCCATTGGCGATCGGTGAATTACCGAAGTTCACTCCACCGCCGCCGCCGCCGCCCGCGATCAGCAGATAAGAATATGCAGTTCCGACACCTGAATTAGCAAGAACCGCTGTAAAGCCACCGCCACCGCCGCCTTCGATACCCTGGCTACCAGCCCCGCCGACGATGATCTGGAGTTGTTGTCCCTGTGTCAGGTTGAAAGTGGCGCCGACCTGCGCGCCGCTACCGCCGGTAGAAATGTTACCACTATTCGATCCAGCCGCGCCTGCAGCTCCAAAGCCAGAAAGATCATAGGTGCCAGTTACCGGCACTGTGTAGTTCTGGATCGCGCCGGTGTAGTTGAACGTGATCGGGTTCATGGCATGCCCCAGCGACCGGCTGGCGCCGGCTAAAATTCTGGGCCCGAGTCTGACGTGCGCGAGCGTGATGAGTCGAGGTCAGCCGCAATCACAAATTGCCTGTCCGCGATTGCGGATCACTTTTGATAGGCCCTGTGTTGTCCACGCCACGAAACGCAGCGTCTAGCCAAAATTGAGCTAGTATCGGTGTGGATTTTTCCCACGAGTCATTGGTTTCATCAAGCACGTTCCAGCATGTCGAGGATCATGACGCCAGCCGCCGCAATGACATTCCCGCGCCCGCGCCAGGGCAGCACGACTGCCTCGGGCAGGTTCTCGTCCGCCGGTTGCGGCTCGACCACTACCACCTGAAGCGCCGGCTCCGACACCTCTTCCTCGCGATCCTGATCGCCGCCGCGCAACCACGTCATCTGCGAGCCGGCGACGTTCTCAGGAGCGGCCAGGGACGGCTCGGCGTCGGCGCCGTCCTCCATGTCCGGATCCCCGTCGAGTTGGTCCAGAACCGCGATGATGCGGTCCGCCGCGTCGAGGGCGATCTGTGCCGCCTCCTCCAGGCTGGCGCGTAGTGCTGGACCGGTGAGCGGCGCCGGGGGCACGATCGCGGCCGGCTTCGGACGCGGGATGAAGGTGAGCACGTCGCCCATGGGTCAGGCCTCGGGTCGCGATGAAGGGAAGGCCCGGCGGGATCCGGCCGGGGCGGTGCGCACGGCTACGGGAGGGGTGGGGAGCCGCCGTCAGCGGCTCTCAGGCTCGGCCTCGACGTGGGCCAGCAGTTCGCGGGCGAAGGCGGCGGTCTCGTCGGGGTCGCCGTTCCGGATCACTGGCAGAGCCAGCATCTCTAACCGGGTTTCACGGTCTGCTCTGGTTGTCGGCCTGCGCCGCCGAGCCTCGTCGTTGGCCGCGGTCTCTACATCGGTCAGGGCATCGCCGAGCCACTGCATCAGCTCTCCGGCGACGTTGAACTCGCCTCGTGAGCCGCGAGCCTGGCACCTGCCTGTCCAGGCCAGAGCGTAGGCGGAGTTGCCGACGCGGTCTGCGAGGTCGTGGAGAGACTGCAGGTCGTCCAATGAAGCAGATGCGAGGTCGAGCATGGCGACGAGGCTGGTCTCGCGTCTCGCCCGCTCCTTGTGCGTCGCCAGGATCACCCGCAGCGTATCGGTGACGGTCGCCAAGCCGCGATCGGCAGCCGAAGGCACGAGGTCGACGCGCGTGCGGTCCGTGGCCTCCCGCAGGTACTCGGCCAGGGCCGTGACGCCGGACAGCGTGGTTGGGCGGGCAGCGAAAAGCGCGTCGTAGGCCGCAACCTCGCGGTTGCCCGGTCCAGCGGATGCCGCCATCGCCTCGGCGTAACCCGGTGCGTCCGACGCCATCTCGCTCCAGACATCCGACAGCCTGTCCCACTCGGCATAGGCAGCGCGGTGCTCCTCAATCAGCGCTAGAACCGGATCGGGGCCTGTCGTCCGGCCGAGTGCCGCCAAGGTGGCCGCCTCCACGCTGCCGGGATCGACCGCGGCTGTGAGCGCCGGCAGGAACAAGCTGGCTCGGAGCGCGGCAGCCCGCTCAGGCGTATCGTTCCCCGTCTCGCACAGGGAGGATATCCGGCGCCGAAACTCGGTCTCAGCGATGTCGCGCAAGCGGTCCAGCTCGATCCGGAGGCCCTGCGGGATCCAGGCGAAGTTCACGGGGTCGATCGCGGGCGAGGCCATGAAGCCGGGCGGCGGGGCGTGCCAGTCGGTCGGTTCGGCCGAGGATGGCGGCGCCGTCGCGCAGGACGGGTCCGGTGCCGAGGTAGCCGGCTTGAACTCGCCGACCCGGCCAGCGGTGGCGGCAGCGCGCTCTTTCAGGGATGGGCGGTCGGCGCTGCGGCGGAATGGGTTGGACAGCTTGAGCGGGGCCATGGTGTGCCTCCAGGGATCACAGGATCAGGGGAAGCGCGGCAGGGTGAGCGCCGCGCGGTGGCGGCGTCAGGCGTCGAAAAATTCATATTCGGCGTGGGCCTCGGCGATGGCCCATGCCGGCAGGGAGCCAGGGGCGGCGTAGAGCGCACGGTCGCGCTCGCCCACATCGTCCTCATCGCCAAAGCCGCTGAACCGGGGCGGCAGGTCGGTTCCAGTCAGGGCCAAAACGGATCGGATCAGGCCGATGGCGGCCTTGTCGTGTTTCTCGTCGCTGTGCGACACCTCCCACAGGATCGTGGCCCCGAGCGCGATCACAGCGAGCCCTTCGAGGGTGCGCGGTGGCGGCAGCGTCGCAATCTCAGCAGCCAGCGTCCAGCAACGGCGCACCACGAGGGTACAGACGGTGTCTTCAAGGGAGTCGATCTGCACCTCGCCGTCGATCGAACGGCAGGCGCGGTCCTCGGCGTAGGCAGCCAAGAGCCGGTCGCGGTGGTCCGCGTACTCGGTTGGCTCCTGGGGGCGGGTGGCGGCGATGACCGGCAGCGGCACAGCGGCGGCGACCGTGCCGGCGACGACGGTGCGACGGGTCTGGCCGGCGAGACTGCCGTGCAGCTCGGCCGAACGCTCGTGCAGGGCGGCGACGGGGCTGCGGCGGATTAGGTTGCGGAGGGACGTGCGGAGGGACATCGCGGGTCCTCAGATGCGGGGCGCGGGCAGCCGGCCCGCTCGGGTGCGGGCTGGGGTCAGAGCAGGGTGGCGAGGCCAGTCAGCACCATGCCCCCGCCGATGATCGCGACGGCGGCCAGCAGCTCGCCCGTGGCGTCGAGAAAGCGGAGGCTGCGGCTGTGTGCGGTGTCCGGCCGGATCGGGGTCACGGCCTGCCACGGCTCGATCTCGCCCGGCAGGGGCTCGTTGGGCAGATTGAGGTGGCGGCCGTCAGCGGAGAGACGGCGACGGCCAGTGCGGGCGCTGGTGCTGCGCACTGGGACGGGCTGGCTGAAATTTGGGATGCGGGCATAAGTCATCGTTCGCGCTCCTGGTGGGGCTCGTGGCGGTGGATCGGTGGTGGAATGGGTGCGGGCGGCGACCCCCTGGCAGCGTGGGCATCGTTCGATGCCGAGCCGCCGCCCGCGTCCGGCTCGCGCCGGATCTCAGGTCAGGCGATCGGCGCCTTGACGAAGGCGCGGGTCACGGGGTGCCGCCAGCGGCGGGTGCGCTCGCACCAGATCGGGGCGGGAGCCGCGGCGGTGGGCGCCGGGGCGAGGGTCGCGAGGCGCAGCGTGGGCAGCTCGGGGAACCCGTTCTCCTCGATCCACGAGGCGAGGAACGCGGTGCCGGTGCAGAGGCCGGCGATGGTGAAGGCGGCGAGGGCGGCGAGCATGGCTGCGGGCCTCAGTGCGCGGCGGCGCGGTGGGCGGCCTTGGCGACCTGCCAGGTGGCCTTGAGGGCGGAGGACATGGCCTCGGCGCGGGAGACGCCGCAGCGCTCCTGAATGCCGGTGGCGGCCTTGCACGCGGCGGCCATGATGGCGGCGCGGTCATAGCGGCCGGCGACGACGAGGGGGCGGGTGCGGGCGCCGAGTTCGATCAGGACGCGGGCGCCCATCAGGCCGGCAGGGATGCGCGGGCGGCTATCGTGCAGCGAGCGGGAGAGGCGGGTCCATGAGACGGTGCGGTAAGACATCGGGGCCGCCTTGTCGTTTCGGCTGATGTCAGCTATTTAGGATGACACACCTGCCGAGGTCAAGACGAAAAGTCTGATGTCTAGCGAAAAAGTCTTGAGTTCGGAGCAATGCCGTGCTGGGCGAGCCATGCTTGATTGGAGCCGGGAGGACCTGGCTGCAAAAAGCGGCGTCTCGCGCCCCACGCTGGCTGACTTCGAGACGAACAAGCGGAAGCCCTATGAGCGGACGCTGGCCGACATCCGCCGGACGTTCGAGGAGGCCGGGCTCGAATTCATTGGCGAGAACGGCGGGGGCGCCGGGATCCGGTTCAAGGCCCGGAAAGACGGCACGCAGGGCGAGCACTGAGCCATGGCGATGCTTTCCCGTCAGGAAGCCGCATCGCAGTTGGTCGATGGCGCGATAGAGGCTTGGTTCGATGGGCGGCACGCCTGCGCGATCACGCTTGCCGGCGCGGCCGAAACCGGGATGCCCGGGCTCAAAGACGGCGCCTCGATGTTCGCAACCATGCGAGGGGCGGTCATGGGGCTCGGAAAGTGTTCCGAGAGCGAGGCCGCGACCCTGATGAATACCAGCCGCAACTGGTTGAAGCATTTTAGCGAGGACAAGCCAGAACAAATCAGCGATGACTACGCGTGGGTCTATGTGCTGCGGGCCTATTGGCAGTTTCGGTTGACCTACAAGGACGCCAATCCGACGCCCAACATGGTCCGTTTCAACGCCAAGATCGATGAACACACCCGGCCCGTTCAAGAGGCCGTGAATGGCTTCATGGCTTGGCTGCAGCGGATGGTCGACGCCATCTCAGGGAAACAACCGCCCCCGCGGGTCTAGGTCGCCGGACTACGGTTGGCGCCCCTCTGCGCAGGCTGACCGGGCGGCCATACCATCACGGCTCGCCCGGCCTCGCGCACAACCCCGACCGCATCCGCGGCTGGTGCGCCTCAGATAAGCCGGTCGGCGATCCCTCGCCAGCTTGGGAGCATGGGAGCTTGATAGCATGCAATTTCGCAAGCTCGTTGGCTTCGGATCTTGCGGGCCTGAAATCTCGCGGTCTCGGGATTATGCTGGCGGCGCATCTCGCCAGCGCGCGGGCTCGCGGTCTCGTTGACAGGATCCCTCGGGGGCTCGATTGCTGCCGAGCTTGATCACAGCGGGTGGGGGCGGATGTGCAGGTGATCGCGGTCACGGCCCGAAAGGGCGGCGTCGGCAAGACCACGCTCTCGATGCACCTGTCGGTGTTGGCCGCCCAGGCGGACCGCCCCGCCCTGCTGATCGACACGGACCCGCAGCGGTCGCTCGCATGGTGGCACCAGCTCCGTGGGCCAGATGAGCCGAAGCTGATCGAGGCGGACGCGCGCGAGCTACCGGAGCTTGTCGAGGCGGCGCGGCGCGAGGGGTTCGGCCGGATCATCATCGACACACCGCCGCACGCTGAAGACAGCATTCTTGCGGCCATGCGTGCGGCGGATCTCGTGCTCGTCCCGACGCGGCCGGGGCCGCTCGACCTGGCGGCCGTCGCCTCGACGCTCGACCTGGCGCAGCGCGTCGGCAGGGCGCCGCTCGCCGTCATCAACCACGCACCGGCCCGCACGGGATCGGCAGAGCCGGCGATCGTCGCGGAAGCGCGGGCCGCGCTGGTCGCCATGGGCGCGACGGTGGCGGCAACCGCACTGGCGAACCGGGTGGCGATGTCTCACGCGATCCTGACCGGCTCCACGGTCAACGAGCACGAACCGGACGGGAAAGCCGCGAGCGAGGTCGCCGCGCTCTGGCAGGAAGTCGAGGCGGCGTTGTCCGCTGGAGGAAAGGCACGATGAGCAAGGCGGCACGCCCCACCCTGGACAGCCTCGCCGGCCGGTTCGCTCGGAAGGATCCGCCGGCGGGCGGCGCCAGCGTCGTCGGTGAACCGCCCGCGGTGGCCGAGCCTGCGGCCTCGTCGGCGGCCCCCGCCTCGGCAGCCGCGGCGACGGTAAAGGCCAAGGCCGACGCTCGGGTGCAGATCCTGACGCGGATCGACCCGGCCACCCGCAAGCGGCTCAAGGTCATCGCGGCCGAACAGGAGCGCACCATTCAGGAGATATGCGAGGAGGCGATCCGCGATTTCGTGGCGCGGCATAGCAAGTGATCTCGCTCCCGAGCTTGCGAGCTATCAAGCTGCGGGTCGTCGCTCTGGCTGTGGCGTCGGTCGTGGTTGGACCGGTCTCGCCTGCCCGAGCCGAGGCGCCGATCGTGGTCAGCACCGTCACCACGTCGATGCTCCTGGCGGAGTGCCGGGGGAGCAGGAGCGAGCTGAGTGCGGATTTCTGCCTGGGCTACATCATCGCCTATTTCGACCTGATGTCGATCCGGCGCGAGATCTGCCCGAAATCGGGGGCCGCGACCCAACAGGCATCCGCGATCGGGCGCAGGTTCGTCGAGGCGCACCCGGAGCTATGGGACCGGCATCCGAGCTATCTGCTGGAACTCGCCTTCAAGGCTGCGTTTCCCTGTCCGGCCGAGTAGGCGGTTGATCCCTCGCGGTCTTGATGCGCATCGATCTCGCCAGCTTGCTATCAAGCTCCCTCGCGGGCTTGCTCCCGCGCCATCATGGGTGTAGTTTCCGATAATCGTCATTCTCGGAAGTTTGGCGAATAGGTGGAGCCTATGGTTGTGATCCATCTGATAGACGGCACCGCAGGCCAACGCTTGCCGGTGAAGCCGGAGAAGTGGGCGGCCTGCAACGGCTGCGGCCTCTGCTGCTCCGAGGAGCCGTGCGGCGTGGCCCGCCAGTTCATCCCCGATCATCCGGAGGAGGGGCCGTGCCTCGCCCTTGAATGGGAGGCGGACCGGTTCTGGTGCGGCATGGTCCGCCGGCCGAGCCACTACATGCGACTTCCGAACGATTGGGCGGACTGGGCGCTCGGCGGCATGATCGCCGAAGCGCTCGGCGCTGGGCGGGGCTGTGATGCCGACTTCTGAAGTCCTGACCCTTGAGCCGGTCGAGGCCGCGGGCCTCCCCGCCGAGGCGGCCGCGATCGTCCGCGCCTATCAGCTCGCCAGCAAGGCGGATGCGACCGTGCGAGCCTATCGGTCCGACGTGCAGGTGTTTCAGGCGTGGTGCGAGCGGTACGGCTTCCGGTCCCTGCCGGCGAGTCCCGAGGCCGTGGCGGGCTTCCTGGCGCACGAGGCGGACGCGGGGCGCTCCGCATCCACGATTGGGCGGCGCCTGGCCGCGATCCGGTACGGGCACAAGCTGGCGAAGGCCGCGGACCCAACCGACGACGAGGATGTCCGGGCCACCATGAAGGGTATCCGGCGGCGCGTCGGTGTGGCCCCGACCCAAAAGGCCGCCGCGACGGTCGATGTCTTGCAGATGCTGCTCGCCCGCATCCCCGACACCCTCACGGGCAAGCGGGACCGGGCGTTGCTGGCGTTGGGCTTCGCGGGCGCGTTCCGCCGGAGCGAGCTGGTAGCCCTTGATGTTGCCGACTTGATCGAGGATCCCGAGGGCCTGCGGGTCATGGTCCGGCGGTCCAAGGTGGATCAAGAGGGCAGGGGCTTCGAGAAGGCGATCCCGACCGGCCGGTTCATTCAGCCGGTACGCCTCGTGCGCGAATGGCTGTCGGCCGCCGGTATCACGGTCGGGCCCGTTTTCCGGCCGGTCTCGCGGTCGGGGAGAGTGCGGGGGAACTGTGCGCAGCTCGCGCCTCAGGCCACCCGCCTCACGGATCGGTCCGTCGCCAACATCATCAAGGCGTACTGCACGGCCGCGGGGCTCGATGCCTCAACGTTTGGGGCACACTCACTGCGGGCCGGCTACATCACCACGGCGGCCGAGCGCGGGGCGGATCTCGCGCGGATCATGGATCAGTCAGGACACCGGGATCCGCGGACGGTGGTCGGGTACATCCGGAGGGCGAACGCCTTCAAGGGGCACAGCGGCTCCGGGTTTCTGTAGGAGGGCAGGGACATGACGCGGAAGGCAAGCGAGGGCGCGCTCTGGGCGGCCAGGATCAGGGCAGAGGAACGGGGCGGACCCTCCGGCGCTGCGGATCGGCACGACGATGTTGCCCGCGAGCCTCTAGTGCAGGTGCCGGCGCGGACGGTCGGGGGCGAGCTGCTGCCCGAGGACGATTTCACGTCCAAGACGCTGCCGACGATCATCGACACGCTGGTGAGCCCCGACGCGATCGGCGCCGACGCCAGCCGTAGCCGCCTGCAGCTTGCAGAGGACGCGGGGGCGCTCGACCTTGCTCTGGACACGGCCGACACGATCCAGGCGACCGACGGGCTTGAGCGGATGCTGAGCCATCAAATGGCCGCCGCGCATGTCATGGCAATGCAGGCGGCCGCCCTGATGAAAGAACACCTCGAACATGCCGGCAGGACGCGCGGGCACGAACAGCAGATGGCGGGCGTCGAGGCGGCCCGGATGGCTGGCGCCTTCGCCCGCCTGACCGGCTCGTATCAGGCCGGAATGCAGACCCTGCAGCGGGTTCGATCCGGTGGCCGGCAGACCGTCATCGTCCAGCACAACCACATCAGCCCCGGCAGTCAGAACGTCATCGGCGCACAGCAACAGGTGGGGGGAGGGGCCTCGCCACGTCCGAAGAGGGTGCGGGGGTGATGTCCGATTTTGGCGACGGACCCCAAGAACCCGACTGGCGGGCCGCTCTTATCAGGGCACGCGAGGCGGCGCGGTGCGGGGCCAAGACCCGAGCGGGCGGCTCCTGCCAGTGCCCGGCGATGCCGAACGGCCGCTGTCATAAGCATGGAGGCGCCAGCACCGGGCCTCGGACTGCCGAGGGACTGGCCCGCTCCAGGGCATCGACCCGAACCCACGGTCGGCGATCCGCTGAAAGCATAGCCATGCACCGTCAGATCCGAGCGGCTTTCGTGCAGTTGCGCGACATGGTGCGGGCCACGAACGCCGAGCTGCGGGAGACGGAGGCGCTTCACCGGGCGATGCTGCGGCGGCTTGGGCGGTAGGGAGAGCTATTTACGATGCGTGTCGCTCGGTTCGAAATCCGCAATCATCCTGGAATTGGCGATCTCGATATCGATTTCCGCAATGCCGATGGAAGCGTGCCGCGTCTCGTCGTGCTAGCCGGAGAGAATGGGTGCGGGAAGACTGCTGTCCTGCAGATGATGCATAATACGTTGAAGGGCTTGGGTGTCGAGATTTGCGCCCCTGGTGCTTCCGTGAAGCTTTTTGTTGAGACGACGCTACCTGCTCAGTATGCGGGGGCGCTCCCTGATCCAACAGGAGCGACCATCGAAGTAGCTCATGCCAGAGCCTTCCTCGGCACGGCACCTGGGTTTTCGGGGGTCATGATTACGGCTCCCGGCGCGCCGATCATCCTACCAGCCGCCGTTCCGAGAGTCGACGGTCTCGCAAATATTCTCGGAACGTCAGCGCCATGCTTCTATAGCAGCGCGCAGAGTACTTTTCGGGTACCGTCGGTAGATCGCATAAACACACTCGTCGAACCCCCGGTTGGTCAGATGACGGGGATACAGATCGACTCATTGACCTCCACCGAGACAGCGGACGTAGGTGTAGAGATCGCGCAACTACTCGTAAACCTGAAGGGCGCAGACGACGCAGAACTCTCGGATTGGGTGAGGACGCACAAGGGGCAAGGGATCGAGCCACCCGCCAATGTGGTCGACAGGCGCATCGAAAGGCTCCGCGCTGCCTTCGCGACTGTCATGCCCCACAAGACCTTCGAGGGTGTGGTTCAAGCTGGGTACGCTCACGAGCCTATGTTCCGCGAGGACGGACGTCGGATGCGGCTGGCCGACCTCAGCATGGGGGAGAAGCAGATCATCCTCAGAGGCGGATTTCTCCTGCGAAGCGTCAACCATCTCCCCAATGCAGTCGTCCTTATCGACGAGCCAGAGCTAGGTCTTCATCCCAACTGGCAGCGCAAGATCCTTGATTTTTACAACACGATTGTACCGGATGAGGCCGATCAGCCGAGTCAGATTATTGTAGCGACCCACTCTCCTTTTGTGGTTCACGGCTCTCCATCCGCCAAGCACATTGTGCTGAAGCGCGACCGAGCCGCGCAATGCGTCGTGGTCGACTCTTCCGCAGTTTATCCGGGAGTGACATCGGAGGCGGTCGCAATCGCTGCTTTCGACGCCAGCGGTTTTTTATCTACAACGCCGGGCAATACGATGATCGTTGCGACCGAGGGGAAAACAGACGCTGCGATGCTGCAAGAGGCATGGGTCAAGCTCCGTCCAGGTCGAGCTATGCCATTCAATCTCGTCGCCGCAGGCGGGGCAAAGCAACTACAAGCTTTCCTCGGGCACGAGCCGAATGTTATGGGCCCTCTTGCTCAAGCACTGACTGATAGAAATATCGACCGTATTATCGGGATATTTGATTTTGACGAACAAGGTTTCGGGCAATGGAACGGCACTTGCAAGGCTGTAAACGCACAAGATGCTGATCTGAACGTATTAACCTGCGCTTGGCGACGCCGGAGGGGGACGGCAACATGGTCTGCGCTACTGCCCGTGCCTGGGCATAGGCCGACCTCCGCTGGGTTTGGTCCCGGTTATGATGCCGCTTCGCGGCTTACCACCGAGCTTCTCTTCGAAGACGCATTCGTTGCCAGCATGCTCTCCTCCGTTCCGGTCGCGCACGGCAGGCCCGGCGACATTCGGCTTGAAGCTACGGACGCGCAAAAGGTCCAGATCGCCGCTGCGGCAGCCGCCTTCCCCGCTGCTG
This sequence comes from Methylobacterium sp. J-030, assembly GCF_022829545.1. GTDB lineage: Bacteria > Pseudomonadota > Alphaproteobacteria > Rhizobiales > Beijerinckiaceae > Methylobacterium. Next base: position 17,138 of record NZ_JAKSYM010000220.1, on the reverse strand, counting down.
CCTTCGCGCCATTCGAGCCGATCTTGGCACTGATAGAACGTGTCATACAGACTCAGATCTGAGCTTTCGGTACGGCGTCTGGCAGCAGGTCGGCCCATACCGCCCGCAGGAACACGGTTCGGGAGCTGGCTCTGTCAGGATCCGCGTCGGCCACGGCGTGCATCAGGCCGTCGATAGCCGCGAGACCGCCGGCAGCGTCCGCCTCCAGGCCAGCGCGGCGTAGCGCCGATCGGAAGGCAAGACCGGCCGGAGCGTTCGGACCGTGCCGCTCGATGCTCTGCACGAGGTTGAGGACCGCGGTGGGCGTGACGGGTTCGGAGGTGAGGGTAGCGGCCTTCGTCACGTCTGCTGCCTCCTGATGGTACCGATTGTGGTTGGCGAGACACCAGCACGTCGAGCGATCTCGCGATCCGTGAGGCCCTGGCCGAAGAGGGAGAGCACGTCGCGGCGCTTGTCAGCGGTGGTTCGGCGCGAGTGTCCAGATTGGACGGTCTCGGCATCCTGCTCTCGGATCCGCCGGCCCATGCGCTCGATGTCGGCGCGGAGGGTCACGAGCCGGGTGCGGTTCTCCCCGTGGCTGTCAATCTCGTCCCGATATGCGAGCCACGACACGCGAGCGCGCAGGTCGCTCAGCGACAGGGCCGGAGCCGCGTCGAGCATCTGTTCCAAGATACGGCATCGGATCTGCACCGGGGGCGAGTGGTCCCCGCAGGCCGTCCCGCGCGCCTCTCGATCATGCGAGAGCTTGTCCCAGAACGCGAACTCCTCCCATGCCGCGCGGACGGTCGCCGGCATCGGCCAAGCCGCCTCGACGGTCGCCACGATCGCGGCCGGCACCTTTCCTAGCGGGAAGGCGTCCCAGCCAGGATCGGGGCCATGCTGCGCGGCATACTGGGCGGCGGCCTTATCTAGCGCGCGCTCCATTGGGCCGGGCTCGAACACGGCTTCCTCGGTCCCGTACTCCTCAAGCACCTCGTGCCAGCGCTCGGCGCGCTCCTGCTCGCGGCGCGCCATCTGCTCCCGGAAGTATGGGGTGTCGAAGAAGTCGGCCATGTTGACGGTGCGGCTGGCGGCGATCGTCACCGACAGAGTGTCCAACTTGGACACCGCCTGATCGACCGTCATTCCGGCCTTGGCCGCGAGCGCCTTCATCCGAGCGGCCGCGGACGCCTTCTCGCCCAGATTGGTGGTGCTGTCGTGCAAGGCGCGGACCTTGGCGAAGGTTTCGAGGCCGGCAGTCATCAGCGATCCCCCGGGCGGTTTAGCGCGGCGTAGCTCGCCCAGACACGGCGCTTGTCGAGTGGGTCGAGACCGGAGAGCGCGGCCAGGGCGGGCGGCAACAACGCGGGATCCTGCTCGGCCCGCCGCAGCAGATCCGTGAGCGCCTGCCCGCGAGGGCCGGTCGACAGGTGAACCACGGCGCGCAGGCAGCGGAGACACGCCTTGCGCTCGGCCGGCTCGATGTCGGGGCGGAACGGCCCCCATCGGTCGCTGGCGGGGATCATCGGCGCCACTCCCACCACGGCACGCCGGCGAGCTGACCGGGCTTCTGGCGATGCGTCAGGTGGCCGAAGCGGATTTCCGTGTCCGTGATCGCGCGGACCGGGCCGCTGATCGGCAGCACGAGTGCGCCGCAGGCGTCAGCCCGCACGCTGCCGGCGGTCTCGTGCACGCCGAACAGCCGCGCGGCGGTCCAGCCCAACGCCTCGGCTTGTGAGCCGAAGGTGTCGAGAAAGTCGAGCGCCCGTGAGAGAACGCGAGGCCACTCGTCGGCTCGGTATCCCGGGCATGGAGGCTGTTCGGGCGAGAGCGCCGCGAGGCCAGATCGCCACTCAGCCAACCCATCCGCGAAAACTCTAGCAGGCTCAATTTCCGACAAATGTGTTGTTTTGCAGCTACTTAGATTATCTTTAGCAGGTCTAGCAACTCTAGCAGGGGGTGGGGTGGCCAACAGGTCGCCACCCTCCCCTGGCGCCCCCTCTCCCGCGTAAGTATATGATTTAATTGAATTTTCTTTTTCTTTCTTTCTTTCTTCGTGCGGGCGCGTGGGGACGTGTTGTGGGGCGCCCCCTGCTAAAGTTGCTAAAGTGCTAGAGTTTGGGTCAAGGTGCTGATCTTGAACGCAAATTACCGCTTTATGGGGTTGCGAGAGTTCTGCTAGAGTTTTTGCTAGAGCGCCAGATTGCTCAGCCTCGCGGTTCTTGCGGCGGATCTCCTCCAGGGCCTTGAACGGGTCGAACAGGGGTAGATCGCTCATTACTGCCCGACCTCCCCGACGATGCGGTAGGTTTCCTTGAACCGCTTGCCGCCGATCTCCTGCTTCCCGGCAGGCTCTAGCCAGCCGAACCGCACCAGCGCCTCGACGCGGCGGTGGACCGTCTCGGCATCGCCCCGGAGGTGCTTCGGGGCGAACTGCTGGATGAGGGTTGGCGAGATCAGCTTGCCGACGCCCCAGGCCTCCGGATCGGCGAGCCACTCGGCCAGATCGTTCCGGGCCCGCGTCTCGGGGTCGAGGATCGCATGCCCCGTGAGGCGCAGAGCCTCTTTCAGGTAGAAGGTCCCGATCGCGATAGCCGACGCCATCGTCTCGGCCGAGATCATCACATCGAGGTATGAGCCAGCCCCGTTTGCCCGGCTGGGCCTCGCTACGTCTGGCGCCTCGAACAGCGTGAGGACGCCGGCGATGCGGGCCGCGTTCTCGGCCATCTTGTTCGCCGCGGCAGAAATCGGAGACCAGACCTTGCCCGGCCCAACCTCATCCTCAATCGACTGGCTGAACTGTTGGAACAGGGTCCAGGCGTCGGAGGTCAGGCCCAGCACAGGTGGTGCCAACTCGTTCCTCGCACCCTCGCGGATGGGCAACCCTACATCGAGGCAGCGGCGGCATTGGTCCCGGAAGGCAGTCAGTCGTGGATCCACGCCCGGGTTGGTGCCCCGGATCTGCCGGAAACCGATCTTGCTCTCGGGCATCATCACCAGGAAGCGGCCAACGATGCCCTGATCGTTGGCGAGCTCGTCGCCGATGAACGTCGAGGCGACGCGAGGCTGCGCGGCGAGACTGATCCCGACTCGGCGGCCGACGAAGGTCTGCGCATCGTTCGCGCGCACGCGCTGCGCCGATCCGTTGTCCCAGAGCTTCGACAGGCCCGTAACGGTTCGGGTGCGGGCTTCGGGGCCCATGCCGTGGCCGCCGAGGAACTGCCCGGCCTCGCTGGTGAAGATCCCCACGCTGGCGCGTCCGCAGCGCAGCAGGTTGATGAGGCCTTCGAGGTTCGGTTCTTCTGCGCGGATGATGGGTGTGACCGGCGGTACCGGCTCGCGCAGGGCCAGTAGGCGAGCCTCCCGTTCGGCGCGATCGATCTTGGTGTCTCGCTCGATCTTCTTCTTCTCGGCCTCGAACGCCGCCCATGCTGCCTTGAACCGGCGATCCTCCTCGGCGTGCTCAATCCGCAGCTTGGCTTCCTCATCAGCGACGGCGCGGAGCGCGAGGGTATCGCAAGCCGACTTGCGCTCGCCCGAGACGGCGATGGCCAGCATGAACAGCGACATCGGCACCGGGGCGGGCAGGCTCTCTACCTTCACGTCGGCGAGACCTTGGCTGACAAGCATCGCGGCAGACAGCACGCTATGCGCACACAGGGATCTGGGGGCCTGTACGTGCTCCTCTAGCGCCTCCACGGTAGCGCGCATCACGGGCGGCAGAGCCTCTATTGGGAAAGGAGGCGCCGTGCTCATGGCGGGCGCGATCGCCAGCCTGTCGCGCTCGATCACCGCCATCCCGTTCGGGCCACGCTCCGGCCGGTCGGGCGCCGGCATGACGGACACGCGTCGGACGCGCGAGAGGGCTTCGGCGGCGGCGTTCACCGGCATGCCTGGGAATCCTTCCGCACCGTGTCGTTAAGGTCTTTCGCACCCTCGGGCGGCCACACGATCTCGACGGCCCGGCCCGCACCGAGCCAACGGGCGCCGACCTGCTCGGCCGCGCGGGCGCTCGCGCCGTTGGCGTCGTTCTCGGCCAGCACGATCAGGGTGTGCACGTCGGCCAGCACCGGCAGCGCGGCGATGGCGCCCGAGCTACCCAGAGCCCAGGCCGGGGCGAGCCCGAGGTGCTGACGTGCGGTCAGCGTGGTCTCGATGCCCTCGCCAACGACGAGGAACCCGCCTCCACCTTCAACGGGATCGAACATGATGGCGGTGCCCGAGGCGACGCCGAACATGCGGCGACCGATCTTGCGGGCCCCGCTGTCGAGGCCGGTCCGGTGGACGCCGCGGACGCTGCCGGTGCGGATACAGCGCATCGGCGCGACAATCGCCGGGGCCGTCGCGTGGCCCCAGGCGCAATGCGGGTGAAACCGGATCGTCTCGTTCAACCGCTCGCGCAGATCGAGGCCGCGGCTGCGCAGGTAGGTCTCGGCCGGCGTTCCCTCGGGAGGTCGGGTGCTACGCCACATCTCCATGACGCGGCGTTGCCGCCACTCGGCCTCGGCGCGCTCCTGCGCCTCGGCCCGGTGGCGTGCCTCTTCTCGGCGCTGAATGGCGGCTGGGTGACGCTTGCATGTCTCCCGCCAGCGATCCTCTGCGAGGCCGAGGGCGGCAGCCACATGGTCACGGCAGGCGCGCCAGTCGTCCCCCGCGTGGGAATGGACGATGAAGCCATCCGGGGAGGTTTCGGACAGGCGCACGGATAGCGAGCGGTCGCGGTGGCTGTGCCCCGGCCCAGGGGCGAGGACATGCCGGCCAGCGACCTGTCCCCGCAGTGCAGAGGCGATTTCGGATAGGGTTGGCGTCATGCCCGACGCACCTCCTGTTCAAGGCGGTCGGTAAGAGCGGCAAGGCGGTCGCCCTGGCGGATCGTGAGGTTTCCGTGCTGGCGGGCGATGCCGTCGAGGAACCGGCGCTCCCATTCTGTCAGTCGCCACGGCTGGCTCTGGCAGAAAGCGACATGAGTGCGGTGCTGCTGCTCCTGTCGCGGCGTGTAGGCCCGGCGCCACCGGTACGCATGGAACTCGGGAACGGTGGCGGCCGGGGGCGCTGGCCGGACAGAAGACGTTGAAACGTCCTCTATCGATGCCCGCGTAGGAATGGCCGAGGCGAGATCGGTGAACCCGAGCCCCGCGCCGGTGAGGACGCGCCCGATCGCCCGGGCAGCGCCAAGGGCTTCACCGTCGACCGGTGAGCCGAGGACCGGCACGAGCCGGCGGACCTTTTCGGGGATCGGGCGCGCCTGGATCATGCCTTGGCGCCCCAGGTCTCGGGGACGGCGTAGGCCATTGCCGCGACGGCTGCGGCAACAGATGGGCTGAAATCAAACCGGGCCCGGAGCCGGGCAATCTGGATTTCAGTCGGGGTGGATGCTATCTCCGACGTGTCGCCTGCGAAAACGACACCTTTCGGAGACCCCGAGCGCCTGGCCGCGCCGGGGTTTCCTTCGTTAAGGGCCATGGTGTTGGCCTCCTGCTGGAATGCGCCGGCCGGCACGGCGCGGATGGATCCGGCCGACGGGGGAGCGCCCCGCCGATCTCGCGGGGTCAGGCGGCGGCGGTATCCGCGCCGTCCAGTTGAAGCAGTCGCCGCAACGGCGGCGTCGGGATCCTGAAAGCCTTGCCTGCCCGAATTGGCTTGATCGGGGTGCCGCTATTCAGCGCCCGGTAGGTTGCGCCACGGCCGAGCTGCAGCAGCCGGCCATAGGTTTCAGGATCAACCACCGCCTCGTGCATCACCTTCGCGATGTCATCGGCAATGGTCGGTGCAGGGGCTTCGGACATCGGTCGGCCTCGCGTGTGATCAAAAGTGACCCGCGATATTACTAGGGTGGAACCGAAGGCCGTGCAAGCCTATTGCGCCCAAAAATGACCCGCGATATTAGTCGGCCGTGGAGAGCAACCAATGAGCACGCTTGAGCACGAGTCCGCCCGCGGCAGGGGCCGCCCTGCCAAGACGGTGGAAGATCGCAAATCCGCGAGCATGAAATTCCGAACGCGCGAAGATTTGCGGGATAAAATTGAGGCCGCCGCTGCTACTGCAGGCCGCTCGGCTAGCGAAGAAGTAGAAGAGCGGATCAAGGCATCGTTCAATATTGAACCATTGCATCACATGGTGTTTGGCAATGGGAATGACGCGAAGAGGCTAATTTCGCTGTTACTAACGTCAATCAAAACTATCCAGGAATATGAGAACCCACATATTGGGCCGGGCTTGGGCACAGATGATTGGAGAGGTCCTGAACTAGAATGCGACCTAACCCGGGCGGCGCTTCGCAATGCCTTCTCCGTGATCATCAGTCAGGCGCTTCCGCCTCCTCGTGCTCCAGATCAGACAGGCCTCACTGCTGAACAGCAGCAGATGTATGCCCGCGCGCTCAATCACATGAAGGGCTTTGGCATCGAGTTCGCCGAGCTAATCACAGGGCAAAGGCCAGACCTCGCCGAAGCTCTCAACGCTGGCGGCGCTGCGGAACATTAAGCCACCAACAAGCATATACAAGCATCAACGAGCAGGATAATCTGTATTACGTCGCAACGTCTCTCGTGTTACTGTCGTTGACAGACACGGAGGCGTTCCATGGACAAGCAGCGGCTCAGTCGAACCCGAATTTTCCGCGCGGATCCTGCGCTGGATGCTGCGCTTGAGGCCGGCGCCGCTCGTGAGGGTGTGAAGGTCTCGGCCTTCATGCGCCGGGCCTTGGCATCCGTCGTGGGCCCCGACGAGCCGCCTCCGACTCCTCCCGCAGCGCCGGCCGTTCCTCTGCAGGCTGCCGCCTGATGGGCGAGGTCCGCACCCTCACGCCCCGCGCCGACTCTCCCGCTCGGCACGCCCTGACGGCCGCGGAGACGTGGGCGCTGATGGCCGAGGCCCTGCGGGCGTCCAGCTCCCTCGCGGCGCGGGCGGCTGCTGCTATCGAGGCCGGCGCACCCCCTGCCGAGTGTTTCGCGGCCGTCGCCCGACTGGATGAGCAGAACATGGCCGCCGGCCGGATCGCCGCGAGCCTGATGGCGGCCGCGGTCGCCGCCAACGATGCCCCGGGAGCTGCCTAACATGTTGGCCGGCATCGCCTTCGTCCCCGTACCGGCAGCCAACGTCGCGCAGCTCTGGCCGCAGGCCGAAGGGCACCTGCGCCGGGCGTGTCAGCGCAGTGTGGGCGACATGAGCCCGGAGACGCTATTCCTCGACTGCTTGGCGGGGCGCAGCGTGCTCTGCCTCATCGTGGACGGCCGCACCGATACCGCCACCATCCCGGCCGCGGCGATCGTCCATTTCCCCCGCCAAGTAGACGGCTCCCTCGCGTGCGAACTGCGCGCCGCTGGCGGCCGTGCCTTGGCGATCTGGCGGCATGTCATCCCCGAATTCGAGGCGTGGGCTCGCCACGTCGGCGCCACCACCGCGCGGCTCTGCGGCCGCCGGGGCTGGGAGCGCGTGTTCCCGGGCTACCGCGCCCGTCCCCTCGTCTCGCTCGTAAAGGATCTCTAAAATGCCGGGCGGACAGACCTCGACCACGAACAGCACGCAGGTCGCCGACAAGACGCCCTGGAGCCCGGCAATTCCGGGGCTCACGTCCGTTCTGGGCGACGCGTCCAACCTCTACAATTCTGGAGTCGGCAGCCAAGTCTACGGCGGGCCGACGGTCGCCGGCCTGACGCCCCTGCAGAACCAGGGCATCCAGTCCATCAGCGACCAGTTCAACGCGGACAACTCGGCCGGCATCGGCCTGACCGCGCTGCAGAACATCGCCATGAGCAATGGCGGCGTGAGCTACAACGGGCCGCAGCTCGACGGCAACGGCCTGTCCTCCGGCACCGTGGGTGCGCTCGGGCAGCTTCAAGGCGTGCAGGGCGCCGATCTCTCGGGCCTGAACAACTTCATCGGTTCGACCTACGGCAGCCAGTCGCCGATCAACCAGACCGCCAACTCGTTCATGAACGGGTCGCGGGACATTCAGACCAGCCCGATCTTCCAGGGGCTGCTGGGCGCCGACATGCAGCCGACGAGCTCGGCCACCAACCTGCAGGCGCAGGCCAACGGCTCGCTGCTCGACCCAACCAAGAACCCCTACCTGCAAGCCGCCGTCGCGGCCTCCAACCAGAACGTCGATAACGCCACCAAGGCCGCTTTCGCGGCGTCCGGCCGGTATGGTTCTGGCAACTTCGCTGCTGCGCAGGCCAAGGCTATCAATGATACCGACACCCAACTGTATGCCAATCAGTATAACCAAGCGGCGGCCAATCAGCTTGCCGCTAATCAGCAAATCGACACCGCGAACCAGAACGCGATCAGCCTCGGGAATACGCTGGGCAACAGCCTCACGAACGTCGCGAGCTTGAATAATCAGCAGCGCTTGTCTGGTGCCGGTTTGCAGCAGGCACAGAACGCGCAGCAGCTCGGCGCCCTGAACGACCAGTTGCAGGGTCAGGAGTTCAACAGCGGCTTGGATCTGTCGAAGGCGACAACCGCCTTGGGCGCCTATCAGCAGGGCACCGCGAACGCGATGTCCAACGCCATGAACTCGGCCAACACCTCGTTGGCCAGCCAGGCACAGGCAATCCAGGCGGCGCAGGCAATCCCCGGTCTCGATGCGTCTCGGTACGCCCCGGCGGCACAGCTCATTCAGGGCGGCGCGATCCAGCAGGCGCAGAACCAATCCTACCTCGACGCCGCGCAGCAGTATTTCAATGCTCAGCAGCAGACCCCATGGCAGGCCCTGTCGCAATATGCGGCCTTCCCGACCGCGATTGCCGGGCTGGGCGGGACGCAGGTTACGCAGGGCACGCAGCAAACCCAGACCAGCGGGCCGAGCCTCGGGCAGACGCTGCTGGGCGGCGGCCTCGGCCTTTTGAGCCTCGGCACGGGGTCGAACAACGCGACCATCGGCGGCAAGCTCCTGGGCGGCATCGGCAGCATGTTCGGTTCCGACGAGAGGATGAAGACCGATATTCACGAGGTCGGCGAGCTGCACGACGGGCAGAAGATCTACCGCTACCGCTACGGCGACGACCCCCGGACCCAGATCGGCCTCCTCGCTCAGGAGGTGCAGAAGGCGAGCCCCGATGCGGTCGGCCCAATCGGTCTCGGCGATCTCCTGGGCGTCGACTACGGCGAGGCCACCGCCGCGGCGGCCCGGATGGCGGCCAAGGGCAGCAAGGGCGGCGGCGGTGGCTCCTCGGGCAGTTCCGCCCCTGCCGCGCCTCCGCGGGGGCTGCTGGCGGGCCTGACCGCGCCGGACAGCGCGTCCGTCGATCGGCCGCGCGTGACGATCCTAGTTTCGGGCCATTCGGGATCCGACCCGAGGATCGCCGATGCCTCTGGCGAACTCGGCGGCCTGCTGTCCTTGATGATGGCCCCGGGCGGTTCTCACATCGACCATGGCGCGGCCGGCGGCCTCCTCGCCCACGCGATGCAGGGCTTGATCCCGCAAGAACCCGCTCCGATCCGCCGCGACAAGCCGAAGCCCCCGGCCAGCGGCAAGCGCCGCGCGGCGGCTTGAGGGAAGCGCCATGGATCGCCTCGACGCCCCCGAGACCCTGCCGGACAGCGTGTCGGCCGACCGCGAGCCCCCGACGCCCCTGCAGGCGCGGATCGGGGCCTGCTGCGCCGAGACGGCCGCGAGCTTCCGGGCCATCGCGGCGGTGAGCGCTCAGACCGCCGCACTCCTCGAGGCCGGGACCGGCTCCGTCGAGGATCTGGTCGGCCTCGTGCAGGCCTACGAACAGCTCAACGAGCAGGCCGGCGCCCGGCTGGCATGCCTCGGCGCCGCCGTCTCCTCCGCGGGGTCGGCATGACCGCCCGCGCTCTCCCTCCCGCTCGAAAGGTCCGCCCGTGAGCGCCGGTCTCAGCTTCGGAACCATCCCCGCATTCGCGGACCTCACACCTGACCAGCAGGCGCAGGTTATGGCCGCCCTGCAGCAGGGTCAGCCTGCACCTGGACCGGTGGCTAAGAGCCCGATCGGCGGGCTTCTCGGGCACGTCGACCCGCAGACCGATCCGCAGGGGCCTCGGCCGGTCGCGATGACGGAGGAGGATGCGCAGCGCATGGAGCGGGCGATGGCCTCGCCGCAGGATCGTGCCGCCCTCGGCCCCGTGCCCGGCTCGCCCGACGCCCTGCTGTACGACCGCGCCGGCATGGGTGGCGCACCCAACGGGTTCACCGGCTCGGCCGACCCGATGGGCTCGCGCATGATCCCGATGCCGCCACAACGGCCGTCCGATGATGCTTTGGCCTACCCGCAGGCGACCGGCGGCGTCTCGGGCATGAACCCCGGCATCCCGCAGGGGCAGACGATTGCGGCCAGCAAGGCCGTCCCTGGCCCGGCGCCGAACCAGTATCTGCCCGCCACTCCGGCCGACCGCGATACGGAGCGCACCGGCGGCCGTCCGCTCGCTGGCGACTTCGACCCGCTGACGGGGCAGCCGATCTCTGGGCAGCCGCGTGCGCTCGGGGCCACGCAGGGCGGGGTTTCACCTTCGAGTGCTGCGGCTGCCACCGCCGCCTCTGCCAACCAGGGCGCGCAGCCCGGCCTCATGGATCGATTTCTCGCCGGCCTGAACAACCCGGATACCTCGAACCTGTTGCGCTCGCTCAGCATCGGTCTGCTGACGCAGCGCGGCATCGGTCCCGGTCTCGGCGCTGGCCTCGCGCAGTATCAGTCCAGCCAGAACGGATCGCTCAAGCAGCAGCTCGAACAGATCAAGTTCATGCAGGACCAGCAGGGCCGGCAGGACACCTATAACCACTTGGTCAACAACCTGAAGCTCGATCCGGTCGCGGCGCGGGCCGCTATGGGTAATCCGACGCTGCTGTCGAATGTTTTGGCGCAGTCCAAGCCGAACTATCAGACGGTCGGCGGGCAGATCTACGACTTGTCGAAGAATGGCGGGGTGCCGGGGCCGGGCAACCTGATTGGGTCTGCCAGTGTCCCGCTCGACCAGGAGGTGAAGAAGGCCGACGCCCTTGCGACCGTGAAGGATGCTCACGAGAAGGACGACGTCGTTCTGCAGTCTGACGGCCAGGGCGGGACGATCGCGGTACGCAAGAGCAGCCTGTTCCCGGACAAAGCCTCTGCCCCGGCGAGCGAGGGCGGCGCTTCCGGCGCGGCAGGCGCGGATCCGAACATCAGGACGATCGTCCCGCCGCAGCCCGACAAGAAGGCGAATGAAGGTCTCGACAAGCTGATCGGCGATAACATTACGGGCGGTTATCAGAAGGCCCAGGGCGCGGTCGGTACGCTCGCTGCGATCAGCCGGCAGAAGGAAGCGCTCGACAAGGGTGTGATCTCCGGCTCGGGCGCCGACTGGCGGACCCAGGCTCAGGCCATCGGTGCGCAGCTCCTCGGCATCGACCCGAGCCAGTTGAACGCTTCGTACAACTTCGACGCCGCCTCGACGCAGAAGCAGGCCGAGCTCGCCAAGGCCGTCTCTCAGGCCGGGCACACCACCAACATGGATTTGCAGCTCGGCAAGACCATCGCGGGCGGCGACCGGTCGAAGACGGAGCAGGCCCTGCGCCAGATCGTCGACGCGCAGGAGACCTTGGCCCGGCACGCGATCGACGCGCACAACGCCTCGCTCGACCGGTACGCCAAGATCGCCCCTGAGGCCGCGGCGCGGACGGGGTTCTTCCACGTCGATACGCCCGAGGTCTACCGGTACGGCCAGGGCACCCCGAACCCGCTGGCCGACCCCGGCGCGCGCCTGCCGTCCTCCAACGCCATCCCGAGCCTGGACGTGAACCAGTCTCACGAGTTCAACGGCATGAAGATCCGACGGGTGCGCTGATGCCGACCTACAGCCTCTCCGGGCCCGATGGGGCCGAATACGAGATCGACGCCCCCGACGAAAACGCGGCCTACAAGCTGTATCAGGGCATCGGTCCTGCCTCGAACCCGCCGGCCGCGACCACGACGGATCTGCCCGCCGCAGGCCTGCCCGGGGACGCCTCCGCGGCGGTCGGGCGGGGGCTCATCAATGGCGTGCCGATCGTCGGGCCCTACGCCTTGTCGGGCCTGGAGCATGCCGCCGCGGGCGTGCGCTCGCTGCAGAACGATACCAAGTTCTCGGACGAGCTGAAGAACGTCCAGGGCTTCAGCCAGGGCACGGCCGACGCACACCCCTACGCTACCACCGGAGGCGAGATCGCGGGCGGCGTGATCGGCACCGCGCCCGCCATCGCGGCGGCGCCCGCGGCGTTCGGGGCGGGTGCGGCGGCTCTGCCCGCCCGCATGGCGGCCTCGATGTTCTCGGGGACCGGCATCGGTGCGGTGGACTCTGCCGTGCGCCACGACGGGGACTTAGACGCCGTTCGCCAGGGCGCGCAGTATGGCGCGATCGGTGGCGCAATTGCCCCCGCTGCAGGCGCCACCATCGGGGCGGGCATCCGGAAATTCTACGACCTGTTCGGCGGCCTACGCTCGGCCGACAGCGGCTTCGGCTCGGCCGCCACGCGGATCCTGGGCGAGGATGTCGCCAACTCGGGCGGCGTTGATGCCGTGCGTGGGCGTCTGACCGAACTCGGCACGCCCGCCATGCTGCTCGATGCCAGCCCGTCGCTCCAAGGTCAGGCACAAGGTTTGGCGGTGCGGCCCGAGACCCGGGAGGCTGTCACGGCTCCGATTATGGCGCGCACCGCCGGCACCAGCGACCGGCTCGGCCAGGACGTGAACGCGGCACTTGGCCCGGCCCAGAGCGCCCCGAGCGCGACCGTGGATCTGCGCGGACAGCGGATGACCCCGAACCAAGCCATCGGCGCGGCGGTCGACGGGGCTCCCAATCCCGTCAGTGCGCAGAACGTGATCCATGCCATTGATGGCCGTTTGCCTCTGGCCCGGGGGTCAGAGGAAGCCGTTCTACGTCGGGCTCGGGGCATGCTGGCGCGAGACGACGTGGACGGGTTCGAGCAGGTCGCGAACGACCCCCGCATCCTGCACAACGTGAAACAAGAGATGGACACCGTCATCAACTATGGGGCGCCCGATCTCGGGGTGCAGCCCGGCGCGCAGACCCGCAAGGACAGCGCCGCGCAGATGGTCCGCTCGCACCTGAACGAGCTGCTGCGCGATGGCGTGCCGGGGTATGCCGCGGCCAACGACGCATCGTCCGCGCTGGCCCGGCAGATCGAAGCTGTGCAAGCCGGTAGCGATCTACTGCGGTCAGGGCAGGGCGCTACGTCACCGGCCGACCTCGCGCGTCAGCTCGGCGGCATGGCACCGGCCGAGCGCGCCGCGATGGCGCAGGGGTCTCGCGCCGCGATTGATCAGGCGGTGGGCACGAAACCGAACGACCTCACGGCCCTGCAGCAGCTCCTGCAGATCGACCCCCGTAGCGGGCAGGGCGGGTGGAACGCTCAGAACCTCGCCCAGCTTCACGGGCAAGATCCGGTCAACCGGATCGTCGGCGCGGTGAACCGCGAGCGGGCTTTCACCGACGCGGACAGCAACATCGTCCGGAACAGCCAGACCGCGCAGCGGACCCAAGCCGCGGACCGGATCGCACCGCGCACGACGATGGGTGATGATCTCGGGGGGACCATGGCGGGCCTCGTCGGCGGCCCGAAGGGATATGCCCTGTCCCAGGCGGCACGGGCTGGCAAGGCGGCCATCAACGCCATGGGGCGCGAGGCTGACGTGGCCCGCAACCAGGATCTGGCGCGCGCCGTCACCCTACCGCAGGGCGACCGCTTGGATGCCTTGCTGGCAGCGATCCAGGCGCGCGGCGTGACGCAGCAGAGGGCGGCGGCGCTCGGCCAGCTCGGGGCGCGTGGAACGCAGGCAGCGCTGCTGTCTCAGTCGGATCGGGCAGGTCCTTATTTCCCAACCGTCCTGCCAGCATTTGGGCGGTGACCGACCCATGCATACAGCCCAGCGGCGAGCCAAACGACGATGAGCGCGGCCCAAGCTCCAGCCTTGCCGATGTGCTCGACGAGCCAAGCATCGAAGCTCGGCACGATCGCACTCAGAGTCCATCCGATCACCGTCATCACGACGGCGAAGACGATGAGGACGGTCAGAGGTTCTGCCCAGCGGCGCATACCTGAGAATGTGGCCCTGCCTCGGCATTCTGTCGATAGGCGCCACATCCGCCAGAATTGGCCCAGAACGGGTGATAGCCAGAAACCGCACTCTGCCACTCGGGGGCGCCCCATGGCCGCCAGCGGTCCGGATTTCGCAACAATGGGGCTTTCCCGATGAGCACTGGCTTCGGCTCACTGCCTTCGTTCGCCGCGGGCGACGATCAGAACCCGCTGAGCCCTGCGCTTCAGCAGCTTCTTCAACAGCAGCAGATCGCCCAGGCGCAAGGACAGGGCGGCATGGGCCAGGACGTGCCCGCGGCCACGCCACCAGGGTACTCGGGGTTCACGCCCTCGACGCCGCCGACCGGGGCGCCGACGCCCGTGGTCCAGCCCAGCGCGCAGGCGGCCGGCGCGGGCCTCCTGTCCATGATGGGTCCGAACAGCGCCGAGGCGGCGACGCCCGACCCCAACGACATCCGCAGCCGGTTCATCTCGACGCTGCAGCAGGGCGGCCTGACCAACCCGAATGGCCTCGGCGCCGTCGCAGCTTACGCGCAGCACGAGAGCGGCTACAGCCCGAGCAACATCACGGGGAGCTGGTCCGATCCGAGCCAGAGCGGGCAGCCCGGCACGTCGGGCGGGATCCTGTCGTGGCGGGCCGACCGCCTCGCCAACATGAAGGCGTTCACGGCCGGCGCTTCCGACCCCGTGACGGCGCAGGCCAACTTCCTGCTGCAGGAGAACCCGCAACTGACGCAGGCCCTGCAGAACGCCCAGAGCCCGCAGGAGGCCAACCGCCTGATGGCGGGTGCGTGGAAGTTTCAGGGGTACGATCAGCCCGGCGGCGAGAACGCGGCGCGGCTGGCGACGACGCAGGCTTATGCCAACAGCTTCGGACCCGGTCAGGCGTTGCCCGCCACCGGCAGGCCGCGCGGCGCATCGATGGGCTCAACCGCGCAACAGGGCGGCTTCGGCCTCGGCGGCATCGTCGGGCAAGGTTCTGCCGTCCCGGGGCAGATCTCGCCGACACCCGACGTAGCCTCCCTCTCGGGGCAGCCGACCGCGCTGGACGGGACGCAGGCGCCGCAGCAGGACGCCAGCCCTTATGGCGGCATCGCCAGCGCGCTTAAGAGCCTCGCGGCAGGGCAGCAGAAGCAGAGCCAGAAGGCGGCGGGCGGCGGGGGCATGGCGCCCCCGAAGATGGACGGCCGCGCGATGACGCTGCAGCAGGCGCGGCAGCAGTTCGACCCGAGCCGGTTCTACTCGATGCTGCCGCGTGGCGGGCGGACTGGTTGAGCAGCCTGCGCGGCGGGGCGGGTGTCGAGGCGTCAGGCACCTCTCTTGCAGACCGTCGTTTGCTCCTTCCTGGGTGCGACCCTGCACGAGATATCTTGCGATGGTGGCCTCGGCTCGCATGCGGACGGTGAGCGACTGGACGGACGAGGGTTACCGCGGCCTGCGCATTCTGAAATGCACGTCCTGCCGAGCCATGACGTGGCGGACTTGGGATCAACTTCAGGCCCACGGGGCGGAGGAGGTTCTGGCAATCGCGCAGCGCTTTCACTGCGGGAAGTGCGATCAGATCCCGGCCGGGCTTCCGGTCGTGGTGAGTACCGGCCGATAGCGCTACCAACCGCCCCGGGGCGCCGACTCCCCCTGCGGATCGTAGGTCTGGCCGTGCTGCCCGGGCATGGGCTCAAGATGGCGGGCGTTAGAACGGGTAACGGATTGCCAGGAGGGAAAATGCCAATCGGGCAGCAGTCGGATGAACAGTTCTGGCGCTACGGGCTTGACCTTCAACAACCTCATCGCTTCTCATTCGCTGTAAGGCCCCGTCAATGGCCACTCTCGATCAAACCCTACAAGTCTTCCGGGCACTCCTTGAGGCCGATCCGCCGGTAGCGATCGGCGAGGCAGATGAGGCCATCTGGGCCTACTTGGTGCCAATCCAGGGTCTCAGCGCCCAAGCAGAAGCGCTCGAGGTGCTCAGGTACAAAGCTGCCGAGCTAGATGGGACCTCAGCGTTCATGCCACGCCTGATGGAGGATCTTGATCGTCATAAAGAACGACTGAGTGAGAGGGCCGTCTGAACCTCGTTGCCATGCAAGGCGTCATCGCCGGGTGTGCGATCCTTCGATTTGAGGCAAACTCGAATGACCCGGCTGGCAGAGCTGCAGAATGATCTCGCGTTTCGGCAAGCTGTGCTAGCCGTGCGCGGGGCCTCCAGCACCTTGAGCGGCCGTGAAGTTACTGAGGCTGAGGCTCAGTTCCTCGTCGGTATCGCGCTGGCAACTTTCGCGAACGCGGGTGGCCTGAGCGAGCCAAGTCTCGGTCACCTCGCGCAGTTCTCGGGCAAGCTGGGGCCGAACGAGACGGTCGACAGTTTGACGAAACACTGAGGGCACCCCGCGGATCTAGCCCACGGGGCGATCGGCTCTTACTTCCCGCTGGGGGCGGCGCCGCTACCGGTGGCGCCGTTGCCCGAACCGCTGCCGGCGGGCGCGCCGGGTGTGCTGACGGGCGGGCCACCGCTAGTGCCAGGCCCCGTACCTGTGCTCATCGTACCCGTGCCCATAGAGCCGCTGCCGCTCTCCATGGACTTCTCAGAGTTGCTCTTTACCGAGCCCGGATTGTTCATGTTGCCCTCGGCGCTGCCGCCGCCGGCCGCAGTCTGAGCGACGGCGGCACTGGACACTGCAAGAGTGAGCGCGGCCGCTAAGGTCAGTATCTTCATCGGCATGGACGTTCCTCCATACGGATCAACACGATCCGGTTCGGGGCTGAACGTCGGCGCGGTCGATATCGTTCAAGCCGCCAACACGAAGCCGCCGCTAAAGATCGATGGCCCGACGTCAGCCTCTCTGCGCACGACGTCAGCCCGAATTGGGCGCACAGGGCAAGGCACAAGCCCCGATCTCTCAGAGTACAGCCACAGGTGCTCTGCGTGCCCGTATCAGCCGCTGATAGGGAGTAACGGGGGAGTACGGGGATCACGGGTCATCAGCTAATCGAGAACGGCGTTACCTCAGCCCTTGCCGATGCTGTGGAAGACCCGTTCTGATCCCGCCTGTGGGCGTTCCGCATATCAGTTTCGCCAGCGCCCAACGCGTAGCTTGGACCGACTTACAATCGATCGGCCTGA
>NZ_JAKSYM010000207.1 GCF_022829545.1 Methylobacterium sp. J-030 | reverse complement strand
GAGGTGCCGTGCCGGGGCGGGGCGGTGGGTCCGTCGGCGTTGCCATGGCGGCGGCCGGAGCGAGGGTTAAGTCGTCGACGGTCCCCGATCGCCGATCAGACAGTTCCGTCCACACCGGGCGCGCGTCCGGGCGACGGCGGGGACAGCCGGGTAGCTGAGAATAGGCCTACTGCTGTTGGGCGACGTGGCGTATGGGCCCGCCGCTGGTGAGATCGGACGCGCCCCCGCCGCGTAAGCAGATCGGGGTGGGGCCGAGCGGCCGTCAGGAAAGCGCCTGAGGATGCGGTGATGGCGTGCCGTTGTACCCTTTGGATGAGAGGGGGCAGCCGGTGT
>NZ_JAKSYM010000206.1 GCF_022829545.1 Methylobacterium sp. J-030 | reverse complement strand
GGGGTGGCCGCAACTACCTGCCCGCAGCTGGGTACGCCGAGAACTGGGCCGTGGCGACGTGACCGGGACAGCTCTAGGCAAGCCGGAGAACCTTGGCGACCGGGAGGGCGGCCAAGTGGGCGGGAGCGGGCGGCAGGACCGGCGGCACGAGGGGCGGGCTCGGGACCTCGCCCCAGTGATAGCCGCCGGGCGGGCCGAGGGCGGGGTTCCGCTGGGGCAGATCGCGGCGGCGCTGAACGCGTGGGGCATCCCGGCCGCTCGGGGTGGGGCGTGGACGGCTACACAGGTACGGCGCGTCTCGTAACGAATGTTTGGA
>NZ_JAKSYM010000403.1 GCF_022829545.1 Methylobacterium sp. J-030 | reverse complement strand
GCGACCGCCTCGTGGCCGCCGGCAAGCCCAAGATCGTCGCCGTCGTCGCGGTCGCCCGCAAGCTCCTCACCATCCTCAACGCCATGATCCGGGACCAAAAACCATGGCAAACCGCTTGACCCGAAACACAGTCGCTGAGGTGCCCGCGTCAGCGGGCCTCGAAGGAGGGCTCCAGGGATCGCGCGGCCGGGTGGAGGGCTCCTTCGAGGCCTCCGCTTCGCTTCGGCACCTCAGGATGAGGCGGTGGGTTGGACAACCGATCCGAGGTTCCGTCGCTGCGTCGTGTACCGATCGCGTTGCAATCGTGCGCGGCTCTAAGCCTTTGGTGTGACGCGCTCTTTTGCGCCGGACCGGTATCCACTTCGGCGGAGAGCGCTCTGGAGACCGAGCATCGCGCGAAGACCTACCCCCGTTCGAACAGGTTCAGCTTGATCGCATCCTCCAGGAGCCGCACCTCCACGGCCTGCCCGCGAAAGGCCGGATCGAGGTCGTCGGCAGCCCGGTAGAGGCCGTCGATGGCCACCAGCTCCGGCTCGAACCGGCGGCACCAGATCCGCGCCGCGGGATTTCCGGCGGCGCCTGCGATCGCCCGGCCGCGCAGCGCCCCATAGACGTGGATCGAGCCCCCCGCGATCACCTCGGCCCCCGAGGCGACGGCACCCAGCACCGTGACGTCGCCCTCGAGATGCAGCACGGTCTGGCCCGAGCGGACGGGCGCATCGAGGATCAGCGAGCGCGCGGTCTCCCGCGCGGCCGGCTCGGGCGCCGAGGATCCGCCCGGCGCCGACTCGTCCGGCGTGGCGATCTCCCCGGCGGCCCGCCCGCCCGACAGGGCCGGAGGCGTCCCGGCCCCTAGAAGAGCCGGTGGCGCGCCCTCGATCCCGAGGATCGGAATGTTGCGCGCGGCGAGATCCGCCAGCAGCCCGTCGAGATCCTCCCGCGTCATCCGCAGGCCCGCGAGGTCGAGGATCACCGGGCGCCCCGCGAAAAAGTTCGGCGCGCGGCGGTTCAGGGCGTCGAGGTCGCCGAGCCAGTCGGCTACGGGCGGGATCGGCGCCAGCACGGTCGCCATGAAGGAGCGGCCGCGGAAGCGGATCGGCGGGCGCGCCGGCTCGGATGTCGGCTGGGTCACGGGCGTCTTCGATGTCGCTGCAATCGTCCCTGCATCCATGCTTTGCCGGCGCGTGCGGGGCAATCCCGGCGCGCCCCGTGTGACGCCAAGGCGAGGCGTTGAGCGCATTTCTGTTGTAGAGAGGGGCGGCATCCGACCTGGACGGGACCGTTGAGCAGCCTCCAGATCCAAAAACCCTTCGTCGTCGACGACCTGACGCGGGCCAACCAGCGCCGGGCCGCCGATCCCCGGTCCTCGGCCTGGGTCTCGGCCAATGCCGGCGCCGGCAAGACCAAGGTGCTCACCGACCGCGTGGTGCGCCTGCTCCTCGACGGGTCGCCGCCCGGGCGGATCCTCTGCCTCACCTTCACCAAGGCTGCGGCCGCCAACATGGCGATCCGTGTCTTCCGCCTGCTCGGACGCTGGGTGACGCTCGACGACGCGACGCTGGCGGCCGAACTCACCGAACTCACCGGGGAGCGCGCCGGGCCGGAGCGCCTGCGCATGGCCCGCCGGCTCTTCGCCCGGGCGGTCGAGACGCCGGGCGGCCTCAAGATCGAGACCCTGCACGCCCTGTGCGAACGGCTGCTGCACATGTTCCCCTTCGAGGCGAACGTGCCGGCCCGCTTCGTCGTCCTCGACGACACGAAGGCCCGGGAGATCTTCGAGATCGAGATGGCCAACGTCCTGGCCGACGCGGTCTCGAACGGCGACACGCCGCTCAGCGCCGCCCTGGCCCGGGTCGCCCCGGAGGCGACGGGCGATGCCCTGCGGGCAGCGATCCGCTCGGCGCTGCGGGCCCGGGTCTTCGTCGGCGATGCGGCCGGCCTGGACGCTGCCTTCGCGCGCCTGCACGGGGCGCTCGGGCTCGAAGCCGAGGAGAGTGCCGAGCGGATCGAGGCCGCGATCCTCGATGGCGGCCCCGGATGCCGGGCGGAGGACAGGGCGGCCCTGGTCGCGGCACTCCGGACCGGCAAGGCCAACGACGAGAAGCTCGCCGACGCCCTCGCGGAGGCGGAGGCCGAGCGCGCGCGTTCCGAGGGGCTGCCGGACCGGGCCGAGGCGCTCGCCCTGTACCGGTCGGTGTTCTTCACCCAGAAGGACGAGCCGAAGGCCGACGGCAGCCTCGGCACCAAGGCCGTGCCGGCCGCCGCCAAGGAGGCACTGATCGCCGAGCGCGACCGGCTGGAACCCCTGGTCGACCGCCTGCGCGCCGCCCGGGCCCATGCCCGCACCCAGGCCCTGTTCCAGCTCGCCGCCGAGATCCACCGCCGGGTGGAGGCCCAGAAGGCCAGGCTCGGCGCCCTCGATTTCGACGACCTGATCCACAAGGCCCTCGACCTGCTCGGCCGGGTCGGCGCCGGCTGGGTCCTGTACAAGCTCGACCGGGGCATCGATCACGTCCTGGTCGACGAGGCGCAGGACACCAACCCGGAGCAATGGGCAATCCTGCGGGCGATCACCCAGGAATTCGCCGCCGGCGAGGGGGCCCGCGTGGGTGCCCGGACCCGCTTCGCGGTGGGCGATCCCAAGCAGTCGATCTACGGCTTCCAGGGCGCGGAGCCGCGGGAATTCGCCCTCACCCGCGCGGCCTGGATCGCGGAATCGCGCTCGGCCGGCCTGACCTTCGAGGACGTGCCGCTCACCCTGTCGTTCCGCTCGACCAGCCTCGTCCTGCAGGCGGTCGACGCCGTGTTCGCGCTGGACGCCCACAACGAGGGCCTGGCCTTCGAGGATACGGTACGCCGGACCGTCCATGCCAGCGCGCGGCCCGGCGCCCCCGGGGCCGTGGAGCTGTGGCCGATCGCCGAGCCGGAGCCCGCGGCCGAGCCCGATGCCTGGACGGCCCCGGTCGACACCCCGGAGACCAGCGCGCCGGCGATCGTCACCGCCCGGCGAGTCGCGCAGGCCGTGCGGACCTGGATCACCGGGGGCGACGCCACCGGGCGGGTCTGGCGCCCCGGCGACGTGCTGGTCCTCGTCCGCAAGCGCGGGCCGGCCTTCGAGGAGGTGATCCGCGCCCTGAAGGGCCTCGGGGTCGCGGTGGCCGGCCAGGATCGGCTGGAGGTCTCGGCCCATATCGCGGTGGCCGATCTCGTCGCCGCCGGCCGGGCCGGGCTCCTGCCCGCCGACGACCTGACACTCGCCACCGCGCTCAAGACGCCGCTGGTCGGCCTGACCGATGACGATCTGGTGCGGCTCGCCGCCCGCCGCGAGCTGTCTGAAACGCTGGAGGATGCCCTCCACCGCCACGCCGCCTCGGGGGATGCCGCGGCAATCCGCGGGCTCGCGGCGCTCTCGGAGTGGATCGCGCTCGCGGGCCTGCACGGCCCGTTCGGCTTCTACGCGCGGCTGCTCGGGCCGATGGGCGGCCGGGCCAAGCTGGTGGCGCGGCTCGGGGGCGAGGCGGGCGATGCCATCGACGTGTTCCTCTCCGCCGCCGCCCAGGCCGAGACGGCCGAGGATGCCCCCTCGCTCGGCGGGTTCCTGGCGCGCTATGTCGGCGCCGAGGCTGGGCACACGGTCAAGCGCGACCTCGAGTCCGGACGCGACGAGGTGCGCGTCATGACCGTGCACGGGGCCAAGGGCCTGGAGGCGCCGGTCGTGGTCCTCCTCGACGGCTGCGAGCCCCTCGGCCGCAACGACCCGCCCCTCCTGCCCTTGGCGGAGCACGGGACCGCGCTGCCGCCGGTCTGGTCCGGCGGGCGGACGCAGGATTGCGCCGCCACCGAGGCGGCCCGCGCGGCCCTGCTCGCCCGGACACGGCAGGAGCACAACCGCCTGCTCTACGTGGCCATGACCCGGGCGGCCGACCGGCTGATCGTGGCGCCGTTCCGCGGCCACGAGCGCGAGACCGAGACCGCGTGGTGCCGGATGATCCGGGCCGGCCTGGAAACGGCGCTCGGCACGGGCCAGAGTGTCGACCTCGCCTACGGCCCGGCCACAATCTGGCAGGACGGCGCCGAGGCGCCGCGGGCCCGCGCGGCATCGCCCATCGCCGCGCCGCCCCTGCCGGAGCCCACTTGGCTCCGCAGCCGCGTGCCGCCGGAGCCGGAGGTTCAGACCCTCAATCCGTCCGGGGCGCTCGCGGCTGCCGACGGCGCCCGGGTGCCCCCGCCGCGCCTCGCCGATGCACAGGCAAGGCGGCGCGGCATCCTGATCCACGCCCTGCTGCAGCACCTGCCCCGGGTCGAGCGCGGGCGGCGGGAGGCGGCCGGCCTCGCCTTCGTCCGGTCCCGGGCGCCGGGCCTGCCCCGGCCCGCCCATATCGCGATCGTGCGCGCGGTCCTGCGGATCATCGACGACCCGGATCTCGCGCCGCTGTTCGCCCCGGAGGCCCGCGCCGAGGTTAGCCTGTCGGGCCGGGTGCGCACGGCGGACGGCGAGCGGGTCGTCCAGGGCCGCCTCGACCGGCTCTGCGTCACCCCCGACGCAGTGCGGATCGCCGACTTCAAGACCGGGCGGCCGCCGGATCCGGATGCCCCCCTGCCCCCCGCCGAGGCCGGCCAGATCGCCCTCTACGCGCGCCTCCTCGGCCAGATCTATCCCGGCCGCACGATCCGGCCGATGCTGGTCTGGACATCGGGGCCGGTGATCCGGGCGCTCGACGAAGGCGATATCGCGGCGGCGCTGGAGCGGGCCGGGATCGCAGCGTGACGCCGATCCTGGCCGGACCCGAGGGGATATGCGCCAGCGCACACGCGTGAGGCCTGTCCCCATGGGGGATCATACTGGCATCTCCGGACTTCTTGACCGGACACCGGCCCGTCGCCAATTCTGGTCGGACCGCGCGGGCCCCTGCCCGTCCGACGCCGCCCCCGAGGCGGCGACTTCCGAAGGGTGACGTTATGGCGACCATGAAGGTAACCGACGCGAGCTTCGAGCAGGACGTTCTCCAGTCCGCCGAGCCCGTCGTGGTGGATTTCTGGGCGGAGTGGTGCGGCCCCTGCCGCCAGATCGGCCCCGCCCTCGAGGAGATCGCCACCGATCTCCAGGGCAAGGTGAAGATCGCCAAGGTCAACGTCGACGAGAACCCGCAGATCGCCGCGCAATACGGCATCCGCTCGATCCCGACGCTGCTCCTGTTCAAGAACGGCGAGCGCGTGGACCAGAAGGTCGGCGCCGCGCCGAAGGGCGACCTGTCCCGGTGGATCGGCGCCCAGACCGCCTGAGCGGACCACGCCGACGACAAAAGGAAAGCCCGGCCGCGAGGCCGGGCTTTCTCGGTTTCGAGCCCAGTTTATCGTGTCTCCGATCCCGGGCTGAGGCCCGGGATCGGTCCTCCGGTCTCAGTACGAGCCGAACTTGTAGTTCAGGCCGGCGCGGACGACGGCGAAGTCGTTCGTGTTGCGGTTGCTGCCGGAGACGGCATAGACCGGCAGGAACGCGCCGTTGACGGCGGCGGCGCCGACCAGCGGCAGACCCGTGCGGTTGCGGTCGAGGCTGACGTACAGACCTTCGACCTTCACGGTCACCGCCGAGGAGCGGAAGAAGTTCAGGAACGAGTCGGTGGGCAGGGCGAACTCGGCGCCGCCGCCGACCGTGTAGCCGGTCTTGAAGTCGTCGCGGCGGCCAGCGAAGTTCTGGAACGCGATGTTCTGCGTGCCGTCGTTGGTGCCGGTGGCGTAGGCGAAGCCGCCGGTGGCGTACACGAGGGTGCGGTCGAAAGCGTAACCCAGACGGCCGCGGACGGTGCCGAAGAAGTCGAGGGTGTTCAGCGTGCCGTTGACCGGGAGGAAACCGGCATTCACGGCGCGGGCGTTCGTGGCGTAGCGCGGACGACCACCGAAATCGAGGTACTGCGCGTCAGCCTCGAAGCCGACCACGATGCCCGAGCCCGGAGTGAACTGGTAGTTGTAGCCGATCTGGCCGCCGCCCGAGAAGCCTTCGCGGTTGTTGCGGTTGTAGAGCAGCACCGAGCCGTTCGGGGCCAGGGCCTGGTAGGGCACCAGGCCGGCGCCGGTCAGGACGGCCGGGCTGCCGGCGGTCTGAACGAACCCGCTGTTGTTGGAGCGGCTGCTGGCATCGAACGCGTAGCCGGCGTTGATACCGAAATAGGCGCCCGTCCAGGTGAAGACCGGCACCGGCGTGAATACCGGCGGCGGCGCCCGGCGCGGAAGGTCGGCGGCGGACGCAGCAGCCGTCAGTGCCGTAAACGCCGCAAGAGCCGTGATAAGTTGCTTCATTACTGTGATCCCCAGCATTAGCCCGATCGGTTTCAATTTAGGCAATCGAGTCTGCCGGGGATGTAGCTTGTCCGCCACAGCGGGGGGAAAGCGTGAGCGTGCGGCGACTTTGACCGGGTCGATTACGGCAAATGGACGACGCCACGGTGGCAGGGCACCGGAAATCCTGAGGCGTCTAGGGTCAGTAATGGCACGCGCCCCGGGCGAATCGGTTACTTCCCGATCGCCGTGGCCTCAGACCGGCGGCGTGTCGTTCGCGGCGAGCACCAAGCCGGCCAAGTGAAGCGAGCCGCAGATCAGGATGCGCGGCGGACGCTCGAAGGCGATGTCCTTGACCATCGCGAGGGCCGCCTCGATGCTCGGCGCCGCGTAGGTCGAGAGGCCGACGCCCTCGCCGATCCGGGCGACTTCCTCCGCGGGGCGCGCCGCCAGCGTGCCGCTGATCGGCACCGCCACGAGGGCGCGCGCCAGCCCGACGAAGTTGCGCAGGAACCCGTCGGCGTCCTTTGTGCCGAGCAGGCCGACGATCAGCACGAGCGGCACGTCGCTCTTCTCGCCGAGATCTGCCATGGCGGCAGCGAGGATCCGGCCACCGTCGATGTTGTGGCCACCGTCGAGCCACAGCTCGGTGCCGGGATCGAGCTGCGCGGCCAGCCGCCCGCGGCCCAGGCGCTGGAGCCGGCCCGGCCACTCGACCTCGGTGAGCCCCTTCTCCAAAGCGGTCGTGCCGATGTCGCCAAAGCCCGCCGCCCGCAGGGCCGTGATCGCCGTGCCGGCATTGACCAACTGGTGGCGCCCGGCGAGGCGGGGGCGCGGCAGGTCGAACAGGTCGGTCTCGTCCTGGTAGACGAGCCGGCCGCGCTCCTCATGCACGGAGAAATCCTGGTTGCCCACGCGGATGGGCCCGGCCCCGATCTCCTCGGCGCGGCGGCACAGCACGGCGTCGGCCTCGGCGTAGTCCTGGGCGGCGATCACCGCCGGGCAGCCGCGCTTGAAGATCCCGGCCTTCTCGGTCGCAACCGATTCCACCGTGTCGCCGAGATACTCGGCGTGGTCGCGGCCGATGGGCGTGACCACCGCGCAGGCGGGCTGCGCGATCACGTTGGTGGCGTCCAACCGGCCTCCGAGCCCCACCTCCAGCAGGAGGACGTCGGCCGGGCTCTCCGAGAACAGCACCAGGGCCGCCGCCGTGGTGATCTCGAACATGGTGATCGGCTCGCCGGCATTGACGGTCTCGCAGCGCGCGAAGGCGTCGGCCAGCCGGTCCTCGTCCACGAAATGGCCGCCGCCGATCCCGCCGATGCGGATCCGCTCGTGGAAGCGCACGAGATGGGGCGAGGTGTAGACGTGGGCGGCGAGCCCCCCGGCTTCGAGGATCGCCCGCATGAACGCGATGGTCGAGCCCTTGCCGTTGGTGCCGGCGACGTGGATCACCGGCGGCAGGCGCCGCTCCGGATGGTTGAGCCGCGCGAGCAGCCGCTCGATCCGACCGAGCGAGAGGTCGATGGTCCGCGGGTGCAGCGCCAGGAATCGCGCCATCAGGGCGTCGGACGAGGCCATCGCGCGGGCTTTACGCCGCCTCGGCGGCCGCGACCGGCGCCGCCGGCTCGGCGACGTTGGTCAGGAGGCCGCAGAGGCGGGTGATGGTTTCCTTGAGCTGATGGCGATGGACCACCTGATCGACCATGCCGTGCGCGCGCAGGTATTCCGCCCGCTGGAACCCGTCTGGCAGCTTCTCGCGGATGGTCTGCTCGATCACCCGGGGGCCGGCAAAGCAGATCAGCGCCCCCGGCTCGGCGAGGTGCACGTCGCCCAGCATGGCGTAGGAGGCGGTGACGCCGCCGGTGGTGGGGTTCGTCAGCACCACAATATAGGGGAGCCGCGCCGCGTTGAGCCGGCGCACCGCCACGGTGGTGCGCGGCATCTGCATCAGCGACAGGATGCCCTCCTGCATGCGAGCCCCGCCGGAGGCGGCGAACAGCACGTAGGGCGTCCGCTTTTCCAGCGCGGTCTCGGCGCCGCGCACGAAGGCCTCGCCCGCCGCCATGCCCAGCGACCCGGCCATGAAGCCGAATTCCTGCGCGGCGAGGGTCATCGGCAGTCCGCCGACCCGGCCGAAACCGATCTTGAACGCGTCCTGCATCCCGGTCTTGGCGCGCGCCTCCTTGAGCCGGTCGACGTAGCGCTTCTCGTCGCGGAACTTCAGCGGGTCGGTGGCGGCCTCGGGCAGCGCCACGTCGATCCAGGTGCCCTCGTCGAACATCATCCTCAGACGCGCCTGGGCGCTCATCTTGAGATGATGTTCCGAGCCCGGAATGACCCAGTGGTTGGCCTCCACCTCCTTGTGGAACACCATCTGGCCCGTATCCGGGCACTTGACCCAGAGGTTCTCAGGCGTCTCGCGCTTGAACAGGGTCTTGATCCGGGGGCGCACCACCTCCGAGATCCAGTTCATCGGTTCGACCATAGCCTCGCGTCCGTCCGCTTCGAGCCCGCGCCAATATCAGGTGGCGGGCGCTTCACCGCCAGGGTCGGCCAGGAAATCCGCCGCTTCGGGCCGTTCCCGATCGCGTTGCGACCGGGAACGGCCCTGTATCCGTGATGTGCAGCGCTCGCATGCGCCGAACCGGCATCCACTTGGGCGGCGAGCGCTCTAGGCCGCCCGCTCCACCGCCGCCGCGCGCACGCCCTCGGCCAATTCGCGCACCAGCCCCGCCACCGCCGGGACGGTGCCGGCCTGCGACCGGCCCTCGGCGTCGAGGGAGCGCACCAGGGCATCCACCAGCGCCGAGCCGACCACGACGCCGTCGGCGCCCTTCGCGATCGCCGCCGCGTGGGCGCCGGTCTTTACGCCGAAGCCGACCACGACCGGAAGGTCGGTGTGCTGGCGGATGCGCGCCACCGCCTCAGAGACCTTGCCGAAATCCGGCGTCGCCGTGCCGGTGATCCCGGTGATCGACACGTAGTAGACGAAGCCCGCCGTGTTCGCGAGCACCGCCGGCAGGCGCCGCGCATCGGTGGTCGGCGTCGCGAGCCGGATGAAGGCCAGACCCTTGCCGAGCGCCGGCAGGCACAGCTCGGCATCCTCCTCGGGCGGCAGATCGACCACGATCAGACCGTCGACGCCGGCCGCCACCGCGTCCTCCAGGAAACGATCGACGCCGTAGGTGTGGATCGGGTTGTAGTAGCCCATCAGAACGATCGGCGTGGCCGCGTTCCCGGCGCGGAAGCGGCGCACGAGGTCCAGGGTGCCGGCGACGGTCTGGCCGGCCTTCAGGGCCCGCAGGCCCGCCGCCTGGATGGCCGGGCCGTCCGCCATCGGGTCGGTGAAGGGCAGGCCGAATTCCAGGATGTCGGCGCCGGCGCCCGGCAGGGCGTTCAGGATCCCCAGGGAGGTCTCGGGATCGGGATCGCCCGCCATCACGTAGGTGACGAGGACGGCCCGGTTCTCCGCGCGGGCGCGGGCGAAGGTGGCGTCGATGCGGCTCGGCATGGGTCGGGCAGGGTTCGCGGTTGCGGGCATCCGGGGTTGCCTCCCGCGCTACACCAAAGCCGACCGCCCGTGAAGCGGGCGGCGGGGGCGATAGGGGCGCCGCTGCGCGGCGAGTCCCGTGCTGGCTCCCGGGTCGCATTCCGCAGGCGCGCCATGCGCCCGGGAAAGGGCGTCGCGTTTCGAGAGGAACCGCCACCCTTTCCCGGACAGGTGGAGCGACAGCGGAGCCTGATCTGGGACCTAGCACAGGGAGATGCCGCGCAGCGGCGCAATACCTTCACCATCAGTCGTGACGACGCTCGGCTCCCCTGCGCGCATCCTGGTTGCTGCCGAGGCAGCCCACCATTAGCGGTCCGCCATGATCATCAACCTCCCATCGCGCCCCTTCGCGGCGCTGCTGTTCGACATGGACGGCACGCTCATCAGCTCGATCGCCTCGGCGGAGCGGACCTGGTCGCGCTGGGCCGCAGCGCACGGGCTCGACGTGGCCGCGTTCCTGCCGACGATCCACGGGGTGCGCTCGGTCGAGACGATCCGCCGCCTCGACCTGCCGGGTGTCGACCCGGAGGCCGAGGCCGCCGCGATCACCGCGGCCGAGATGGAGGATGTCGGCGACGTCACCGAGATCCCGGGCGCGCGGGCCTTCCTGGCGGGGCTACCGCCGGAGCGCTGGGCGATCGTCACCTCGGCCCCGCGTGCCCTGGCCCTGCGCCGCCTCGCGGCGGCCGACATGCCGGCCCCCGGGCTTATGGTCGCCGCCGAGGACGTGACCCAGGGCAAGCCCGCGCCGGACTGCTTCCGGCTGGCGGCGCGCCGACTCGGCATCGCCGCAGGGGATTGTTGCGTGTTCGAGGATGCGCCCGCCGGGATCCGAGCCGCCGAGGCGGCCGGCGCGGCGATCGTGGTGGTGACCGCGATCCATCGGGAGCCCGTCACCGCGGGACATCCCGCCATCGCGGATTACCGCGGCCTCGCCGCGGTCGCGGGCTCGGACGGGATCCGCTTGACGATAGACCGGTAATGCCATCACGGCCGGGCGTTGACTTTCCGTGCCGGACGCGCAGCCCTACTCAGCGCTCGAGAGCCGGATCCGGAGCAGCGGCAGATGACCAAGCCCGACGGCATGAGGCCGAGCCTGTTCGAGACCGAGGAAGGCCGCCGGCTCGTCGCGGCACGGACCGACCCGGCCTGGCGCCGCTGGGGGCCGTATCTCAGCGATCGGCAATGGGGCACCGTCCGGGAGGATTACAGCCCCGCCGGCGACGCCTGGGACTACCTGCCCCACGACCATGCCCGGTCCCGGGCCTATCGCTGGGGCGAGGACGGGATCGGCGGCTTCGGCGACCGCCATCTGAACTGGTGCCTGTCGCTCGCCCTGTGGAACGGTCGCGACCCGATCCTGAAGGAACGCCTGTTCGGGCTGACCAACCAGGAGGGCAACCACGGCGAGGACGTCAAGGAGCTCTACTACTACCTCGACGGTACGCCGACCCACGCCTTCATGCGGATGCTCTACAAGTATCCGCAGGCCGAATTCCCCTACGACCGCCTCGTCGCCGAGAACGGCCGCCGCGGCCTCGACGATCCGGAATTCGAATTGCTCGACACCGGCGTGTTCGACGGCAACCGCTACTGCGATGTCGAGATCGCCTACGCCAAGGCGGCGCCCGACGACATCCTGATGCGGGTCACCGCCACCAACCGGGGACCGGAGGCCGCCGCGCTCACGCTGCTGCCGCAGCTCTGGGCGCGCAACACGTGGTCGTGGAAGCAGGGCACGCCCAAGCCGGAGCTGATGGCCGGGTCCGACGGGTCGATCTGGGTGCGCCATTCCGAGATCCCGCCGATGCGCTTCTTCGCCGAGGGCGCGGCGGAGCTGCTCTTCACCGAGAACGAGACCAACACGCATCGCCTGTTCGGTTCAGGCCCCGTCGCGGGCTTCTACAAGGACGGGATCGACGCTTGCGTGGTCGGCGGCGATCAGGCGGCCGTCAACCGCCTGTCCGGCACTAAGTGCGCCGCCCGTTACGATCTGCATCTCGGCCCCGGCGAGAGCCGTACCCTGCGCCTGCGCCTGCGGTCCGAGACCGCCCCGGGCGAGCCGTTCGCGGATTTCGACGCCGTCTTCGCCACCCGCGAAGCGGAGGCGGACGCCTTCTACGCCGCCCTGCAGGCGCCGATCGCCGATCCCGAGCTGCGGCTCGTCCAGCGGCAGGCGCTCGCCGGCATGCTCTGGTCGAAGCAGCTCTACCACTACGACGTGCGCGAGTGGCTCGCGGGCGATCCGGCCCAGCCCGCCCCCGCCCCCGAGCGCCGGCACGGGCGCAACGCCGACTGGGCGCATCTTCGCGCCAACGACATCATCTCGATGCCGGACGCGTGGGAATACCCCTGGTTCGCGTCCTGGGACCTCGCCCTCCAGGCGAACGTGTTCGCGCTGATCGACCCGGATTTCGCCAAGAACCAGCTCCTCCTCCTCGTGGACGAGGCCTACGCGCATCCGAACGCGGCGCTGCCGGCCTACGAATGGGGGTTCGGGGACGCCAACCCGCCGATCCACGCGCTGGCTGCTTGGCGGGTATTCGACCTCGACCGGGCGCTCACAGGCACGCCGGACCACGTCTTCCTCAAGCGGATCTTCAACAAGCTGACCCTGAACTTCACGTGGTGGGTCAACCGCAAGGATGCCGACGACCGCAACCTGTTCCAGGGCGGCTTCCTCGGGCTCGACAACATCGGCATCTTTGACCGGTCGAAGCCGGTGGGCGACGGCGCCAGCCTCACCCAGTCCGACGCCACCGCCTGGATGGCCGCCTACGCGCTCGCGCTGATGCGCATCGCCATCGA
Source organism: Methylobacterium sp. J-030 (assembly GCF_022829545.1). GTDB lineage: Bacteria > Pseudomonadota > Alphaproteobacteria > Rhizobiales > Beijerinckiaceae > Methylobacterium. Next base: position 125,979 of record NZ_JAKSYM010000403.1, on the reverse strand, counting down.
GCTGGCGCTCCGGGACCCAACCTACGAGGACATGGCGGAAAAGTTCTTCGAGCATTTCCTCCTGATCGCGGCGGCGACGGGCGACGGCGTCTGGGACGAGGCGGACGGCTTCTTCTACGACGTGATCGAGACCCGCGCGGGCGCACGCCTGCCGATCCGGGCGCGGACCCTGGTCGGCCTGATCCCGATCCTCGCGGTGGCGACGATCAACGAAAGCGACCTGGACGAGCTGCCGGCGCTGCGCAACCGGATGCTGTTCTTCCTGAGGAACCGTCCCGACCTCGCCTCCCTGGTGTCGCGCTGGGACGAGCCCGGCCAGGGCCGGACCGCGCTGCTCTCGCTGCTGCGCGGGCACCGGCTGAAGGCGCTGCTTCACCGCGCCCTCGACCCGGACGAGTTCCTGTCCGATCACGGCCTGCGGGGGGTGTCCCGCGTCTATGCCGAAAAGCCCTTCTGCTTCGCCTGGGACGGACGCGATCTCGGCCTGACCTACGAGCCCGCGGAATCGCGCTCGCGGCTATTCGGCGGCAATTCGAACTGGCGCGGGCCGGTCTGGATGCCGGTCAACTACCTGCTCATCACCGCCCTGCACCAGTTCCACGAGTATTACGGCGCGGATTTCCGGGTCGAGGCACCGACCGGCTCGGGGCGGACCTCGTCGCTCCGCGAGATCGCCCTCGATCTCTCACGCCGCCTAATTGGCCTCTCGACCCGGGGCGCCGACGGGCGCAGGCCGGTCTACGGCGAGAGCCGCCTGGAACAGGACGATCCGCATTTCCGTGAGCTCGTGCTCTTCTACGAATACTATCACGGCGATACCGGCCGGGGCGTGGGCGCCTCCCATCAGACCGGCTGGTCCGGACTTGTGGCGCTGCTGATCCAGGACGTCGCGACCGCTGCGGCGCCTACTCCGCCGCCGCCTTCATCCGCAGCCGCTGGTTGACCCCGATCTGGCGCGAGATATCCGAGCGCCGGGCGCTGTAGGTCGCCGAGACCAGCGGGTAATCGACCGGCAGGCCCCACTTGGCCCGGTAGGCCTCCGGCGTCAGCCCACGGAGGGTCAGATGGCGCCGCAGAGTCTTGTAGGGTTTGCCGTCCTCGAAGCTGACGAGCGCGTCGGGCCGGATCGAGGCCCGGATCTGCGCCTCGCTCGCGCGTCGGGCCGGCGGCTGCGCCGGGCGGTTCAGGGCCAGGATCGAACGGTGGACCGTGACGAGCAGATCCGGCAAGTTATCGGCGGGGACACTGTTGCGCGTGACATACGCGCTCATGATCCGCGCGGCGAGGTCGATGCTCGGCTGGTTGGTCCGCATGGCGCCTCCTCCATACCGTCGGAATTCGACGGGGCGTTTTTGCGCGCATTGCGGTGCCGACAGTCTGTCGAGGCTGGATTGTCGGACTCGCTACACAACCAATGCGCGATTTATTTATGGCATTGTTCTACCTTAGATACACAATCGCGGTCAACGTCGATTCAGCATCCGCGCCACTTGGGGCTGTGCCCGATCACGGCAATGTCGGGCTCTGCGGTCGCGATCCGGTCCGCGGCTTCAGCGCCGCGACGGCCCGCGCGCCCCTAGAACAGCAGGTGTAGCGCCAGCGGTGCGAGGATCGCCGTCAGGAAGGCGTTGAGACCCATGGCGATGCCCGCGAAGGTGCCCGCCACTTCGCTCACCTGGAAGGCCCGCGCCGTGCCGATGCCGTGAGCCGCGAGCCCGGCCGCGAAGCCGCGGGCGCGCATGTCGTGGATCTTCAGCGCGTTCATCATCGGCGTCACGAGGATCGCCCCGATGATGCCGGTGAGGATCACCAGGATCGCGGTCAGTGTCGGATCGCCGCCGAGCGCCTCCGCGATGCCCATGGCGACGCCGGACGTCACCGATTTCGGGGCGAGCGAGACGACGACCGGCTGCGGGATGTCGAGCAGCCGGGCCAGCGCGATCACGACGGCGAGCGTCGTGCCCGCACCCGCGGCCAGCGCCGCGAGCATCGGCACCAGCGCCCGCTTGACCGTCGCTCGCCGCTCGTAGAGCGGCATGGCCAGCACCACGGTGGCCGGCCCGAGCAGGAAGTGCACGAACTGCGCCCCCTCGAAATAGACTGGATAGGGCGTGCCGGTCAGCGCCAGCACGCCGCCGACCAGCGTCACCGTGATCAGCACCGGGTTGGCGATCGGGTGCCGGCCGGTCGCGGCTGCGATCCGGTCGGCCAGGACGTAGGCCGTCAGCGTCACCGTCAGCCACAGCAGCGGCGTCTTGGCGAGGTAGACCCAGAGGGAGAAGTCGCCGCTCACGGGTCAGGGCTCCCCATCGGGCCCCGGCCGCTCGACCCGGGCCGCCACCGCGCGGAACACCAGCACGGTGACGAGCAGCGAGAGCGCCGTCGATACCACCAGCACGATGGCGAGCTTCACGCCCTGCGCCCGCAGCAGGTCGAGGCGGCCGACAACGCCGACGCCCGCGGGGACGAACATCAGCGACAGGTTCAGCAGGAGCCCCCGCGCAGTGTTCTCCAGGGTGCCGTCGGTCAACGGCTTCGGGAGACAGCGCGGCAGGCCGAGCCGCCCGCTGTCGCGCAGCAGCAGGAACCCGAACATCAAACCCATGCCGATCACCGGTCCGGGGATCGGCGCGTGGGCACCGCGGGCGATCGCCTCGCCCACGAGTTGCGCCAGCAGAATGAGTGCCAGGCTCGCGATCATGGCTCCGGCCGCCCTTACGCCAGCCCGGCCTGCTGCTGGCCGGTCCGGCGCGCGGACGCGATGGCGCCCTCGTCGAAGCCGAGGAGCCGGCCGAGCCGCTCCACCAGGGCCTCCTCGAACTCGTCGACCCGGCCGTCCGCCGCCGCGACCGACCACGCCATGGTCAGGAGGGCTTGGCGTTCGGCCTTGTTGGCCTCGTGGGGGATCATCTCGACGAGGCTCGCCACGTCCCGGGTCTCGGAATCCATCGCGGTGGCGCGCGCGATCAGCGCCCGCGCGGCCTCCGGCCCGTCGGCGTAATGGCCCTGCACGAGGCGGGACAGGCGCTCGCTCTCGGAGGCCGCCAGGATCCCGTCGACCCGCGCCACGTGGACGAGGAGCGCGGTGGCGGCGAGATGCGTGTCGTCGACGGTCTCGTGCGTGCCGACGCCGAGGGCCTCGGCCGCGTAGGCGCGCAGGCGTGCGATCAGGGACATGGGTGCTCCGATCGAGAACTTCGGCAGATCTCGCAGCGCACAGTTCGGGCCGGCGCCACCCGCCGTCAAGGACGGGAACGCGGAAGGGCGCCGGGCGTGGCCGCGCTGCATCGCCCCCGAGCTTCAGCGCCGCGCCGCCTCGGTCGACCCGGCGACCAGGTCCGCCAGGATCGCGTCCGCCGCACGAACGACGTCCGGCCCGGCCTCCGCGGGGGTGCCGGACCGGAACGGCGGGTCCGGGGCGTATTCCGCGACGAGCTGCGCAGTGCGGGCGTAGGCGGGTCCGCGCAGGCGGGCGGCGAGCGCCAGCCCGAGGTCGAGCCCCGCCGAGATCCCCGCCCCGGTGACGCGGTTGCGATCGACGACGACACGCTCCGCCACCGGCACGGCGCCCAGCAGCGGCAGCACCGCGTCGCGCACGCACCAGTGCGAGGTGGCGCGGTAGCCCCGCAGCAGGCCGGCCGCGCCCAGGATCAGCGATCCGGTGCAGACGCTCGTCACCCAGGCGGAATGCGCGGCGCGCCCGCGCAGGAAGTCGAGGAGCCGGGCGTTGCGCATCTGCGCCGGCGTGCCGTCGCCGCCGGGTACGAACAGGACGTCGAGCTCCTGCGGGCAGGTCTCGAAGGTGTCGGTCGCCATCAGCGACAGGCCGCTATCGCTCGCGACCGGGCCGGCGGACTCGGCGACGAGATGCAGGCTGCCAGGCGCCAAGCCGGCGAGCAGTTCCTGCGGGCCGACGAGGTCGAGGGCGGTCAGACCGGGAAAGAGCAGCATCGCGATCCGGACCGGCCGGTCGTCCGGGATCGGGCCGGGCGCGTCGTCTGCCCGAGCGCGGGCTGGCCAGACGGACGCCGCCGCGGCGGCAGCGGCCACGAGATCCCGGCGGCTCGGACCCGCCGGCCCGGTCACGGCCAGCGCGTCACAGCGGCCAGCCCGCGTCGCGGTAGGCGCTGTCCCAAAACAGCCATTCGAGCCGGGTGGCCTGCGTGAAGGCGTGGTGCATGCGCGCCCGCTGGTTGACGGTCACGTCCTCGGCCGCCCGGTCGGTGGCCCTGATCATGGCGGCGACGGCCTCGGCGAAATCCGCGCCCGCATAGGTGTCGATCCAGGCCCGATACGGGTTGCCGACGGCGGCGCGGGCGAAGATGTCGTCGCCGACCGCCTTGTAGATCCAGAAGCACGGCAGCAGGGCGGCGCAGACCACCGGGAACGGCTCGGCATAGGCGGTGGCGAGCAGGACGTTCACGTAGTGATCGCAGGCCGGCGTCAGCGGCGTGGCGGCGAACGTCTCGGGCGCGATCCCGTAATCGCGAAAGAAGCCGCCGTGCAGGGCGCGCTCCACCACGATGGCCTCCTGCGCGGCCGCGGCGAACTGCACGATGCCCTCCGGATCCGGCGCCTTCGCGGCGGCGAGGCTCAGCGCTCGGCCGAAGCCCACGAGGTAATGCGCGTCCTGTACGATGTAGTGGCGGAACTTGTCCTGCGGCAGCGTGCCGGCGGCGAGTTCGGCGTTGAACGGCATCGACCGGATTTTTTCGTAAGCCGCGGCATTGCGCGCCCAGGCCTCCGCGGAGAACGAGCCGGGGCCGCCCTGTCCAACGTCGTCGGCCATGTCAGCCCTGCCTCTGGGCGTGCGTGACGGCGACGTGGATCAGCTCGGCGAGCGTCCGGACGCCGAGCTTCTGGCGCATCTGCGAGCAGGCGTTGGTGACGGTCTTGTAGCTCACCGACAGGTCGCTTGCGATGGCGCCGTAGGACCGCCCCTGCGCGAGCCGCGCCAGGATCTGCTGCTCGCGCGGGGTGAGCTGCGACTCCGGCGTGCGCCGGGCGTCGGCCCGCAGCATCGCGACCTCGGTGGCCAGCCGCCGGTCGAGGTAGACCTCGCCGATCCGCACCTTACCGAAGGCCTCGAACAGCTCCGCCGAGGCGTGGTCCTTCAGGACGTAGCCGAGCGCCCCGGCTTCGAGCGCGCGGGCCACGATCACCGGATCGTTGTGCATGCTGAACACGAGGATGCGCGTCTCCGGCGCCACCGCGCGGATCCGGCGGATCAGGCCGAGGCCGGCCATGCCGCTGCCCTGGAAGGTCAGGTCGCAGATCACCACCGGCGGCCGGAGCCGGTGGAAGATCCGGTAGCCGCCGACCACCGTGGTCGCCTCCGCGATGGTCTCGACGCCGGCATCCTCCAGCACGCGGCGACAGCCCTGCAGGACGATCGGGTGATCGTCGATCACGAGGACCGGCAGGCGGGTGGCGGCGATGTCGATCTGGGAGGCGATGGCGTTCATGCGCTCGGCGCGGTGCTCTCGTCGCCCCGGTCGGGCGGAACGGGGATCGTGATCCGGACGATTGCGCCGGGGCCGGCATTGTCAAGGGCGAAGGTGCCGCCCAGGGCCTCGACGCGCTCGCGCATTCCCGAAAGGCCGAGCCCCGTGCCGTGCTCGATCGAGACACCGGGATCCGGTATGCCCTTGCCGTTGTCGCGGATGGTCAGGGTGAGACGCCCCCCCGCCTCGGCGGCCTCGGCCTCGACCCGGGTGGCGGCGCCGTGTCGCACGGTGTTGGTGGCGCTCTCCTGGACGCAGCGGAACACGGTGAGATCGACGAGATCGCCGTAGCCGCGCGCCAGACCGTCGAACCGGCCGACGAAGGCGAGGCCGGGGTGGCGCTGGGCGAAGCCGCGCAGGAGCAGGTCGAGGCAGGTCGCGAGCGGCGCCTGCCCGAGGCCGTGCGGCCGGAGACGGTTCAACAACTCCCTGTTGACGGTCTGGACCTGCCCCACGATGGCGCTGATCTCGGCCGCCCGGGCGGCGAGTTTTTCGCGACTCGGCTCGCCCGGCCCAGAGGCGATCCGGGCGATCGAGGCGGCATTCGCCTCCAGCGCGAATAGGCAGGGGCCGAACTCGTCATGCAGTTCGAGGGCGGTGCGGCGGCGCTCGTCGTCCTGCGCGGTGAGCAACTGCCGGTTGAGGCGCCCGTTGGCGGCGCGGACCTCGCCCAGCGCCGCCGCCACCTTGTTGAACCGCTCGGCGATGACCGCCAGTTCCCGGGCGCCGGGGGGCTGCAGGCGGGCGGTGTAGTCGTGGTGCTCCAGTTGGGTCAGGCCGGCGCCGAGCCGCCGCAGGGGCGCCAGGATGCGGCCGAGGGCGGCGTAGAGCGCGACCAGCATCGCGAGGTTGATCGCCGCGGTGGTCAGCGAGAGCGCCCTTGCGTAGCCCCAGATCTCGTCGATCTCGTCGAGGGGCTGGGTGGTGATCTGCGCCATGCCGAGTTGCTGCCCATTCACCGTGATCGGGAGGGTGTGGCGCTCGATCGGCGGCATGATCAGGTCGGCGAACCAGCGCGGTGCCTCGCGGGCGGTACGGTGGGTCGCAATGGCGCTGCCGACGCGCGCGCCGGCATTGTCGAGGACGGCGACCCGGACATGCCGCAGCACCTTAAATCGCAGGTCGAGGGTCTGGAGCAGGCTCTCCGGCGGGGTCGTATCCGACAGGCGGATCGTGTCGGCGACCAGCGATTCCACGGTCGCGAGCGAGGCTCGGGTCTCGACCCGCACGGCATTGCGGGCGTTGAAGACGATCACGCCGCAGGAGATCAAGGCTGCCAGGGCATCGATGAGCAGCACCACGGCGACGAGCCGCGCCCGGGTCGACCAAGCGGCCCAGGGCCAGCGTCCGGCCCGGGTGGCGGGCTTATCGGGCATCGGGAGATGTGTCGGTTGCGCATCCACAGCGAGACCCATAGCCGGCGGACGGCCGAAGTCCATGCCGTCCCTGCCCGGCCATCGCCGCCGCCGGTCTTCCGACCGATGACGAATTGTTAAGCCGTCGCTGCATATCCTGTGGATAGAAGCGTCTCGACTGAGACCATCTAGAATTCGGCTCGACATCTTTGCGCCGTATTGCGGTTCCTCTACTGGCGTCAGAGTCGAAACACCTCCGGCTCGATGGAGGGCGGCGATCGGTTGAGGGGAGCCCGGTCGCACGCGTCATGTATCGTGTCAGAGGCCCCGGACCATGATCGACCTCGCTCTGGACCCCTCTGAAACTCGAGAGAACCGGATTCCGCCCGCGCGGACCCGCCGCGGGCTCGATCTGCGCGTCGTCCTGTTCGGCCTGGCCGGAATCGGCGTGCTCGGCGGCTTCGGCGTCGCCGCCTCGACGCTGATGGCCGGGCTTGCCGCGCCGCCCCCGATCAAGGTCATCGCCACCTCCGGCCGTGCCGCCGATTGGCCCGACCTGAAGGACGGGCTTCCGGCCGTGGCCGGAACCGTGGCGGCGGCCGCCCCGGAGGCGAAGCCGGCCGAGCCGGTGGCGCAGGCCCCGCGCATGGCCGCCCTGCCCGAGGCGTTCACCCCCGCCGCCCTGCCGAGCAAGCCCCCGGCCGCGCCGCCTCCCGCCAAGGCCGCGGACGCCGCCGTCCCACCGACCCGGCGCATCCCGACGCCGACCCCGGTGGCGCCGCTCGCTGCGGCCCGTCAGGTCGTGCCGCTCCCGCCGAGTCGCACGGCCGCGCTTCAGACGCCGCGCCCGTCCGAGACCGTGCGGGCTCACGCCGTGGTCGTGCCGGCCGCACAGCCGACTCCGAAGCCGGTCGCCGCAGCACTGGAGAAGGCTGCCAAGCCGGCACCGAAGGCCGTCGCCGCCAGGCCGGCACCGACGCCGGCGGCATCGACGAAGACGGCCGACAAGACCAAGCGTACCGCCACCGTCGCGTCGGCAGAGCCTGCCGAACCCGAGGAGACGGAAGTGCTCGGGATCAAGCTGCCGTCCCTGGCGCCCGCCGGACGGAAGCTGAAGGAGAGCGTCGACGCCCTTGGCGATGCGGTGAAGAGCGTATTCTGAGCGCTCGCCCCGGCCACCGGATCGACCCCGCGAGCGCTGGCCGCCACGGCAGTCTAATCCTCATCCTCCTCTGAACCCGGGTGGATCCCATCCACCCTCCTCATCCTGAGGTGCGGCGGAGCCGCCTCGAAGGAGGGCTCCAGAAGCCTCTGCGATCCGTGGAGCCCTCCTTCGAGGCCTGCGCTGCGCTCCGGCACCTCAGGATGAGGGGGTGGATTGGGCAGCCGTCCTTCGAAAGAGCTCGATTGCGTGCCTGAACGCGATCGGGAACAGCTCTAGTCGTCTCAGCCCCGGCCCGAATGGCGGCCCGGCTTGTTTTCCGAACGCGGCCCGGGCCGCTCAACCTTGCGCTGATGCTTGCCCGCGCGAGGGCTCGCGAACCCCTTCGGTCCGCCCGGCCGACCCTGCCGTTCCGCCGGCGCCCCGTCCCCCGACAGCGCCTCGACCTGGATCTCGGGCGAACCGTTGCGGGCAAACGCCTCGGCGAAGCGCGCCGCCGCGTTGCCGCGCACCTCGAACTTGGTCTCGCGGTCAAAAATCCGGATCGCCCCGATCTCCTGACGGTCGACGCCACCCCTCCGGGTCAGCATCGGCAGCAGGCGGCGCGGGTCGGCGTTGTCGCGCCGGCCGAGATTGAGCCGGAACCAGACCGCCGGCCCCATGGCGGCGATCCGCTCCGGGTCCATCGGATCGTAGGTCGGCCGCTCGCCCCGCGGGGCACGCCCCTCCCCCGGGTCGCTGACCTCCTCGGGTGCCGGCAGGCGGGTGCGGTAGACCCGGGCGAGCAGCGCGGCCAGTTCCTCCGGGCTCTTGCTGGCGAGGAGCGTCCCGGCCAGCGCGACATCCTCCTCCGCGGGCGGCTCGGCGAAGAGCGGGTCTTCGAGCATGCGCTCGCCGTCGAGCCGCCGGATCTCGTCGGCCGAGGGCGGCCCGCACCATTCGGGGGTCACCTTGGCGATGGCGAACATCTGCTCGGCCCGGCGACGCCGGGAGTTCGGGATCAGCAGGACCGAGGTGCCCTTGCGCCCGGCCCGGCCGGTGCGGCCGCTGCGGTGCTGCAGCACCTCGGCGTCGTGCGGGAGATCGGCGTGGATCACGAGGCTGAGCGACGGCAGGTCGATGCCGCGGGCGGCGACGTCCGTGGCGACGCAGACCCGGGCGCGGCCGTCGCGCAAGGCCTGGAGCGCGGCGTTGCGCTCGCCCTGGCCCAATTCGCCCGAGAGCGCGACGACGGAAAAACCGCGCTCGGTCAGGCTCGCCTGCAGGTGGCGAACGGCATTGCGGGTGTTGCAGAACACGATCGCGGTCGCGGCGTCCGCCGCGCGCAGCAGGTTGAGCACCACGTGCTCGGTCTCCCGCGGCATGATCCGCACCGCCCGATAGGCGATGTCGGCATGCCCCCTCGTCTCGCTCTTGATGGCGAGCCGCAGGGCGTCGCGCTGGTAGCGCTCGGCCAGGGTCTCGATGGCCTTGGGCAGGGTCGCGGAGAACAGGTAGGTCGCCCGCTCCGGCGGCGTCGCCGAGAGGATGAACTCAATATCCTCCCGGAAGCCGAGATCGAGCATCTCGTCGGCCTCGTCGAGCACCACGGTGCGCAGCGCGGTGGGATCGAGGTTGCGCCGCTCCAAGTGATCACGCAGGCGGCCCGGCGTGCCGACCACGATGTGGGTGCCCTCGGCGAGCATCCGGCTCTCCCGGCGCGGGTCCATGCCGCCGACGCAGGCGGTGATCCGGCCGCCGGCCGCGCCGTAGAGCCAGGACAGCTCGCGCTGGACCTGCAGCGCGAGCTCCCGCGTCGGGGCGATCACCAGGGCGAGCGGCGCCGCGGCGGGCGGCAACGTCTCGGCGTCGCCGATCAGCATGCCGGCCATGGCGAGGCCGTACGCGACGGTCTTGCCGGAGCCGGTCTGGGCGGAGACGAGGAGGTCGCGGGCGCCGGCCGCCGCCTCCAGCACCGCGGCCTGGACCGGGGTCGGATCGGCGTAGCCGCGTTCGCTCAAGGCCCGCGCGAGGGGGGCGGGCAGGGTCGGGAAAGGCAAGCTTCGGGAACTCTCAACGGCCGCGCCGCGCCCGGCAGCGCGCCATCGCGCGGCGGGGGAATCTGGCATCGGACTTTATTCGGTCGTCGCATGGTAGCGTCAAGCGGGCCGGCTGACCACTCCCGCGGCAGCATGGGGCGGTTGCACACACATCCCCAGGACGGCGGCCCTGGCATCCACGAACATCCGGCCTAAGAAACGGTCGAGTTCAGCACGGTGCGGTCTCGACGCGGCGCGACCGGAGAAGACCGCGACGATGATAGCATTCCTTCGGGTGGCGGTTGCCTGGGCGACGGTTCTGGCCTTCGCGTGGTTCGGCAAGGGCTGGCTCGCCGACCTGTCGCAGCCGCTCTTCGCCGGCGCGTTGTTCGCGTGGCTGCTGGCGGTGATCGTCTGGGCGGCCTTCGGGGTCGTGCACGAGGCGGAGGCGATCGCGCACCGGCTGGGCGAGCCGCTCGGGACCCTGGTGCTGACGCTGTCCATCGTGATCATCGAGGTGGCGCTGATCTCGGCCGTGATGCTCTCGGCCAAGGACGCCCCGACGCTCGGCCGCGACACGATGTTCGCCGTGCTGATGATCGTCCTGAACGGCGTCGTCGGCCTTGGGCTGCTGGTCGGCGGCCTGCGCCATCACCAGCAGCGCTACAACCTGCAGGGGGCCTCGGCCTTCCTGTCGGTGATCATCCCGCTGACCACCATCGCGCTGGTCATCCCGGATTTTACGAGTTCCACCAGCGACGGCACGCTGACGACGCTCCAGGCCGTGGCCTTCTCGGTGTTCACGCTCGCGCTCTACGGCGTCTTCCTGCTGATCCAGACCGGCCGGCACAGCGAGTTCTTCATCGACGCGGAGGCCCCGGAGGCGGAGCATCCGGCCGGCGCCGCCTCCGCTTCGGCTGGCGGCATCGCCAAGCATCTCGGCCTGCTGCTCGCCAACGTCGTGCCGATCGTGATCCTGGCCAAGAGCCTCGCGGTGATCCTTGATCACGGCATCGCGGCCCTCGGCGCCCCCTCGGCGCTCGGCGGCGTGCTGATCGCCGCCATCGTGTTCACCCCGGAAGGGATCTCGGCCCTGAAGGCGGTGGCGCGCAACGAATTGCAGCGGGCGATCAACCTGTGCCTGGGCGCGGCGACCTCGACGGTCGGCCTCACCGTGCCGGCGGTCCTGGCCATCGGGCTGCTGACCGGCCAGACCGTGGTGCTCGGCCTCAAGCCCACCGAGATGGCCCTGCTCGCCGTGACGCTGATCCTCAGCGCCCAGACGTTTTCCGGCACCCGCACCACGGTGCTGGAGGGGGCGGTGCATCTCGTGCTGTTCTTCGTCTACCTCGTGCTGATCTTCAGCCCGTGATCCGCGCCCAGCGTGGAGCCGACGACCCGAACGGCCCGTTCGCGGCGCGAAGGGCAGTTCAACCAGCGCTCTCAGGGTGTTTGGCTACGCGCACCCAATGGGATCGGCGCCCCAGGGCCTAACGCGCCCTTTCCCGGACAGGTGGAGCGACAGCGGAACCTGATCCGGGATCCGGCACGAGGAGCGCCGCGCCAGCGGCACAGGTTGTTTCAGCCGGACGCTTCGCGACGTCTTTGTGCTGGCTCCCGGGTCGCATTCCGCTGGCGCTGCATGCGCCCGGGAAAGGGTCGGGACCGTGGCTTAAGCCCCGAACCGCTCGGTGCGGATGACCCCCGGCGCCACGCCGGCCGCCACGATCAGGTCGGAGGCCGCCGCCACGAAGCGGTTCGAGCCGCAGAGAAACACCTTGCCGGGCGGCCCGGTCCGGCGCAGCGCCTCGGCGACGAGACCGGCATTGATGCGTGTGCCGCCCGGGTCCCGCGTCGTCGCAAGGTGGAGCGAGAAGCCCGAATCCTCGGCCGCCATCCGCTCCAGCTCGGGGAGCGCGATCGCCTCCAGCCGGGTGCGGACGGAGTAGATCAGGGCCGCGGGTATTGCCCGCCAGCCCAGTGCCCGCCGCCGCAGCATCGCCAGCAGCGGCACCACGCCGGAACCGCCGCCGCCGAGGAGCAGCGGTCCCCCATCCGGCCCGTCCCAGGAGAACGAGCCGCCGATCGGCCCGCGCAGGTCCACCTGATCGCCGACCTCCGCGACGCCGGTGAACCAGCCCGAGACCTCGCCGTCCGGTAGAGCCTCGATCATCAGTTCCAGGGTGCCGCTGCCGTCCTGGGCCGAGGCGACGGAGTAGCTGCGCTGGGCCTGATAGCCGTCCCCGGCTGTGAGCCGGACATCGACATGCTGTCCGGCCCGGTAGCGCTCCGCCAGCGGGCAGCGCAGCCGGACGCTCGTCACGTGGGCCGTGACGGGGGCGATGGCGACGATCTCGGCGTGATGCCAGCGGAAGACGATCGGCTCAGTCACCGGTGTAGCGCTGCTCACGCCAGGGATCCCCGTACATGTGATAGCCGCGCAGCTCCCAGAACCCGGCGGTGTCGGTCTTGGTGAAGCGCAGGCCCTTCACCCACTTGGCGCTCTTCCAGAAGTAGAGGTGCGGCACGAACAGCCGTGCTGGGCCGCCGTGGTCCGGGTGGATCGGCTGGCCAGCATAGCGCGTCGCCACCAGGGCGCGGCCGCCGACGAGATCGGCCACCGGCACGTTGGTGGTGTAGTCGTCGTAGGATTCCGCCAGCAGGAAAGGCGTCGGCGCCGCGATCCCGGCATCGGCCAGCAGGTCGTCGAAGCTGACGCCCTCCCAGGCGGTGTCGAACTTCGACCACTTGGTGACGCAGTGGATGTCCCCGTGCCACGTGGTCCGGGGCAGCGCCTCGAACTCCGCCCAGCTCCACGTCTTGATCGGGCGGGATCCCTCGCGGAGGGTGAACCGCCACGTGGCGCGATCGACCACCGGGTTCGGGCCGATCTACAGGATCGGAAAATCGTCGGTGAGATACTGGCCCGGCGGCAGACGCGCGCCGGTCTCGGGCGGCTGCCTGCGCCCGACGAAACCCCGTGTCACCATACCGGCCTCCGCACGCGCGCCCGAACGAGCGGGTTTGGTGCGGCGGAACACCCCACGTCAAGCCGCCGGCTCGTGTGATGTGCGGCCGAACAAACGCCCCAAAGCTGAGGTGTGGTACCGGGATTGTGCCGATGAGCGGCACGAATCGCCTGCATTCAGGGGGATGTCATGAAGTACCTACTCGCGACGAGCCTTGTCGTCGGGAGCCTCGCCACGCTGACGCCGGCCGCTCAGGCCCGCGACGGCATCGGGGCCGGCGGCGCGGCGGCGCTCGGCGTGCTCGGCGGCCTCGCGGTCGGCGGCGCCATCGCGTCGGCCAACAACGGCTATTACCCGGGTCGCCCGGTCTACCGCGCCCCGCCGCCGGTCTACGTCGAGGAGGATTACGGCCCGGTCTGCCACTTCGAGCGCCGCCGGACGGTCGATCCCTACGGCGACGTCTATATCCGTCGCGTCCGCGTCTGCGAATAAGCGGCCTCCGGCGCGGGCTCGACGGCCCGCACCGGCTTCAGCCGCTCGGCGCAGGCGATGCCGCCGAGCACCAGCGCCAGGGCGATGCCCTCCGTCGCCCCGAACGGCTCGCCGACCAGCAGGACGGCGAGGATCGCGCCGAAGATCGGCACGAGGTTGACGAACAGGCCGGCCCGGTTCGGGCCGATCAGCTCGACCCCGCGCATGAAGAAGAGCTGCGCCAGCAGCGACGGCCCGAGGCCGACGAAGGCCACCATGCCCCAGCCCTCCGGACCGGGCCAGACGGCGTGGCCGCTCGCCCATTCGACGGCCAGGGGCGGCAGCGAGGTCGCGAGCGCTGCGACCGCCATGGCGGCGAAGAAGGCCAGCCCCGAGACCCTCGGCCGGGTCGGCAGGAAGATCGTGTAGCCCGCGTAGAGCAGGCAGGCGCCGAACACCAGGACATCGCCGCGGTTGAAGGCGAGGTGGGTGAGCACCGCCAGGTCGCCGTGGGTCGCCGCGAGACCCGCGCCGATCAGCGTCAGCACCACGCCGATCATCTGTCCGGCCGTGACCGGGATCCGGTAGGCCAAGCGGTTCAGGACGATCACCAGCACCGGGATCGCCCCCTGGAACAGCGCGAGGTTGATCGCTCCGGTATAGGCGCCGGCGGCGTAGAACAGGCAGTTGAAGGCCGTGTAGCCCAGGCCGCCCATCAGCAGGATGCGCAGCCAGTGCGAACGCAGGAGCGGCCATTCCGCGGCGAGCCGACGCCCGGCGAAGGGCATGAGCACCGCGCAGGCCACCGCCCAGCGCAACGTCGTGATGACCTGGGGCGAGATGTGCCCCGGCGCCCAGCGGCTGGTGACCGCGTTGCCGGCCCAGAGCAGCGCGGTGAGTGTGAGCAGGCCGTAAGCGGGTGCGGCCGAGGCTGGGCTGACCGTCCGCTCCACCGTCAACGGCGGCGGAACTGGCCGCCGCGCACCTGCGGCCGCGGGCCGGAGGAGCGCTCGTCCTTGTGGCGGAACACGAGGCGGCCCTTCTCGAGGTCGTAGGGCGACATCTCCACCGTCACCCGGTCGCCCGCCAGGGTCTTGATGCGGTTCTTCTTCATCTTGCCGGCCGTGTAGGCCACGATCTCGTGGCCCTGGTCGAGCTGCACGCGGTAGCGCGCATCCGGCAGGATCTCGATCACGAGACCATCGAACTGCATCAATTCTTCTTTTGCCATGCACCTTCTCCAGTCGGACCGTCCGGCAGCAGGCGTTCCGGCAATACGTCTTGGGTTGTCAACGGGCTCGGGAAACGCCGCAAAGCGCGGATGCGATCCCGTGGACCGACCGCGCCAGCTCAGCAGCAGGCTTGCATTTAGTCGCCGCAGGAAGCGGCGGCAAGTCGCGGCGACGACTCAGAGTTCCGTCATCGACCCGATTGACCCGCTTTCACGGCTCGGCGGCGTCGTGCCCGGCATAATCGAGGCGGCCATCCGGCGTCCGGCGCCACACCCGCAGAACGATGGGCCCACCGGTGCGATCTCCCCTCGCATCGAAGCCGATTAGCCCAAGCACAGTACGGATCGGCGGCCCGCTCCGCAGCGCCTCGGCCACCTTGCGGCCATCGGCGATCCGGCCGGTTTTCGGGTCGGCCGCGCGGGCACGCTCGGCCGCTTGGTAGAGCAGTTCCACCGCCGCGTAGGCGCCCGCCGCCACGCTCTCCGCCTCGGGACTGCGCGCGACAGGCTTGCCGCCCCGGGGATCGGGCAGGCGCGGCGAATCGGGCGTGAGCGTCATGACGGTACCCTCCCCCGCCGGGCCGGCCGCCGTCGCGAAGCCCGGATCGAGGATCCCGTCGCCGGCCACCAGCGTGGCGCCGAGCCCGGCCTGCCGCATCGCGTGGAGCAGGGTAGCGGCCTCCGGGGCGAGACCGCCGAAATAGACCGCCTCGACCCGCGCCGCCTTCAGCCGGGCGACGAGATCCGAGAGGTCGCGCGTGCCGCGGGGGAAGCTGTCGAACAGCACCTCCGGCGCACCCGTCTCCTTGAGCTGCGCCGCCACCGCGTCGGCGAGGCCGCGGCCGAAGGTCGAGCGGTCGTTGAGGATGCCGACGCGGCGCCCGGCGAAGGTCTTGGCGAGATAGGCACCGGCCGCCCGGCCCTGCTGCGCGTCGCTGGGCACCAGCCGGAACAGGTTCCAGAGGCCGCGGCCGGTGAGCGGCGTGTAGGTCGCGCCCGGCGTCACCACCACGGCGCCGGCATCCTCGTAGACGGGCGACGCGGCCGCGACCGCGCCGGAATCGAGCGGTCCCACCATGAGACGCACCCCGTCCGCGGTCAGCTTCCGCGCGACCGCAACCGCCTGCTTGGCATCCCCGGCATCGTCGGCGGGCACCAGCGCCAGCCTCGGACGCCCCCCGGCCGCGCGGTTGAGATCGGCCACCGCCTGCTCGGCCCCTTGCCGGAGCCCCTGGCCGAAGGCGGCGTCCGGTCCGGTCAACGGGGCCGAAAGGCCGATCCGCACCGGCGCCTGCGCGGCAGCTTGCGTCGCGGCGAGAAGACCCGCGAGGATCAAGGCGAGGCGTCTGTTCATCAGAGCACTCTACGGCCCGTGGCTCGGCTTCCGAAAGAGCCGCGTCGGGGACCGGCCGGTCGTTTTCGATAGACCGTTCGTCATGCGCTGCGTGGGCGGGTTGGGATCGCGGTCGCGCGCGGAAGTGCTGGCGGGCGGGCGCGATGTGCGGAATAAGGGCGGCGGCCCGGCCCCTTGCCGGGCGTACCGGCATGCGCCCCGCGCCGCCGACCGAGACCCTCTGGGACGATTGACGATCATGACCTCGCTGTTCGCCGGCATCCAGGACGCGCCGCTCGACCCGATCATGCGCCTGTTCGAGGCCTTCAACGCAGATCCGAGCCCGAAGAAGCTCAACCTCGTTGTCGGCGTGTACACGGATGCGGACGGCAAGGTGCCGCGCCTGCGGGCCGTGCAGACCGCCGAGACGCGCTGGATCGCGAAGGGCCTGCCAAAAACCTATCGGCCGATCGAGGGCACCAAGCCGTTCCGCGACGCGGTGCAGGAACTGCTGTTCGGCAAGGGCGCGCCGATCTTGTCGCAGAACCGGGTCGCGACGCTCCAGAGCATCGGCGGCACCGGCGCCCTGAAGACCGGCGCGGACGTGCTGGCGAAGCTCTACCCGACCGCCAAGGTGGCGGTGAGTAACCCGAGCTGGGAGAACCACAAGGCCCTGTTCACCCAGGCCGGCTTCGCGGTGGTCGACTATCCCTACTTCTCGGCCGAGACCGGCGGCGCCGACTACCCGGCCATGAAGGCCAGTCTCCAGGATCTGCCGAAGGGCTCGATCGTGGTGCTGCACGCCTGCTGCCACAACCCGACCGGGGCCGATCTCAGCCTCGACGAGTGGCGCGACCTCGTGCCCCTGATGGCCGAGCGCGGCCTGATCCCGTTCCTCGACATCGCCTACCAGGGGTTCGGCAACGGCCTCGACGCCGATGCCGAGCCGGTGCGCCTGTTCGCCGAGTCGGGTCAGGAATTCCTGGTCGCGTCGTCGTTCTCGAAGTCGTTCTCGCTCTACGGGGAGCGCGTCGGCGCGCTCACCGTCGTGGCCGAGAATCCGGCCGCGAAAGCGAAGGTCGAAGCCTTCGCCAAGCGCCTCGTCCGGGCAAGCTACTCGAACCCGCACACCCACGGCGCCGCCATCGTCGAGATCGTGCTGACCGATCCGGAGCTGCGGGCCGACTGGGAGCGGGAACTCGCCGAGATGCGCGACCGAATCCGCGCCATGCGCGAGCGGATGGCCGACAGCCTGCAGCAGCGCCACCCCGAGCGCGGCTTCGATGCCATCAAGGCGCAGAAGGGCATGTTCTCCTACACGGGCCTCGGCCCCGCGGAGGCCACCCGCCTGCGCGAGGAGCACGAGGTCTACGCGTTGGAGACCGGCCGGATCTGCGTGGCGGCGGTCAACAGCCACAACATCGATCACGTCATCGACGCGATCGACGCGGTGGTGAAGGGCTGACCCGATGGCGGCCCTCAAGCGCGTCTGCCGGTTCAACGTCTGGATCAATCCGGTCTTCGACGAGCGCCTGAGGGCCGAGCCCGACATCGATCTGCAGGTCGGCGACTTGCAGGGTCCCGAACGTGCGCTCCAAGACCTGCTGCGGGAAGCGCACGTGTTCCACGTCTCGCCGTCGCGAGACGAGCTGCCGCGCCGCTGGCACGTCACCGACGCCCTGCTGGCGGACTGCCCGAACCTGCTGGTCGTCTCGTCGGCCGGGGCCGGCTTCGACACGGTCGACGCCGCCGCCTGCACCCGGGCCGGGGTCGCGGTGGTCAATCAGGTGGGCGGCAACGCGCAATCGGTCGCGGAGCTGGCGATCGGGCTGATGCTGGCCGTCTCGCGCAAGATCTGCGTGTCGGACCGGCTGCTGCGGACCCGGCGGGGCTTCTCGCGGGAATCGCTGATGGGCCACGAGATCGGCGGCTCGACCTTGGGGCTCGTCGGGATCGGGCATACGGGTCGCGCTGTGGCCAAGCTCGCCCGCGGCTTCGACATGCGGGTCCTGGCCTACGACCCGCTCCTCTCGGCCGAGGCGATCCGGGCCCGCGGCGCGGAGCCGGTGGATCGGGCACAGCTGCTCGCTGAATCCGACATCGTGTCCCTGCACTGCCCGCTGGACGACACCACCCGCGGCAGCTTCGACGCCGATGCCTTCGCGGCGATGAAGCCGGGGGCTTTGTTCATCACCACGGCCCGGGGTGGCATCCATGACGAGGCAGCGCTCGCCGCGGCGCTGGCCTCGGGACATCTCGCGGGGGCGGGTCTCGACGTCTGGGCGCCGGAGCCGCCGCCCCTGGAATCGAGCCTGCTCCAGCGCGACACCGTGGTGGCGACCTACCATACAGCCGGCGTCACCCACGAGGCCCGCCGCAACGTGGCCGCCTGGGGCGCCGCGCAGATCATCGGCCTGCTGAAGGGCCAGACCCCACCGCGACTGGTCAACCCGGAAGTCTGGCCGGCGGTGCTGGAGCGGCGGGCGCGGCTGCTGGGCTGAGCTTCAGACGGTGCCTGTCGTCCGGGGGTGATTTCACCCCCCCCCTCATCCTGGGTGGAGGGTTGGATGCCCGATCCCGACCGGCCGCTATGTCGCCGCTCGCATCCATCCAAGCCCCGCCTCGGTACCGGCCGCCGGGTGATACTCGCAGCCGACGAAGCCGGCATAACCGACGTCTTCCAGCGCCACGAAGATCGGATCGAACGCGATGGTGCCGGTCCCCGGCTCGTGCCGTCCGGGGTCGTCGGCGATCTGGACGTGGGCGATCAGCGGCGCGTGCTCACGGATCAGCGCCGCCGGATCGTGGCCCAGGCAGACGCAGTGATAGGCGTCGAACAACAGCTTGACGTTGTCGCGACCGATCGCCCGGATCGCATCCACCGCCACCAGCGGATCGTCGATCACGTAGTCGGCGATCGAGCCCGGGCCGATCGGCTCGACGATCACCGTCATGCCCCGCGCCTTCGCGGCATCGGCCGCGAAGGCGAGGTTGTCGAGATAGGTGTCCCAGAGGCGCGCCGGCTCGATCCCGGCCGGCCGGACGCCCGCCATCGGGTGGACCATGCGGCAGCCGAGCTGCGCGACGTAATCCAAAGTCGGCTCGATGGTGGATCGGTAATACGCCACCTTGTCGGGCAGAGCCGCAAAGCCCTTCTCGCCCCTGGAGGCGTCGCCCGCCGGGAAGCCGGTCTGCACCAGCGGTACGCCCGCCCGTTCAAGCCAGCCGGCTACATCCCGGGCCGGGTTTGCGAATAGGTTCGGATGTTCGACCGCTCGGAATCCGGCCTTGGCGGCGGCCGCGAAGCGCTCGGAGAGCGGCAATTCCGTAAACAGGAAGCCGCAATGGCCGCTGAGGCGGTCTTGGAAGGCACCGAGCTTCATGGGTCAGGCGCTCCGGCCGGTCTCGATCATCGTGCGCATCCGGTCGACCGCCGCGTGGGGGGCGGTCAGGACCGGGACGGACACCGCCTTCCGCACCGCGTCGGCGGCCCGGGAGGTAGAGAAATGCGCCAGCATGATCGCGTCGCAATCCGCGAGGTCCGGCGCCCGCTCGGCGATCAGCCGGTTGTGGGTCTCGGCATCGCCCGCCCGCAGGCGCGCCATCGCGTCGTCCACCAGGATCGTCCGCAGAGTCGCAGGTCGCCCGGCCTGACCGACGAACTCCTCGAACTCGTCGGTCATCGTGCCCACGGACGGGCCGAAGGTCGCCAGCATGCCGATGCGCTGCCCTTGCGCGATCGCGGCGCGGAACATCGCCTCGTTGGGCTTGAGCACCGGGACCGGCACCGTCTCGATCAGCCGGTCGATGGCCGGCCCGAAGGCCGAGCAGGTGATCAGGATGCCGTCCGCGCCCATGTCGTGGCCGTAGCGGCCGAACCGCACGAAGCGCTCGATCATGCTCTCCGAGATCGCGCCGGGCTCCTTCGCACGGTCGAGGGAGAGGCCGTCGTCGAGAAGGTTCACCGTCTCGGCCTCGGGCCAGCGCTCGGCGAAGGCTGCCTGGATCGGCGCCATGGCGACCGGCGTCGCGTGCAGGAGGACGATGCGGGGGGCCATGCTGGTGTCCGGATCGGGTTCGGAGGGGAGATCGCTTTGTAAGCGATTTCAGAATGGTGGCACAATAGCGCAGGTCATCCGGCATCACGTCGCGGTGGCGCCGTGCTGGCGCGCAGGATCAGCTCGGCGTCGATCTCGGTCAGGCGCACCGCCGGGCGCCCCTGGATCCGGGCGATCAGATGGTCCCCGGCGGCGTGGCCGATCTCGGCCGAGTGGATGCGGATCGTCGTCAGCGGCGGATCGAGGAACGGCGAAAAATCGGAATCGTTGTGGCCGATCACCGACAAATCGCCCGGCACCGACAGCCCACGGGCGCGCGCCTCGATCATCGCCCCGAAGGCGATCTGGTCGGTGCCGCAGATGACGGCGGTGGGCGGCACGCCCCCGGCCAGCATCTGGCGGAACCCGTCCCGCCCGCCGCCGATCCCATAGGAGATCTCGATGTCATGCTCGGGGGCGAGCCGCAGCCCGCGGGCGGCGAGCGCCTGGGCGATGCCGGTCACCCGGGCGCCGCCGCGGTCGTTGTCCTTGCGCAGCCCGGAGATCACGCCGATCCGGCGATGGCCGAGATCCATCAGGTAGTTGGCGGCCCGGGCCGCCGAGGCGGCGTTGTCGAACCCGACGCAGGGATGCTCCTGCGACAGGCTGAAGGTCTGCACCATCGGGATACCGGATCGGGCGATCCGGGCATGGAGATCCGGGTGATGGATGTCGCCGACCAGCATCAGCCCGTCGACGCCCCGCTCCAGCAAAAACGTCGCCTCGCGCAGTTCGTCCTCCAGGTCGTAGCCGGCATTGGCGGCGATCAGCGTGTAGCCCGCCTGCCGCAGCCGGTCCTGGACGCTCGACAGGACGCGCACGAAGGCCTCGTTCTCGATGTTGGGGACGACCGCGCCCACCGCCATGAACCGGCGCGTCGAGAGCGCCCGGGCGGCGCCGTTGGCGACGAAGCCGAGATCCTGCGCGGCGCGCATCACCGCATCGCGCTTGTCGGCCCGGACCCCGGCGGAGCCGTTCAGCACCCGGGAGACCGTCGCGGTGGAGACGCCGGCGCGGCGGGCCACGTCCCGTGCCACCGGGCTGCGCCCCGGCAATTCGAGGATGTCGTCCGGCAGGTCCAGCACCGTTTCCCTATCCCGCTACCCGAGTTCGCCCGGCAGTATATTGACACTCCTCCGGCCGGCTGGCTATCTGAAAGCGCTTTCAAAAACCGTCCCGCGTGACGGATCGCAGGGAGGAACCGATGGCGACGCTCGACCACCCGGCCTCCGGATCGGCAGCGCCCGAGCGTGAGGCGCCGACGGTCGGCGGGGCCGACGCCACGGCGGCAGGCATCGCCGCGCCGCAGGCGCTCGTCACCAGTCTCAAGCGCAGCGATGCGGTCACGCCCTACCGGTTCCGCGACCTGCTGGCGCTCGACGATTTCGAGCGGCACGCCCGGAAACTTCTACCGCCGATGATCTTCCAGTACGTCTCCGGCGGCGTCGAGACCGGGTCCGCCCTGGCGCAGAGCCGCGGCGCCTACGCCGACTACGCCCTCGTGCCGCGGCTGATGCGGGACACCTCGGCGCGGGACACCGCCACCACGCTGTTCGGCCACACCTACGCGGCCCCCTTCGGGATCGGCCCGCTCGGCGGCGCCGCCTTCATTGCCTACCGGGGCGACCTCGTGCTGGCCGAGGCGGCGCGGCGCATGAACCTGCCGATGTGTCTGAGCGCGTCTTCCCTGATCAAGCTGGAGGACGTCTTCGCCCAGAACCCGCAGGCGTGGTTCCAGGGCTACCTGCCGGGTGACCAGAACCGGATCGACCGCCTGCTCGATCGCGTCGCCGCCACCGGCTACCGGACCTTCGTGGTCACCGCCGACACGCCGACGCTGGGCAACCGGGAGCACAACATCCGCAGCGGCTTCTCCATGCCGATCAAGGTCACGCCCAAGGTCGCGTGGCAGAGCGCGACGCACCCGCGCTGGCTCATCGGCACCGTCGCCCGCACCTTCCTCAAGCACGGCGCGCCGCATTTCGAGAACACCGAGGCCGAGCGCGGCCCGCCGATGATGTCCCAGGGGGCGGTGCGCAACACCATCGCCCGCGACCAGCTCTCGTGGAAGAATCTGGAGGCGATCCGCAAGCGCTGGACCGGCAACCTCCTCGTGAAGGGGCTGCTCGCCCCCGAGGATGTCGAGATCGCCCGGGAATGCGGCGCCGATGGCGTGATCCTCTCCACCCATGGCGGGCGCCAGCTCGATTACGCCGTCGCGCCCCTCGACGTGCTGCCGGAGATCGCCGCGCGGAAGGGCGGGCTGAAGATCATCGTCGACAGCGGGATCCGCCGGGGCACCGACGTGATGAAGGCCCTGGCGCTCGGCGCCGACTTCGTCCTGCTCGGCCGGCCGTTCATGTTCGGCGCGGCGCTCGGCGGGGCGGCGGGCGTCGAGCACGCCATGCGGATCCTCAAGGAGGAGCTCAACCGCGACATGGCCTTGGCCGGGATCAACCGCCTGTCCGAGCTGAACCCCGATTTCCTGCGCCGCGTGCCTCGGCGGACCTGAGCCGGAGCGCCGCATGCCTGACCCCGCCCCCGTCGGCCTCGTCTTCGTCGGCTGCTTCACCACCGAGCGGCGCCGGGCGCGCGGCCGGGGCATCGACGTGTACCGGACCGGAGGCGGCCTGGAGGGCTGGACGCATCTCGGCCGGGCCGAGGGCCTCACCAACCCGTCCTTCCTGGTGGCGGATCCGGGACGCGCGGCGCTCTACACGGTGCAGGGCGATGGCGAGGAGGCGAGCGCCTACGCGGCAGCCCCCGACGGCACCCTGCGGCCCCTCGGCAGCGCCACCACGGGCGGCACCAACAGCGTGCATCAGGCCCTTGACCCGACCGGGCGCTTCCTGATCGTGGCCAATTATGCCAGCGGCTCGGTCGCGCTGCTGCCGGTCCGCCCCGACGGGGGCCTCGAGCCGGCAAGCCACGTCCTGCCGCTGCCGGGCAATCCGGGTCCGCACCGGACCGAGCAGGCCTGCGCACACCCGCATCACGTCGTCCTGTCGCCGGATGGGCGGCACGTCCTCGTGCCCGACAAGGGTCTCGATCGCGTCTTCGTCTTGGCGGTCGATGGCGAACGCCTGGAGATCGTTTCGGAGACCGCGATGCGGCCTGGCGCCGGGCCGCGCCACATCGCGTTCCACCCGCGGGCGCCCCTCGCCTTCCTGGTCAACGAGCTGGACTCGAGCGTCGCGACCTGCCGCTGGGACGCGCAGGCCGGGACGCTGACGCCGCTCCACCTCGCCCCGACCCTGCCGCCGGACTTCTTCGGCGCCAGCACGGCCGCGGCCATCGTGGTCACGCCGGACGGACGGTTCGTCTACGCGTCGAACCGGGGCCAAGATGGGATCGCGCGCTTCCGCGTGGACGAGGCCGGACGGCTCGATCCCGCCGGCTGGATGCCCGCGGGCGGGCGCGACCCGCGCTTCATGGTGCTGGCGCCGGATGGGCGGCACCTCCTCGTCGCCAACGAGCAGGGCGACAGCCTCGTGGAATTCGCCATCGATCCCGACAGCGGAGACCTGACCAAGACGGGCAGCCGCCCGAGCCTCAGCCCCTGCACGATCGCGTTTCTGTAAGAGGTTGAAGTCCCTTTCGCGGTCACGGGTTTCGACGGATCGAGACCAGCGACCCACGCCGAACCCACCCTCACCTCATCCTGAGGTGCCGGAGCGCAGCGGAGGCCCCGAAGGAGCCCTCCAGCCAGCCACGCGGATCCCCGGAGCCCTCCTTCGAGGCCGCTCCGCGGCACCTCAGGATGAGGGAGAGGATGGGAATGATGCAGATCAACAAACGACAATAAAAAGATGAAATCCCCGGAGGAAACCCCATGTTCGCCAAGCGCTACAGGTTCCTGATCGCGTTCCTGCTGTTCGTAGCCGGAATCATCAACTACATGGACCGCGCCGCGCTCGGCGTGGCGGCGCCCTTCGTCAAGCAGGATCTCAACCTGTCGCCCGCCGAACTCGGGGTGATCTTCTCGACGTTCTTCTTCGGCTACGCCCTGTTCGCCTTCGTGGGCGGCCAGCTCGCCGACCGCTACGGTCCACGCAGCGTCTACAGCTGGGCCGCCGCCGCGTGGTCGGTCCTGTGCATGCTCACCGGCGCGGTCACCGGCTTCGCCCAGATGTTTGTGGTCCGCGCCCTGTTCGGCTTCGCCGAGGGGCCGATGAACTCGACCACGAACCGCACCCTCACCACGTGGTTCCCCCGCGAGGAGACCGCCCGGACCATCGGCTTCACCTTCTCGGGCCAGACGGTGGGCAGCGCCGTCGCGGCCCCCGTGGTCGGCCTGCTGGCGATCCAGTACGGCTGGCGGGTGGCGTTCGTGGCGATCGGCGCAGTCGGCCTGCTCTGGGTGGTGGTGTGGCGCCTCCTGATGACCGACCGGCCCCAGGACAATCCCCGGGTCGGCCCGGACGAGATCGCCCTGATCCAGCGCAGCCGGGCCGTCACGCACCTCGCGCCGTCCGATCACGCCCGCTCGCTCAAGGAATACCTGTTCCTGCCCAGCACCCTGTCGCTGGGACTCGGCATGTTCGCTGTGAACTACACGCTGTACATCTTCCTCTCGTGGCTCCCGAGCTACCTCACCGACGCCCTGCACATGCCGGTGCAGCAGATGGCGCTCGTGGCCTCGATCCCCTGGGCCTGCGGCTTCGTCGGCTATGTCGGCGGCGGCATCGTCGCCGACCACCTCTACAAGCGCATGGGCGACAAGCTCGCCGCCCGGAAGCTCACCACGATCGTGCCGCTCGCCATCGCGGGCGTCGCGCTGATCGCCGTCAACGCCGCGCCGAACGCCACCGTTGCGGTCTCGCTGATCGCGCTGGCCGTGCTGATGCTGACGAGTTCCGTGCAGTCGTGCTGGGCGACGATCCACGAGCTGGTGCCCGAGGCGCGCGTCGGCGGGGTGAGCGGCTTCATCCACCTCCTGAGCAACATCTCGGGGATCATCGGGCCGACCGCCACCGGCCTCGCCGTGCAGTATCTCGGCGGCTACGCGAGCGCCTTCGTGATCGCCGCCCTGATCGCTGCGGCCGGCGTCGTCGCCATGGCGATCTTCGTGCGGCGGCCCCGCCTGCCCGAATCGGCCGCCCCCCTCGATGCGGCCAAGGCCGCCTGATCCCGGAGCAGCATCCATGAGCGCCGAGACCGTCCCGCAACGACCCGTCCTGCTGACCGGCGCCTCGGGCGCCCTTGGACGCGTGCTGACCCGCGCGCTCGCTGAGGCCGGCTGGACGCTCCGGCTCACCGACCGCGTTCCCTTCCCCGATCCCCTGCCGGACAACGCGCGCTTCCAACCCGCCGACCTCGAGGACGGTCCCGCGATCCTGCGTCTGGCGGAGGGCTGCGGCACGATCCTGCACTTCGGCGGGATCTCGGTGGAGCACCCGTTCGAGACAGTGATCGGCCCCAATATCCGCGGCCTCTACCATGCCTACGAGGCGGCCCGCCGGGAAGGCGCTCGGATGGTGTTCGCGTCCTCGAACCACACCATCGGCTTCCACGAGCGCAGTGAGGTGCTGGACGATTCCTGCGCCCTGAAGCCCGATGGCTATTACGGCTTGTCCAAGGCCTATGGAGAGCTGATGGGCGGCCTGTACCGCGACAAGCACGGCGTCGAGAGCGCCTTCCTGCGGATCGGCTCGTGCTTCCCGGAGCCCACCGACGCGCGGATGCTGGCCACGTGGTTGTCCTACGGCGATCTCACCCGCCTCGTGATGCGGGCGACCCTGGCGCCGACCCTCGGCCCCGACGGGACGGTCGTGATCTGGGGCGCCTCCAAGAACAGCCGCATGACGTGGTGGGGCCGTGACGGGCGCGCGACGATCGGCTGGGTGCCTCACGACAGCGCCGATCCCTACGCCGCGGCGCTGGAGGGCAAGACCAGCGGCAACCCGGTGGTGGAGCGCTACCAGGGCGGCGGGTTCACGGGGCTCGATTACTCGCGTGCGGCCTCGGGCAAAGACTGATCCGAAGCCGACGCGCCCTCCCTCCCCCCTCTGCGGGGGCGGGAAAACCGCGGGGGGACTTCGACGCTTCCAAATCCGACTTGGCGGATCGTCGAGTCGGCCAGTTCATGGATTGAGTGGTGGAACACGACATGACCGACGTCCAAGCCGCGACCCAACTGAAATGCGCCCTCGTGGTGCGCGGCGCCTTCGATGCGCATGTCATCCCGGCCTTCGAGGCGGCGGGCGGCCGGGCGGCGATCCACTGGGCGCCCACCACCGTCATCATGAAGGCGCTCGAAGCCGGCGAGACCGGGGATGCGGTGCTGGTCCTGTCGGACGCGATGGAGCGCCTGATCGCGGAGGGCCGGGTCGAGCCGGAGACCCGGGTCGATGCGGTGCGCTCGCGCTACGGCCTCGCCGTAAAGGCCGGCACGCCCCATCCGGACATCAGCACCGTCGAGGCGCTGAAGCGCACGCTCACGGCGGCCCGCTCGGTGGCCTATTCGCGCACCGGCGCCAGCGGGATCTACTTCGCAGGCCTGCTGCCGCGGCTGGGCCTCGCCGAGGCGGTGAACGCCAAGGCCACCATCATCCCGCAGGGCTTCACGGCGGAAAAGCTCGTCTCCGGCGAGGCCGACCTCGCGGTCCAGCAGATCAGCGAGCTGATGGTCGTGCCGGGGATCGAGGTGGTCGGCCCCTTCCCCGAGCCGGTCCAGGAGGTCACGACCTTCGCGGCCGCGATCCTGCGGGGCGCGACCGACCGGGTGGGTGCAGCGCGCTTCCTCGCCGGGCTGACGACGCCGGAGGCCGCCGCGGCCTACCGGGCGAGCGGGCTGGAACCGGCCTTCTGACCGGAACGGGCAAGTCCCGGACACCAAGCCGCGATATCCAAAAAAATCCGGAGAGGAAACCATGGCCCCGAACGAACAGGACCGGATCGTCCGGCAGGTCTTCTTCCGGCTGATGCCGCTGCTCTTCATCGGCTACGTCATGGCCTATGTCGACCGGATCAACGTCGGCTTCGCGGCCCTGCGGATGAACGCCGACCTCGGCATCGGCCCGGCCGTGTTCGGCCTCGGCGCCGGGATCTTCTTCATCGGCTATTTCATCTTCGAGGTGCCGAGCAACCTGATCCTGGAGAAGGTCGGCGCGCGGCGCTGGATCGCGCGGATCATGATCACCTGGGGGCTGCTCTCGGCCTCCATGATGTTCGTGCAGGGCGCGACGAGCTTCCTGGTCCTGCGTTTCCTGCTCGGGGCCGCCGAGGCCGGGTTCTACCCGGGCGTGATCCTCTACCTGACCTACTGGTTCCCGAAGGCCTACCGGGCGCGGATCTTCGGCGCCTTCGCGGTCGGGATCCCTGTTTCGCTCGCGATCGGCGCGCCGCTCTCGACCTCGATCATGCAGCTCGATGGGCTCCTCGGCCTCAAGGGCTGGCAATGGCTGTTCCTGCTGGAGGGGATCCCCACCACCCTGTTCGGCTTCGTCTTCCTGGCCCTGATCCCCGACCGGCCGAAGGACGCGGCGTGGCTCGCGCCCGCCGACCGGACGGCCCTCCAGGCGGTGATCGACGCCGAGCAGCGCACGGTGGCGGCCGCCCACGGCACCAGCCTGCGCAAGGCCTTCGCCGACCCGCGCTTGATCGCCCTGTCGTTCATCTACTTCGCCAACACCGGCGCCAATCTCGGCCTCGCGTTCTTCCTGCCGCAGATCCTCAAGAGCACCGGCCTCTCGGACATGCAGACCGGGCTGATGACCGCGGTGCCCTACGTGTTCGGGGTGGTGGGCGGCCTGACCATCGGCTGGATCTCGGACCGGACCAACGACCGGCGCCTGACGCTCGCGGGGGCGCTCCTGCTCACGGCTGTGGGTCTGGCTCTCGCCGGGCTCGCCACCGGTTCACTCTGGGCCGTGGCCTTCATGGCGGTGGCCGCCCTGGGCCTCTACGGCGGCAAGGCGCCGTTCTGGGCTCTGCCCTCGGTGTTCCTGTCGGGCAGCGCGGCGGCGGGCGGCATCGCGCTGATCAACTGCATCGGCAATCTCGGCGGCTTCGTCGCGCCCTCGATCGTCGGCTGGATCCGGGAGGGCAGCGGCAGCTTCGAGGCGGGCCTGTACTTCCTGGCCGCGCTCGCCTTCTCGGCGGTGATCGTGACCCTGCTGGTGGTCAACGCGCGGTTCGGCGACGCGCGGCGAAGCGCGGACCCGTCACCAATTCCGGCAACCGCACCAAGCCCCTGAGGCGATCCGGCGCGGGATCGGCTTGATCCCGCGCCGGGCCGATAACGGCACGGGTGGCCGCGTCGCGCGCTTCGCGACCGCAAAAAAGTCCTTATGCTCGTGCTGTCCGGACGCCCAATCCCGTCCGACCGGATCGCGCCCTCCATGCTGAAGACAGCCTTCGTTGCCGCCCGCGACCGCCAGCGGCTGTCGGAGATCGCGACGATCCTAATCGGCTTCGGCGTGACCCGCGTCGTGGACCGGCTCGGCCTGCGCTACCTGCCCCTGCTGCCGCGCCGCCGGCCCCGGGTCGACGTCACCCGCCTGTCGGAGCCGGAGCGGCTGCGCCGGGCGATCGAGGCGCTGGGCCCGACCTTCATCAAGTTCGGGCAGGTGCTCGCGAGCCGGCCCGACCTGCTGTCGCCGGCCTGGACCGAGGAGCTGCAGAAGCTGCACAGCCAGGTCGTGCCGGTCGCGTGGGAGCAGATCGGGCCGCAGCTCGAACAGGATCTCGGCGCCCCGCCCACGGAGATCTTCGCCGAATTCGACACCAACCCGATCGCCTCCGCGTCGATCGCCCAGGTTTACCGGGCGCGGCTGCATTCGGGCGAGGACGTGATCGTCAAGGTGCTGCGGCCGAACCTGCGCAAGATCATCGAGGCGGATCTGCGCCTGATGGCCCACGGCGCCCGCATCGTCGAGAACGAATGGCCCGACATGGCCCGCTACCAGCCGCGGGAGCAGATGCGCCACCTCGCCGACGGGCTGAACGGGGAGCTCGACCTGCTCAACGAGGCGCGCAACTGCGAGTTGCTGGCGCAGATCTTCGAAGGCCGCGACGACATCGTCTTCCCGAAGATCCACTGGGAATACTGTTCCGAGCGGGTGCTGGTGCAGGACTTCATCCACGGCATCCCGCCGAACGACGACGCGGCGCTCCGCGCGGCCGGCCTCGACAAGAAGCTGCTGGCCCAGAAGGGCACCGACGCCTTCCTGCAGATGGCGCTGATCGAGGGGCACTTCCACGCCGATCCGCACCCCGGCAACATGCTGGCGATGCCGGGCAACAAGATCGGCTTCATCGATTTCGGCATCATCGGCCGCCTGTCGCAGCGCCGCCGCTCGCAGCTCCTGGTGCTGATCGGCGCCATGCTCAAGCAGGACGCCGACGGCCTGATGGCCGTGCTGCTCGACTGGACCGGCACCAGCAACCCCGACCTGACCCGCCTCCAGGTCTCGGCCCAGTCCTTCGTGGAGAGCCATTCTTCGATCCCGCTGAACCTCGGGCTGGTGCTCACCGACTTCATGAACATGGCCCGGGAGAACGACCTCGCGATGCCGACCGACCTCGCCATCCTGTTCAAGGGACTGGTGACCGCCGACGGCGTGATGCGCCACCTCGACCCCGATTTCGACCTGTTCGCGGCGGCCGGCCCCACGGTGCGGGCCAGCATGCAGACGCAGTTCTCGCTCTCGGCTCTCAAGCAGAAGGCCGAGGCGCTGGGCGTCGGCCTCTACGGCGCGGCCTCGGAGCTGCCGACGCTGATCCACCTGATGTTGGTGCGCCTGAAGCAGGGCCGCGTCACGGTCGAGATCGAGGTGAAGGGGCTCGACAAGGTCACCCGCGGCATCGAGCGCGCCGCCGCCCGGGTGGCGGTGGCCTTGGTGGTGGCGGCCTTCGCGACGCAGCTCGCGCCGCGGCTGATTGACCTCGGCACGCCGGTCTTCGTCTCGATCGGCTTGATTATCTTTGTCCTCGGCATCGGCTGGCTCGTGCTGCTGATGCGAAACAAGTAGCTGTTCTCAACGCAGCAACCGATCGAAACATAAGTTTTCGCTGCACCGCGAATACCGATCTCGTTTGATTATCGCAGCCGTCATGGTAGCGTGAGCCATCCAACGATTCGCTCGGCTGCGGGCAGGGATCGGTCGCCAGAAGCGGCTCAAGCCGCCGGTGCTTTCCTGACCCGATACGGCGTCGCCGCGCCTGCGCGTCGGAGGACCTGCTGCGTCGCGCACGGGCGCGCGGCCAGGGTGACGAGGGGGCGGGCGATGGAAGCGGTCATCGTGTTGCCGCGGGTCGACGGGGCGGAGCGGCGCCTCGACATGCTCGAAGCGGAGAACGCCCGCCTGCGCGACTTGCTGGCGCAGGCGAGCGCGCAGGCCGACCGGGAGCGGCAGCGCAGCCGCCGCCTCGGCCGCATCATCGAGGCGGCGAGCCGCGTCGAGGCCGGCCGCGTCGCCGCCGAGCGGCCACAGACCGCCTCGCCGCAGATCCGGGCGCCGCTCGCAGGCCTCAGGCCCTCCGCGCTGCCGACGGCCTCTAACGATTATCTGGAATTGCTCGATCGCGACGGATCCCTGATCACCGCGTCCGCGGACGGTCCGGCCTTGTCCGGCGTGCAGGACGAGGCGGAGGCGATCGGCCGCCCCTGGATCGAGGTTTGGACCCGGCCGGAGGATCGCGAGGCCGCCGTCGCCGCCCTGGACCGGGCGCGCCTCGGCCGGCCGAGCCGGTTCCAGGCGCAGGTCGAGACCGGCCCGGCGATTCGGTGGTGGGACGTGGCCGTCACGCCGATCGGCGCGACGCCCGGCAGCCCGGAGCGCATCCTCACGGTCTCCCGCGACATCACCGAGCTGAAGCTCGCGGAGGCGCACCAGACCCTGCTGATGCAGGAACTCGCGCACCGGATGAAGAACACCATCGCCCTGGTCCAGGCGGTGGCGGCGCAGACCATGCGCAATGCGGTCTCGCTGGAAGCCGCCGGCGAGGCCCTGGCGGCGCGCCTGCTGGCGCTGGCCAAGGCCCACGACGTCCTGCTCCAGGGATCCTTCGCCCGAGCTTCGCTGGTCGGTCTGGTCGCGGGGGCGATCTCGCTGCACGACGACGGCGTGACGGGCCGCTTCCGCGTCGAAGGCGCCGACCTGACGCTTGGACCGCGGCACGGCCTGACCCTGGCGCTGATGCTGCACGAACTCGGGACCAACGCGGCCAAGTACGGCGCCCTGTCGGTTGCCGGGGGCACGGTCGGCATCACCTGGGCGGTGCTCGACGCGGAGGGTGGCCCGCGGCTGCGCTTCCGCTGGGAGGAGACCGGCGGCCCGCCCGTGGCTCCGCCGACCCGCAGCGGGTTCGGCACGCGCCTCATCGCCCGCAGCCTCGTCCACGGCTTCGGCGGCTCCGCGCTGCTGACCTACCCGCCGGAGGGGGCGGTCCTGACCTTCGAGGCGCCGCTCGAGGCGGTGATCGCGGGCTGATCGGTCGCGGGGATGACGGCGCCCAAATCTTGAAGGGCCACGACCGTTTGATCGCGCAGCATCCGCAGGGCGGCCAGGGAGTCCGTGAGGTCGTGTCCCGCCGCCGCGGCTTCCTCGACGGCGCGGCAGGCCCGGGATAGGGCGTCGCAGCCGAGCATGCCCGACATCGACACGAGCGTGTGCGCCTCCCGCCCATAATCGGCCGCGGTGCGGTCCCCCTCCTCGACGGCGCTGGCGAGACTGAGCAGGAACCTGTCGACGATGCGCGCGAGCTTCTCCGGTCCGATCACCGCGCTGAGTTCGTCGAGCGCCTCTCGATTCACCAGCGCGTGGGACACGGTCCGTCTCCATCAGGAGCATGCTTGCGCCGTTCCCGATCGCATGACGATCGGAAATGGCCCGGAAGAAACCGTCCGTGCAGCGAGTCGCGCCGCCTCGCAGTCTTGGCGGGCACCTTAAAGCATCGACCTGGAAATCGGAACTGGACCGACGCTCCGGATCTTTAATCTTGTGTTATCCTTTCCCCATTCCAAAGATCGCCTTCAGGGATGATACTCACAAGTCCTTGTTGCGACGCGCTCTCTTGCGCCAGGCCGGCGCCCAGTTCGGCCGACAGACCCTGATGTTGCGCACCTGATTTAATGGGTGTACGAAAATCCGCGGGCATCGCGTTCGACCCAGCCAAGGACCGCCCTGATGTCGCCGAGCACGGCCTGTCCCGGCTGGCCGAAGAAGGGTTCGATCCGGATACGGCGTTGGAGCGTGAAGGCGATCGCCTGAAGGTGTTGGTCTTCACCGAAGACTCCCACGCGGATGCGGTCCGCGCCATCGGCCCGCATCCGGCAAAGAAGCACGCGGTGAGGTTCCGGCATGGCCAAGCTTGATCCCGACAGTCATGACGGCAACTCGTCGATGGACGCGGCTTGTATGTCCGGGATCACGCCGGCCCGGCGCGGGCGGCCGAAGGCGGAACATCCGAAGGTAGAGGTCAAGATCCGCCTGGACGCCAAGACGGTGGAACACCTGCGTGGCACTGGCCCCGGGTGGCAGACCCGCGTGAACGCCCTGCTCGGCAAGCTGGTGGCGACCGGTCGGATCTAGGCGGGTTTCGCAAACGTGGTCACCGGTTTTGCGACAGAAACCTGCGACACACCAAGGACCTGAGCGGATGACGCGTTGGCCTGCCAACGCTAGTCTGCTCAAAAAACTCCCCCACAAGCGCGGGCACCGCTTCGGTATCGGATAGCGCGACAAAGCAGGGACCGAAAGCCGTGTTCGACCGAGCGCCGCCGTGACGGCCTACAGCCTGCGCGCCCGGCTCCTCGCCCTGTGGATTCTGTTGCTCGCCTCGGCGATCGCGACCGCCTACCTGATGTTCGGGGTCTACGCGCAATCGACCGGCGTCCAGGTGGCCCGGGCGGACATCACGGTGGGGCGGGCCTGCCGCGAGATCATCGACCGCTACGCCGCCCTGGTCGACCTGCACGGATCCGCCTCGGAAGCGGACCTCAACGGGGCCGTCGACGCCGCACTTGGCGGCAGCCCGGGCATCGAGGGTGGGATCTGGAGCAGCCAGGACGGGTCGGTCGCCTACGCCTACCCCACCTACGAGGGGACCGGGCCGAAGACCGATCTCCCGGCCGCCGAGCGCGACACGATCGCCGCGGTGAACGCCCAGGCCCTGCGCGTCGGTCACGCCGTCGCGCTGAACCGACCGAGCCGCACGCAGGTGCTCCTGCTCCAAGCCTGTCCCCTGCGCGGCCCGGAACCGGGATTGACCGCGTGGACCATGGGGCGCGCCCACGTCAACGACGGTCCCACCTACACGCGGTTCCTGGCGGGACTCGGCTTCCTGGCCGCCACGGTCCTGGGCTCCGCGGCCTTTCTCGGCTGGTTCCTCTACGGGTTCTCCAACCGGATCGCCCGGCTCGAGGCCGATCTCTCGGCGCCGCGACCGGACGGCGAGGACCTGCCGCGCCTCAGTTACACCGGCGAGCGAGAATTCGACCGCCTGGTCGATGCCCTCAATGCGGCGGGCGGGCGGCTGCGGGATGCCCGCGGCCGCGTGGTGGCCGCCGAGCGCCTGGCCGCCGTCGGCCGGCTCGCGGCGAGCATCGCCCATGAGATCCGCAATCCGATCGCCGCGATGCGGCTCAAGGCCGAGAACGCCCTGGTCAGCGGCGATCCGGACCGGGCGGCATCGGCCCTGCGCACGGTGCTGGGCCAGATCGCGCGGGTCGATACGCTGCTGCGCGACCTGCTCAACCTGACGCAGGCGCGTCCCCTCAGCCGGACGCCGACCGCGGTGGCGCCGCTGCTGGCCGAGTGCGCCGGCCTGCACGAGGATCTTGCGAACGGCCATGCCGTGCGGGTCGTGATCGCGGCGGCCGGCCTGCCCGAGGCGGACCATCCGCATATCGACCGGGCGCAGATCGCCCGCGCGTTGGACAACCTGCTGCTGAACGCCCTCCAGAACACCCCGCCCGGGGGCCGGGTCTGCCTCGGCGCCGAGCGGGTCACGGTCGATGGCGCCCTCCGCTTGCGTCTGCGGGTCGGCGATACCGGCCCCGGCATCGATCCCGCGATCCGTGCGGGCCTGTTCGAGCCCTTCGTCACGGGCCGCGCCGACGGGACCGGCCTGGGACTCGCGATCGTGCGCGAGATCGCGCTGGCCCATCGCGGCGAGGTCAGGCTGGACGCGGACGCGCCGGAGACCACCTTCCTGCTGGATCTGCCATGGCAACCATCCTGATCGTCGACGACGACCCGGCCCTGCGCGAGGGTCTCGCCGAGACCGTGGCCGACCTCGGCCACACGCCCCTGCCGGCGGCGTCCGGCTCGGAGGCGCTGGCACGGCTGCGGGACAGCCCGGTGACGGCCGTGCTGCTCGATCTGCGCATGCCCGGCGACCTCGACGGCATGGCGACGCTGGAACGGATCTGCGCCCTGCCGGACCAACCCCCGGTCACCGTGCTGACCGCCTTCGCGAGCCCGGCCAACACCATCGAGGCGATGCGCTTCGGGGCGCACGACCATCTCACCAAGCCGATCGGCCGCGCAGACCTCTCGGCCGCCCTCGACGCGATGCTGAAGACCGTCCGGCCGGCGGGCGCCGTCGCGGATGTCCCGGCCGGCCATCCCGGCCTCGTCGGCTCCAGCGAAGGCATGCGGCGGGTCCAGAAGACGATCGGCCTCGTGGCCGACACCCCTTCGACGGTGTTGATCCAGGGCGAGACCGGCACCGGCAAGGAGGAGGTGGCGCGGGCACTCCACGCCTTTTCCCGGCGTCGGGCGCGCCCGTTCGTTCCGGTGAACTGCGCGGCGATCCCGGGGGATCTGCTGGAGAGCGAGTTGTTCGGGCATGTCCGGGGGGCGTTCGGCGGGGCGGCGGCGGACCGGGCCGGCGCCTTCCACCGGGCCGAGGGCGGCACGCTGTTCCTCGACGAGATCGGCGACATGCCGGCGTCCATGCAGGCCAAGATCCTCCGCGTCATCCAGGACTGCGTGGTGACTCCCCTTGGCGGCAGCCCGGCCCGGGTCGATGTGCGCCTCGTGGCGGCGACCCATCGCGACCTCCCGGGGCTCGTCGCCGAGGGCCGGTTCCGCGCCGACCTGTATTACCGCCTCAACGTCGTGCCGATCGCCCTGCCGCCCCTGCGCGAGCGCCTCGCCGACATCGTCCCGCTGGCCGAGCACTTCCTCGTCCGGTCGGGCAAGCGCCTCGACCGGGGGGCCGCCTCCCGTCTGCTGGCCCATGACTGGCCCGGCAATGTCCGCGAACTCCGCAACGTCGTCGAGCGCACCGCGGTCCTGGGGCGCGGCGGCGTGATCGCGGCCGACGATCTTGACCTGCCCACGGACAGGCCCGACCGGCGGACCGCGGATGCCGTGCAGGCGGAATGGCTTTCCGGTGATCTGCCGAGTGCCGTCGCCCGCCTGGAGCGGACCATGATCGCCGCCGCCTTGCGCGCGAGCGAGGGCAACAGGGCCCGGGCCGCCCGCCGTCTGGGGATCCAGCGCCAGCTCCTCTACGCCAAGATCGAGCGCTACGGCCTCGGCGCGCCCGGTGCCGATCTGTCGGCCGATGCGGCATGCGATGTCGGGAATCCTGACGCTTCCAAGGTCCTCGACCCTGATTGACCGCGGGCCGTCCCAGGGAATCGCGTCCGACACGGCCACGATCGTCTTTGTCGAGGAACCGAATATCCGCAGAGGCGTCGAGCACCGCGAGCGACGGGCCGACCGGTTTGCGGCGGGCCCATCCGTTTGATTGGGGCGGATCGGGATGAGCATCATCGGGACAGGCGCGACGGGCGCCGATGCGGGGACTCCCACCCCCTCGACCAAGGCCCTGCGCGGCCTCGATGCCCTCAACTTCTTCCTGGCCGACGTGCGCGACGGTCTCGGCCCCTACCTCGCCATCTACCTCATCGCCGTGCGCGGCCCGGACCAGGGCTGGAACGAGGCCACCACGGGCCTCGTCATGACCATCGCGGGGATCCTGGGTCTCGTAGCG
This sequence comes from Methylobacterium sp. J-030, assembly GCF_022829545.1. Lineage (GTDB taxonomy): Bacteria > Pseudomonadota > Alphaproteobacteria > Rhizobiales > Beijerinckiaceae > Methylobacterium. Next base: position 89,888 of record NZ_JAKSYM010000403.1, on the reverse strand, counting down.
CAGACGCCCGCGGGCGCCTTCATCGACGCCACCAACCACAAGCGCGCCGTGGTGATTGGGGGCGCCGTCGCGGTGACGGCAAGCTGCCTCGTCCTGCCGTTCATCTCCAACTTCTACGTCGTGACCGCGACCCAGTCGCTCGCGCATGTGGCCGGCACGATCTTCCCGCCCGCGCTCGCCGCCATCACCCTCGGCCTCGTCGGCCCAAAGATGTTCGCCAAGCGGATCGGCCGCAACGAGGGGTTCAATCACGCCGGCAATGCGGCTTCGGCCGCGGTGGCGGGGGGTCTCGCCTATTTCTTCGGACCGATCGTGGTGTTCTGGCTCATGGGGCTTCTGGCGGCCTGCTCCATCGGCGCCATGCTGATGGTGCCAGCCGACGCCATCGACGACGACCTCGCCCGGGGCATGACCGAAAAGGAGGAAGCAGCCCAGGAGCAGCCCTCCGGCCTCTCCACCCTGTTTCAGAACAAGGCCCTGCTGCTCTTCGCGGTGCTCTGCGCGGTGTTCCACCTCGCCAACGCGGCGATGCTGACCTCGGTGGGTCAACTCCTCACGCACCTGTCGGGCAAGGACCATGCGACCTCGCTGATCGCGGTGTGCATCGTGGCGGCGCAATGCGTGATGGTGCCGGTGGCGATCTTCGTGGGCGCCAAGGCCGACGTGATCGGCCGCAAGCCGATCTTCCTGGCGGCTTTCGGGGTGCTGGCCCTGCGGGGCGTGCTCTACACCCTGTCGGACAACCCGTTCTGGCTGGTGGGCGTCCAGCTCCTCGACGGGATCGGCGCGGGCGTCTACGGCGCGCTGTTCCCGATCGTCGTGTCCGATCTGACCCGCGGCGGGGGACGCTTCAACGCCGCGCAGGGCGCGGTCGCCACCGCCCAGGGGATCGGCGCCTCCCTGAGCGCAACGCTCGCCGGCGTGATCATCGTGTCGGCCGGATATTCCACGGCCTTCCTGGCGCTCGCCGCCATCGCGGCCCTTGGGTTCGTGATCTACCTCACGCTCATGCCCGAGACCCGCGGCGCCAACGCCGCCGACAGCGAGCCGGAGAGCGGCGGCACGCTTCCGCCGGCCGTTCCCGCGAGCGCCTGAGACGGAACGGGACCGATCGCTCCACACCGTCTCTGCGCGCGCAGCGCTCTGCGGGCCGTCACGCCTGCGAAACCGTGCGAACAGCCCGCACGCTGCGCATCACGAGGCGACAGCGAGCACCGGGGCGACCTCGACCGCCTGCGTCGCCTCCGGCGGCGCCTTGCGCGACACGTAGTACAGGTCCACGGCACGCCAGAAGGCGCCCTGCTCCTCGAGGGACCGGCGGGAGAGCGAGCCTTCGAGGATCGCCACGGCGGCCCGGGCGGGCTCGCTGCGCTCGAGCTCGTCGAGCAGACCGGCGAGATGCAGCATCGGGATCACCTCCGAACGGACAGCAACCCCTGACAACGCCCGAGCTTGCGTAACGATCCGGCGCCGGCTGTGCGGCGGCGGCCTGCACGATCCTTGCCTGACAAATCCGGGCGGCTACCATCGCCGCGTCGAGCCCCGACTCGCCACCCTCTTCATCGTTCGAGGATCACCGCATGTTTGTCTGCCGAAGCGGCGCGGCCCCGTCCCTGCGCGGAGCGGCCTTCGCGCTGGCCCTGGCCAGCCTCTGCGGGGCGAGCCCGCTACGCGCCCGCGAGATGCCGGATGCCGGGACGGCTGCCGCGGCCCGGAAGCCGAACGTGGTGATCCTCGCCACCGGCGGCACCATCGCGGGCGCCGGCGCGGATGCCGCCAACAGTGCCACCTACACCGCCGCCAAGGTGCCGGTCGACAAGCTGATCGCGGCCGTTCCGCAGATGAGCAATGTCGCCAACGTGCGCGGCGAGCAGGTCTTCCAGATCGCCTCGGAGAGCTTCACCGACGCCCAGCTCGTCCAGTTGGGCAAGCGCGTCTCCCAGCTCCTGAAGCAGGACGACGTCGACGGCGTGGTCGTCACCCACGGCACCGACACCCTGGAGGAGACCGCCTTCTTCCTCGACCTCGTGGTGAAGAGCGACAAGCCGATCGTGGTGGTCGGCTCGATGCGGCCGGGCACGGCGATCTCGGCCGACGGCGCCCTCAACCTGCTCGACGCCGTGACGGTGGCGGGGAGCAAGGAGGCGGTCGGCAAGGGCGTCACCGTCACGATGAACGACTACATCCAGTGCGGCCGCGACGTGAACAAGCGGACCAACATCGTGCCGAGCGCCTTCTACAGCCAGTGGGGCCCGCTCGGCATGGTGGTCGAGGGCAAGACCTACTTCTTCCGCACCCTGTCGAAGCGCCACAACACGACCTCCGAGTTCGACATCGACCAGATCGATAGCCTGCCGCTGGTCGGCATCGTGTACGGCTCGGGCAACATGATCCCGGGCGTCTACGACGCGGAGGTTCAGGCGGGCGCCAAGGCGATCGTCAACGCCGGCACCGGCAACGGCTCGGTGGCGGGCTACCTCGTCGACAAGCTCAAGGACATCCGATCCAAGGGCACGATCGTGATCCGCTCCTCGCGGGTGCCGGACGGCTTCGTCCTGCGCAACGCCGAGCAGCCGGACGACACGTACGATTGGGTCGTGGCGCACGACCTGAACCCCGCCAAGGCCAAGATCCTGGCGGCCGTGGCGCTCACCAAGACCAGCGACACGAAGGAGCTGCAGCGCATCTTCTGGGAGTATTGAGGCGGTTCGCGGCGCAGCGCCTCCGCGGGCCCCCTCCCCCTCTGCGGGGGAGGGTGGCGCGCCGGCCGGGTTACATCCCGCGGCGCACCACTTAGATACCGGCCAGTGCCACGGATGCGTGTGCCGGGTCGAGGCGCGGCCTCGGCCCCGCCCGTCGGCACCGAGCCTGGAGGAACCAGCATGACCGAGCTTCACCCCGCGGTCGCGGCGGTCACCGAGCGCGTCGTCTCGCGCTCCCGCGAGACCCGGCGCGCCTATTGCGACCTGATCGCCCGCGAGCGCGAGGCGGGGGTCCGGCGCGGCAAGCTCGCCTGCGGCAACCTCGCCCACGGCTTCGCGGCCGCCGGCGAGGACAAGGCGGCGATCCGCGACGAGCGGACCGCGATGAACATCGGCATCGTGACCGCCTACAACGACATGCTCTCGGCCCATCAGCCCTACGGGCGCTATCCGGAGCAGATCAAGCTGTTCGCCCGTGAGCGCGGCGCCACCGCGCAGGTCGCGGGCGGCACGCCGGCCATGTGCGATGGCGTCACGCAGGGGCAGAGCGGCATGGAGCTGTCGCTGTTCTCCCGGGACACGATCGCGCTCTCCACCGCGGTGGGCTTGAGCCACGGCATGTTCGACGGCGCGGCCTTGCTCGGCATCTGCGACAAGATCGTGCCCGGCCTTCTGATCGGCGCGCTCCGCTTCGGCCACCTGCCGACGATCCTGATCCCGGCCGGGCCGATGCCCTCCGGCCTCGCCAACAAGGAGAAGCAGCGGATCCGCCAGCTCTATGCCGAGGGCAAGGTCGGCCGGGCGGAACTGCTCGAATCCGAGTCCGCCTCCTACCATTCCGCCGGCACCTGCACGTTCTACGGTACGGCCAACTCCAACCAGATGATGATGGACATGATGGGCCTGCACATGCCGGGCGCGTCCTTCATCAATCCCGGCACGAAGCTGCGGCAGGCCGTGACCCGGGCGGCGATCCACCGGCTCACCGAGATCGGCGGTGCGGGCAACGACTACCGGCCGCTCGGCCTGTGCGTCGACGAGAAGGCGATCGTGAACGCCGCGGTCGGCCTGCTCGCCACGGGCGGCTCGACCAACCACGCGATCCACCTGCCGGCGATCGCCCGCGCCGCCGGCATCGTGATCGACTGGGAGGACATCGACCGGCTGTCGAGCGCGGTGCCGCTGATCGCGCGGGTCTACCCGAACGGCGCGGGGGACGTGAACCACTTCCACGCCGCGGGCGGGATGAGCTTCGTGATGGCCGCGCTGCTCGATGCCGGGCTCCTGCACGACGACATCCTGACGGTGGCCGGCCAGTCCCTGCGGGACCACGCCCGCGATCCGAAGCTCGATGGCGAGGAGCTGGTCTTCGAGGATGCCGTGCCGAAGAGCCTCGACGACACGATGCTGCGCCGCCCCGGCAATCCGTTCCAGGCCGACGGCGGCATGCGGCTTGTGCAGGGCAATCTCGGCCGGGCGACGTTCAAGACCAGCGCCGTCGAGGAGCAGCGCCGGACCATCGAGGCCCCGGCCCGGGTGTTTTCCGACCAGGACGAGGTGCTGAAGGCCTTCAAGGCCGGCGAACTGGAGCGGGACGTCGTGGTGGTGGTCCGGTTCCAGGGCCCGAAGGCCAACGGCATGCCGGAGCTCCACAAGCTCACGCCGCCGCTCGGTGTGCTGCAGGACCGCGGCCACAAGGTCGCCCTGGTGACGGACGGGCGGATGTCGGGCGCCTCCGGAAAGGTCCCGGCTGCGATCCACCTGAGTCCCGAGGCTCTGGGCGGCGGGCCGATCGGGCGGATCCGCGACGGCGACATCGTCCGGCTCAGCGCCGCCGAGGGTCTCCTCGAAGTGCTGGTGGACGCTGCCGAATTCGCCGGCCGCCGTGATGCCGAAGCACCGCCGTCCGGCCAGGGCACCGGGCGCGAGCTGTTCGCGTTCATGCGCCATGGGGCTGACACGGCGGAGCGCGGCGCCTCCGCGATGCTCGCGGCCGCCGGCCTCTGAAGCCTGTACGGGAGTTGCCGACCATGAACGACCTGACCAGCATCGACGCGCTGATGCGCTCCGTGCCCGTCATTCCGGTCCTGGTGATCGACGATGTCGCCCAGGCCGGCCCCATCGCCGAGGCCCTGGTGAAGGGCGGGCTGACCGCCCTGGAGGTCACCCTGCGCACGCCGGCCGCCCTCGACGTGATCCGAGAGATGACCCGGGTCCAGGGCGCGGTGGTCGGGGCCGGAACGGTGCTCAACCCGCGCGACCTCGACAAGGCGCTGGCGGCCGGCGCCGAGTTCATCGTCTCGCCGGGGCTGACCGAACCGCTGACCGCTGCCGCCAAGGCCAACGGGGTGCCCTACCTGCCGGGCGTCGCCTCGGCGGCCGACATCATGCGCGGGCTGGATCATGGGCTCGACCGGTTCAAGTTCTTTCCGGCCGAGGCCGCGGGCGGCATCAAGGCGCTGAAGGCGCACGCAGCGGTGTTCGGCGCGGTGCGGTTCTGCCCCACGGGCGGGATCACCGAGGCGACGGCGCCCGACTGGCTGGCGATCCCCTCGGTGCTCTGCGTCGGCGGGAGCTGGGTGGTGAAGCCCGGCACGCCGGATCCGGCAGCGATCGAGCAGGCGGCGCGGGCCGCCGCGGGGCTGCGCAGGGCGGCGTAAGTCACCTGTACGGGCCCTCCCTCCCCCTCTGCGAGGAAGGGGAGAAGCGGATTGGGCCTGCCCTACTCCGCCGGCAGCGGCTGCCTCCGTTCCCGCGGGGTGAACACCCCGCCCTCCGGCTCCAGCGCGATCCGCCGATCGTGAAACGCCTCCAGCGTCGAGCGGTGGCCGATCGACACGATCGTCGTCCCGGGCAGCCGCTCGCGCAACGTCCGGTAGAGGGCCGCCTCGGAGGGCTCGTCCAGCGAGGCGGTCGCCTCGTCGAGGAACAGCCATTCGGGCTTGGCCAGCAGCACCCGTGCGATGGCGAGCCGCTGCTGCTCGCCCCCCGACAGGCGCCGCTCCCAGGTATCCACCTCGTCGAGGTGACCGGCGAGATGCGGGAGCTGGGCGGCGATCAAGGCCTCCCGGATGGCGTCATCCGAGAATTGATCGGTGGTGTTCGGATAGACGACCGCACCGCGCAGGGTGCCGAGCGGGATGTAGGGCCTCTGCGGCAGCAGCAGGGCCGACTGTCCGGCCGGCACGTCGACCCGTCCCTTGCCGAATGGCCAGATCCCGGCGATCGCCCGGAACAGTGTCGACTTGCCCGAACCGGACGGCCCTGTCACCAGGGTCGCCCCGCCCCGCGGCAGCGTCAGCGCGTCGGCGGTCACGATCGGGCGCCCGTCCGGCAGGGCAAGGACTAGGCCGCGCGCGGTGACGTCCCCGGTACTGTCGTTGCCCTTGACGAGCCCGTAGCCCGCCGACTCAAGCGCCTCGGCCTTGGTCATGGCCCGCCGGAAGGAGCCGAGACGGTTGGTGTTGGCCTTGTAGGCGGCGAGCGTCGTGTAGGAATCCACGAAGAACGACAGCGAACTCTGCACCTGCCCGAAGGCCTGCGAGGTCTGCTGGAGGGCGCCCAGCGTGATCTTCTTGGCGAAGAAGGAGGGCGCGGCGAGCACCATCGGGAAGATCACGCTCGCCTGGCGGTAGCTGAACGTGAAGGCAATCAGCTTGATGCGCCGGAAGATGATACCGACGTAGTTGTCGATCACGCTGTGGAACAGCGTCGAGAGCCGGGAAGCCTCCGCGCGCTCGCCGCGCAGCAGGGCGATCTGCTCGGAATAGATGCGGTTGCGGGCCAGCGCGAAGCGGAAATTCGCCTCCACCTGCTCCTGCCGGAAGTCGAGCCCGATCAGCGGGCGGCCGATCAGGTGGGTGAGCCACGTGCCCACCACCGCGTAGCCGATCACCAGCCAGACCAGGAAGCCCGGGATCACCGTGTCGGTAAACGGCACGACGAAGTCCCGCGACAGGGTCCAGAGGATCACCATGAACGAGACGAGCTGCGCCGCCTGGCTGAGCAGCCGGATCGACAGGGTCGTGGTCTGCACGATGAAGCTGTTGACGTCGGCCTGGATGCGCTGATCCGGGTTGTCGGCCTCCTCGTCGGTGAACGGGATCCGGTAATGGGTACCGTTGCCGAGCCAGCGCTCGTACAGGCTGTGGGTCAGCCACGTGCGCCAGCGGATCAGGAGCGAGGAATCCACGAACAGGTCGAACATGCCGATGGCGATGTTCAGCGTGGCCAGCGGCACGAACACCCAGAGGAGCTGGTACCAGAAGGCGTTCGCGTCATACTCCTGCAGGGCGTTGTAGATGTCGCGGTAGAAGAAGTTGAACCGCAGGGTCAGCGCCACGTCGGCGAAGTTCACGAAGATCGAGAGCGCCACGAGGTTGCGGCCGATCCGCCCCTCAGTGGTGCCGAACCAGCGGAACAGGCCGATCTCCTTGGTCGGCTTGTCGCGGTTGGCGAAATACGGATCCGCGATGTTGGTAATCGCCTGGATCGGCTCGAGATAGGAGATGCCGAGCACGATGGCGGCGAACACCACCGCGCCGGTGGCGGCGAAGGCCGGGGGCAGGAGCGCCGCGATCACCGGCGGCAGCAGGCCCATGGCGGCGGCGGTCTTCGAGCCGGCAAGCAGCAGGTAGCCGACGCCGTAGACCGAGACGAACACCTTCAGGTAGGCCGAGATTTTATTGGACGCGACCAGAATGCCGGCCAGCGCGAAGCCCGCGAGCGACACGTAGAGCGGCGGGCTCGGGATGCCCGGCAGGGCCAGCAGGATCAGCGCGGCCACGGCCGTGAGCACGGCCTGGATCCCGAGCCCGGTCCTGAGTGCTGCCACGCGTCTCTCCCGTCCCACCGCGCCCGGCGGGGGCGCAAGCCGGCGGCCTTGGCCCCGGTCGATGGCGAGATAAGGGCACGTGCCCCGCGCTGTCGCGTGAAACTTTGGTTACCTGCGGGACATGCGGCGATTTACGCCGCCAGCGCGCCTACCAGTTCCACTCCTCGAAGCCCGGCTCGCGGCACCGGTAGCCGATCGGGCATTGCGGGTTGTCGCGGGTCGGTGCGAAGCGCAGTTCGGCGATCTCCGAGCCGCTGCACTGGTCGGGGCCGCTGACGAACCGCTCCGGTGCCGATCCGGCCGCGATCACGACGTCCCGCTCGCCTTTGACCAGGGCCATCGCCTCCGCGCAGGTCATCCGGGCGGTCATCGAGCCGCGCGGCGCCCGGGTTTGCGCAAGGGCCTCCGCCCCGGTCGTGATCGCGACGAGGTGTATGCACAACAGGGTGAGGGCCAGCGGCCTCATCAGACACGGGTCCAGCATGCGCCCAGGACGACAATCCGCGGGCATCCGACTATCCTGCACGGGCCGGCGGCCCACGACTGTCACCGGAATGCGCCACCGGACGCCTTTCGCCGTCGGACCGCCGCAATCGGCGGATTATGAGATTTTCGGACCGCCGCGACGGGTTGCGACGGACGGCTGAGGCCTGCGCGGTCTGGCCGGCCCAGCCCGCCGATCGGACCTCCGGCACGCGCGGCCCGCGCCCGGCGTGTCGTCCGATTCGCCCTGGACCGATTCAGCCTGGAGCCAAGGGATCCAACGATGTCCGCCCTTTCGATCCTCGACATCTCGGCGGTCCGCGCCGCGCCCCTCTCGCGGGAGCCCTACGCCTACACGCTGGGCAGCAACGTCCTGAATCCCGAAGCCATTGACGCGATCCGCCGCGACTTCCCGGATATCGCCAAGCCCGGCTATCTCACAGTCGACGAAGTTGCCCTCAAGGGACGCTTCAAGGCGCTGATCGACGAACTCGAGAGCGACGAATTCTCGAGGATCCTGGGCGAAAAATTCGGGATCGACCTCGTCTCTTGCCCGCGGCTCACCACCATCATGCGCAAGAGCCAGCCGAAATACGGCTCGATCCACACCGACGGGCCGTCGAAGGTGTTGACGCTCCTCGTCTACATGAACGACGCCTGGGAGGCCCCGGCCGCCGGGCGCCTGCGGGTGCTCTACGACGGGAAGAACTACGAACCATTCGCGGTCGAGGTGCCGCCCACCATGGGCACGATGTTCGCATTCCTGCGCGCCGACAATTCCTGGCACGGCCACGAGCCGTTCGAGGGCGAGCGGCGGGTCGTCCAGGTCGCGTGGCTCAAGGACGCGTCCGAGCTGGAGCGCAAGCGCAAGCGCAACCGCACGGCCCAGTTCCTGAAGGGCATCTTCGGTCGCTGACCGAACGACGGAGGGACTATGATGGGGGCAGTGGTGCTGGCGGATCCGGGCGGCGGAACACGTTCCGAGCGCAGGCGTCGCTACGTCCTGCCGGCCCTGCTGATCGCCGGCTGGATCGGGCTGTTCGCCTACAGCGCCGCCTACCTGACGGAAGACATGCCGTTCCGGCCCCAGCGACCCGAGGCGGCCGCGCCCGCGGAGCCCGCCGCCGGGCAGCGAGCGCTGGCGAGCCGGGTCGTGGGCCTCGATTCACCTGTCGCCGCGCCCCCGGTGCAGCCTCGGGAGGTCCAGGCCGCTCAGCCATCGGCGCCGGCTCCCCTCTCCCGGACCGCTCCGGCACCCGTGAGCGCCTTGTATGTCGGCGTCTGGGGGCCGACGCCTTCGGCCTGCGGGCACCGCTCGCGGCGGCGGGGCTATATCCCCGCGACGATCACGCAGGATCAGGCGCGCGCCGGCCGCACGCTCTGCACCTTCCACGACACGCGCCGGTCCGGCGGTTCCTGGGTGACCGCGGCCGAGTGCACCGACCGCGGGCGTCACTGGTCGTCGCAGGTCCGGCTGACGGTGGATGACGATCGCCTGACCTGGTCGAGCAACCGGGGGACCGTGACGTACACCCGCTGCAGCCGGCGCGCTGGGTAGGGTCCACGGCCGGGCCTTTCCCGGTGTCTGGTCAAGCGCGGAGTCCAAGATCGGCGCTCTTGGGATTCGGCGCTCTTGGGATTCGGCACTCTTGGGATTCGGCGCTCTTGGGCTTCGGCGCTTTTGGGCTCATGACACGCACCCTCTTTCCCGGACAGGTGAAGCGTCAGCGGAACCTGTTCCGGGACCCAGCACGAAAAGCGCCGCGACAGCGGGCACGGGTTTATCCAGATCGACGCTTCGCGACGTTTCGTGCTGGATCCCGGGTCGCATTCCGCTGGCGCTTCAGGCGCCCGGGAAAGGGTCGGTGCGCAACCGGCACGACGTGAATGCGTGGGGATCACGGCCCTACATTTCGAAAGGGCTGGAACCACGGCCTATCCGGACGGTCGCTCCGCCGCCCGCAGGACGATCCGCGCGGCGGCCCGGCTCGGCGTATCCGCATCCGGCAGGCGCATCCGGTCATCGATCCGCGCCAGCGCCGCGCACTGGGCTTCGCGGGCCACGCCCCCCGCCAGCAGGGGCGCCAGGGCCTCGGCGAGACGCCCGGGCGTGCACGCCGCCTGGATGAATTCCGGCATGACGTTCTCGGCCAGGATGAGGTTCGGCAGCACGATGGTCGGCACCTGGATCAGCCGGCGGGCGATGACCTCCTCGGCCCGCGAGACCTTGTAGGCCACCACCATGGGAACGCCCGCCAGCGCCAGCTCAAGCGTGACCGTGCCTGAGGCCGCGAGCGCCGCGCGGGCACCGCGGAAGGCGGCGTATTTCGGCGCCTCGCCGGTGACGATCCGGACCGGCACCGGCCAAGCCGTCGCGAGGCGCTCGATCAGGGCCCGGTGGCGCGTCACCGCCGGCAGCACCGCCTCGACCGGATGCGCGCAAAAGACCTGCTCCAACGCCTGCCCGAAGACCGGCATGAGCCGCTCGATCTCGGAGCGGCGCGATCCCGGCAGGATGACGAGGCTGTGGGGCGCCGTCTCCCGGCGGTGAGTCTCCGCACCGGACGGGCGCAGCTCGGCCAAGCGCTCGATCAGCGGATGCCCGACATAGGTGCAGGGTGGCCCGCCGAGCCGCCGATGGGCATCGGGCTCGAAGGGCAGCAGCGCCAGGACGTGATCGATGAAGGTGCGCATGCCCTTCGCGCGCCACGGGCGCCAGGCCCAGACGCTCGGCGAGACGTAGTCGATGATCGGGATGCCGGGGGCGGCCTTGCGCACGCGCTTCGCCACCGCGTGGGTGAAGCCGGGGCTGTCGATGATCACCAGCACGTCCGGCCGGGCGCGCACCGCGGCCCCAGCGGTCTCGCGGATGCGCCGCAGCAGCGTGCGGGCGCGGGCGAGCACCGGCAGGTAGCCCATCACCGCCACGTCATCGAGGGGGAACAGGGAGGCGAACCCCGCCTCCGCCCCCGCCTCCGTCATGGCCTCGCCGCCGACGCCGCCGAAGGTCGCGTCCGGCGCCATCTCGCGCAGCGCCCGCATCAGCTTGGCGCCGAGCTGGTCGCCGGAATCCTCGCCGGCCACGAGCCAGACGGTGCGGGGTCGGGTCATCGCGGGGCGCTCGCGTAGCCGACCACGAACAGGCCGAGGCGGTCGGCCTCCGCGGCGGTGGCGGCCCGGTCGATCACCAGCGTTCCCGCGGCTTCGAGGGCGATGCCGATGCAGCCGGCCCGGCCGGCATTGCGCACCGTGCGCGGACCGATCGCCGGCAGGTCGATGCGCCGATCCTGTCCGATCTTCGGCGCCTTCACCAGCACGGTCGCGGGCAGCGCCCGCCCCCAGCCGAAGGGCCGGCGCCCGAGGGCGCGCGTCCGGGCGAGCATCCGGTCGGTCCCCTCCGGTCCCTCGACGGCGAGCACCCGGTCGCCGGCGAGTACCACGGCCTGTCCGAGGTCGAAGGGCGAGAGCGCGTCCAGCACGCGGCGCCCGGCGGCGATCGAGGCGGCGGCACTCGGATCCGGCTGACGGCGCCCGATCACCCCCTCCGGACAGAGCAGGTCCGGCGCGGCTTCGTGGACGCCGAGGATCCGGTGCCCCTCCTCCTCGACGAGCGTCAGGGCGGCGCGCAGGAGGCGGTCGTCGCCCCCGCCCGCGATGGCGCGCAGCGCCTCGCGGTTGCGCAGGGCCGCGCCGGCATTGAGGATCGCGGCCGGGCTCGGTCGGGACACGCCCCCGGCCGGCACCACGATGGCCGGACCCCACTGGCGCAGCAGCTTCAGGGTGGCGGCGAGGTCGAGGAGGTCGACCGTGGCGTCGGCGCTGGCGCGCAGGGTCTGTCCCGTGAAGCCGCGCAGCGCGATCACGCGGAACGGCCGGCGCGCCCGGCGCAGGGAGTCGGCGACGAGTTCCGGCAGGCGCCCGGCCCCTGCGATCAGCACGAGGGTACCCTCGGGCGGGGGGTCGGCCTTGGCCATGACGGGCGCCGGTCAGGCGGCGCTGATCGGGGTCGGGACTTCGCGCGGCGTGCAGATCGAGCGCTTGCCGCCGACGCGGATGAAGTCGAGGATCTCGCGCACCGCGGCATGGGACTCGAAGGTCGCGGCCACGTCCTCGACCCGCTCCATCAGCGTGCCCTCGGGGGCGAAGAGCAGACGATAGGCGCGCCGCAGGGCGTGGATGTCCTCCCGGGCGAAGCCGCGGCGCTGCAGGCCGATGATGTTGAGCCCCGACAGCGTGGCCCGGTTGCCCAGCACCATGCCGTAGGGGATGCAATCGTTCTCCAGTCCCGAGAGGCCGCCCACGAAGGCGTGCGCCCCGACCCGCGCGAACTGGATCACGGCCGCCCCGCCCCCGAGGATCGCGTAGTCGCCGACCGCGCAATGCCCGGCCAGCATGACGTTGTTGGAGAAGATCACGTGCGCCCCCACCCGGCAATCGTGGCCGACATGGGAGTTCGCCAGGAAGGTGCAGTGATCACCGACCACGGTCTCCAGCCCGCCGCCGCTGGTGCCCGGGTTCATGGTGACGCCCTCGCGGATCAGGCAATCGGCCCCGACCGTGAGCGTCGAAGCCTCGCCCCGGTACTTCAGGTCCTGCGGCTGGTGGCCGATCGACGCGAAGGGGAAGATCCGCGTGCGCGGTCCGATCGTGGTTCGGCCCGCGAGGACGACGTGGCTGACGAGTTCGCACCCGGCCCCGAGCACGATTTCGGGCCCGATATGACAGAAGGGACCGATCCGCGCCCCGTCGCCGATCTCCGCGCCGGGCTCGATCACGGCGCTCGCATGGATGTCCGGCGCACTCACTCCGTCACCAGCATGGCGCCGATCTCGGCTTCGGCCACCAGCGCACCGTCGACCCGGGCCTCACCGCGGAACCACCACATGGTCCGGCGCTGGTTGATCTTCGTCATGTGGAAGCGCACCTGATCGCCGGGCGTGACCGGCTTGCGGAACTTGCACTTGTCGATGGTCATGAAGAACACCTGCTTGGTGCGCAGCTCGTCTGTGCGGATGTGACGGCAGCAGATCGCGCCAGCCGTCTGGGCCATCCCCTCGATCAGCAACACGCCCGGGAAGACCGGCAGGCCGGGAAAATGCCCCATGAATTGCGGCTCGTTGGCCGTGACGTTCTTGATGCCGATGCAGGATTCGTCGCGGTCGATCTCGACGATCCGGTCCACCATGAGGAACGGATAGCGGTGTGGCAGCAACTCCAGCAGCGTCTGGATATCGGCTATGCCCAGCTCGCCGCCTGTCTCGCGCGCCGCCTCACTCATCGGATCCCGCACCTCGACGTGCCGCCGGCGGCGGCCTGACATCCCGACGCCGATGGCGAAGGGAGCGCCCTCTTCGGCAGAAATCGCCGGAAGCGCAAGACCTTCCGGAGGCGCGGATCGATCCGGGCACCGGGAAGCCCGCGCCAGCGCCCCGCCTTCAACCCTCGTCGTCCGCCGCAGCCTTGCCCGAGCGCTCGGCGAGGCGGGCCAGGGTGGTGAGTTCGCGGAACCAGGTGCGCACCGGCTTGGCGGGCGTCCCGCCCCAGCGGCTGCCCGGCGGGACGTCGCGGTTGACGTTGGACGAGCCGGCGATCTGCGCGCCGCGGCCGATCCGCAGATGCCCGACGACGCCGACCTGCCCGCCGAGGACCACGTAATCCTCCAGGGTGGTCGAACCCGAGATGCCGACGCCCGACACGATCACGCAGTGGCGCCCGATCACGACGTTGTGGGCGATCTGCACGAGGTTATCGATCTTGGTCCCCTCCCCGATCACCGTGTCGCGCGAGGCGCCCCGGTCGATCGTGGTGTTGGCGCCGATCTCCACGTCGTCCTGGACGATCACGCGGCCGATCTGCGGGACCTTGAGATGGGTGGCGCCCATGGCGAAGCCGAACCCGTCCTGCCCGAGCCGCGCGCCGGGGTGCAGGATGACGCGGTTTCCCAGGAGCGCGTGGCTGAGCGTCGTGCCAGCCCCGATGGCGCAGTCGCGCCCGATGCGTACGCCCGGACCGACCACCGCGTTCGGCCCGATCACCGTGCCGCTTCCGATCTCCGCGCCGGGGCCGATCACCGCGCCCGGATCGACGACGACGCCCGCCTCGAGCCGCGCGTCCGAATGAACATGGGCCCCGGGGGCGATACCGCGGGCGCCGAACTGCGAGCCGGGGCGCAGGGCGTCCGGATGCAGGCGTCCGAGCAGGGTCGCGTAGGCGCGGTACGGATCCCGGATGACCAGGGCGATGGTGCCGGACGGGCAGCGCGCCGCGAAGCGCGGCGAGACCAGGCAGGCCCCTGCCCGCGTCGCCGCGAAGGCATCGCCGTAGCGGGCGTTGTCCATGTAGGCGAGGTGCTGCGGTCCGGCACCTTCCAGGGACGCCGCGCCGGCGAGCTTGGCCTGCGGGTCGGCCCCCTCGGGAAGGCTCACGCCGGCGACCGCCGCGATCTCCGCGAGGGTAAGGTCCGCCGCGGCGGCGAAGAAGATGGGATCTGACATGCCCGATAACGCGGCGGCCGGGACGATGGCCGCCGCGCCAGAGATCGTGATCAGAAGCGCGAGCCGCCGGAGAAGCGGAACGCCTGGGTCTGGTCCTTGCCGATATGGCCGTACTTGCCGAGGATCGGCACGTAGACCGCGACACCTTCATCCTTCGTCAGGGCGTAGGCGTAGTCGAAGCGGATCGGGCCGAGCGGCGAGTTCCACAGGATGGAGGCGCCGACCGAGGAGCGGATCGCGGCGCTGTCCCGGACGTTCACGCATTCCGGCTCGACGCCGATCGTGAAGGCGTTGAAGTTGCACTTTCCGGTCTGCGGCGACGTGCCGTTGATGAACCCGTCGCCGTTCACGTCGAAGGTCCGCCGGCTGTTGTAGCCGAACAGCGTGCCGGCATCGGCGAAGAGCGCGCCCTTCAGGCCGAGATCGCGCGGGACGCCGGGCAGCGGGAACTGCACCTCGAGGGTGCCGCCGACATAGGTCGAGCCGCCGATCGCGTTCGAGCGGGCGTCGGCGATGCCGACGTCGCGCGGACCGATGCCGTTCGGCGCGAAGCCGCGGACCAGCGACGGACCGAGGAAGAACTCGTCGGTCACCCGCAGCGGCTTGCCGTCGATGGACTCGATGTGGCCGCCCTGGAACCGGACGAAGCCGATCACGTCCTCGAAGATCTCCTTGTAGTAGCGCGCATCGGCGGTGACGCGGAAGAACTTCGAGTCGCCGCCCAGACCCGCCACGTCGGGCTTCAATTCGGCGTAGAGGCCGTTGTGCGGCGCGCCGATCACATCGAGCGTCGAGTAGGCGAGCGTCAGGCCGGCCAGCGAGGTCAGCGTGTTGCCCTGCGAGCCCTTGATGGCGATCGAGGCCTCGCCGTCATAGGCGCAGTTCGGGTAGAGCGCCTGCCCGCCGATGTTCCGGCCCGTGTTCGGGTCGATCGTGCCGGGCGCATAGGTGGCGGTGTAGCCCGGGATCGGGATCGAGCAGTCGTTGTACGGCCGCTTGAGAGTGTTCGGCACCTTCAGCTCGGTGTTGTACAGCGAGTAGCGCAGCGTGATGCCGAACTCCTCGGTGATCGGCAGGCCGAGGCGGAGCTGGCCGCCGTAGACCGTGGTCTCGTAGCGCGAGTACCGGGTCAGGTCCGAGTACTTGTAGAAGGCGTCGAAGCCGGCGGCGAGCCGGTAGCCGAGGAAGTACGGCTCGGTGAACGAGAAGTCGACTCCGCGCGAGTACTGGCCGCCAGTGCCGGCGAGGCGGACATACTGGCCGCGCCCGAGGAAGTTCGACTCGGAGACCGAGACCTCGCCGATGATGCCGTCCTGGGTGGAGTAGCCGCCCGCCACCGAGAACGAACCCGTGGGCTGATCCTCGACGTCGATGTTGATGACCACGCGGTCGGGCGCCGAGCCCGGCTCATTGGAGAAGCGGACCTTCTTGAAGAAGCCCAGGCCGTTCAGGCGCCGCTCGGCGCGGTCGGTCAGCACGCGGTTGTAGGCGTCGCCCTCGGCGATATCGAGTTCGCGGCGGATGACGTAGTCGCGGGTGCGGGTGTTGCCGCGGATGTTGATGCGCTCGACGTAGACGTGTGGGCCGTCCTCGACCACGAAGCCCAGGGAGACCTGATGGCTCGCCGGATCGCGCTGGCCGGTCGGACGCACCTGCGCGAACGGGTAGCCTGCGCGGTTCACCTCGCGGGTGACGTTGTTCAGCGTCTTCTCGACGTCGTCGGCATTGTAGACGTCACCCACGGCGGTGGCGACGCCGTCGGTCAGCTGGGTCGTGTTGAGGCCCGGCAGGCGGGAATCCACCTGCACCGCGCCGACCTTGTACTGCTCGCCCTCGTTCACCGTGACGGTGATGACGTAGCCCGAGGTCTCGCCCTCGACGTAGCGGGCGTCGGCGCTCACCACCTGGAAGTCGGCGTAGCCGTTCTTCAGGTAGTAGCGGCGCACCTGATCGAGGTCGTTGGTGATGCGGTCGGGATCGTAGACGTCGGAGGTCTTGATGAACGACAGGAAGTTCATCTCCGAGGAGCTCATCAGCCCCTTCAACGTCCGGTCCGAATAGGCGTTGTTGCCGACGAAGTTGATCGAGATGATGCCGGTCTTGTCGCCCTCGTCGATCTGGTAGATCACGTCGACCCGGCCGTTCGGCAGGTCGACGGTGCGGTAGGTCACCTTGGCGGTGCCGCGGCCGAACCGCTTGTAGACGTCGCGGATGCGGGCGAGATCGGCGTTGACGATCGCCTCGCTGTAGGGCCCGCGGGCCTTCGCCTCGACCACCCCTTCCAGGGTCGCCTTCTCGATCTTCTTGTTGCCCTCGAACACCACCCGGTTGATCAGGTTGTTCTCGCGGACGGTGACCACCGTGCGCCCGCCCGCCTGGGTGACCTTCACGTCCGAGAACATGCCGCTCGCCAGCAGGTTGCGGCGGGCCTCCTCGGCGGATCCGGACGCCGTCCCGGTCACGTAGGACCGGACCGTGTCGGCATCGACGCGCTGGTTGCCCTGGACGACGATCTGCTGCGCCTGAGCGGCCCCGCTCAGGACGAGGCTCAGACCGGCAGTGACTAGGACGATGGTTCTCCGCACCGACTTACGTCGGGGCTTCCCCGTCAACGACATCATGCAATCGCCCGTTTCTGTTCTGGTCGCGGGGGTTAGCCCGTCACAGGCGACCGTTGATCGGCCGTCCCGTCACCTGGTCCAAGCGTGGCTTCGGTCCAAGCGTAGCTCTTAGCGGGATTCCCCTGCCAAGCAAACGCGCGGGCGGCCATCGTCAGGGGATTTTGGGGGGTCGTGGCCTTCGCGCCACTTAACGATCCGGCCACGAAGCGGGCAAACCGCCAAATGTAGTGAACGACGCATAAACGCCTGTGGCCGCGCGTTTTTTCCGCCGTGGCGCCGCGACTTTCAACGCGGCGTTAACCCTATTCTGATCCGTCTGCGGGGCGCCGATCGGGCGGCTTCGGGGCCGGATCGCGGCGGGAATCGGGCATCCTTTCCGGTGGAGAGCGGACAGGATGCTCAAGGCGTCCGGGGAGGAACCGCAACTCCTCCGGATCAGGTGTTTCGCCAGGACGCGCCGAGGTTGAGGATATCGTTCCAGGCGGCGAACAGCATCAGCATCAGGACCAGCGCGAGGCCGATCCGGAACCCGATCTCCTGGGCGCGCTCGCTGAGCGGCCGGCCACGGACGACCTCGAAGGCGTAGAACAGGAGATGGCCGCCATCGAGCAGCGGCACCGGGAACAGGTTCAGGAGGCCGATCGAGACCGAGAGCAGCGCGATCAGGCCGACAAGGCCGCCGACGCCGCCGGTCTTGGCGACCTCGCCGGAGACGCGGGCGATGCCGATCGGGCCCGAGAGCTGGTCGGCCGATTCCCGTCCCGTGGCGAGCTTGCCGAGATACGAGAAGGTGCGCTCGACGACGAAGTAGGTCTCCTTCACGCCGAGGTTCAGGGAATCGAGCGCCCCGTAGCGCACGAGCCGCGCCTCGGACCCCGCGGGGGAGCGGATGCCCAGACGGCCGATCCGGTGGCGGCCGAACGGGGTCTTCTCCTCGAAGGTAGCCGGCGTCGCCTGGATGGTGATCGGCTTGTCGTCGCGCTCGACCGTGAAGGTCAGCGGCGTGCCGGCGCTGCCCGTCACCGTGCGGTACATCGCGTTGAAATCGCCGATCTTCTCGCCGTCGATGGCGGTGATCACGTCGCCCGGCTGGAAGCCGGCCTGGGCGGCGACGCTGTTCGGCTCCACCGAGGAGACCCGGGCCGGCAATTCGTAGCGGCCGCCGAGCCAGATCGCCCCGGCGAACAGCAGGATCGCCAGGATGAAGTTCGCCACCGGGCCGGCGGCGACGATCGCGGCGCGCTTGGCGACGGGCTGGGTCGGGAAGCTGATCGCCCGCTCCTGCGGGCTCATGCGGGCGACGGCCTCGGGGTCCGGCATGCTCGCCCCGTTCACGTCGCCGTGGAACTTGACGTAGCCGCCGAGCGGGATGGCGCAGAGCTTCCAGCGGGTGCCGCGGCGGTCGTTGAAGCCGACGAGTTCCGGCCCGAAGCCGAGGGAGAAGGCGTGAACGCCGACGCCGCACCAGCGCCCGACCAGGAAGTGGCCCATCTCGTGCACGAACACCACCACGGTGAGCACGAACAGGAACGGGATCAGGGCGCCGAAGAAGCCGCCCGCGGTGCCGCCCATCGCGTTGAGGAAGTCCATAAGCCGATCCCTGGCCGTCGTCGCGCGGGCCCCCCGGGACCGGCGCATCCCGACATCCTAGCAGATCGGTGGGGCGCACCGCCAACGCATTCCTGTGCGGGATCGCGCCTCGTCGCGGCGGGCACGGACCGCCCCGTCAGTGGCCGCCCCCGCCGCCGGCCGCCGCGCGCGGACGCCGGACCAGCGGCACGGCGCAGGCCATCGCCAGGAACAGGATCGTCAGGGCGAGGAACACGTCCTCGAAGGCCATGACGAGCCCCTGGATCCGCACCGTGTTGGTCATGGCCCTGAGCGCCATGTCGGGGGCCGCACTGCCGAAGGAGTCGAAGCCGCGCTGAAGCGTGTCGAGGCGCTCCAGGGCGGCGGTGCTGGTCCAGCTGAACCGCTCGTGCAGCCGGGCGAGGTGCAGGTCCCACCGGTCGTTGAGCACCGTGTTGATCAGCGCGAGCCCCACCGCGCCGCCGAGGTTGCGGGTGAGGTTGAACAGGCCGGAGGCGTTCTTCATCCGGGCCGGCGGCAGGGTGCCGAGCGCGATGTTGTTGATCGGGATCATGCACAGCATCAGCGAGCAGCCGCGCAGGATCTGCGGCACCAGCAGCTCCGAAAAATCCCAATCCTTGGTGAGGCCGGTGACGATCCACGTGCCGCAGGCGAAGCCCGCGAAGCCGATCCCCATCATGATGCGCGGATCGACCTTGCCGGACAGGCGGCCGGCGATCGGCGCAGTGATGAACATGAACAGTCCGGAGACGAACATCGTCTCGCCGATCATCAGCGCCGAGTAGCCGCGGACGCGCGCGAGGTAGACCGGGTAGATGTAGGTCAGCCCGTAGAGCCCGATCCCGAGCACGAAGCTCGCCACGCAGCCGCTGGCGAAATTGCGGTCCGCGAAGGCGCGCAGATCGACGATCGGCTGCCTGGCCGTGAAGACCCGCCAGAAGAACAGCAGCCCCGAGACCCCGCAGATCAGAGCGCAGGCGAACACCGCCTCATCCTGCAGCCAATCGTGGTTCGGCCCCTCCTCCAGAACGTATTCGAGGCAGCCGAGGAAGCCCGCCATGAAGGCGAGGCCCGCCCAGTCGAAGGATTGCAGAAGACGGTAGTCCGGCTTGTCGAAGTCGACCAGGATCCAGGTCGAGACCGTCACGAAAATGCCCGGCACGACGTTGATCAGGAACAGCCAGTGCCAGGACAGCAGGTCGGTGAGGTAGCCGCCGACCGTCGGGCCGATGGTCGGCGCCAGCGTCGCCACGAGGCCGATCATCGGCGACACGATGGTCCGCTTCGAGGGCGGGAAGATCGTGAAGGCCGCCGCGAACACGGTCGGGATCATGCCGCCGCCGATGAAGCCCTGCGCGGCGCGCCAGACGATCATCTCGCCGATCGACGAGGAGGTCGCGCACATCACGCTCATCAGGGTGAAGCCGCCCGCCGAGATGGCGAACATCCACCGCGTCGAGAGCACCCGCGACAGGGTGCCGGAGAGCGGGATCGAGATGACCTCGGCGATCAGGTAGCTGGTCTGGACCCAGGGAATCTCGTCACCGGATGCCGAGAGGCCGGCCTGGATCTCATTGAGGGAGGCCGAGACGATCTGGATGTCCAGGATCGCCATGAACATCCCGAACACCATGCAGACGAACGCCACCATCCGGCGGCGATCGAGCGGCGGCTCGGCGGCGCGCGCCAGTGCGCCGGGCGCGAGGGCGGCGGTGGCGGCCATCGCGGGTCTTACCGGCTCGCGGTGCTGACCGGCCGCTCGCGCGCGGCCCGGTCGAGCACGGAACGGTCCGCGCCACCACGGGTATCGACCCGCACCACCGCCGACAGGCCCGGCCGCAGCAGCCCCTCGCGGGCGACCTCTTCGGGAACCCGCACGCGGACGGGCAGGCGCTGGACGATCTTGGTGAAGTTGCCCGTGGCGTTGTCGGGGGGCAGCAGGCTGAACACCGAGCCGGAGGCCGGCGAGAACGATTCCACCACGCCCTGGATCTCGCGATCCGGGTAGGCGTCCACTGTCACCGTCACCGGCTGGCCGGGGCGCATGCGCTGGACCTGGGTCTCCTTGAAGTTCGCGTCGATCCGCACGCTCTGGAGCGGCACCAGCGCGGCGATCCGGGTGCCGGGCGCCACGTAGGCGCCGGCCTCCACGGCCTTGTTGCCCACCACCCCGTCGAAGGGGGCGCGGATCACCGCGAAGTCGAGGTCCCGGCGGGCCCGGTCGACGGCGGTGCGCAGCTCGGCCGCGAGGCTCTCCGCCTCGCGCTTCTGCGCCTTGAGGACGTCGACATTGGCGCGGGCCGCCACGAGGCCCGCCTCCATGGCCTTCACCGAAGCCTCGGTCCGGTCGCGGTCGGCCCGGGTCTGGTCGATGCGCGACTTGGCGACGTAATCCGCCTGCATCTGCATCGACCGGGTGAAATCCGCCTGGGCGCGGACCGCGTCGGCGCGGGTCGCGTCGAGCTGCGCCGCGGCCTGGGCGACCTGCGCCTGCGCGGCCTCGGCCTGCCGGGCGATCCGCGCGATGGTGCTCTCCTGCGTGGCGAGCTTGTCCTGCGCGGCCTGGAGCGCGAGGCGGTAATCGCCGTCGTCGAGCTTGGCGATCACGTCGCCCTTCTTCACCGAGACGCCGTTCACCACCGGGACCGCTTCGAGGTAACCCGGAACCTTCGCGGCGAGCACCGAGATATCGGCCTGGACGTAGGCGTCGTCGGTCGAGACGAAGAACCGCCCGACCGTCCACCACTGCCAGCCGGCATAACCTCCGCCGCCGAGCGCGACGGCCAGGACAGCGAGCAGGACGGCTCGGCGGAGCGGACGCTTGCGCGTCGCCTCCACCGCGGGGGATGCGGGTTCTGCCGGGACGGCTGAAGCGGCGACGTGTGGATGTGGCGCTGAACGCTCCGCACGCCCGTCATGGGCGTGCTCGAGCGCGCTCTCATGATCGGTATTGGACCGATCCAGATCATCGCGAAGAGACATTCCAACGC
Organism: Methylobacterium sp. J-030; assembly: GCF_022829545.1. Lineage (GTDB taxonomy): Bacteria > Pseudomonadota > Alphaproteobacteria > Rhizobiales > Beijerinckiaceae > Methylobacterium. Next base: position 68,174 of record NZ_JAKSYM010000403.1, on the reverse strand, counting down.
CTCAAGATCAATGACCGAACCGTTCGGTCAGAACAGGGCCGGGCACGTCTTGACGCGCGCCGGAACTAGGCCCAAGTTACGTTGACCGAACGGTTCGGTCAAGCGGAGCGGCGTCGCGGACGTGGAGCGGGATGATGGCGCAGGGAGCAGTACTCGAGCGGGGACAGGCTTCGCACGAGGGTGACAAGCGGCGGCAGATCCTCGACGGCGCTCGCACGGTCTTTCTCTCGGCCGGCTACGACGGTGCCAGCATGGGCGAGATCGCCCGGGCGTCCGGCGTCTCGAAGGGGACGCTCTACGTCTACTTCGAAAGCAAGGAGGCGTTGTTCGAGGCTCTGATCCTCGAGGAAAAGGCCAGCCTCGCCGAGACCCTCTTCACCTTCGACCCGAACGATACCGACATCCCGGCCGTCCTGACGCGCCTGGGACTGAGCTTCCTCGCCGAGATGTCCCAGCCACGGCACATCTCGGTGCACCGCATGGTGATCGGCGTCTGCGAGAAGTTCCCGCAGTTCGGGCAGGTCTATTACGACGCCGGACCCGCGCGCGGCGTGGCACGACTCGCAGCCTATCTCGACGTGCAGGTGCAGGCCGGCCGGCTGCGCATCGCCGACACCACCCTGGCGGCGCAGCACTTTTTACATCTCTGTCTCGCCGGACTTCTCACGCGCATGCTGTTCGCCGCGGGCGGCGAGAAGGACGAAGCCCGGATGCAGTTCCAGACCGCCGAGGCCGTGCGGGTGTTTTTGGCTGGCTATGGTCCAGAGCGCTGACGCGCCGCCTGAATGGACGTGCTACCCGGCCGCCCGAAGCTCCGGCAGCGCCTCGGCGCTCCAGACCCGGACATGCGCGTCGATGGCCAGCGCCTCGTCGACATCGGCCGGCGCGGTCCGGTATGGGCCGGCGAAGTGCGTGCAGGCCCGCTCGACCAGATCGCTGATCCCGTAGAAGCCGATCCGGCCGGCGATGAAGGCCGCCACCGCGATCTCGTTGGCGGCGTTCATCACGGTCGGCGCCGCGCCGCCCGCGGCCAGCGCCGCCCGGGCGATCCGCAGGCACGGGAAGCGCTCCTCATCCGCGGCCTCGAAGGTGAGCGCACCGAGCTTCACGAGATCCAAAGGCCGCCCGCGTTCGATGGTCAGGCGGTCGCCGAGGCCGAGGCAGTGCGAGATCGGCACGCGCATGTCGGGCAGCGCCAGCTCCGCGGTCACCGCACCGTCGAGCCAGTAGACCATCCCGTGGATCACCGATTGCGGATGCACCACGACGTCCAGCCGCTCGGGCTCGATGCCGAACAGGTGGTGCGCCTCGATCAGTTCGAGGCCCTTGTTCATCAGGCTCGCCGAATCGATGTTGATCTTCATGCCCATCGACCAGGTCGGGTGGGCGGCGGCCTCGGTGGCGGAGGCGGCGGCGATCCGCTCGCGGGTCCAGGTGCGGAACGGGCCGCCGGAGGCCGTGATCATCATCGTGCGCACGTCGGCCAGCGGCCGGCCGGCCAGCGCCTGGCTCAGCGCGTCGTGCTCGGAATCCATCGGCAGGATCGTGGCGCCGTAGCGCTGGGCATCACGCATGAAGGCATCGCCGGCGCAGACGAGGCTCTCCTTGTTGGCGAGCGCCACCGTCCGGCCCAGGCGCAAAGCCGCGTGGGTCGACTTGAGCCCCGCCGCCCCGCTCACCGCCGCCACCACGATATCGGCGTCCCGGGCGACCGCCTCCATGACGGCCCCCTCCCCCGCCCCGTTGGGGATGCCGGAGCCCGACAGGGCCTCGGCCAGCGCCGGGCCGGCGGTTTCGTCGGCAAGGGCCGCGAAGGACGCGCCGAGTTCGCGCGCCGTCCGGGCCAGGGCGACGGGATCCTTGCCGCCGACGAGGGCGCCGACGCGGAAGCGGTCGGCATGCTGGGCCAGCAGGTCGGCGGTGGAGCGGCCGATCGAGCCGGTGGCCCCGAAGACGGTGACGATCTGGGTCACGGGTTCAACTCCCTCATCGTCACGCGGTCAGTCCAGCCCCGCGCAGGGCCAGATAGACGGCCGCCAGCACGGCCACTGCAAAAAAACCGTCGAGCCGGTCCATGACGCCGCCATGGCCCGGGATGATCTTTCCCGAATCCTTCACGCCGTAGCGGCGCTTGAGGCCGGATTCGATCAGGTCGCCCGCCTGGCTGAGGACCGAGGCGAGCGCGCTCACGCCCGCCACCACCGGCAGGGAGGCGGCACTCGGCAAGGTCATGCCGGCGAGATCGGCGATGACCGGCACGAGCGTCCCGGCCGCGACGGCGCCGATCAGGCCGCCGATCGCGCCGGACCACGTCTTGTTGGGCGAGACCCGGGGCATCAGCTTCGGGCCGCCGATCTTCCGGCCGGCGAAATAGGCGGCGATGTCGGTGGACCAGACCACCGCGAACATCCAAGCCGGCCCGACGAGCCCGATCGCGGGATCGTCGCGCAGCGCCACGGGCACCGCCGCGACGGCGCCGGCCCCGAGCACGCCGACGAAGGCGCGCATCCGGCCCCAGCCGGTCCGCGCCACCGTGGCGCAGGCGGCGGCGCCGAGGATCAGGACGGCGAGGCAGGCGGGCGCCGGGGCGCCGCCGCGCTGGCAGAGCAGCAGGGCGCCGAGCGTTGCCGCGCCGAGCGCGATCAGCACCTCGCGGGGCTCGGTGCGGCTCATCACCATCCACTCGGCGAAGCCGATGATGCCGGCCGCGAGCCAGACGCCGGCAAACGGCCAGCCGCCATAGACCAGCGCGGCCACCACGCCGGCCCCGAGCACGAGGCCGGAGACGACGCGCAGCCACAGCTCGCGCCGCCCCTTCGAAGGGGTTTTGGACGACGCGGCCGGTGCGGCGGCGGCGGTCACGCGCGGACCGTGCCCTGCCTCAAACCTGCATGATCTCCTTCTCCTTGGAGGCCAGCACGCCGTCGATCTCGGCGATGGTCTGATCGGTCGCCTTCTGCACGTCGGCGGCCTGGCGCTTCTCGTCGTCCTCCGAGATGGCGCTGTCCTTCAGGAGCTTCTTGAGATGGTCGAGGCCGTCCCGGCGGACGTGGCGCACGGCGACGCGCGCCTCCTCGGTGTACTTGTGGGCGACCTTGACCATCTCCTTGCGGCGCTGCTCGTTCATCTCGGGAATCCGGAGCCGGATGGTCTGGCCTTCGGTCTGCGGGTTGAGGCCGAGATCGGATTCGCGGATCGCCTTCTCGACGGCGGTCACCATGCTGCGGTCCCAGACCGAGATCGACAGCAGCCGCGGCTCCGGCACGCTCACGGTGGCGACCTGGGCCATGGGCATCATCGAGCCGTAGGCGTCGACCTGGATCGGGTCGAGGAGCGACGGCGTGGCGCGCCCGGTGCGCAGGGACCCGAGGTCCTTCGAGAGCGAGGCGACGGCGCCCTGCATCCGGCGCTTGATATCGGTGAGGTCGAATTCCGGTGTGGCCATGAGGGTCGTCCCGAGACGTCTGACGTGGTCTTGCTGCCCGGCGCGGGCGGTCGCGGCCTCAATGGACGAATTTTTTCAGGGCCGCAAACCATCATCCGATCGCGCGGTCCGGGCTGAGCGTCTCCGCGTCTCGTGACGCGCGGCCCTTTCCCGGACGGGTGGAGCGAAGCGGAACCTGATCCGGGACCCAGCACAAAAAGCGCCGCGCCAGCGGCACAGATTGATTCAGTCGGAAGCTTCGCGGAGTCCTGCGCTGGGTCCCGGGTCGCATTCCGCTGGCGCTGCATGCGCCCGGGAAAGGAAGTGCCGCAGAACCGTCTCCGGGCGACCCCAGACAATCGCCCCACGTCACATGACGGCAAGCATCCGTCGCATGTGAACGCCGCACGCCCGTTCGCAGCGGACGCCCATCCGGGGCGCGAGACGACGAGGGACAGCGCGCCTGCTACGGCGCCACCAGCGTCGAGGGCGCCTCGCCCGACAGGATCGCGGCGATCGAGCTCGGCGCATGCAGCGAGCCGACGATGATCGAGAGCCGGCTCTCCCGGGCGAGCGCGAAGGCGGCGGTGTCCATCACCTTGAGGTCGCGGGCGATCGCCTCGTCGTGGGTGATGCGGTCGTAGCGGGTGGCGGTGGGATCCGTCTTCGGATCGGCCGAATAGACGCCGTCGACCTGCGTCGCCTTCAGCACGGCGTCGCAGCGCAACTCGGCGGCGCGCAGCACCGCCGCGGTGTCGGTCGTGAAGTACGGGTTGCCGGTGCCGCCGGCGAGGACCACCACCTGGCCCTTGTCGAGGTGGTGCAAAGCCGGCTGACGGGCATAGGTCTCGCAGATCGTCGGCATCGACACGGCCGACATGGTCCGCGCCTGGACGCCGGCCGCGTTCAGCGCCGTCTCGATGGCGAGCGAGTTCATCACGGTCGCCATCATGCCGAGCGAATCCCCGGTGGCCCGGTCGATCCAGCCGGCCGCGGAGATGCGGGCCCCGCGGATCATGTTGCCGCCGCCCACCACGATGGCGACCTCGGCCCCGGCCTCGATGGTGCGGGCGATGTCATCGGCGAGCGCCGCCAGCGTCGGCGGGTGCAGCCAGTAGCCGTCCGGTGCGGCGAGCGCCTCACCCGAAAGCTTCACGAGGATACGGCGAAACGGCGTCGTCTCCGGCATCTCGATCCCCGTCCGACCCGCTTCGCGCGAGCCGGGAGGCTTCTACGTCAACCGTGTGAGTGGCGTCGAGGGGCGCGGCACGATCGGGCGGGGATCATCGGGCGAAACAGGACCGACACGCGAACGACGTGCAGCCCTGGCAAAGCCATGCCGGACACCCGCCCTGGCTCGGGACATCCATGCGCGTCGCCCTGGTGATCAACACCGAATCCGGCAGCGTCGGCGGCGCGACGCCGGAGATGATCCGCGTGCGGATCGCTGCCGCGGGGATCGAGGCCCTGGGCGAGGCCGACCGGGCGGCCTCCCTGCCCGCGCGCATCGCGGCCGCGGTAGCCGAGCCGGGGATCGACGCGGTGGTGGTGGCCGGCGGCGACGGTACGGTCGCCTGCGCGGCCGCGGCCCTGGTTGGGCACGGGACGCCGCTCGGCATCCTGCCCCTCGGAACCATGAACCTGCTGGCGAAGGATCTCGGCCTGCCCCTCGACCTGGACGGCGCCATCGCCAACCTCGCGCAGGGCGTGCCGCGCCGGATCGATGTCGGCGACGTGAACGGCCGGATCTTCGTGATCAATTCGGTGCTCGGGATGGCCGCCCGGGTCGCCCGCCACCGGGAGGCGCACCGCGCCCGCCGGGCCGTGCGCACCCTGCTGCGCTGGGCGCTCGGCCTGCTGCGCCATCTCGGCCGCTATCCCCGGCTCACGGTGACCGGCCTGATCGACGGGACGGCGCGGCGCCTGCGCGGGCAGCTGATGGCGGTGGTCGTGGGCGATTACATCGAGCAGCCGGGGCAGGTGCTGATACGGGCGCCGGTCGATGCCGGCCAGCTCACGCTCTACGTGCTGGCCAACCTCTCGGTGTGGAGCAGCCTGCGCCTCGCTGTCGGGTTCGCCCTCGGCGACTGGCGCCGGCTCCCCGACGTGGAGCGGCTGCCGGTCGGCGACCTCAGCATCGCGTCGCGGCGGCGGGCGCTCCTGGTGATGAACGACGGCGAGGTTCTCCTGATCCCCACGCCCCTGCACTACCGGATCCGTCGGCACGCGCTGACCGTGATCGTGCCGCGCTCCGAGACGGGCCAGCGCTTCGCGGAAGGGGCGCCGGAGGCATGAGGCGGATCAGCCACATCTCCGACCTCCATTTCGGCCGCACCGACCCGGCCGTCGTCGAGGCGCTGGTGGACGAGTTGAACCGGGACGCGCCGGATCTGATCGTCGCGTCGGGCGACTTCACCATGGCGGCGCGCCCGTCCGAATTCGCGCAGGCCCGCACCTTCCTGAACCGCCTGTCGCCGCCCTGGATCGGCGTTCCGGGCAACCACGACATCTCGCCCTACGATCTGGTGCAGCGCTTCGCGCGGCCCTTCGCGCGCTACCGGCACGCCATCGCGCAGGAGACCGAGCCGTGCTTCGCGGATTCGGAGATCGGCGTGGTCTGCCTGAACACGGTGCGGCGCTGGGCGCCGGAGCGGGACTGGTCGCAGGGCGTGATCCGGCGCAGCCAGATCGCCCGGACCGCGGCCCGCCTCGAAGCCATGCCCGAGCGCCTGTTCAAGATCGTCGTGGGCCATCACCCGTTCCGGCCGCCGCCCTGGGACGCGGAAGCCCGGCTCGTCGGGCGCGCCGACTTGGCGCTGGCGGCGTTCCGCCGCTGTGGCGTCGGCCTGACGCTCGCCGGACATCTGCACCGACATTACGCGCGCTCCGCCCAGGACGACGATCCCGGGGACGAGACGGTCGATCAGGGTGTGATGCGCGGGTGCCGGGGGCGGCTGCTGGCCGTCCAGGCCGGCTCGGCGACCTCGACGCGCCTGCGCGGGAACGAGCCCAACGCCTATAACCGCATCACGGTCGAAGACGGCTGCGCCACCGTCGCGGTCCGGATCTGGGACGGCGGAGCCTGGATCGATGCGGCGCCGGCCTGACGGGGACCCGCCGGCCGGCGCCTGTTCTCAGCTGCCCGCCAGGACGCCGACGGCGCCGACGACGGTCATCACAAGACCGGACGCGAAGGCGCCGATCATCAGGTAGGAGATGGGTTTCAAAGGCATGCACCGAAGATAGTGCGCATCCGCGAGATGCGGTGTGCGCCGCAACACGAGGCACGCCATCGCAGCCTTCCCGAGTGGTCAGCTCTGCGCTTCAGCCTTGCCGCCCATGGGCCGACGTCACAACGGCGGGCGCCACACTCTCCTCAGGCGCAGACCCCCGGGTGGAAAGGGCGTCGACGACGGCCTCCGGGTGGCGATGGATGGTCCAGATCAAAGCCATAGCGGTCGCGTTCGGCTTGGACTTGCCCTGCTCCCAATTCTTGACCGTCGCTTCTTCCAAACCGAACCGCAGGGCAAACTGGGCCTGCGAGAGGTGCAGAGCCTCCCGTACACGCGCCACCGCGATCGCGCCCGGGCCGTGCCTGCGGGCCTCGATGCCCAGGTCCTTCAGTTCGGCGATCAGCCGGTCGAGGCTCTCGACCTTGGGCACCGCGACGTAAGCCTCTCCGGTATCGAAGAGCTCCGTCAGGACGGCGTAGGCGGCCTTCATCGGGAGATGCTTACGGACCAAGACGCGGGCCGCCGCTACCGTGTCGAGGTCCGACCCCGCGAGCCGCGTGAGGCTGAGACGCTCTGCGGAGCCTTCTCGGACGGGGGTCTCGTCCCGGATTTGCACCCGTTGTCCGAACGCTGCCAACAATGCGGATCTCGTCGACATCCAGCGCCTCCATAACCCCCGGGGCGATTTCCCGAAGGACGGCCGCCCCCCATGACCTCATCGGATCGCCGCCGATCTGCATGCCAACCAGCGCGAGGGAGCGCCCCGAGAGCGTCACCTCGGCCATCACGTCGAGCGAACCCCAAGGCGTCAGCACTGCGACCGAGAAGATCGGGTCGTCGCTATTGGCGTCATCGACGACGATCGTGACCGCACACGCCACCCTGCGTTTACCCTATACGCAACTTGCCTATAAGATGACGAGTGTTGTGCCGAGGTCAAGGGGCGATCGGCCGTCCACCGCGTGCCGTTCGCAGACGGCCCGATCCAAAGGAAAAACCCCGCCCGGCTCGCGCCGGACGGGGCATTTCTGCATCCTTGAACCTACCGGTTCGAAAAAAGTCAGGCCCGGCCGGCCTGCTGGGCGACCTCGGTGGCGAAGTCCGGCCCGTCTTCCTTCTCGATGCCCTCGCCCAGCGCGTAGCGCACGAAGGCCGTCAGGGTGACCGGACCGCCGACCTTGGAGGCGGCCTCCTTGAGCACTTGGCTCACCGTCTTCGAGCCATCATGCACGAAGGGCTGATCCAGGAGGGTGACCTCCTTGTAGTAGCTCTTCAGGCCGCTCTCGATGATCTTGGCGAGCACGTGGTCCGGCTTGCCGGCGTTCTTCTCGCGCAGGATGTTCGACTCGCGCTCCACCGTGGCGGCATCGATGCCCGAGGCATCGAGCGCCACCGGGTTGGTCGCCGCGACGTGCATGGCGATCTGGCGGCCGAGCGTGGACAGCGCCTCGACGTCGCCCTCGGACTCGAGCGCGACGAGCACGCCGATCTTGCCGAGGCCCTCGGAGACCTGGCTATGCACATAGGAAGCGATGACGCCCTTCTTGACCTCGAGCTTGGCGACGCGGCGCAGGTTCATATTCTCGCCGATGGTGGCGATCAGGGCCTGCAGCTTCTCCGAGACGGTCTCGGTGGCGCCCGGGAAATGAGCGGCCTGGAGGCCCTCCAGCGTGCCGTCGGTGTTGAGCGCGATCTTGGCGGCCTCGCGGGCGAAGGCCTGGAAGGCGTCGTTGCGGGCGACGAAGTCGGTCTCGGAGTTCACCTCGACCACCGCAGCGTGGTGGCCGGCGGACTCGACGGCGACCAGACCCTCGGCGGCGACGCGGCCAGCCTTCTTGGCGGCCTTGGCCAGACCCTTCTTGCGCAGCCAGTCGACCGCGGCCTCGATGTCGCCCTGCGTCTCGTTGAGCGCGCCCTTGCAGTCCATCATGCCGGCACCGGTCTTCTCCCGGAGCTCCTTCACCATCGCGGCGGTGATGTTGGCCATGGCGGTCCCTTTCGTACGGTCTGGATGAGAGAGGCCCGGCGCGCGGGTGAGCGGCCGGGCCCGGTATGCCTGGAACCGCGACGGCCCGATGACGGTGCCGCCGCGAAGCCCCGATGGATCACGCCGCCGCGGCAGCCTCGACGAAGCCGCGGGCCTGCGAGACCCACGAATCGCGGTCGATGCGGCCGTTGAGCTTCAGGTCGGCATCGATCTTGGCGACGTCCGCGGGGGTCATCGCGGCGATCTGCCAGTAGTGGTAGATGCCGGCGTCGTTGAGCTTCTGCACGATCTGCGGGCCGGCGCCGTTCAGCTTGGTCAGGTCGTCCGGCGCACCGCGCGGGGCGGCGAGCAGCTCGAAATGTTCGGTCGTCTCGGCGAGCATCGCCACGTCGGCCGGGTCGAGGGCATCGGACTCGACCGAGACGGCCTGATCGTCGTTCGCCGGCAGCTCCTCGGCCATCGGCTCCTCGGAAGCGCCGAGATCCATGCCCGACGAGCCCTGCGCCCGCGAGATGCCGTCGATGGCGGCCTTGGCGATCAGGTCGCAGTAGAGCGCGATGGCGCGGCCGGCATCGTCGTTGGCCGGGACGATGTAGCTGATGCCGTCCGGGTTGCAGTTGGTGTCGACGATGGCGGCCACCGGGATCCCGAGGCGGTTCGCCTCCTTGATCGCCAGCTGCTCCTTGTTGGTGTCGATCACGAACAGCAGGTCGGGCACGCCGCCCATGTCCTTGATGCCGCCGAGCGCCTTCTCGAGCTTCTCCTTCTCGCGGGAGAGCATCAGGCGCTCCTTCTTGGTCAGGCCCGGGCCGCCGGTCTCCAGCGTCTCGGTGACCTTGCGCAGGCGCGAGATCGAGCCCGAGATCGTCTTCCAGTTGGTGAGCATGCCGCCCAGCCAGCGGGAGTTGACGTAGTACTGGGCCGAGCGCTTAGCGGCGTCGGCAATCGTGTCGGCCGCCTGGCGCTTGGTGCCGACGAACAGCACGCGGCCGCCCTTGGCGACGGTGTCGCTCACCGCCTGCAGCGCTTGGTGCAGCGCCGGCACGGTCTGGGCGAGATCGATGATGTGGATGTTGTTGCGCGTTCCGAAGATGTACGGCTGCATCTTCGGGTTCCAGCGGTGCGACTGGTGACCGAAATGGGCGCCCGCTTCGAGGAGCTGACGCATAGAGAAATCGACGGCCATATCTTTGTGCTCTCCGGTTGGATCCGCCGCGGAGGGATGCAGCCGCCCGAAATTTCGGACGACCACCGGAAACGCCTCATTCAGGCATGAGGCCGGCTCCGCGTGTGGGATGGGCGGGCGCTTAGCAGAGGGTGGGGTTGGAAGCAAGGCTTTGCGGAGCGGCGCTGGCGGGTCGAAGGGTATGTCGAGCCGCTTCGCGGCCGAGTCTTGTGCTGGATCCCGGGCCGCCTTCCGCTGGCGCTCCAGGCGCCCGGGAAAGGGTCGCGCCTCAAAAGGAACCGCCACCCTTTCCCGGACAGGTGTAGCGACAGCGGAACCTGATCCGGGACCCAGCATAAGACTCGGCCGCGAAGCGGCACCAAACCTCAATCAATGCCCGTGTTCAAACCGCTTGCAACACGTGGGCTCGGCTCCTGATAATCAGGCTATGGCGGCGGTCGCGTTCGACACCCTGAAGTTCGCCCGAACCCTCCGGGACAAGGCCAAGCTCTCTCCTGAACAGGCGGAAGGCTTGACCGATGCCATGGCGGAAGCGTTGCAGGGTGATCTTGTCACGAAAGCCGACTTGCGCGCCGCGTTGGCGGATACACGATCCGAGATCGTACGCTGGGTGGCGGGCTTGATCGGGTTCCTAACGCTGGCTGTCATCGGCGCCGTCATAGCACTCGCGCGTGCTCTGCATTGAGAAGCGCGCAGGCCGGATCACCCGCCGGCGAACACCGCCGCCACATCCTCTGCCGTCATCACGCGATAAGCCCCCGCGGGGAGATCCGCCGGAAGGTCCAGCCCTCCGACCCGATCCCGATGCAGCGCCGTGACATGGTTGCCCAGAGCGGCGAACATCCGGCGGACCTGATGGTAGCGCCCTTCGGTCAGCGTCACGGCGCAATGGGTGGCATCCTCGGCGATGAGGTCCACCGGCAGCAGCGGCCGCTCCTCGCCCTCCAGCAGCAGCGTGCCCGACGCGAATACCGCCGCTTCGCCCCCCGTCAGCGGCCGGTCGAGGGTCACGCGGTAGCGCTTCGCCACCTCGGCCTTCGGGCTGATGATCCGGTGCAGCAGCGCCCCGTCGTCGGTCAGCAGCAGCAGGCCGGAGGTCTCCTTGTCGAGGCGGCCCACGGTGGAGAGCGGCGGATCGCGGCGGCGCCAGCGCTCCGGCAGGAGCCCATAGACCAGCGGACCCGCTTCCTTGTGCGAGCAGGTCACCCCGCGGGGCTTGTGCAGCATCAGGCACAGGCCCGGCAGCGGATCGAGGGCTTCGCCGTCGATCGTCAGGCGCGCGGGGAGATCCGGCTCGAGGGCGATCCGCGCGCCGGCATCGTCGAGTTCCGCCCCGTCGAGGCGGATCGCGCCGGCCCGGGCGAGCCCCTGGATCTCCCGGCGCGAGCCGTAGCCGAGATTGGCGAGCAGCTTGTCCAGCCGCACGGCCTTCGCGCTCACCGGCGCGCCTCGTAGACCCGGTAGCCGCCCTCCTGAACCGCCACCGACACGGAGCGGAATGCCGCGCGCAACGGCACCTCGTAGGGCAGATGCGTGTTCGCCACGAGCCACAGGGTGCCGCCGGGCCGCAGCGCGTCGGCGGCCCGGGCGATGAAGGCCCGGCCGAGCGCCTGATCCTCCGATCCGCCCTCGTGGAAGGGTGGATTCGTGACGATGAAGTCGAGGTTGCCCGGCACCTGCCCGGGCGTCCGGATATCGGCCCAGAGGATCGTCGCCCGCGGGTCGGGGACGTTGCGGCGGGCCATCTCGACGGCGCGGCGGTCGATCTCCACTAGCGTCATCGCGGTGACCGCCTCCGAGGCGAGGACCGCCCGGGCCAGGATCCCGAGGCCGCAGCCGAGATCGGCGCCGCGACCCTTCAGAACCGGCAGGTTGCCCAGGAGCAGGGCCGTGCCGGGATCGAGCCGGTCCCAGGAGAAGATGCCGGGCTGCGTGCACAGGGCGAGGTTGTCGACGTGACGCGGCCCGCCCTCGTCGATCGCCTCGGCGATCCCCGCCGGCTCCGACGGACGCGCCGCCATGCAGATCCTGTGATGGCGGCGCGGCTGGTCGGCGGCGGCGCAGCCGAAGGTTCCGAGTTCCTTGGCCAGACGGGCACCGCCCCGGTCCTTCGGCGCCAGGGCGATCATCCGCCCGCCCGGGCCCAGCGCCCGCAGCACCTGCGCGAGCACGTAGCGCCGCTCTACCGTTCCGGGCGGAGCGAGGACGGTGGCGGCTTCGAGGCTGTTCTCGGACAGGTCCTCGAGCCGCGCGGCACCGGGAATCAACGGGGAAACCTGGACGGCATCGCCGGGGATCTCGGCAAGATCCATCGGCGGCAAGCCGTATACGGCATGTCGCATGAAGGGTTCAGGAGTTGGAGAGTCGGCTACGGAACGCGACTCCGCGGCGGTGCGGGCAGGACCCGCGCCCGACTCGGATCATCCGGGGGAACGCCCCGGCTTATACCGCACTGGCGCCGGAAGCCCAGCCTCCGCAATCGACGCGGCCGGGAACGGCGATCATCCGCGGGGGAATTCGAGGCCCATCTCGCGGTAACGGGCGGGGTCGTCGGCCCAGTTCTCCCGCACCTTCACGTGCAGGAACAGGTGCACCTTGGCGTCGGCCGCCTCGGCGATCCCGATGCGGGCCGCCTGCCCGATCGCCTTGATGGTCTGGCCGCCCTTGCCGAGCACGATCGAGCGCTGGCTGTCGCGCTCGACGAAGATCGTCTGCTCGATCCGCACCGACCCGTCGGGCCGGACCTGCCACTGATCGGTCTCGACCGTGGAGCGATAGGGCAGCTCCTCGTGCAACCTGTCGTAGATCTTTTCCCGGGTGATCTCGGCCGCGAGCATGCGCAGGGGTGCGTCCGAGACCTGATCCTCCGGGTAGAGCCAGGGACCGGCCGGCATCCGGGCGGCGAGCGCCCGCCGGAGATCCTGCACGCCGCTCCCATTCAGCGCCGAGATCATGAAGGTCTCGGCGAAGGGCGCGGCGGCATTCAGCTTGGCCGCGAGATCGAGCAGCCGCTCGCGGGCGATCAGGTCGATCTTGTTGAGGATCAGCAGCTTGTCCCGCTTCACCGCGTCGAGGCGCGACAGCACGGCCTCGACCTCATCGTCGACGCCCTTGCGGGCATCCACCAGCAGGCAGACCGCGTCGGCGTCAGCGGCGCCGCTCCAGGCCGAGTGCACCATCGCCCGGTCGAGCCGGCGCTTGGGCGCGAAGATGCCGGGCGTGTCGACCAGCACAACCTGCGCCGACCCCTCGATGAAGATGCCGCGCACCAGCGCCCGGGTGGTCTGCACCTTGCGGGAGACGATGGAGACCTTCGTGCCCACGAGGTTGTTCAGGAGCGTCGACTTGCCGGCATTCGGCACGCCGATCAGCGCGACGAAGCCCGCCCGCGCGTCGGCCGGCGTACCCGGGAGCGCGGAGACGGCGTTCGCGCGCCCCTCCATCGGGGCGTCATCCTGATCGTGCTCGCTCATGCTGTCTCCGTCGGCCCCGCCGTCGGCAGGGCACCGATCCCCTCCCTCTCCAACAGCGCCTGCGCGGCCGCCTGCTCGGCAATCCGCTTCGATGTGCCCTCGCCGAGCCCGGGGGCGAGGCCCTCCACCTGCACCGCGATGTGGAACTTCGGCGCGTGGTCCGGGCCGGTACGCTCCACCACCGCGTAGGTGGGGATCGGCAGGCCGCGGCCCATCGCCCATTCCTGCAGGGTCGATTTGGCGTCGCGGCCCCGCGCGGCCGAGACCGGCTCGCTCGGATTGAAATGGGCTTCGATCACGGCCTTGGCGGGGTCGAAGCCGGCATCGAGATAGATGGCGCCGAGGATCGCCTCGCAGACATCGGCCAGAATGGTCTGGTTGCGCCGCCCGCCGCCCATGACCTCGCCCTGCCCGAGGATCAGGTGGGGCCCGACGTCCCAAGCCTCGGCCACGACCGCACAGGTCTCCCGCCGCACGAGCGCGGCGAGCCGGCGCGAGAGATCGCCCTCGTCGGCATCCGGAAACGCGGCGTAGAGGCGGTCCGCCACCGCGAGGCCGAGCACGCGATCGCCGAGGAATTCCAGGCGCTGGTAGCTGCCACCGCGGCCCGCGGCCTTGCTGGTGTGGGTCAGCGCGCGGGTGAGCAGGCCCTGATCGGCGAAGCTGTGCCCGATCCGCGCCTCCAGCAGGCCGAGCGGTGGACGCGGCTTGTGGGCGCGCCGAGTCCGCGCCGAGATCCGGGGCTGGGCCGCGTCGTCCAAGTCCAAACCGATCAATGGATCGTCGAGAACAGGCGCGTCCAGCGGACATGGGCCGGCCAGTTCCAGACCTGCCACGCCGGCGTGCCCTCGTCGATCGAGAAGAAGATCATCTCGGCCCGGCCCACGAAGTTGGCGAAGGGCACGTAGCCGACATTGGCGAGATCGCGCGAATCGGTGGAGTTGTCGCGGTTGTCGCCCATCATGAAGAAGTGGCCGGGCGGAACCGTGTAGAGCTCGGTCTTGTCCCAGAAGCCATTGTCGCCGTCGCGCTCGATCACCCGGTGGACCACGCCGTTGGGCAGCGTCTCCAGGTATTGCGGCACCTTGGTGTCCTGCCCGTAGGGGTCGGTCGTCTCGTAATCGGCGATCCGCTCGCGCTTGACCGCCTTGCCGTTGATGTTGAGCACGCCGTCGATCATCTGGATCTTGTCGCCCGGCAGGCCGATCACGCGCTTGATGTAATCGGTCGCATTGTCCTTGGGCAGCTTGAACACCGCGATGTCGCCGCGCTTGGGCTCGGCGGCCCAGATCCGGCCGTCGGCCTGGAGCGGGATGTATTCAGAGAGCGGCAGCGAGTACTTCGAGTAGCCGTAGGAGTATTTCGAGACGAACAGGTAGTCGCCGATCAGCAGGGTCGGCACCAGCGAGCCCGAGGGGATGTTGAACGGCTGGAACAGGAGCGTGCGCACCACGAGGGCGATGAGCAGCGCCTGGATGCCGACCTTGAGGGTCTCGCGGATGCTGGCCCAGGTGCCGGTCTCGGCGGTTTTCCTGAGCGGCTTGCCGTCGTAATCCACGCGCACGTTCCGTCTTCAGTTGAGATTGCGTCGTCTGCCGCCTCGGGAGCGGCGCGGAGAGCGGTTGTCCCGGGGAATACGCCGCCATCGTGTCCGCCGTGAGCGGCGGGTCTAGACCAAGCGCGAGCCCCCCGCAACGCACGAAGGGGGCCGGCTAATCCGCGGTCCCTCCTCAGCAGGCGCCCGGCACGGGCAGCGCCTCGATGATCACGAAGGCTTGTGCCAGGGGCGGGTCGTCCGTGAGGCTCACGTGCAGGTGCGCGGCGTGGCCCGGCGGCAGCATCTCCGCGAGTCGCGCGGCGGCACCGCCGTCGAGCCGCAGGGTCGGCTGGCCGGAGGGCAGGTTCACCACCTCCATGTCGCGCCAGAACACGCCGGCGCTCAAGCCCGTGCCGAGCGCCTTGGCACAGGCCTCCTTGGCGGCGAAGCGCCTCGCATAGCCCTCCGCCCGGGACGCGCGCGCATCGCAGCGGGACCGCTCCCCATCGGTGAACACCCGATGGGTGAACCGCTCGCCGTGGCGCTCCAGCGTCCGGGCGATCCGGCGGATGTCGCAGAGATCCGAGCCGATGCCGATGATCATGCGGACCGGGCGCGGTCCATGGCCGCCCGCATGTCCGCTACGGCCTGGGACAGTCCGACGAAGATCGCATCGGCGATCAGCGCATGGCCGATATTCAGCTCCCGGATCTGCGGCAGGGCCGCCACCGGGCCGACGCTGCCGAGGGTGAGGCCGTGGCCAGCATGGATCTCCAGGCCGAGGCCCGCGCCGTGCTCGGCGGCGCGCCGGATGCGAGCGAGTTCATGCACGGTCCGGGCCGGATCGTCCTCCAGCGCCGCCTCGCAGTAGCTGCCGGTATGCAGCTCGACCACCGGCGCCCCCAGTGCCCAGGCGGCCTCCATCACCGCCGGCTCCGGCTCGACGAACAGCGAGACCCGGATGCCTGCCTCCGCCAGCGCCCGGATGCGTGGGGCGAGGTGATCGCGCCCGCCGACGATGTCGAGCCCGCCCTCGGTGGTGCGCTCCTCGCGCTTCTCCGGGACGAGGCAGGCGGCGTGGGGCCGGGTGGCAAGCGCGATCGCCACCATCTCGTCGGTGGCCGCCATCTCGAAGTTGAGCGGGACGGACAGAGCGCGCCTGAGCGCCGCGATGTCGGCGTCGCGGATGTGGCGCCGGTCCTCGCGCAGATGCGCCGTGATGCCGTCCGCCCCCGCCTCGACCGCGCGGAGCGCGGCCCGCACCGGGTCCGGATAGTCGCCGCCGCGGGCGTTGCGGACGGTGGCGACGTGATCGATGTTGACGCCGAGGCGCAGCGTTTCGGAGGTCATCCGCTGGTTCGTCCCAAGGTCGGCGCGATGCGCCGGGGTCCTGGCCGCGATATGCTGGCGTGCTGGCGTTCCGGCAAGGCGGCGTGACAGATGTTGCACCGCGCAGCGCCTCCATTCCCGAACCTCACCGGCTTGCCATCCCGGTGAAAACCGACTATGCGCCGCCCCTCGCGTTCGCTCCGGCCGGGGGCTGAACGGACGGTGCCGCTTGCGGCATAGGGCTCGTCAAGATCCCGTCGTCCGGTGTCTCCGCCTTCGATCAACCGCTCGGGCCTGAAAATCGGCTCGAAGGGCTTGGCGCCGAGCGATCCGCGAGATGAACCGGCCCGAACCATCCGCCTCCCGGCGGCCGGGCTCCTTTTGACTATGAAAGGCCCGATATGCCTCTCTATGAGCATGTGCTCTTGGCCCGGCAGGACGTGACGTCCCAGCAGGTCGAGACGATGATCGACACCTACAAGGGTGTGATCGAGCAGAACGGTGGCCGTCTCGAGAAGATCGAGATGTGGGGCGTGAAGTCCCTCGCCTACCGGATCAAGAAGAACCGCAAGGCGCATTTCGCGCTGCTCAACATCGACGCCCCGCCGGCCGCCATCGCCGAGATGGAGCGCCAGATGCAGATCTCCGAGGACGTGCTGCGCTTCATGACCGTCCGGGTCGAGGAACTCGACCAGGAGCCGTCCGCCATGATGCAGAAGCGCGACCGTGACGACCGCAAGGATCGCGAGCGCGGCCGTCGTCGCGACGACGAGGGCTTCGGTGGCGGCGGCGGCTTCGGCGGCGACCGGGGTGACCGTGGCGATCGCGGTGACCGTGGTGATCGCGGCGAGCGCAGCTTCGGCGGGGAGGGCTAACCCATGGCATTCGGTGCTGGTGCTGGTGCGGGCGGTGGACGCCGCCCCTTCTTCCGTCGTCGCAAGACCTGCCCGTTCTCCGGCGCGAACGCGCCGAAGATCGATTACAAGGACGTCAAGCTCCTGTCCCGCTACGTGTCCGAGCGCGGCAAGATCGTGCCGTCGCGGATCACCGCGGTCTCGGCCAAGAAGCAGCGCGAACTCGCCCAGGCGATCAAGCGTGCCCGCTTCCTCGGCCTGCTGCCCTACGTGATCAAGTAAGACACGAAGACCCTGCCGGCCCGGTATCAGCCCGGGCCGGTCCTCGCAGAGGGCGGCCCGAGGTCGCCCGATCGTTGGGGCGCGAAGCCGCCTCTAACCCTGCCGCAGCGGCAGCGGGACAGCGGAAGTCATGGCACAGCATATCGGCATCGGTATCGGCGCGGGCCTCGTCTCGGCACTCCTGTTCGGGGTGCTCCTGAAGGCGACGCCGCTCGCGATCCTGCTCTATCTCGTTGCGCCCCTGCCGATCCTGATCGTCGGGCTCGGCTGGAGCCACAAGGCCGCGCTGGCGGCCGCCGCGGCGGGCAGCCTCGCGCTGGCCCTGGCGATCGCGCCCTTCATGGGCCTCGCCTTCGGCGCCTACATCGCCCTGCCCGCGTGGTGGCTCGCCTACCTAACGCTCCTCGGGCGCGAGACGCCGCGCGGCCTCGAATGGTACCCGACCGGCCGCCTGCTCGGATGGATCGCCGCCACGGCGGCTTTGGCCTTCATCGCCATCGCGGTCCTGTCCTCGCCAAATCACGCCGCCTTCGACCGGCAATTGCGCGGCCTCGCCCAGACGCTGGTGCAGGCCCGCATGCCTGCCCCCCGCACGACCGGCAACGCCGGCCCCCCCGATGCGTCTTTGGCCGGGACGGAGCGCACCGGCGGGACGCCGGCTGCGGACGCCGATGCGCAGACCGAGACCCGGACCGATGCCGATCCGGCCGACGTGACGCGGAGCGAGATGGCCGATGCCCTGGCGCGGGTGGTGCCGGCGTTTGCGGCCAACGGGCTGGCTCTGCTCTTCGCCTTCTATCTCTGGGCTTCGGCCCGGATCGTGAAGATCTCCGGCCGTCTGCCCCGGCCCTGGCCCGATCTCCCGTCGACCGCCATGCCGCGGATCACGCTCGCCGCCCTCGGGGCCGCGCTGCTGATGTGCCTCGGCCCCGGCTATGTGAGCGTGCTCGGCGTCGCCCTGGTGGGCGGGTTCAGCGCGGCCTTCGCGCTGCAGGGCCTCGCCGCCTTCCACGACCGCTCCCGCGGGCGGCCCGGACGCACCCTGATGCTGTTCGGGCTGTACCTGATCGTGTTCGTGACGCAGGGCATCGCCCTCGTCGCCCTCACCCTGTTCGGCCTCGCCGACACCGCCCTCGACCGCCGGCGTTCCCAGGACCGCCCGAAGAACAGCCCGGCGCCGTGAACCCCCGGCCCGAGAGGCCGACAACCTGAAGGAGAAAGACCATGGAAGTGATCCTGCTCGAGCGCGTGGCCAAGCTCGGCCAGATGGGCGAGACCGTGAACGTCCGCCCCGGCTTTGCCCGCAACTTCCTGCTCGCCCGCGGCAAGGCCCTGCGCGCGACGGAGACCAACAAGAAGCACTTCGAGGCCCAGCGCGCCCAGCTCGAGGCCCGCAACCTCGACCGCAAGAAAGACGCCGAGGCGGTGGCCGAGAAGCTGAACGGCCAGAGCTTCGTGCTGATCCGCCAGTCCGGCGAGACCGGCGTGCTCTACGGCTCCGTCTCGACCCGCGACCTCGCCGAGGTCGTCGCGAAGGAGGGCTTTACCGTGGATCGCGGCCAGTTCACCCTGAACCAGCCGATCAAGACGCTCGGCCTTCACAAGGTCCCGGTGGTGCTGCACCCCGAGGTCGAGGTCGAGATCACCGTCAACGTCGCCCGCAGCCCCGAGGAGGCCGAGCGTCAGGCCCGCGGCGAGTCGGTCACCGAGCGCGAGGCGTTCAACCTCGACGATCTCGGCCTGGAGGTCGGTCAGGCGCTGGCCGATGCCGGCGAGGGCGCCGACGACCGCGGCTGATTCTCTTCGCACGGCCGCTCGATCCGGGCTCGCGCGGATCGATCACATCCAGGGGGACGGTGGCGCCGTGCAGCGTCACCGTCCCCTTTCGGTTGACGAAGGCCCGCGCAGGCAGGAAACCCGGTCAAAAGCCCGCCCGTGGGGAAGCGCCCGGTGTCCGACACCCTGCCAGACGATCGCCATCCGCCCGCGCGGTTCAACGCGGCGCGGTACTGCCTCGCCGAGAATGCGCGCCTGCGCCCCGACAAGACCGCCCTGGTGATGGTCGGTGACGGCACGGCCGAACGGCTCTCGTTCGGCGCGGTCGAGCGGGCGGTGCGCGGCATCGCGGCGGGGCTGCTCGGGCTCGGCCTCAGGCCGGGCGATCGCGTGATGATCCGGATGGGCAACGAGGCCGATTACGTCCTCGTGCATTTCGGGGCGCTCGCGGCCGGCTTGGTCGCGTTGCCCTCCTCGCCGCTTCTCACGGAGGGCGAGGCGGCCTTCCTAATGGAGAACTCGGGCGCCGCCGCGGTGGTGGTGGGCAGCGGCTGCACCGTGGCGTCCGAGGCCCTGGGCGACCGCCGGCTGCTCGACTCCGCGGCCGTCGCCACCCTGAAGGCCGGCCCGCCGCTCCCCGCCTACGCCGACACCGCCGCCGACGATCCGGCGATGCTGATCTACACCTCCGGCACCACCAGCCGGCCGAAGGGCGTGCTGCACGCCCACCGCGCCGCCTACGGCCGGCGGCCGATGCTCGACCACTGGCTGGGCTTGACCGAATCCGACGTGATGCTGCACGCCGGCACCATGAACTGGACCTACACGCTGGGCGTGGGTCTCAGCGACCCGTGGTCGGTCGGCGCCACCGCGGTGCTCTACAACGGCCCGCGCGATCCCGCGGTCTGGCCGCGGCTGATCGCGGAATACGGCGCCACAATCTTCGCCGCCGTGCCGACCCTCTACCGGCAGATCCTGAAATACGGCGCCCCCGAGGCCCACGACCTGTCGCGCCTGCGCCACGGCTGCACGGCGGGCGAACCGCTCCCGGTGGAACTGCTCGCGGCCTGGACCGCGGCCACCGGCAAGCCCCTCTACGAAGCGCTCGGGATGAGCGAGATCTCGACCTACATCTCCAGCGGCCCCACCATCCCGGTGCGCCCCGGCTCTCCCGGCAAGCCGCAGCCCGGGCGGCGCGTGGCGATCCTTCCGGTCGAGGGCGAGCCGGCGCCGCTGCCGGCGGGCGAGACCGGGCTGCTGGCCGTGCACCGCTCCGAGCCGGCCCTGATGCTCGGCTACTGGAACCGCCCCGCGGAGGAGGCCGAGGTAATGCGCGGCGAGTGGTTCGCCGGCGGCGACCTCGCCCGGCTCGATGCCGACGGCTACCTCTGGTTCGAGGGCCGCAACAACGACCTGATGAAGGCGATGGGCTACCGAGTCTCGCCCAACGAGGTGGAGGTGGTGCTGGGTGCCCACCCCTCCGTGGCGGAGGTCGGCGTCGCGGAGTTGCCCGTGCGGGCGGACGTCTCCGTCATCTGCGGCTTCGTGGTGCTGCAGCCGCATGCGACGCCCGACCCGGAGGCGCTGCTCGCGTGGTGCGCCGAGCGGCTCGCCGCTTACAAGCGCCCACGGGAGATCCGCTTCCTCGACGCCCTACCGCGCACGGCCAACGGCAAGGTGCAGCGGAAGCGGCTGGCCGGGATGGTTTAGGGGCGGAGAGCGGACGGAACAGCACCTCAGCCCCTGACCGGAAGCGCAGGCCCGAACTGCCGCGCACCCGCCCCCGCAAAGGGGTGAGGGAAAAGCACGGATCCGACCGGCCTCAAGCGCGGGGCCTACAGCAGCGTCCCGCGCAGAATCAGCAGCGCCACCGAGAAATAAATCACAAGCCCGGTCACGTCGACCAGCGTCGCCACGAACGGCGCCGAGGCGGTGGCGGGATCGAAGCCGATCCGCTGGAGCAGGAACGGCAGCATCGAGCCCGACAGCGAGCCGAACGTGACGATCCCGACCAGCGCCGCCCCCACGGTGGCGGCGACCAGCGGCCAGTGCTCGCCGTAATCGTAGAAGCCGAGCTTCTGCCACGCGACGATCCGGATCACCGCGATCACCCCGAGGATCGAGCCGAGCACGATGCCGGTCGGCAATTCCCGCAACGCCACCCGCCACCAGTCACGCAGGCGGATCTGGTGCAGCGCCAGCGCCCGGATCAGCAGCGAGGTCGCTTGGCTGCCGGAATTGCCCCCCGAGCTCATGATCAGCGGGATGAACAGCGTCAGGACGATCGCCTTCTCCAGCTCGCCCTCGAAACCCTGCATGGCCGAGGCGGTGAGCATCTCCGACAGGAACAGGGCGCAGAGCCAGCCGGCCCGCTTCCGGATCATCGTGAAGAAGCCGATATCCATGTACGGCTCGGGCAGCGCCTCCATGCCGCCGAAGCGCTGCACGTCCTGCGTCTGCTTCTCGATCATGGCGTCGATCATGTCGTCGACGGTCACGATGCCGATGACGTGGCCGACCGCGTCGACCACCGGCAGGGCCAGCAGGTCGTACTTGGAGATCAGCCGGGCCGCCTCCTCGCGGCTGGCGGTCGGCGAGACGGCGAGCGGGCGCCGGCCCGGGGCAACGCTCAGCACGTTGTCGTTCGGGTCCCCCGAGATCAGCCGGCGCAGGGGCACCGCCTTGGTCAGCGCGCGGGTGCGCGGATCGAGCACGAAGATCGCGTAGATCGTCTCGCGGGTCTTCTCGACGTGGCGGATGTGCTCCAGGGTCTGGCCCACCGTCCAGGTGCCCGGCACGGTGACGAACTCGGTGGTCATCAGCGAGCCCACCGTCTCCTCGCCGTAGGCCGAGAGGCGGTCGACGGCGCCGCGGGTCTCGGCGTCGAGGCGGGCGCGGAGGTCGGAGCGGCCGGGCTCCTCGATCTCGCGGAAGACGTCGGTCACCCGGTCGGCCGACATGCCCGAGAGGTAGCTGGCCACCCGGTCACGGGGCAGCATCTCGATGATGTCGGCGGCGCAGTCGAGTTCCGGCTGATCCAGCACCTCCACCGCCCGGTCCATCGGCAGGCCGAGCAGGATCGCGGCCGCGACTTCGGGGGCTTCGTCGTTCAGCTTCTCCACGATGTCGGGGGCACGCTCGTCCGACAGTCGCGCGGCCAGCACGGACGGATCGATGCTCGTATCGAAGGGGGCGATCTCGTTCATGGCCTCGCCTCGTGGTAACGAGGCGACGCGGCGCCGGTCATCCTGGTTCAGGGCCGTGACCGGGCGCTGCGTCGGCGCTCCGCGGCCAGGCCTCTCAGCGGCTCAGGCGGGACGACGGCGCGGGGCCGGGCACGGCAGGCACGATCGGTCGGGCACGTCGCTTCGCGGGTCGCTGCTGGAAGGGAGCGCGGCGCCGCCGGGGCGATGTCGCGCGGCTGCGTCGTGCGCCCGCGCGGAAGGCCCGTCAAGCCGTTACGGTTGCAGAGTCGGCGGCTTTCAGCCGCCGGACGCCGACACCGGCCGCCTGTGTCGCGCCCGTGCACCAGGGCTCCCTATGAGAAATATAAGTGTTGTGCTCACTTGTATTGCGTCCAAGATATTGCCTATATGGATCTCATCAACAGCGAGGAGAAGCGCCATGGCTTGGTCTGCCCCGATCGTGTCCGAGATCTGCGTCGGCATGGAAGTCACCAGCTACGAGTCGGCCGAGATCGACACCTTCAACTAAGTGCCTGTGATCCGGGGCGCATGACGCGCCGGTGATCGTGGTCTCCAATTCCATCACCCGAAGTTTTGTAGGAGGAACACATGGCCTGGACTGCTCCGATCGTGTCCGAGATCTGCGTTGGCATGGAAGTCACCAGCTACGAGTCCGCTGAGATCGACACCTTCAACTAAGTTTTCGACAGCACGTCTGGGCGCCGCTTCACACGAAGCGGCGCTTTTCTTTTGCGCGTCGCGCAGATGCATCGTCGGATCGCAATCGAGCGCCGAATCGCTGCGCGCGACTGTCGATGACGTATCGGTACGCTTTCACATCAACTTACGAACAGTCCCGCGATCGCTGCGCTCGTCAGATTGGACAGCGTGCCCGCCAGGATCGCCCGCAGCCCGTAGCGGGCGACCTCCGAGCGCCGCTCCGGCACGAGGCTCGCGAAGCTCGCGAGCTGGATCGCGATCGAGGCGAAGTTCGCGAAGCCGCACAGGGCGAAACAGACGATCGCCTGCGAGCGGGGATCGAGCGTCCCGGCCTTCAGGCTCGGCGATAGGTTGGCATAGGCCAGGAACTCGTTGAAGGCGATCTTCTGGCCGATCGCACCGCCGACCAGCGTGGCGTGCGCCCAGGGTACGCCGAGGAGCCACGCGAGCGGGCTGAGAGCCCAGCCGAGTACGCCCTCGAACGAGGCGCCGGGATAGCCCATCCATCCGCCGAGGGCGCCGAACAGGCCGTCGGCCAGCGCGATCAGCCCCACGAAGGCGATCAGCATCGCGCCGACCGAGACCGCCACCGCCAGCCCCTTCTGGGTGCCGTCGGCCGCCGCCTCGATGATGTTGGCAGCCCGGGTCTCGCCGAACTCCACCCGGGTGGTGGTGATCCGTGTCGGCTCGGTGGAGGGCACCAATATCTTGGCGTAGAGCAGGCCGCCGGGGATCGCCATCGCGGAGGCGGCGAGCAGGTAGGTCATCGGGACGCCGAGCGCGGCGTAGCCAGCCAGGATCGAGCCGGCGGTGGAGGCGGCCCCGCTCGACATCACGGCGAACAGTTCGGCCCCGGTCAGCAGCGCGAGGAACGGGCGCAAAGCCACCGCGATCTCGCTCTGGCCGATCGCGATGGTGATCACCGCCGCGAAGGACTCGATCGGCGACGTTCCGAGGATCCGCCGGAGCACCGCGCCGAGGCCTCGGGCCAGGACCTGCATCACGCCGAGGTGGTAGAGCACCCCGATCAGGGCGGAGACGTAGAGGATCTGCGGCAGCACCCGCAGGGCCAGGATGAATCCCGAGCCGCCGAACAGCTCGAACATCTTCGGCTCGACGAGGCCCCCGAACAGGAAGGCGGTGCCGCGGTCGCCGTAGGAGAGCGCCCGCACCACCACGTCGGCGGCCGCGTTCAGGGCGGCCTGCCCGGCCGGAAGGAACAGGATGAGGGCGCCGAGGCCGACCTGAAGCGCCAAACCGGTGAGCACGACCCGCGGGCGGATCGCCTTCCGGTTCGTCGAGAACAGCACCGCGACGGTGAGCAGCAGCAGGAGGCTGAGGCCGGCATGGGTCAGGCGGTCGAGCATCGCGTCCTTCGATCATGAGCGGTCGCCGCCCATGGAAAGTTCGGGCCAGACCGTATCAATCTGGTTGAAGCGCGACGAGATACGGGACGAAGAGATCGCGGACCTGGGCGAAGCCCCAGTCGAGGTCGGTCTCGGTCAGCTCGGTGCCGCCCTGGAGGCGGTGGCTCATCCAGTGGCTGGAGACGATCCAGGCGTTGTCGATCAGCCGCCCGAGGGCCTCCGGGCCGATTCGCAACCGCCCGGCGGCTGCCGCCGCCTCGAAGACGCCCCGAGCGAGCCCTTGCGTCCGCGTCCGCAGGGCATGGACGCGGGGCCGGAGCGCCGGGGCGATCTCCACCATCGCGATGCCGTCCCGGTAGACGCAGCGGTAGCGCCAGATCAGGTCGAACCATGCCCGCTGGTAGGCCAGCAGCGCCTCCGGCGCGCCCGGATCCGCCGGCATCCGGCCAGCGACCGCCACGGCCTCCGCCTCGAACCCGGCGAATATCGCCTCCACCAAGCCGGTCTTGCGCGGGAAGTGATACTGGAGGTTTCCCTCGCGGATCCCCGCCGCCGCGGCGATCTCCGCGGTGGTGACCCGGCCCAGGCCGCGGGTGTTGAACAGGGCGAGACTGACGGCAAGGATCCGCGCGCGGGTGCTCGGCGCCCCGGAGGATGCGGCAGGCTCTCCTTCCAGTAACCGGCGGCTTCGGCCCTGCACCATCGACTCCAACCCCGTTTAGGGTGTTTACCCTAGACAATTCCGCGAGCCGGGGCTATCCCTCGGCCAAGGCCCGGACCAACCGGCGCATCGGGAGGCGTAGCTTGGCGCAGAGGTTTCAGTTCGCCGGAACGGTCGCGCTCATCACCGGCGCCGCGAGCGGCATCGGGGCGGCGCTGGCCACCGGGCTTTCCGCGAAGGGATGCAGCCTGCTTCTGGTGGACCGCGATTCCGAAGGCCTCGCGACGATCGCCCGGCGAATCCGTGAGCACGGCACCGCGGTCGAGACCCGGGTCGTCGATCTCGTGGACGCGGAGGCGATCCGGGCGCTGCCGGACTGGGCCGCGGACCGATTCGGGCACCTCGACATCCTGATCAACAACGCCGGCGTGGCCCTGGGCGGCCGGTTCGACGAGACGCATCTCGAAGACTTCGAGTGGCTGATGGACATCAACCTGCGCGCGGTCGTGCGGATGTGCCACGCCTTCCTGCCGATGCTGCGCGCTCGGCCGGCGGCACAGATCATCAACCTGTCGAGCTTGTTCGGGCTGATCGCGCCGCCGGGGCAGGTCGCCTATTGCACCAGCAAGTTCGGGGTCCGCGGCTTCTCCGAGGCCCTGCGGCACGAATATGCCGGCACCGGCCTCGGCGTGACGGTGGTCCATCCGGGCGGCGTCGCCACCGCGATCTCCCGCAACGCCCGCGGCCGACGCCCGCCGACCGATCCCGAGGCCGCCAAGCGCGCCGCGGTGGAGGATGCGGAGGCCCGCGAGGCCTTCGGCAAGCTGTTGACGCTCGCCCCCACGGAAGCGGCGGCGGCGATCATCCGCGGCATCGAGACCAGGGCGCCGCGCATCGTGATCGGCAAGGATGCCCGCAGCGCAGCCCTGATCCAGCGGCTGATGCCGGCGGGTTACTGGAAGACGATCGTGCGCATGTCCGGCGGGAAACTCTGAGATGGCGAGCCTGCGCGCCTATATTGGGGCCTACATGGTCCGCAGCCGGGTCCGCGGCGCCCTCGCCAGGGCCCGGAGCGCGGCCGATTTCCGCCGCATCTTCGAGGCGCCGGCCTTCCCCGACCCGAAGGGCGTGACCTACGAGGCGGGTACTGTCGGTGGCGTGCGGGGCGAGTGGGTCCGGCCGAAGGCGGGCTCCGGGCGGCGGATGCTGTACATCCACGGCGGCGGCTTCATCGCCTGCGCGCCGCGCACGCACCGGCCCGTGACCGGTGCCCTGGCGAACCGCGGATTCACGATCTTCGCGCCCGATTACCGGCTGGCCCCCGAGCATCCTTTTCCGGCCGCCGTCGAGGATGTCGTAGCGGTCTGGCGGGCGTTCAGCGCCGAGGGCGCGGCCTGCGTGGCGGGGGAATCCGCCGGCGGCAACCTCGCCTTGGTGCTGATGGGCGAGGCCCGGGCGCGCAACATGCCGATGCCCTGGGCCGCCGCCCTGTTCTCCCCGGCCACCGACTTCGTCTCCGAAGGCGGCTCCCGGGTCACGAATGCCTGGCGCGACGCGATGTTCGACCCGAAGGCGCTGGGGACGATCCGATCGATGTATCTCGGAAACGCCGACCCGGCCGACCCGCGGATCTCGCCGATCAACGGCGATCCGACCGGCTTCCCGCCGCTGCTGTTCCACGTGGGCGGCCGCGAAGTTCTGCGCGACGATTCCGTGCGCATGGCGGAACGGGCCCGGGCGGCGGGCGTCGAGACCGAGCTGAAGGTTTTTCCCGTCGTCGCCCATGCGTGGCAGTTCGCCGCCGGCATGCTGCCGGAGGCCCGCGCCTCCCTCGACGAGGCCGCCGCTTTCCTGAAGGCCCACGCGCCGAAGCCCGACGCCCCGTCCGGGAGTCCCGAGCCATGACCGAATCCCCACGCGAAGCCGGCGCGGAACCGCTGGCGGTCCTGATCGTCGGCGCCGGCTTCTCGGGGCTCGCCATGGCGATCCGCTGCCGACAGGCCGGGATCGGGCCGCTGCGGGTGATCGAGAAGGCCGACAGCATCGGCGGCACGTGGTACGACAACACCTATCCGGGGGCGGCCTGCGATATCCCGTCTCACCTCTACTCCCTCTCTTTCGCCCCCAAGGCCGACTGGAGCCGGATGTACGCGCCGCAGGCCGAGATCCTGGCCTATCTGCGCGAGACCGCCGAGCGCCATGGGCTCATGCCCCTGACGCAGCTCGGCACGACCTTCCAGGGCGCCCGGTGGGACGAGGCGGGGGCTGTCTGGCACGTGGAGACCGACCGCGGGCCGATCACTACGCGGGCGATCGTCTCCGGCATGGGCGGCCTGCACCACCCGGCCTACCCGACGATCCCGGGGCGCGACAGCTTCACGGGCCCGGCCTTCCACACGGCCGCCTGGGACCATTCCGTGGGCCTCGCCGGCAAGCGGATCGGAATCATCGGCACCGGGGCGAGCGCGATCCAGGTGGTGCCGGAACTCGCCAGGATCGCCGGCCATCTGACGCTATTCCAGCGTACGCCGCCCTGGATCATGCCCAAGAACGATCACGCCATCGCGGAGCGCGCCAAGACCCGCTACCGGCGCCTGCCGCTCGCCCGGCGGCTGGAGCGGGCCCGGCTGTTCTGGCTGCACGAGGTGCGCGCCGTCTTGGGCTTCACCCGGGTCTCGAAGCTGACCGGCCAGGCGGAGGCCGTAGCGCGGCGCCACCTCGCCAGGGCGGTGCCCGACAAGGACCTGCGCGCGAAGCTGACGCCGAACTACCGGCTCGGCTGCAAGCGGGTGCTGATCTCCGACGATTACTACCCCGCCCTCCAGCGCCGGAACGTGACGCTGGAGACCGGCGGCATCGCGCGGATCACCGAGACCGGCCTCGCCACCGAGGACGGCCGGACGCATGACCTCGACGTCATCGTCTACGCCACCGGCTTCGACATCACGGCGACCTTCGCGCGGATGGACCTCGTCGGCCGCGGCGGCCAGCGCCTGAAGGAAATCTGGGCCGACGGCATGGGCGCCTACCAGGGCATCACGGTCGCGGGCTTCCCGAACTACTTCATGCTGCTCGGGCCGAACACGGGGCTCGGGCACAATTCGGTCGTCTCGATGATCGAGGTTCAGGTGCAGCACGTGCTGGACTGCCTGAAGGCCCTGCGGCGGGGGACCCGCGCCATCGAGGTCCGCCCGGAGGCGCAGGCGCGCTTCCTCGACCGGATCCGCGCCCGGCTCGCCGACAGCATCTGGCAGGCCGGCGGCTGCAAGAGCTGGTATCTCGACGCGCAGGGGCGCAACGCCACCCTGTGGCCGGATTCGGTAATGGCGTACCGCCGGAGCGCCCGGCGGGCGCGGATGGCGGATTATCGGTTGGGCTGAGTGCACGGACGGGGGCGGCCCAAGGGCAAGCCTGAGCGGTTTCTCCAACCCACCCCCCTCATCCCGAGGTGGTGGGCTGGATGGCGTTAGTATCGACCGACGTGTGATCGTTCAGAACGCGAACCCGGCTTCCTCCTGGAAGGCTTCGAGCCCCGGCAGCGACGCGTCGAACAGCGGCCGTGCCCCGAAGGCGTCGCCGGCACGCACGAACACCATCACCTTGGCGTTGCGGTGAGGACCCATCACGCAGACGAGGCGGCCGTCGTCCTTGAGCTGGTCCAGCAGCGCCTGCGGCCGGACCTCGACGCGGCCGTTGATCAGAATCGCGTCGAACGGCGCGTGCTTCGGCGCCCCGGCCGCGAGCGGCCCCTCGATCACCTGCGCGGCGGTGCCCAGCCGGGTGCGCGCCTCAGCGGCGAGGCCGGGCACTGATTCGAGCGCCGTCACCTGCGCGCCGAGATGCGCCATCACGGCGGCCGCGTAGCCGTAGCCGCTGGCGATGTCGAGGGCGGCGACGCCCGGGCGGATCTTCAGGGCCTGGATCATCCGGGCCAAAACCATCGGAGCCGGCATGCAGCGGGTCTCGGAACCGGCCTCGTCGATGTGCAGGGTCTGGTCGATATACGCGAAGGGCTCGCGCCCCTTGGGCACGAAGGCTTCGCGCGGCACGTCGTCGAACGCGTCGAGCACCGCGATGTCGTTCACGTCGAAGGTCCGCAACTGGCAGTCGACCATCATCCGCCGCGCCTGCGCGTAATCGATCATCGAACCCTGTCCTCGCACCGGATCGGAACGCCGCGTCGGCCGGGCTCCGGCGGACGGCCGGTCACCCGGGCCAAGCCTAGCTTCCCGGACGGGGGGCGTTTTCGGAGATCGGTCGCCAAAACGCAAGGCGAGCACAACCGTCTCCGATCGAATGCGGCGTCGATCCGCCCCTGACATCTGACGGCGACGTGAAAGACGGGTCTACGGAATTCTGTCGACACGCGTGCCCTGCCTCCGTCATGTCGTGGACAAGAGCCGGGTCCGCTGCGGCTCAAGAGATCGGGGAGGTCGAGGAATGCGTGTCCGCGCCGTGCGCCTGCGTGCCTGCGTCGCCGTCCTGGCGCTGTCGCTTCCGCTCGCCACGCGCGCATCGGCTCGCATCGTCGGGATCGACGTCACGGCGGTCGAACCCTTCGCGGATGGTGCCGGCTTCGGGCAGGCGGGCGCCTACGAGCGGGTGATCGGCTTCGCCCGCGGCGAGATCGACTCGGCCGACCCGGCCAATGCCGGCATCGCCGATATCGCGCTCGCGCCCCGCAACGCCCGCGGCCTCGTCGAATACCGCACCGACCTGTTCATCCTGCGGCCCAAGGATCCCGCGCGCGGCAGTGGCACGCTACTCTACGAGGTGCTGAATCGCGGCCGGAAGTTCCTGTTCAACTGGGTGATGGACGCGCCCCCGCAGGCGGCCCAGGCCGTCAACGACCCGCGCACGGCTCGGGATACCGGCACCGCCCTCGTGTTGAACCGCGGCGACACGATCGTGTGGTCGGGCTGGGAGGCCGACGCCCTGCGCCAGAACGGCGGCATGGCGATCGACGTGCCGGTCGCGACCCAAGACGGCAAGCCGATCACCGGCCTCGTGCGGGACGAACTCGTCAGCGGCACGCGCGGCCCCACGGAGGCGCCGTTCTACCTCACCTTCGCGGCGGCCGGGACGGATCAGCCGAACGCCACCCTGACAGTCCAGCGCCGGGAGGCCGACCCGCCCCAGCCGGTGCCGCGCGCCGCCTGGGCCTTCGCGGGTCCGCGCCAGCTCAAGCTGCTGCCCGAGGGCACCAAGCCGCAGCCGGGCTCGCTCTACCAGTTCACCTACGAGGCCGAAGGACCGAAGGTCCTGGGCCTCGGCTTCGCCGCCACCCGGGACGTGGTCGCCTATCTGCGCGGAGGCGCGGCCGACAACCCGGCCAGCGGCGTGCGCCGCGTCCTGGCGCTCGGTGTCTCGCAGAGCGGCCGGTTCCTGCGCGATTTCGTCCATCTTGGCTTCAACCGCGACGAGGCCGGCGCCCGAGTCTTCGACGGGATGCTGGCGCATATCTCGGGGGTCGGCGGCGTCTTCCTCAACGCGCGCTTCGCCCAGCCTTCGCGCACCAACACGCAGCACGAGGATCACCTCTACCCGGAGAACGCCTTCCCGTTCTCGGCCGCATTGCAGCACGATCCGGTGACGGGCCAGCGCGGCGCGCTGCTGCGCGGCGACGGCTTCGACCCGCTCTGGATGGAGGTGAACACCGAGACCGAGTACTGGCAGAAGGGTGCCTCGCTGCTCACCACCGATCCCCTCGGCCGGACCGACCTGGACCTGCCCGACACGGCCCGCGCCTACCTGATCGCGGGCGGCTTCCATTACGGTCGCTCGGGCCTCGTCTCCGACAAGGGCCCCTGCGCCAACCCGCGCAACACGCTCAACCCCGGCCCGGCCCTGCGCGCCCTGCTGGTCGATCTGGACGAATGGGTACGCGACGGGAAAACCCCGCCCGCGAGCCGGGTGCCACGCCTGTCGGACGGGACCCTGGTCGAGCCGACGGCGACGGGCTTCCCGTACACGCCCGGCCTCGCGGTCGCGACCATCACGAACGCCATCGCCCGCTTCCCGACCTACGTCGATCCGCATCCCGAGGTGGGGCCGCAATACCGGCCGCTGGTGCCGCGGGTCGATGCGGACGGGCAGGACGTGGCCGGCATCCGCCTGCCGGACGTCGCCGCGCCGCGCGGCACCCATACTGGCTGGAACCTCTACGCCGAACCGTTCCCGGCGGGCGAGCTCTGCGACCGGGAGGGCAGCCTGCTGCCCTTCGCGGCCACGAAGGCCGAGCGCGACGCCAAGGGTGATCCGCGCCCCTCTCTGGCCGAGCGCTACGCGGACCCGTCCGCCTACGGGGATGCCGTCGCCCGGGCGGTGGATGCCCTGGTGACCGACCGCCTCCTGCTCCGGGAGGACGGCGACCGCTTCGTCACGCAAGCCGGCACGAGCCCGCCGCGGCCCTGATCCCGGGTCGGGTTACGGCCGCGGGGCGCTGTCGCATCCGCGTCCGTCTGTCGGCTCGCGTCTCGAAGCTTCTCGTTGAATAAAGAGTGCAGAACACGCGGCTTGAGCGAGAACGGGCCGCATCGGGAGACACCATGACGCCGACTCTCAAGACCCCGACCCGCAAGCCCACCCTGAGCCGCAGCCTCGCGGCCGCGCTCGCCTGCCTCGGCCTGGGCGCCGTGACGCCCCGCGCCGCCCGCGCGCAGGAGACACCTGCCACCGCCGCCCCGCCCGCGAGCGTGAAGGTCGAGCGCGGCGACGCTCTCTACGGGCGCCCCGAGGGCGGCGCTGCCGCGAAGCTCGCGCCGGTGGCCGGTCCGCCGCTCGCAACCCCGGTCGCCAAGCTGCCCCTCGACAAGCTCAAGGTTCCGGACGGGTTCACGATCGAGGTCTATGCCAGCGGCCTCGCCAACGCCCGCGAGATGACCCAGGCGCCGGACGGCACGCTGTTCGTCGGCACCCGCACCGTGGGCAAGGTCTACGCGGTGCTGCCGCAGGCGGGCCAGGACGGGAAACGCGAGATCAAGACCATCGCGTCGGGCCTGCACCGGCCGAACGGCGTCGCCTTTCACGACGGCGCCCTCTACGTCGCCGAGCTGTCCAAGATCTGGCGCTACGACGACATCGAGAAGCACCTCGACGGCTCGGAGAAGCCGACCCTCGTCTACGACGACCTGCCCAAGGACGAGGCCCACGGCTGGAAGTTCATCGCCATCGGCCCGGACAACAAGCTCTACGTGCCGGTCGGCTCCCCCGGCAACATCCTGATGCCGCCGGACACCCACGCGCAGATCCGCCGGATCGACCTCGACGGCAAGAACGCCGAGGTGATCGCCCGCGGCGTGCGCAACACGGTCGGGTTCGACTGGAACCCGAAGACCAAGCAGCTCTGGTTCACCGACAACGGCCGCGACTGGGTCTCGGAGGACATCCCGAACGACGAGCTGAACGTACTGACCCAGCCGGGCAAGCAGCATTTCGGCTTCCCGTTCTGCCACCAGGGCACCTTCACGGACCCGGAATACGGCTGGGGCCATTCCTGCGCGGAGTTCACCCCGCCGGTGGGTCTGCTCGGGCCGCACACGGCCTCGCTGGGGATGCGCTTCTACACCGGCACGATGTTCCCGGAGGCCTACCGCGACGCGATCTTCATCGCCCAGCACGGCTCTTGGAACCGCACCACCAAGCTCGGCGGCGCCGTCGTGGTGGCCAAGCCGGGGGCGGACGGCAAGGTCGCGGCGGTCGAGCCGTTCCTGACCGGGTTCCTGCAGGACAACAAGTATGTCGGCCGCCCGGTCGATGTCCTCGTCGCCAAGGACGGCTCGCTGCTCGTCTCGGACGACTATAACGGTGCGATCTACCGGGTCAGCTACGGCCAGTGATGCTGCATTCCGTTGGTTCACGCATGATCCGGGGGCTGCTTCCGGCCCTCGGTACGCTTCTGACGGGGGCGGCGCTGGCCGCCCCGGATGCGGCCGTGCCGGAGCGCCTCGCCCCCTGCGTCGCCTGCCACGGGGCCGGCACATCCGAGACCGAGGGCGTGCCCTCGCTCGGCGGCCAGATGCCGGATTACGTCGTCACGCAGCTGTTCCAGTTCCGGGAGAAGCAGCGCGAGGCGCCGCCGATGAACGACGTCGCCGCCGGGTTCTCCGACGACGATCTGCGCACCTATGCCGACGCAGTCGGAACCCTGCCGCCGCCGACCCGCACCGCGGACCCTGCCGATCCGGCCCTGACGGCGCGCGCGCAGGCGCTCGTGTCCAAGCACCAGTGCAACTCCTGCCACGGCGCCGACCTCGCCGGCCGGGACGCGATTCCGCGGATCCGCGATCAGCGGGAAGAGTATCTGCTGAAAGCATTGGCCGGCTACAAATCGAACGCGCGGCCCGGTTACGACCCTGCGATGAACGAGGTCGCACAGGAGCTGAGCGAGGCCGACATCAAGGATCTGGCGGCTTACGTTTCGCGGCTCTGAGGGCCATCGCCACACCGGCCATCTCACCCAACCCCCTCATCCTGAGGTGATCGGCTTGGGAGACAGGCGATCGGCTCCCCGACTTCGCCGCTTCGGGCCGGCCTGAAGGCGTGAGCGCTCGTCGTGGCCTCTGCGTGCTTTCAGCTGGAGCTTGACCGATGCGCCCCGCAGGCCCACTTCCCGTCCGCCGGGGGCATAGCGGGACGTGAGCCGATGATCGATCTCTACTACTGGCCGACGCCGAACGGCCACAAGATCACGATGTTCCTTGAAGAGGCAGGCCTGCCTTACAAGATCAGCCCGATCAATATTGGAAAAGGCGAACAGTTCAACCCGGATTTCCTGAAGATCGCCCCCAACAACCGCATGCCGGCGATCGTCGACGATGAGCCGGCGGAGGGCGGCGCGCCGGTCTCCCTGTTCGAATCGGGCGCGATCCTGCTCTACCTCGC
The DNA here is from genome assembly GCF_022829545.1 of Methylobacterium sp. J-030. Lineage (GTDB taxonomy): Bacteria > Pseudomonadota > Alphaproteobacteria > Rhizobiales > Beijerinckiaceae > Methylobacterium. The sequence continues at coordinate 34,277 of NZ_JAKSYM010000403.1, read as the reverse complement.
CGAGAAGACCGGGCGGTTCATCCCGGGCGACCTGCGCGGCCGGGCCGAGGTGCTGCAGTGGCTGTTCTGGCAGATGGGCGGGCTGGGCCCGATGCTCGGCCAGAACCACCATTTCTCGCAATACGCCCCCGAGAAGATCGAGTACGCGATCAAGCGCTACGTCAACGAGACCAACCGCCTGTACGGCGTCCTCGACCGGCGCTTGGCCGACCGCGCGTATGTCGCCGGAGCGGAATACTCCATCGCCGACATGGCCTGCTATCCCTGGATCGTGCCGTGGGAGAAGCAGGGCCAGAACCTCGACGCGCACCCGAACCTGAAGCGGTGGTTCACCGCCATCGCCGAGCGGCCCGCCACCAAGGCGGCCTATGCCCGGGCGCCGGAGGTCAACCCGGACTTCGGCAAGACCATGAGCGAGGACGCCAAGAAGGTGATGTTCGGCCAGACCGCCTCCAGCACCCAGCGCTGATCCGCCCCGATGAGCGAGACGCTGGCCGCGCTGCCGCTGAAGGTGATTCATAGCGGGTGGAACACTTTCGGGATCGCTACGCTGACCCTGGCCGACGGCAGCACCGTGCCCCGGGCGCTGAAGGATCATGGCGAGGCGGCCTGCGTCCTGCCCTACGACCCCGAGCGGCGCGTGGCGCTGCTCGTGCGGCAGGCCCGGGTCGGGCCGGCCTTCTGGGGTGAGCACCCCGCCCTCGACGAGGCCCCGGCGGGCGGCCTCGACGGGGGCGAGCCGGAGGCAACCGCGATCCGGGAAGCCATGGAGGAGGCCGGCGTGCGGCTCCGGCATTTGGAGCGCGTGGCGCATGCCTACAGCATGCCGAGCGTGTCCTCGGAACGCCTCTGGCTCTACCTCGCCCCCTACGCACAGGCCGACAAGGTCGGGCCCGGCGGCGGCCTACACGCGGAGGGCGAGCAGGTGCTGCCCGTCGAGATCCCGCTCGCGGAGCTGGCTGTGGCCGCCCGTTCGGGCCGGCTCCCCGACCTCAAGACCCTGGTGCTCGTCCAGGCGCTGATGCTTCGGAATCCCGAGCTGTTTGCCCCATGACTGTTCTGCCCGATGCCGCGGCACAGGATGTCCTCGCCCGGATGCTGGCCTTCGTCGACGAGGCAGCGCCCCTCGCCCTTCGGATGCGGGCGGGCGGTCTCGCCATGACCAACAAGGGCTCGGACCTGAGCCAGGCTCTGACCGAGGCCGATCTCGCCGTCAGCCGTCTGCTGCACGAACGACTCGGCCCCGACCTGATCGAGGAGGAGACGGCCGAAGGCCTGGGCCACGCCGCCGCTGGGGCTTTGCTCGCCCGGGACGCCTGGACCTTCGTGGCCGACCCGATCGACGGGACCCGACCCTTCGCGGGCGGCCTCACCGGCTGGGGCGTGATGGTCGCGGCCTGCCGGTCGGGCTGGCCGCGCATCGGCGTGATGACTCTGCCGGTCTGGAACGAGGACCGCGCCGGCCCCGCCCGCATCGGCCGCCCGGAGGCGGCGCGCGGCATTCTGCTGGCCGCCTGCGAAGGCCGCGCCCTCTGGGCGCCAACCCTCGGCGGACGCCCGACCGAGCCGCTGCGGCCGCTGGAGCGTCCCGCCACGCGCACCGGGCATGTCGGCTGGCTGGCCGTCTCGGCGCAGCGCTACACCCTCGATTACGGCAGGGGCTGGTTCCCCTGGAGCGAGGGCGGCTCGATCTCGGATGCAGCCCTGCTGGCGACCGGCCGCCTCGACGCGACGCTGACGAGCAACATGCTCTGGGATCTGGCCCCGATCCTGCCACTCCTCGAGGCTCTCGGTTTTGGCCTGTTCCACTGGCCCGATTTGGCGCCGCCGCCTACCGCCCTGATCGACCTGTTCGATGCCGAGCTTTCATCGCACGACGACCTCTGGCTGCTCTGCCGGGATCGCGGACAGGCGGCCGATCTGGCGCAAGCCATAAGGCGCGCCTAGCGCATCATTGGGTTTCGGCCCCACTCCCGATCGCGTGGACGGATCACGTCGCGGTTTCGATGGGTTGAGACCCAGCCCTTCAAGGTGTTTTACGCTCGACTTGGCTGCCACCGCTCACCGTCATCGCGAGCGAAGCGACCCAGGGGAACGCGATCTCGGTGAGGTGGCGTCACTCTGGAGTGTATGGCTGCGCGCGCGAAGACGGTAGCAACGCACAGGGCGCCCTCGGTCCGTGATCGATATGAAAAAACGTTACCCGAGAGCATGTCGGGCGCAGCTTGAAAGGGGCTGGGTCTCGACGTTTCGCGGGTCTAGGGTATTGCCCTGGTGAACGACCTTCTCAGGGCTCTGCCCTGAGCCCCGGTGCACGACACGAGACTGCGAAGCCGCAAGCCGGCCATCCCATCCGATCCCCTCATCGTGAGGCGCCGGAGCGAATCGCAGGCCTTTATAGAAGCCCTCCGGAGGCCACTGCGACCCCTGAGGCCCTTATTCGAGGCTCGCTTCGCGGTCACCTCAAGATGAGGCTTAATCTCATCATCACCGCAGGTCGCGTTCCAGATACAAGGGAGTCGGGTGGGATCACCCGATCAATCTGCCATAGCGTGCTGTCGTGTACCGTGGCCCTGAGCACCGGCCAAAGGGCAAACCTTAGCCCTTTCAAGGTGTTGGGCTGAGTGCCGGGCGACGTCGGCGACCCCACGCCACAGCGCGCGCCCCTTTCCCGGACAGGTGGAGCGAAGCGGTACCTGATCCGGGATCCAGCACAAGAAACGCCGCGCCAGCGGCTCAGGTCGGTCCAGATCGACGCTTCGCGAAGTCTCGTGCTGGGTCTCCCGGGTCGCATTCCGCTGGCGCTCCATGCGCCCGGGAAAAGGGCCGTACAGACCGGGTCGACGCCATAGCTTGGATCTTAGCCCAACACATTGAAAGGGCTGGGTCAAACCCTTCGGAAACCCGGGACATCCGGTCAAACAGGCTCTTAGAGACGTGCCCGATCGCGTTGCCATCGCACACGTCTCTGAGCCTTTGGTGTGACACGCTCTCGTGCGCCGAACTGGTGTCCACTTCGGTGGAGAGCGCTCTTACGCCGGCCGCCCCGGCCAAAACGATCAGTTCAGCGTGGCGTGAACCGGGCGGCGCTCAGCGCCGACCGTGACGTCGCCGATCATCAGACCCATCGGGCCGACGGTGACCGGCACGGTCTCGCCGTCGTGGATCTTGCCGGAGAGCACCAGCTCGGCCAGCGGATCCTGGACGTTCTTCTGGATCACCCGCTTCAGCGGCCGCGCCCCATAGGCCGGGTCGTAGCCCTTGTCGGCGAGCCAGTTCTTGGCCTCCTCGTCGACTGCCAGGGTGATCTTGCGATCGTCCAGCAGCTTCTGCAGGCGGCCGAGCTGGATCTCCACGATCGCCCCCATCTCCGACCGCGCGAGGCGGTGGAACAGGATGATCTCGTCGACCCGGTTCAGGAATTCCGGCCGGAAGTGGCTGCGCACCACGCCCATCACCTCGTCGCGGACCGCCTCGGTGTCCTGGCCCGCGGGCTGGTTCACCAGATACTCGGCCCCGAGATTCGAGGTCATGATCAGGAGCGTGTTGCGGAAGTCGACCGTCCGCCCCTGCCCGTCCGTAAGCCGCCCGTCGTCAAGAACCTGCAGCAGCACGTTGAAGACGTCCGGATGCGCCTTCTCGACCTCGTCGAACAGCACGACCTGATAGGGCCGGCGCCGTACGGCTTCGGTCAGCGCGCCGCCCTCCTCGTAGCCGACATAGCCCGGAGGCGCGCCGATCAGGCGGGCGACCGCGTGCTTCTCCATGTACTCGGACATGTCGATGCGCACGAGCGCCGTGTCGTCGTCGAACAGGAAGCCGGCGAGCGCCTTGGTCAGCTCCGTCTTGCCGACGCCGGTCGGGCCGAGGAACATGAACGAGCCGATCGGCCGGTTCGGATCCTGCAAGCCCGCGCGGGCCCGGCGGACCGCGGTCGAGACCGCCTCCACCGCCTCGCGCTGGCCGACGACGCGCTTGGCCAGCGCCTCCTCCATGGCTAGCAGCTTCTCGCGCTCGCCCTCCAGCATCTTGTCGACCGGCACGCCGGTCCAGCGGGAGACGACGCCGGCGACGTGGGCGGGCGTGACCGCCTCCTCCATCATCGCGTCGCGGCCGTTCTCCGACTTGGCCTCGATTTCGGCGAGCTGCTTCTCCAAGCCGGGGATCACCCCGTAGGCGAGTTCGCCCGCGCGCTGGTACTGGCCCTGGCGCTGGGCTGCGGCCAGGTCGTTGCGGGCCTCGTCGAGCTTCTTCTTGAGGCCGGCAGCCGTGCCGAGCTTGTCCTTCTCGGCCTTCCACCGCGCGGTGATCGCCGCCGAGCGCTCTTCGAGATCGCCGAGTTCCTTCTCCAGTCGGACCAGCCGGTCGCGGGAGGCGGAATCGCTCTCTTTTTTAAGCGCCTCGGCCTCGATCTTCAGCCGCACGATCTCGCGGTCGATGTTGTCGAGTTCCTCCGGCTTCGAATCGACCTGCATGCGCAGGCGCGAGCCGGCCTCGTCCACGAGGTCGATCGCCTTGTCGGGCAGGAAGCGGTCGGTGATGTAGCGGTTCGACAGCGTCGCGGCCGCCACCAGGGCGGAGTCCTGGATGCGCACCCCGTGGTGCTGCTCGTACTTCTCCTTCAGGCCGCGCAGGATCGAGACCGTATCCTCCACGGTCGGCTCCGACACGAAGACCGGCTGGAACCGCCGGGCCAAGGCCGCATCCTTCTCGACGTGCTTGCGATACTCGTCGAGGGTTGTCGCGCCGACGCAGTGCAGCTCGCCGCGGGCGAGCGCGGGCTTCAGGAGGTTGGAGGCATCCATCGCCCCGTCCGCCTTCCCGGCGCCGACCAGCGTGTGCATCTCGTCGATGAACAGGATGATGCCGCCCTCAGCTGCGGTGACCTCGGAGAGCACGCCCTTCAGCCGCTCCTCGAACTCGCCGCGATACTTCGCGCCCGCGATCAGCGCGCCCATGTCGAGGGCGAGCAGGCTCTTGTCGCGCAGGGATTCCGGCACGTCGCCGTTGACGATGCGCAGGGCCAGACCCTCCACGATCGCGGTCTTGCCGACACCGGGCTCACCGATCAGGACCGGGTTGTTCTTCGTGCGCCGGGACAGGACCTGGATGGTCCGGCGGATTTCCTCGTCGCGGCCGATCACCGGGTCGAGCTTGCCGTCCCGGGCGGCCTCGGTGAGGTCACGGGCATACTTCTTGAGCGCGTCGTAGGCGTTCTCCGCCGAGGCGTTGTCGGCGGTGCGGCCCTTGCGGAGCGCGTTGATCGCAGCGTTCAGCGAGGCAGGGGTGACGCCCGCCGCCTGGAGCGCACGTCCGGCCTCGGAATCCTTCTCCACCGCGAGGGCGAGGAGCAGACGCTCGACCGTGACATAGGAATCGCCCGCCTTCTCGGCGGCCTTCTCGGCGGTGTCGAACAGGCGCATCAGCTCGCGCGTCGCCTGCGGGGCGGCCGCGTTGCCGGAAACCTTCGGCTGCTTGGCGAGCCACTGCTCGGTCTGAGCGAGCGCCACGCGCGACTGGCCGCCCGCGCGGTCGATCAGGCCGGCGCACAGGCCCTCCGGATCGTCGAGCAGGACCTTCAGCAGGTGGCCGGGCTGAAGCTGGGGATGTCCCTCGCGCATCGCGAGGTTCTGCGCCGCCTGCACGAAGCCGCGGGCGCGTTCGGTGTATTTTTCAAAGTTCATGCACAACCCTCCCGTACCGGCATCCGCCGCCCGACGAGAGGCGCGGCGCCACCGAAACGTCGCCCTCCGGCTATCCGCCGCACGAGAGCCCCGGCGCCATGGTGGCCGCCGGTCCTCCCGATGTGGTGTTGCAAATGCGCACCACAAGGGCCGGCCAGGCCCTTGCGTCACGGATCATTTCAGGGACACGCTGCGCGCATGACCGCATCGATTCACATCAGCGCCCTCTATCGCTATCCGGTGAAGGGCCTGAGCCCCGAGCCCGTGGAGCGGGCGGAGCTCGAGACCAGCGGGTTCTTCCCCGGCGACCGGCTCTACGCCATCGAGAACGGGCCGTCCGGCTTCAACCCGATCGCGTATCGGCATCAGCCGAAGACCAAGTACCTGATGCTGATGCGCGACGAGGCGCTGGCCCGCCTGCGCACCCGCTACGACGACGCCACGGCGACGCTGACCGTCGAGGGCTTCGGCGACACGCAGACCTTCCGCCTCGACACCGAGGCCGGGCGGGACGGCCTGGCCGATCTGATGCGGCAGTACGTCCCCGAGAGCCTGCGCGGTGCGCCGAAGGTGCTCGCCGCCCCGCCGCAGCACCGCTTCACGGACTCGCCGACCGGCTACGTGTCGCTGATCAACCGGGCGAGCGTGGCGGCGGTGGAGGATTACCTCGGCGTCCCCGTGGATCCGCTGCGCTTCCGCGGCAACCTGCTGGTCGAGGGGTTTGCACCCTTCGCCGAGCTGGAGATGGTCGGCCGGGTGATCGAGGCGCCGAGCGGGCTGCGGCTGAAGATTATCAAGAGGACGGTGCGCTGCGCGGCCACCAACGTCGATCCGACGAGCGGCATCCGCGACTGCGACATCCCCTGGACCCTCGACGCACGGCTCGGCCACCGCGACCTCGGCGTCTACGCGGAGGTGATCGCCGGCGGGGCGATCGCCCGCGGCGACGCGTTGCGGCCGGTGGGCTGAGCCGGATAGGCTACAACCACTCGCCGTCGCGACGCCGTCATCCGGGTCGTGCCGCAGCCTCGGAGCGCGCCATGAAATATGTCCTGGTGACCGGGGCGGCCGGGTTCATCGGCTATCACGTGGCGAAACGCTGCCTGGAGGCAGGGTGCGTCGTCGTCGGGCTCGACAATCTGAACGACTATTATGATGTCGCGCTCAAGGAGAGCCGCCTCGCCGCGCTCCGGCCCTTCGACGCGTTCACCTTCCGAAAAATCGATCTGGCCGACCGGGCGGCCACGGAAGCCGTCTTCCGGGAGCATGCCTTCGACACGGTCATCCACCTCGCCGCGCAGGCGGGGGTGCGCCACTCGATCGAGAACCCGCACGCCTACGTGAGAAGCAACATCGACGGCTTCCTCAACGTGCTGGAAGGTTGCCGGCGCGCGGATGTGGGCCACCTGATCTATGCCTCGTCGAGTTCGGTCTACGGCGCGGTGACGCAGATGCCGTTCTCCGTCCACCAGAACGTCGATCATCCGGTCAGCCTCTACGCGGCGACCAAGAAGGCGAACGAACTCTTCGCCCACAGCTACAGCCACCTCTACGGCCTCCCGTGCACCGGCCTGCGCTTCTTCACCGTCTACGGGCCCTGGGGCCGGCCCGACATGGCGCTGTTCCTGTTCACCCGGGCGATCCTGGCGGGGGAGCCGATCCAGGTGTTCGGTCAGGGGCGGATGCGGCGGGATTTCACCTATATCGACGATGTGGTTGAAGGCGTCGTGCGCCTCGCCGGGGCGCCCGCACGGGGCAATCCCACCTGGAACTCGGACGCGCCCGATCCCGGAACCAGCAGCGCCCCCTACCGGCTCTACAACATCGGCACCCATCAGCCGGTCGAACTGCTGCGCCTGATCGAGATCCTGGAGACGTGCCTCGGCCGCACGGCGCGCAAGGCACTCCTGCCGATGCAGCCGGGCGACGTGCCTGCCACCTACGCGGATGTCGAGGATCTCGCCGCGGCGGTCGGTTACGCGCCGAGCACGCCGATCGAGGTCGGCGTAGAGCGGTTCGTTCGCTGGTATCGGGATCACTACCGGATCTGACCGGCTCACGGATCCGGCCTCACGGGCTCCGGCGGCCTGTGGCCGGCCGGGCCGAACTCAGTATCGATCCTCGGACGTCACGCCACCGCCCGGCTCGACCTCGGGTGCGGAGTCCGGCGGCGGCGGCTCCCGGTCCGGATGCGGCTTGATCGGCGGTCGCCGGGTGGCCGGCGCCGCCTTCTGTGCGGCACCCGGGAGCGCGGCCCTCGCGGCCGGACCGGCAGGCCCGGGCGCACCCGCCGACGCCTGGGCGCCGCGCGGACCCGGAGGACCCACGGGACCCGCCGGACCGGTCTCACCAGCGGTTCCAGCTTCGCCGGCCGGACCACGCGGACCGGGTTCGCCCGGGACACCCTGCACGCCCGCAACACCCGCCGGGCCGGACGGACCCGGCGCGCCCCGCTCCCCGGCCGGGCCGATCTCACCTCGGGGCCCCGTCTCGCCCCGGAGGCCCTGCGGCCCGGGTGGCCCGACGAGGCCGGGCGCCTGCGGTCCCTGCTGCCCGCAGCCGCCGACCACGACGCTGCGGGACTGCTTCGGCGTCTGAAGCGTCGCGATGCAGGTCGCCGGGTGATAGACGACGCGGAACTCGAAATAACCGTTGCTGTCCGTCCGCTGCGGAAACCGGCCGTCGAGCGTGATCTCGACATCCGGGTCATCGGCATACCCGATGATCCAGAGATCGCCGCCCGTGATCTTGGCCGCCTCGATGCGCATCTCGGCGCATGCAGGGGCGACCCAGGCAGCCCAACCGGCAGCGATCCAGCGGACGGCGTGGCGCTTTCGCGCTGCGCACATGACAATATCCATGATTATTTGAGCGACCACCATGTCGCACGGGTTTGGATAAGCAACAACCTCCGAAACATCGAACGTGATAAAACGGACGTTTTCCAAAGGTGATGACCGGAATTCGGCTTTCACGACCGCCCACGGCGTGAACATGGGAAGCGGTCGCCGCGCCGCGACGACGCGGGGGGACGGATTTCAGGGGCGTGCCGGTCACCGTCAGCCGAGACGGTGCAGGTTCCGGCGACCCAAGCCAAACCGGTTCGCGCAGGCCCATGGTAATGCGTATCCCGGTGAAGGGTTCGCGCGGTGGCGCTCACATCCCCGTCAACGAGGCAGAGATCCGCCGCTCTCGTCAGGCCGCCGCGGTGCGGTTCGCGAACAGGCTCGCCTCGAGGACAGGCACCGTCATCGGTCGACCGAGATGATAACCCTGGAGGAACGGGCAGCCCATCGTCTGCAGGGTGCGCAGGTCGTCGTCGGACTCGACCCCCTCGGCCACGACTTCCAGCCCGAGCAGGCGCCCCAGACCGAGGACCGCGAGGACCAGACCGCGCTTGTCGTCCGAGGCGTTGAGGCCCGTCACGAAGCTCCGATCGATCTTGATCCGGTCGGCCCGGAGTTGGCGCAGGGACGAGAGCGAGGAGTAACCGATGCCGAAGTCGTCGAGGGCCACCCGGATGCCCGCGCGTGACAGCGCCTGCAGCTTGCCCTGGACGGCGCCTATATCGAGCGCCGTCTCCTCCGTGATCTCGATCTCCAGCATCGCTGGCGGCAAGTCGAGGTTCTGCAGTCGCTCGATGACGATCTCGTCCACCGGCACCTGTGCCATTTCCTTGGGGGAGACGTTCATGGCGACGCGGACCGTGCCGAGCCCCCGGCCGCGCAGGATCTGCATCATCGCGCAGACCTGCTCGAGGATGTAGCGCAGCAGCGATTCGGTCAGCCCCGCCGTCGCCGCTGTGGCGACCAGGTCGGGCGGCGCGATCCAGCCGAGCCGCGGATGCTGCCAGCGCACCAGCGCCTCGAGCCCCACCAGCGTCTCCGCGTCCATGGCGTAGATCGGCTGGAACCACACCTCCAGGGCGGCCTCGGCGAGGGCGGTCGAGAGGTCGCGCTCCAGATCGCGGCGGATCTGCAAGCGCTCCCGCAGGCCCGTATCGAACATCCGGAAATGGTTCCGGCCGGCCGCCTTCGCGGCGTACAGAGCCGCGTCGGCGCAGCTCAGCATCTCCGTCAGGCTCGGTTCCGCGCCCGAATGCACGCCGATGCTCACCCCGAGCCGGCCGGCATCGAACCCGTCGAGGGGTTGCGCGACCGCGACCACGAGGCGCGCCGCGAGCCGGTCGTGGGGGATGCCGGACACGGCGGGATCGTACAGCACCGCGAACTCGTCGCCCCCGAGCCGTGCCGCGAGGCCATCGTCCGGCAGCTCGGCGCCGATGCGCCGGGCAACCTCGATAAGAACCCGATCGCCGGCCTTGTGGCCGTAGACGTCGTTGACGCGCTTGAACCCGTCGAGATCGAGCAGCAGCAGACTGATCGGTCCGGCCCGAAGGCGTTCCTCAGCCTGCTGAATGAAGCCACCCCGATTGAGCAGGCCGGTCAGGTCGTCGTGCGTGGCGCGTCGGCGCATCTCGTCCGCCAGGGCGCTCACGCGCGCATGGGCCTCCGCGCGCGATCTCGCCAGCGCTGTCGCCTCGTACTTCAGGCGGCTCGCCTCTCGGAACCCAGCCTCGCTCCGGAAGGCCGTGTGCGTCAGGGCCAGGAGGTAGAGCAGCACGCAGGCCGCGAGGCAGTTCCTGTCGAAATCGCCAGCTGCGACGAGGCTGACGGTGACCGAAAGCAGCGGCGGCAGGATGAAGGCCAGCGGGATCCGCGCATACGCGGTGCCATGCGTCACCGCGCCGGCGGTGATGCCGCAGGTGATCGTGAGGTAGAACAGCGTCTGCGCCGAGGTGTAGCTCTCGCAGAGCAGCGGCTGGCAGGACCAGACCAAGCCGGACAGGAACGCCGCCGCGATGCAGGCCCGCAGGTGCCGGTCGATCGATCGCGCGGCCGCAGCGGCCATGTCCGGCGTCGTGTCCGGCGTCAGAGCTAGCCCGAGACAGGGCGCGCGGCACAGGCCGATGCGGAGCAGGTTGGCGATCGTGGAGAGCGCGAACCAGACGACCCCGACCTCACCGTGCCCACTCCGATACGCCACCAGCGTGCTCGCCAGCCCGAGCAGCATGTTGACGGGAATCGCCGACAGGACGCTGCCGCGCATGGCCTCGAGTTGGTCCCGCCGAACGAGCGCGCGGGCGAGGCCGGCGCCCTCACCCAGGCCCGGGCGAAGCCGAACAGATATCTCTTGGTCCCGAACGGTCATCGCGCGTCCACCCGCCGTGCCCGATGCTCCGCCAAGAATCGTAAGATACCGTTGCGATGTGGTCAGCGTCCGCCGGCGGTCGAACCGTGTCCAATCTTCGCCGACTCGAGCACGCACCGCTGGCATGGGCATGACGAGCCATTGAACTTAGCTTCAAGGGTGCAGGGTCGTTTTGTCCGACTTCAGGCCATACATGTTCAAACGCCGCAGCCTTTGACCGACCCGAGCCCGTTTGTGCAGCGACTTCGAGTCTTGGGTAGGTGATTCCGAACGCCGTCGCAAGATCAGTCCGGCCGACCGTTTTGAGCGCATAGGTGATCAGGCTCGTTCGACCACCAAAATATACGAACCCAGTGCCAGTATATCGATGTTATGCAGCAATGACCTCGCAATTGTGCCGGTTTTCAACGCGATAGACACGCATGCGTTTTGAAACCGGCGAGGACACACTTTACATCACGGGGTTCCGGTCATTTGCAGGGTCAGGATCCGACACCGCCCCCCCTGCGTCGGCATTCGCCTTGCGGCCGGACAGGCAAAACGGTAGGAATCGGAGCCCCTCACGGGGTGTCGGGGTGTGGCGCAGTCTGGTAGCGCACCTGGTTTGGGACCAGGGGGTCGTAGGTTCGAATCCTATCGCCCCGACCATTGATCAGGAGCCTGTCGCGTCAGATGGCGAGTGCCCGCATCTTCCGTCCGTCCCGGGATGCCACGCAATCCGGCCTCGCCCGGACCCAGCAGTGGATCCTTGAGTTCGACCGGACGAGCCCGCGCGAGGTCGATCCGCTCATGGGTTGGTATGGGTCCTCCGACATGCTGCAGCAGGTCCGGCTGGAATTCGACACGGAGGAAGAGGCGGTGGCCTACGCCAAGCGCGAGGGCATCGCCTACCGTGTCGAACAGCCGGCCAAGCCCGCCGCTCGCAAGGGCCTGTCCTATTCGGATAACTTCAAGTTCAACCGGACCGCCCCCTGGACTCACTGAGGCGTCGCGCGTCCCGTCGCGCCCGCCACGCGGCGTAGGGCGATTCCGCCGCCGGCCGGATCTGGCTGAGCCGCATCGGCTGCGCGTCGAGGGGCTGGCAGAGCTCGGCGTAGATCGCCGCGCTGCCGGCGCCGTGCTGTTCGGCCTCTTCCGCCGAGAACGCGAAGTAGCCGCGCGTGAAGCCCGCGAGGCGCATCGCGGCGTGGCACATGGGGCAAGGGCGCCCGCTCGCATACATCACGCAGTCGGACAGGTCGCGGCGTCCCAGGACCCGGCTCGCCTCGCGCAGAGCCACCATTTCGGCATGGGCGGTCGGGTCGTTGGTCGCATGGACGGTGTTGGCCGCCCGGACCAGGACGGCGCCGTCGCGCACGATCACGGCCCCGTAGGGTGCGCCTCCGGTCGCGACATTCTCGGCGGCGAGGGCAACGGCCTCGCCGATGAAGGCGTCGTGCGTCGACATGATCGCGTCCCTTTCCAACGGCATTCCGACGCCGGCGACAGCCGGGCGTTCAGAACGCGTAGCGCACGGTGCAGTAAGGCAGCGTCTCGGCGAGCAGTGCCTTGAAGCGGGCGAGCCACTGGCCCTTCCAGCCGGTCCGATAGCGCAGGTTCGTGCCCCCGCCCTCCGACACCTTGACCTCCTGGATGTCCGGCCGCCACAGCAATTCCTCGGCACGGGGATGCCAGCCCAGATTGACCGCGTGCAGATCCGCGTTGTGGGTCAACATGATGATCTCGCATTTGAGTTGCGCCTTGGCGGCGTCCGAGAGGGTGTCGTCGATCTCGGCGAAGAGCGCGCGCCATTCGGCCTCCCACCCCTCGTGAAGGATCACCGGCGAGAAGTTGGCGTGGACCTCGTAACCGGCCGCCACGAAGTCGTTGATGGCAGCGATCCGCTCCGGCATCGGGGCGGTGCGCACGTCGACCACCCGGGCGATGCCGGCGGGCATGAGAGAAAAGCGGATCCGCGTCTTGCCCTGGGGATCGTAGCCAAGCAGGGCGCGGTTCACGGTCTTTGTGGCGAAGGACGCCTTGGCGTTCGGCAGGCCGCGGAACAGCGCGATCAGGCTCTCGACGCCGCTGCTGACGGCGGCATCCACCGAGAGGTCGCCGTTCTCCCCGATGTCATAGACCCAGAGGGCCGGGTCGATCAGATCCGGCTCGGGCAGACGTCCCTGGCGGCCCGCATGCCGGCCGATCGCCGCGCAGGCCTGCTCGATATTCACGAACAGGGAGATGGGGTTGGCGAAGCCCTTGCGGCGCGGTACGTAACAATAGGCGCAGGCCATCGCGCAGCCATTGGACGTCGAGGGCGCGATGAAGTGTGCGCTCCGACCGTTCGGCCGCATGGACAGACCCTTCTTCACGCCGAGCACCAGGGTTGAGCGCTTGATCCGCACCCAGTCCTCGACCGATCCGGCATTCCCGTGCAGATCCGGGATGTTCCAATGCGAAGGCACGGTAATGCGTTCGGCATCGGGGAAGCGCGCGAGGATCTCTTGACCGAGCGGGAAATCCACCACCGCCGGTTCTTGGTAGATCGTCCGGATCGCAAGGAGGTCGCGCGTGAGGGCCATGGCAGGTCCAGGTTGCGACGCACCGCCACCTTTTTAAGGTGCCGAGCAGGCGCTCGATCCGATCGGGCCACCGACAGGCGATCCGCTATCCGCGAACGGAACCCGTGAGATGGCCGTGAGCGGGTTCGCGGCAATCACCCTGTGGCTTTTCGTCAATCCCTGAGGCTCGACGCAGGGGAGTCCATTTCGGTGATCGGAAACCTGGGTGGATGACGGCTCGCATCCGAAGCAACGCCGCCGGGTGTCGCGGCGAACGCGACCGGTCGGACACGACGATCGGGCAGGCGATGCAATTCGCTCGGACGACCATCCGGCGCCAGCCGTCAAACTCGGCCCGCGGGCGCGGTATGCAGCGGCCGATCACCTTGCCCTCCAGGACGTCTAGGGCGGCAAACAGGGTCGTGGTGCCGTGGCGCTTGTAGTCGTGGGTGCGCGTCATGGGCTGACCCGGCTTCATCGGCAACGGGTCCTGCGTTCGGGTGAGCGCCGGGATCTGCGACTTCTCGTCGACGGAGAGCACTACGGCATGAGCCGGTGGATCTGACCTGACCGGCTGGTCGCGGACCAGCCTGCCCAAGGGCCTCGCCGCCAAGGGTCGAGGCGAGCTGTTAGCGTGGTCGACACTACGCATTTCATTCGGGCCTCGACTCCCCGTACAGGGGCAGACCCTGAAACCCCAGGAACAGTGTGATGGAACCGACAACAGGGTTCGCCGTGAACGGACGCTTTCTCACGCAGGATCTCACCGGGGTTCAGAGATACGCCTGGAACGTTTCTCGCCACCTCAACGATATCCTGAGCGCGCGGACCCTCTCGGCGCCGCTCCTTGCACCGGATCGCGCCGTCGACCCGCACCTAGCGCGGATGCCCCTCGTACAATTCGGTCGCTTCCGTGGGCACGCCTGGGAACAGCTTGCCCTCCCCACCCGGTGGCGCGGGGATCTATTGAACCTGTGCAACACGGCTCCGGCGATCAAGGCTAAACAAGTCGTCTGCATTCACGATGCAAACGTCTTTATCAGGCCTGAGAGCTACAGCGGTTCCTTCCGTCTTTATTATCGCTTGCTGCAAACGATCGTAGCCCGCAGCTCGGCGCGGATAACCAGCGTCTCATCTGCGTCGGCAATGCAGATCGCGAGTCATCTCCCGTTGAAAGCCTCGCAAATCACCGTGCTGCCCAACGGCCACGAGCACGCGCTGGAATGGAACCCCCATCTTGCTCAGTCCGCCCCGGCAATCGTGAGCGACCGGCCGGGCGGTCCGGAGCGCCCCTTCGTGGTGGCCCTCGGCTCCCGGGCCCCGCACAAGAACCTGCGGCTCGTCATGGACATCGCCCCGACGCTCGGCGGGGCGGGTATCGACGTCATCGTGGTCGGCGGATCCGCCAGGATCTATTCCGATGACGCGCTCACGGGTGCTGAGAACGTCCTGTTCACGGGGCGGATCGACGATAACGATCTCGCTTTCCTGTTCGAGCGTGCGCTGTGCTTGCTGTTCCCGTCCTGGACGGAAGGATTCGGGCTACCGATCGTCGAAGCCATGGCATGGGGCTGTCCCGTCATTTCTTCGGATCGAGCGAGCATGCCGGAGGTCTGCGGAGATGCCGCGCTGATGGCCGCGCCGGACGATCCAAATACCTGGATCCAGCATATCGAGACCCTGCGCCGCACCGGGCAGCTCAGGGGTGAGTTGATCGCCGCAGGCAGGCAGAGGATCAAACAATTTTCATGGAAGACGACAGCACAGGCCTATGCCGACCTGATGCGCGGATGAGCACCGGCGCCGCCCAGTCCAGAGGCGCGACGGGTGCGCCTCTCACCCAGGTGGGCACCGGTTCGCCCGAGCGAACGCCCGCATTGCGGGTTCGCCGAAGTCGATTTCGGGCCACCGATCCACAGTTACCTTTGCTGAGTGGTTTGGACGCTGTGGCCCGTCCGACCATCCTGCTGGAGCGGTTGCACGAAGCCGTGGCGGGACTCGAAACATGAGCGGTGGCGTACGCCGTCCGGCGCCCGTTACCCTGGCCTTGTCGCAACGGACCGAAATTGGCAAAGACTCACTCGCTGCTTATCCAAAGGCGGCGACCTGCGCTTCACCATGTCGTGGCGAGCGCGCTGCTGAGACGGTACCGACCAATACGCTCTTGCTGATACAAGTTCGAATCAGCTAATTTTTCGAGCGAAGTCAGAATTTCGTCGTCTAAAACTTGTACTGGCACATGCCTTGCTGTAGCCGGCCGGAAAGCGTTTACACTCCCGGCGGCGAAGTCTCCGGCTGGTTGGGCCAATGGTAATTGGCGGATGGTGGAACACGAATGAAGGTTGCTCTGGTTCATGAATGGCTTACGACCTATGCCGGCTCGGACAAAGTCCTCGCGGAAATGGCATCTCTCTTTCCGGATGCTGATATATTCTGCCTCATAAATTTTTTATCTGATCAAAATCGCACTCATTTCGACGGACGACGCATCATCACATCTTTTCTGCAACGCATTCCGCTGTCTAACAAATATTACACCTACATGCTGCCCCTGATGCCACTCGCGATCGAGCAGCACGATCTGAGGCAATACGATCTTATTATCTCCAACTGCCATGCCGTGGCAAAAGGCGTGATCACGACACGACGACAACTGCATATTTGTTACTGCTATACGCCCATGCGTTATGCTTGGGATTTACAACACCAATACATCGAAGGATCGGGATTCGGTCCCGTTCGAAGCGCGCTGGCGCGATATTTTCTGCACAAGATTCGGATTTGGGATCAACGAACGTCTAACTGCGTCGATCATTATGTGGCGTGCTCAAAATACATTGCTGGGCGTATTCGTAAAACATACCGCCGCGACTCGACGGTCATCTATCCCAATGTCGACATCGATCGTTACAGTCTCGGAAATGCCCCGCGCGAGAACTTCTATGTGACCGCATCGCGGATGGTACCGTATAAGCAGATGCATCTGATCGTCGAGGCGTTCACCAAAATGCCCGACAAGAAATTGGTCGTGATCGGCGACGGCCCGAAATATCGCTATGTAAAGTCGATCGCAACGCCAAACATTGAGATTTTAGGCTACCAACCCAACGATGTGCTTCGAAGTTATCTCCAACGATGCAGAGCGTTTATCTTCGCATCGGAGGAGGATTTCGGTATCGCTCCAGTTGAGGCGCAGGCTTGCGGGACGCCTGTCATTGCGTTCAGCCGTGGCGGGGGGCGCGAGACTGTGATCGATGGCGTCACAGGGCTACACTTTCACGAGCAGACGACAGCGTCGCTGATCGACGCGATCGCGCGGTTCGAAGCTGTCGATGCCCAATACGACCGTCAGAAGATTCGCGCGCATGCCGAGACCTTTTCGACCAAGGCGTTCCGCGAGACATTTGCTCGATACGTCGAGGAAAAATGGGCCGATCACCAACGTGACTTGATAAGCGAGGATGCTTGAGCATGAGGACGGCGCTTATCACAGGTGTGACCGGACAGGACGGTGCGTACCTCGCACAGAATCTGCTTCACCGCGGATACAAGGTCTACGCGACCTATCGCAGATCCAGCGCGGCAAACTTCTGGCGCATCACGGAGCTCGGTATACTCGACCATCCGAATCTCGCGCTCGTTCAGCACGATATGACCGACTTCGGGTCGACCCTCCGTTTGCTCGATCGAACTGCGCCCGACGAGATCTATAACCTTGCAGCGCAGACGCATGTCCAAGTGTCGTTCGATCAGCCATTTACGACGGCTCAAATCACCGGCATCGGGCCGCTGACCTTCCTGGAGGGAATCCGGGAGCAGAAAGCGCCGACACGGTATTACCAAGCGTCCTCGGCCGAGATGTTTGGCTTGGTTCAGGCGGTGCCGCAGAACGAGACGACGCCGTTCTACCCGCGAAGCCCCTACGGGGTATCAAAGCTCTTTGCACATTGGATGACTGTCAATTATCGCGAGTCATACGGTATTTACGCGGCCTCCGGCATATTATTCAATCACGAGTCTCCATTGAGGGGAGAGGAATTCGTAACGCGTAAAATCACGCGCAGCGTAGCGCGGATCGCAAGTGGATCCGCGGAGGTCCTCCGCCTCGGGAATTTGAACGCGCTGAGGGATTGGGGTTACGCCAAGGATTATGTGGAGGGTATGCGGCTGATGCTGCAAGCCGAGAAGCCGGATACGTTCGTCCTTGCCACGAACAGGACGACCTCGGTGCGGGATTTCGTGACGCTCTCGTTCGCCACGGTCGGCATCGACCTGGAGTGGTCTTCCTCGGGGCTCGACGAGTTCGCCGTAACCCGTGAGGGCGGCAGACGGGTCGTCGAGGTCGATCCCTCGTTCTTTCGACCCGCGGAGGTCGATGCGTTGATCGGCGACTACGGCAAGGCGGAGGAGATCCTTGGCTGGCGTCCAACCACGGATCTTCGCGCGCTGTGCGGGCTCATGGTCGAGGCCGATCTTCGGCGCCTCGAGGGCGACCGTCGCAATTAGGACACGCGGTCCTCACCACGACATACCGATCGACCGGTTGCAGATGCGGGTCGGGTCGATCGGCGTGATCCGGGCTCACTCGAGGAGCGCCGTCCGGAAAAGCGGTGTGGGCGCAGGAGCGTCGCTCGGGGCTGTCGCAAGGCGGTCGGGGATGTCGAGCGCCGCGTCTGAATCCCCTGAAGCCATGCTCGGTTGCGACGTAATCGGGCACGGCTCCAGGGACGGAGCTTGCGCCGAACCGGCGCCATGCCGTAACGGTCCACGCGGGGGCGGTTAGCTCAGTTGGTAGAGCGTCTCCTTTACACGGAGAGGGTCGGGGGTTCGAGTCCCTCACCGCCCACCATGCCCCACACCGATTGCCTGCGGCTTCGCCCAACAACGCTTTGATTTGGCGATCGGCATCTCTTCACTCAGATGCCTCGAAACGTCCCCCCGTCGGCGACGGTTCGCATGTCGTTCATCGAGCCGCCGGAAGTCGCCCGGTATCATGACGCCCGCAGCCCGTTCGGCGACGGGCGGGACAGCGATGGCCTGTTGAGCGCGGTCGGCCGTCACCGCTTCTCCTGCCGCCGAGCCCCGAAAGGAGGTAAGCTGCAAGCGGCCACATGCCGCTGCGTTCGAAAGGACTAATGTCCCGCAGCACGATGCCGCGCAAGGCGACGGGAGACCCGGCACCAGAACGAATCCGGAAGCCAATAGACGCTGATAGCGATCCGGATGCCGGCTATCACCAGCAGCACCAGGTAGGCCACCGCATTCAACATGAGCCCGGGCGGCACGTCGGGCTCAACCCGATCGTACCAAAGTGGATCAGTCATCTCCTGCCGATCGTCCTCACGCACAGCCGACACCCTCCTGACCGCGCGGCCAACGCGCGTTCCGAAGAGATTAGCAAATCATTTACCACTTGCGCTGTCACGAATGAGGACACCCTTATCCCGCGGTTTGATCGAGCCGAGCGATCGATCAGAGCCTGAGGACGAAGCTCAGCACCGGTCCGCTTGAACGCCACCCGCCATGCGGGATCAGACCGTCGATCGCCGCCGAACCCTTGGCGGCGTCATCCCGCGTCCAGGCTCGCTGAAAGATCTCGCGCACAGGGACTGTTCGAGCAGCCCCAGTTCCGTAACCCGGAGTGTCAAGCGCACGACAAAAAAGCCCCCGGAGGCTCACGCTCCGGGGGCTCGTCGCATGTCACGCTCTCGGCACTCAGTGCGCCACGAAGGCGGCGCCGTCCTCCTCGGTCCGGTTGGGCTTGGCCACGGGCAGCGGCTCCTCCCACTCGATCGGCACCGGCTGACGGACCAGCGCCTTCTCCAGCACCTGATCCATCCGCGAGACGGGGATGATCTCAAGCCCGTTCTTCACGCTGTCGGGCACCTCGGCGATGTCCTTGGCGTTCTCCTCGGGGATCAGCACCGTCTTGATGCCGCCGCGAAGCGCTGCGAGCAGCTTCTCCTTCAGGCCGCCGATCGGCAGGATCCGGCCGCGGAGCGTCACCTCGCCGGTCATCGCGATGTCGCGACGGACCGGGATCCCGGTCAGCGTCGAGATGATCGCAGTGGCCATGGCGATGCCGGCCGACGGACCGTCCTTCGGGGTCGCCCCCTCCGGAACGTGGACGTGGATGTCGCGCCGGTCGAACAGCGGCGGCTCGATGCCGAAGTCGATCGCCCGCGAGCGGACGTAGCTCGCCGCCGCCGAGATCGACTCCTTCATCACATCCTTCAGGTTGCCGGTGACTGTCATCTTGCCCTTGCCGGGCATCATGACGCCCTCGATCGTCAGCAGCTCGCCGCCGACCTCGGTCCAGGCCAGACCCGTCACCACACCGACCTGATCGTCCGCATCGATCTCGCCGTAGCGGAACTTCGGTGGCCCGAGGAAGACCGGCAGGGTCTCCACGGTCACCGCGACCACCTTGGTCTTGGTGATCAGGATCTCCTTCACCGCCTTGCGGATCAGGTTGGACAACTCGCGCTCCAGGTTGCGCACGCCCGCCTCCCGCGTGTAGCGGCGGACCAGCATCATCAGGCCGTCATCGTCGATCGACCACTCGTGCGTCCCGAGGCCGTGCTTCTTCAGGGCGTTCGGGATCAGGTGCTTGCGCGCGATCTCGACCTTCTCCTCCTCGGTGTACCCGGCGATGCGGATCACCTCCATCCGGTCCATGAGCGGGCCCGGGATGTTGAGGGTGTTGGCCGTGGTCACGAACATCACGTTCGAGAGGTCGTAATCCACCTCCAGGTAATGGTCGTTGAAGGTGCTGTTCTGCTCAGGGTCGAGCACCTCGAGGAGCGCCGCCGACGGATCGCCGCGGAAGTCCATGCCCATCTTGTCGATCTCGTCGAGCAGGATGAGCGGGTTGGAGGTCTTAGCCTTGCGCATCGACTGCACGATCTTGCCGGGCATCGAGCCGATATAGGTCCGGCGGTGACCGCGGATCTCGGCCTCGTCCCGCACGCCGCCGAGCGACATGCGCACGAATTCACGGCCCGTCGCCTTGGCGATCGACTTGCCGAGCGAGGTCTTACCGACGCCGGGGGGGCCGACGAGGCACAGGATCGGGCCGGTGAGCTTGTTCGCCCGCTGCTGCACGGCGAGGTACTCGACAATCCGCTCCTTGACCTTCTCGAGACCGAAATGATCGTCATCGAGCAGGGCCTGGGCACCGAGCAGGTCCTTCTTCATCTTCGAGCGCTTGCCCCACGGGATGCCGAGCATCCAGTCGAGGTAGTTGCGCACGACAGTCGCCTCCGCCGACATCGGTGACATCTGCCGCAGCTTCTTCAGCTCGGCGGTGGCCTTGTCGCGGGCTTCTTTGGTGAACTTGGTCTTCTCGATCTTCTCTTCGAGCTCGGCCAGCTCATCGCGGCCATCCTCGGAGTCGCCCAGCTCCTTCTGGATCGCCTTCATCTGCTCATTCAGGTAGTACTCGCGCTGGGTCTTCTCCATCTGCCGCTTGACGCGGGTCCGGATGCGCTTCTCGACCTGGAGCACGGAGATCTCGCTCTCCATCAGCGACAGCACGCGCTCCAGGCGCTGCGCCACCGTGGGGGTCTCCAGGATGCCCTGCTTGTCGGAGATCTTGACGAGCAGGTGCGAGCCGATCGTATCGGCGAGCTTGGACGGCTCGTCGATCTGGGTCACGGCGGAGACGACCTCGGGCGATATCTTCTTGTTGAGCTTGACGTAGTTCTCGAACTCCGAGAGCACCGAGCGCGCGAGCGCCTCAGCCTCGACCTGATCGCCTAGCTCGTCGTGCAGGGCTTCGGCGGTCGCCTCATAATACTCGTCCGAACGAGTGAAGCCCGTTACCTTCGCACGGCCGACGCCCTCGACCAGCACCTTCACGGTGCCGTCAGGCAGCTTCAGGAGCTGGAGCACGGACGCGAGGGTGCCGATCTTGTAGATCGCGTCGGTGGCCGGGTCGTCGTCGCCCGCGTTGATCTGCGTGGCGAGCAGGATATGGCGATCGGTGCGGACAGCTTCCTCAAGGGCACGGATCGACTTCTCGCGGCCGACGAACAAGGGCACGATCATATGCGGGAAGACGACGATGTCGCGCAGGGGCAGGACGGCGTAGGAGCCCGTCGAACCCGGGACCACCGGCTGGCGCGATTTCGACTGTGACATGCTGACTTCCTCTCAGGGACGCCCAGGGTCGGCTCCTCCATACAGGGAGCGCGCCGACAGCCAGGGGGCCGACCGGGCCGCGAGGGTCGGGAATTTCGTGGACTTTGCGGCTGGTAACGCGGACCGGACCTCGAAAGGAGCGTGCGGCCACCGCGCTGAGCCTGAAGTGGCTGCGGGGGAACGCGTTTTCAAGGCGGTCCCCGCAGCGCACCCGGCCGGAGCCGGGCGCTTAATGCAACCCTACCAAGCGCTTACGCGCTGACGCTGGCGGGTGCGTCCTTATTGCGGTCACCGTGGATGTAGAGCGGGCGCGACTTGCCCTCGACCACCTCGGGACCGATCACGACCTGCTCCACGGACTCAAGGCCCGGCAGGTCGTACATCGTGTCGAGCAGGATCGTCTCCAAAATGGAGCGCAGGCCGCGGGCACCCGTCTTGCGCTCGATCGCCTTGCGGGCGACGAGCGACAGGGCCTCGTCCTGGAACGTCAGGTCGACGTTCTCCATCTCGAACAGCCGCTGGTACTGCTTGACCAGGGCGTTCTTGGGCTCCTGCAGGATCTTCTTGAGGGCGGCCTCGTCGAGATCCTCAAGCGTCGCCAGGACCGGCAGGCGGCCGACGAACTCCGGGATGAGGCCGAACTTCAGCAGATCCTCGGGCTCGACCGAGCGGAAGATCTCGCCGGTGCGGCGGTCGTCGGGGGCCTGCACGGTCGCGCCGAAGCCGATCGAGGTGCCCTTGCCGCGCTGCGAGATGATCCGCTCCAGCCCCGCGAAGGCGCCGCCGCAGATGAACAGGATGTTGGTGGTGTCGACCTGCAGGAATTCCTGCTGCGGGTGCTTCCGGCCGCCCTGGGGTGGAACGGAGGCGACCGTGCCCTCCATGATCTTCAGGAGCGCCTGCTGCACGCCCTCGCCCGACACGTCGCGGGTGATCGACGGGTTGTCGGACTTGCGGGAGATCTTGTCGATCTCGTCGATGTAGACGATGCCGCGCTGGGCCCGCTCGACGTTGTAGTCCGAGGCCTGGAGCAGCTTGAGGATGATGTTCTCGACGTCCTCACCGACATAGCCGGCCTCGGTGAGGGTCGTGGCGTCCGCCATGGTGAACGGCACGTCGAGGATCCGGGCCAGCGTCTGCGCGAGCAGCGTCTTGCCCGAGCCGGTCGGCCCGATCAGCATGATGTTGGACTTGGCCAGCTCGACGTCGTTGTGCTTCGTCGCGTGGGCGAGCCGCTTGTAGTGGTTGTGGACCGCGACCGAGAGGACCTTCTTGGCGAAGTCCTGGCCGATGACGTAGTCGTCGAGGACGCGGCGGATCTCCTTCGGGGTCGGCACCCCGTCGCGGCTCTTCACCAGCGAGGATTTCGACTCCTCGCGGATGATGTCCATGCACAGCTCGACGCACTCGTCACAGATGAACACCGTCGGACCGGCGATCAGCTTGCGGACCTCGTGCTGGCTCTTGCCGCAGAACGAGCAATACAGCGTGCTCTTCGAGTCGTTGCCGCCAGTCTTGCTCATATCGGTCTCCGATTCCTCGCGTCCGCTGCCGGCTAGGGGCGGACGCGCATCGCATGAATGTAGGGGGCCCGTTTAAAGAAACAGTGTGCTGCGCGTCTTTGACCGAAGGGCCCGATCTCGGATGCAAACACGCTGCCGCGGCGGGATCAAGGCCGCGCCGCGGCTCTCTGGCGAAGCGTCTCGTTCAGGCGGCGGCCGGCTCGGGGCGCTTCTCGATCACCTCGTCGATGAGCCCGAACTCCTTGGCCGCGTCGGCGGTCATGAAGTTGTCGCGCTCCAGCGCCGTGTGGATCGCATCGTACTCGCGGCCGGTGTGCTTCACGTAAATCTCGTTCAGACGCCGCTTCAGCGCCTCGATCTCGCGGGCATGGATCAGGATGTCGGTCGCCTGGCCCTGGAAGCCGCCCGACGGCTGGTGGACCATGATCCGGGCGTTCGGCAGGGCGAAGCGGTGGCCGGGCTCGCCGGCGGTCAGCAGCAGCGAGCCCATCGAGGCGGCTTGGCCGACGCAGAGCGTCGTCACCGGGCAGCGGATGAACTGCATCGTGTCGTAGATCGACAGGCCGGAGGTGACCACGCCGCCGGGGGAATTGATGTAGAAGGAGATTTCCTTCTTCGGGTTCTCCGCCTCGAGGAACAGCAGCTGCGCCACGATCAGCGACGCGCCGTAATCCTCCACGGGCCCGGTCAGGAAGATGATCCGCTCGCGCAGCAGGCGGGAGTAGATGTCGAAGGCGCGCTCGCCGCGGCTCGATTGCTCGACGACCATCGGCACGAGCGCGTTGTTGTAGACGTCGATCGGATCTCTCATCTCATCCTGCCCAGAGTGAGGTCCGGGGCTGCCGCGAATCAGGGCAGCCCCGGACATGTCAGCGAACACCGGCGATGCTTAACCATCGCCTAATCCTTGCCCGCCGTCCTCGGACAGGGCGGGGCTCAGTCGGCCTTGGCGTCGGTCTTCTCGT
Organism: Methylobacterium sp. J-030; assembly: GCF_022829545.1. Taxonomy (GTDB): domain Bacteria; phylum Pseudomonadota; class Alphaproteobacteria; order Rhizobiales; family Beijerinckiaceae; genus Methylobacterium. The sequence continues at coordinate 10,209 of NZ_JAKSYM010000403.1, read as the reverse complement.
CCGCGGCCTCGGCCTTGTCTGCCGGCTTCCCGCCGGTCGTGTCTTCGTCATCATCGTCTGCGAAAAGCGCCTCTTTCGAGACGGGCTCCTCGACGAGTTTCACCTGCCCGAGAACGTGGTCAACCACCTTTTCCTCGAACAGGGGCGCGCGGAGTTCGGCGAGCGCCTGCGCATTCTTCCGGTAGAAGTCCCAGACCTGCTGCTCCTGGCCCGGGAACTGCCGGACCCGGGCGATGAGGGCCTGGTTCACCTCGTCATCCGAGACCTTGATATCGGCGCTCTCGCCGACCTGCGCAAGCACGAGACCGAGGCGGACCCGGCGCTCGGCGATCTTGCGGTACTCGGCCTGGGCCTTCTCCTCGGTGGTGTCCTCGTCCTCGAAGCTCTTGCCCCGGGTCTTGAGGTCCTGCTCGACCTGGGCCCACACCGCGGCGAATTCCTGCGCCACCAGGGAGGGGGGCAGCTCGAAGGCGTACTTCGTGTCGAGGGCGTCGAGGAGGGCCTTCTTGAGGCGGCGGCGCGAAGCCGTCTCGTAGTCCCGGCCGATCGCCTCGGACACGGCCTCACGGAGCTTCTCCAGCGACTCCATGCCCATCGACTTGGCGAACGCGTCGTCGACCTTGGCCTCGCCCGGGGCCTGGATCTTCGTGACCGTCACGTCGAACTCGGCATCCTTGCCGGCGAGCTGCTCGGCCCCGTACTCGGCCGGGAAGGTCACCTTCACGAGGGGCTTGTCGCCGACCTTGGCGCCGACGAGCTGGTCCTCGAAGCCCGGGATGAACGAGCCGGAGCCCAGTTCCAGATCGATGCCCTCGCCCTTGCCGCCCTGGAACTCCTCGCCGTCGATCCGGCCGACGAAGTCGATGGTGACGCGGTCGCCGCTCTGGGCATCGGCGCCCTCCTCGCGCTCGGCGAAGGGGCGGCCCTGGCCGGCCATGCGCTCCAGCGCCTCGTCCACCTCCGTGTCGGAGGGCTTGGCGACCTGCTTGGTCAGGCTGACATCCGAGAGGTCGGCGAGCTCGAAGCTCGGCATCACCTCAAGCGCCACCTTGAAGGCGAGGTCGCCCTTGGCGTCGAGCGCCTTCTCGACCTCGGCCTGATCGCTCGGGAACTCGACCTGCGGCTCCAGGGCGAGCTTGAGGCCGTTGTCGCTCACGATCTTGCGGTTGGCCTCGTTGACGGCGTTCTGCACCACCTCGGCCATCACGGAGCGGCCGTAGACCTTGCGCAGGTGCGCGACCGGCACCTTGCCGGGGCGGAAGCCCTTCAGCTGTACCTTGTCCTTCATGCCGGACAGCTCGGAGGTCAGGCGCTCCTCGAGTTCCTGGGCGGCCAGCAGAACCTGAAACTCGCGCTTCAGACCCTGGGCGTTGATCTCGGTCACCTGCATCGTCGTCGTCGCTCTTCCAAAAACCTGTGATCGCCGGCCGGGCCGGACTCGTACGGCGTGCTCGTGCGGTCCGGGATGCTCAAGATGTCGGGAACGGAGCCGGGGCGGTCCGCCTGGGACCGCACCCTCAGAGACGTCCTGGTGCGGGCGGAGGGGCTCGAACCCCCACGTCTTGCGACACTGGAACCTAAATCCAGCGCGTCTACCAGTTCCGCCACGCCCGCGCGCGCCGACATCCGGCGCATCGCCGGCCGCCGGAAGCGCGCCCTATAGCATGGGCCGGCGGGGCTGCAGCAAAAAACTTGTCCTGTGGCGCCGGGGCCGCCACACCGCTATGGAGCGGGCCCGTCGCGAGCCGCAGCCGAGATTTCATGCCGCCATCCCGCCCCGTGCCGCCGGCCGATTTGAGCGCCGGCACGCCGTCGCGCAGGACCCTCCTGGCGACCGCGACCGCCTTCGGGCTCGTGCCCGCAGCCGGGCGAGGCCAGACCTCCGCACCCGCGACGCCCGCCCCAGGGCAAGCGGAACCCGCCGCCCTGCCGGCGGCCCCCGGCAAGACGTGGTTCCGGCCCGAGCCCGCACCGGAGACGCCGGTCTGGTGCTTCGACGGCAAGGCGCTGCCCCCCACGATCCGGGTGAAGTTCGGACAGCCGGTGCGGCTGAAGGTCGAGAACCGGACCGACAAGCCCCTGTCGCTGCACTGGCACGGGGTGCGCATCGTCAACGCCATGGATGGCGTCGGCGGCGTGACCCAGGCGCCGATCCCCCCGGGCGGCGACTTCCTCTACGCGTTCACGCCGCCCGATGCCGGGTCCTACCTGATCCGCCCCCTGGTGGTCGGCGGCGCCGGCGAGCCCTCGGGCCGCGGCCTCGCCGGGATGCTGGTCGTCGAGGAGGCGAACCCGCCGCCCGTCGATGCGGATGTCGCCGTGGTCCTGCAGGACTGGCGGCTCCTCGACGACGGCACGCTCATGCCATTCGGGCAGGTGCCGCTGGCCGCCGCCAATGGACGGCTCGGCAATCTCGTCACCGTCAACGGCAAGCCGGTGCCCGACACCTTCGAGGCCCGCCCAGCTTCCCGGGTCCGCCTGCGCCTGGGCAATGCCTGCAACGCCCGGGCGACGCGGATCAAGTTCGAGGGCGTGAAGGTCTACGTGGCGGCGGTCGACGGGCAGCCCACCGACACGTTCGAGCCGCTGCGGGCCACCCTGCCCTTCCCGCCCGGCACCCGCTACGACCTGATGGTCGACCTGCCGGAGGAGGAGGGCGCCACCTGCGGGATCCACGCGCTGATCGGCAAGGGGCTGATCCTGGCGAGCGTCACCACAAAGGGGCCCAAGATCACCGAGACGCGACCGCCGATCGCCCCGATCGGCGAGAACAAGCGCCTGCCGGCCGAGATCAAGCTCCAGAATGCCCTGCGCCGCGACCTGGTGATCACCGGCGGGGCCTTCGTGCCCAAGGACAAGAAGGACGGGGCCAACCCAGATCCCGTCTATACCGGCGACCCGCAGAAGATCTGGTCGATCAACGGCGTCAGCGGCACCACCGGCCTCTCACCGATCTTCTCGGTGAAGCGGGGTCAGGTGGTGGTGCTGGCCCTGCGCAACGAGACCGCCTTCCCGCAGGCGCTCCACCTGCACGGGCACTGCTTCCGCCTGCTCCACCCCCTCGACGACGGTTGGGAGCCCTACTGGCTCGACACGTTCCAGTTGCTGGAAGGCAGAACCGCCCGGATCGGCTTCCTCGCCGACAATCCCGGCCGCTGGCTGATCAGCGCCACGGTGCTGGAGCGGTTCGACACCGGCCTCTGGACGATGTTCGAGGTCACGTAAGCGCCGCTTCGGCGAGGCCACCGAGCACCGCGGGCATCAGCTCCGGGATATCCTCGGCGATCAGACCGGGACCGTGGCGCAGGCCGGCATCCCCGTGGAGCCAGACCCCGGCGGCGGCGGCCTCGAAGGGCTCCATGCCCTGCGCCAGCAGGCCGGCGATCAGACCGCCCAAGACGTCGCCCGACCCGGCGGTGCCCAGATAGGGGCTGCCGTGATCGTTGATCGCAGCCCGCCCGTCCGGGCCGGCGATCACGGTGTCGGCACCCTTGTAGACCACGACGGCGCCGGTCAGAGCGGCCGCGGCGCGCGCCCGGGCGAGCTTGTCGGCCCCCTCCGCCATCGCCCCCGTGCCGTCGAACAGACGCGCGAACTCGCCGGCATGCGGCGTGAGCACGGCCCGTGCCGCGCCATCCTCCAGATGCGCGGCGAGGAGCCGCGCCTGCCCGGAAAAGCTCGTCAGCGCGTCGGCGTCGAGGACGAGGCACCGTCCCGCTGAGGCCGCCACCGCGACGCGCTCCCGCGTGGGCTCGCCGGTGCCGAGCCCCGGGCCGGCGAGCACCACGTTCAGGCGCTCATCGGTGAGCAGGTCGTCGAGGTCGTCAGCGGTCTCGCAGGGGCGCAGCATGATCGCCGTGAGGTGCGCTGCGTTCTCCGCCAGCGCGCCGGTCGGCGAGGCGACCGTCACGAGGCCCGCCCCGACTCGCAGCGCACCCCGGGCGGCGAGCCGCGCGGCGCCGGTCTTCGTGGCGGGGCCCGACAGCACCAGAGCGTGGCCGCGGGTATATTTATGGCTGGCCCTGGTGAGCCGGGGAAATCCTCTCGCCCAGAGGTCAGGACCGTTCCGGTAGAGGGGCGCCCCGCAAACGGCCAAGCCTGATTCCAACGCCGCCGGCCCGCTTCCGATATCCGCCACGCTCAGCTGGCCACACAGGCTTCGCCCCGGCTCCAGGAGATGGCCGGGCTTCAGCGTCACGAAGGTCACGGTCTCGGTCGCCCGGATCGCCGCACCGCGGACGGCGCCGGTGTCGCCGTCGAGGCCGCTCGGAACGTCGATGGCAAGGACAGGGCACGCATCCGCGTTCACAGCCTCCACCAGCGCGCGGGCCTCACCGTCGAGGTCGCGCGAAAGACCCGCCCCGAACAGGGCATCGATCACGAGGTCGCAAGCGCGCGGCTCCTTGGACGAGGCCGGTCCGACCGGCCCGGTCCAGGCTTCGGCCGCCAGCGCAGCGTCGCCGGCGAGCGTCGCGCGATCACCGAGCAGTCGCACGTCGACCGCATAACCATCCTCCGCCAATAGGCGCGCAGCGACGAAGCCGTCGCCGCCATTGTTGCCCGGGCCGCACAGGACGAGGGTGCGACCGCCCGCCGGCAGCCGTGCCCGAGCTCGGGCCGCCACCGCGGCTCCGGCCGCCGTCATCAGCGTGCGGCCCGGCATCCCACCGGCGATCGCCGCGGCATCGACTGCTCGCATGGCCGCGACCGTCAGCAACCGCATCGTAGCCTCCTCTTTGCCCGCGTGCCGATCAGGCGTGCTGAAAAAAACGTCACAAATTCATAAAACGCTCGCACGATGTGCGGGCGAAGCACAGAGATTGAGCAGTCTGGCCGGACGCGCCCTCAAATCGGCGTGGCGGACGCGTCATGGGGATGTTAGAATCCTCCGACATCCTAGCGCGGGCCCGGGCGGCATGAAGAAGATCGAAGCGATCATCAAGCCTTTCAAGCTCGACGAGGTGAAGGAGGCGCTCCAGGAGGTCGGCCTCCAGGGCATCACGGTGATCGAGGCGAAGGGTTTCGGCCGCCAGAAGGGTCACACGGAACTCTATCGCGGCGCCGAATACGTGGTCGACTTCCTGCCGAAGGTGAAGCTCGAGATCGTGCTCTCGGACGCGTTGGTCGAGGGCGCCGTCGAGGCGATCCGCAAGTCGGCCCAGACCGGCCGTATCGGCGACGGCAAGATCTTCGTGTCGACTATCGAGGAGGCGATCCGCATCCGCACCGGCGAGACCGGCACCGACGCGATCTGATCCTTCCCGCTCCCGGCGAGCCGATAACATCCGTCGGTCCTGCCTAAGTTTTCGCTCTGCACGAATGTCCGGCAACGGCGCATGCCGCCATGGTGAGCCGGGATCCGCATCCCACATGCACGGGGAACGGTCGACGCGATCGGCCGCTGTGACCCGATGCAGGAGGATGTGCGATGGCCGTGATGGACCCGCGCGAGACCGCCAAGATCTATGATCTGTCCGCGTTCCGACGCGCCCGGCCGACGCCTCGGACCGCCCTCGCGCCGAAGCCTGCGCCGGTGCCGAATTTCGGGGGCAGCGCATGGTACCACGAGGCCGCCATCCGCGAAGACGAGCCCCCCCGTCGATCCTGAGTAGCGGGATCGAGGAGCCGCGGCGATATCGTTCCGGAGTCGGTCCAGATCCGTTCGACACAGAAACAGCGAAGCCGGACCCAGCAGGGCCCGGCTCCATTGATCCGTCGGTGGTCTGCGCGTCCTACGCGGCTGCAGCGGCCTCGGTCGGTACGGAAGCGATCGTCTTCAGCACCTGCGAGGCGATCTGGTAGGGGTCGCCCTGCGAGTTGGGACGGCGGTCCTCCAGGTAGCCTTTGTAGCCGTTGTTGACGAAGGAGTGCGGCACGCGGATCGAGGCGCCGCGGTCGGCCAAGCCGTACGAGAATTCGTGGATCGAGGCGGTCTCGTGCTTGCCGGTCAGCCGCATGTGGTTGTCCGGGCCGTAGACTGCAATGTGGTCCTCGCGGGCGTTCTTGAACGCCTCCATGAGCTTCTCGAAATAGGCCTTCCCACCGTGCTCGCGCATGAACGCGGTCGAGAAGTTGCAGTGCATGCCCGAGCCGTTCCAGTCGGTGTCGCCGAGCGGCTTGCAATGGTATTCGACGTCGATGCCGTACTTTTCGCAGAGGCGCTGCAGGAGGTAGCGGGCCATCCACATCTCGTCGGCGGCCTTCTTGGAGCCTTTGCCGAAGATCTGGAATTCCCACTGGCCCTTGGCCACCTCGGCGTTGATGCCCTCGTGGTTGATGCCGGCCTCGAGGCAGAGATCGAGGTGCTCCTCGACGATCTTGCGCGCGACGTCGCCGACGTTCGAGTAGCCGACGCCGGTGTAGTACGGGCCCTGCGGCGCCGGGTAGCCGGCAGCTGGGAAGCCGAGCGGGCGGCCGTCCTTGTACAGGAAGTACTCCTGCTCGAAGCCGAACCACGCGCCGGAATCATCCAGAATGGTGGCGCGCTTGTTGGACTCGTGCGGAGTGGTGCCGTCCGGCATCATCACTTCACACATCACCAGCACGCCGTTCTTGCGAGCCGGATCGGGGAAGTGGCGCACGGGCTTCAGCATGCAGTCGGAGCTGCCACCCTCGGCCTGCTTCGTGGACGAGCCGTCGAAGCCCCACATCGGGAGCTGTTCGAGCGTCGGGAAGGTGTCGAATTCCTTGATCTGCGTCTTACCGCGGAGATTCGGGGTCGGCGTGTACCCGTCGAGCCATATGTACTCGAGCTTATATTTGGTCATTCCGGTTCTCTCGTCCGTATCGATGCGCGACCCGGGGACCCCTGGGCGACGCGAACGGCTTGCCGCCTCTCAGACGGCCGGTGCCGCCTGTGCATGGAGTGTGCCAGCAGAGCCGCCACCCGATTGAATCACCGCCTCCGCAGCAGTTTTCTGCGATCACGGATCCGAGAGCGGCATGTCGTCGACGCCCGATCGTCCCTCCACCCCGCCGATTCCGGCGCCCTGCGGGTGGCAACGCGCGCCCGCGACGGATATCAAGCGCCGCTGCTGGCGCGCCCCGCCTGAGAGCGGGCGCGCCAGCAGCGCGTTTTTCGAGCGATTCCTGGAGGATGCCCACGATGACCACTGCGGCCGAGGTGCTGAAGACGATCCGGGACAACGACGTGCGCTACGTGGACTTCCGGTTCACCGACCCGCGCGGCAAGTGGCAGCACGTCACGTTCGACGTGTCGCTCATCGACGAGGAGATCTTCGACGAGGGCACGATGTTCGACGGCTCCTCAATCGCCGGCTGGAAGGCGATCAACGAGTCCGACATGCTGCTGATGCCGGATCCGGCGACCGCGACCCTCGACCCGTTCTTCTCCGCCGCGACGCTCTCGATCGTCTGCGACGTGCTGGAGCCGGCCACCGGCGAGCCCTACGGCCGCGACCCCCGCGGCACCGCCAAGCGCGCCGAGGCCTACCTGCAGCAGACCGGCATCGGCGACACGATCTATGTCGGCCCCGAGGCCGAGTTCTTCGTGTTCGACGACGTGAAGTTCGCCGCCGACCCCTACCGCACCGGCTTCGAACTCGATTCGACCGAGCTGCCGTCGAACGGTTTCACCGACTACGAGGGCGGCAACCTCGGCCACCGGGTCCAGACCAAGGGCGGATACTTCCCGGTCCCGCCGCAGGATTCGGCGCAGGACATGCGCGGCGAGATGCTGGCCGCCATGCAGTCCATGGGCGTGAAGGTCGAGAAGCACCATCACGAGGTGGCCTCGGCCCAGCACGAGCTCGGCATGAAGTTCGACACGCTGACCCTGCTCGCCGACCACATGCAGATCTACAAGTACTGCATCCACAACGTCGCGCAGAGCTACGGCAAGTCGGCGACGTTCATGCCGAAGCCCGTCTACGGCGACAACGGCTCGGGGATGCACGTCCACCAGTCGATCTGGAAGGACGGCCAGCCGGTCTTCGCCGGCGACAAGTATGCTGGCCTCTCTCAGGAATGCCTCTGGTACATCGGCGGCATCATCCGGCACGCCAAGGCACTTAACGCCTTCACCAACCCGTCGACCAACTCGTACAAGCGCCTAGTGCCGGGCTACGAGGCGCCGGTGCTGCTCGCCTACTCGGCCCGCAACCGCTCGGCCTCCTGCCGCATCCCGTGGACCAAGAGCCCGAAGGCCAAGCGCGTCGAGGTCCGCTTCCCCGACCCGATGGCGAACCCCTATCTCGCCTTCTCGGCGCTGCTGATGGCCGGCCTCGACGGCATCCGCAACAAGATCGACCCGGGCCCGGCCATGGACAAGGACCTCTACGAGTTGCCGCCGCGGGAGCTGAAGAAGATCCCGACCGTGTGCGGTAGCTTGCGCGAGGCGCTGGCGAGCCTCGACAAGGACCGGGCCTTCCTCAAGGAGGGCGGCGTGTTCTCGGACGACCAGATCGATTCGTTCATCGAGCTGAAGATGACCGAGGTGCTGCGCTACGAGATGACCCCACACCCGATCGAGTTCGTGCAGTACTACTCGTTGTGAGGTGATGGGTGGGCCGGGCGCGATGCCCGGCCCCGTTAGCATGATCTGACGGAGCAGGACGCGACAGGGCAACCATTAAGTTCGCATTGGAACAAAAGACGAACATTCTTAACAAAAAGGATAATTTGCCTAGTATGAGCGGGCGCAGCCAGCGGGGTGCTCCATGCTCTTTGATGAAATTGCCATTCGGCGAACGAGGTGGCACCTCGCAGCCCTCAAAGTGGAGCTGAAGCTTCTTCGTCTCAACCTCATTGTCAGAGCCTACAATCCCGGTCAGCCGCGGGTACCTGCTGGCCAACCAGATGGAGGCCAGTGGACGAGCGAGGACAATCGTGACGATCCGGGGGCTGGCGACGATGCGCGCATTTTCTTCGTTAGTGATCAAAACGACCGTCAATACAATGTTCTGCTGGAAGAAGAAGAGAAGCTTTGAGGTCATACGATTGATTTGCACGTCGGCAAATCCGACGAAGAAATGATGGATCGAGTGCGGCAAAGCCGATGGCGAAACTGGTTGGAACACGGCGGATTGCATCGTGATGGCTCTTTCGACTCCCTCGAGGCAGCCAACGATTTCGTCAATCGAACCTTGGAAATTAACGCACGGAAAGTCGATGAGGTAGCGAGCGGCGATGAACCCAACGCATATTTTACGACACGATTTGGCTATCGGACCGGCCGTGAAGCATACAGTACCAAGGACGAGGTTATGTATATGAGAAATACATATGGCGTGGTTATATTTATCGTACGCGATCCACGATCACCTCGAGGTTATCGCGTACAATCAGCTTTTCCTTTCAACGAGGGGGATTAAAATGACCATTCATCCAGAATTCGACGAAATGACTGAGCGCTTCTTCCAAGACATCGATCGGTTATTCGGCACAGAAAAAGAAGTATTCCAATTTTTAATCAGGCCCTTTTCACAAGAGCAGCGCGTATCCCTGCGCAATTATCTAGACCATTTAGTCGGAGAAGAATTTAGCGATGAAGAAATATTAAATGCATGGAATAAATCTAAAGCGCAGTGGTTGTTTTATTCTGCCCAGCCACTAAGGTTAATGCTTGCAAAAATTCGCGACAATCTTTGAAATGTCCGGCAAGACAGATTTTGATCAAATTGCGCCTAGAATATATCGTCGTAAATTGAAAAATACGTTCCGTATAAGCTGGCCGGGAAGATTAAAGCACAAATAATGGCGTTGTTTACATGCGCGATATTTATAGTATTGGTGCTGAATTGAGGCACGGGCCTCGTTTGCCACGCGGATTTTTCGTTCGAACGGCTTATCCTCTGACGGAGGGCGACTGAAATGGAGTTGCCGGCAGAATTCCGAGAGTTCACTTCGCAATTTTATCAAGATCTTTTAGATGATGTGTCCAGCTTAGACGAAATGATTGACACAGTTTTGTCTCCAATGAAAAGCCAGAGCGATCGTCAAAAGCTAGGAATTTTTATTGATACGATCACGCGGGATGACATCTCGGATACAGAATTGCGAAAAATTTGGTGGTCATCACCCGCTGATATTGCTTTCTACGATGGCGCAGAACTACCGTCCGGACCCATAATGGTGGCGCGGACGGCTTGGGTGTGATTCACGGCTTCCGTGGGAGGAGCCGATGGATCAGTTCTGGCTGACGGACGAGCAGTTTGCGCGGATCACGCCGCACTTGCCCACCGACACACG